>JAGTJW010000002.1:0-600000 GCA_023657425.1 Ideonella sp. WA131b
GCTCCCCGACCTGGGCTCGAACCAGGGACCTACGGATTAACAGTCCGGCGCTCTACCGACTGAGCTATCGGGGAATACAGCCCTCAAGTATAGCCCGAAACCTCGGGCCGCCTACGCTCCTAGAGGGTGACGTCCAGCGCGAGGCGCCAGGTGCGCGGGGCCAGCGGGTACAGGTAGGCATGGCCGAACTGGAACGGCGCCTCCTTCCAGGCCCGCGTGTCGGCCACGTTGTCGAGGCCGGCGCGCCACACCCAGCGTGTCTGGCCGCGCGTCGCCGCATAGCGCAGACCCAGGTCGAGCCGTGTCCAGCCGTCGGTGGCGATGCGGTTGTCGGCCAGCACCTGCCGCGGACCCTCGTGGCTGGCAAAGGCCAGCAGCGCCAGACCCGGCTGCGCGGCCAGGTTCCAGGCCGCCTGCAGCTTCAGGCTGCGCGCCGGCACGTTGGTGGGTTCCAGGCCGTTGCGCGTCGCATCCGCGCTGCCCTCGCGCCGCGCCTGCAGCGCCATCGCGCTGCCGCGCAGGCTGAGCGCACCGGCCCGCCACTCGGCCTCGAGTTCGACGCCACGGTGCCGCGCCGCCCCGTCGGCCCGCCGCGTGCAGGGCTGGGTGTCGCTGCAGTCGTCGGTGGGCAGCCCAGTGGCCGTGCGCACGTCGCTCCACACTGGGCGGCGGATGTCGAACAGGGCCAGCTGCCACTGCAGCGCCGCGCCGCGGTGCTTCAGGCCCGCCTCGATCTGCCGGCTCTTCAGCGCCAGCAGCGCCTGCCCGGCGTTGCTGTAGCGCGTGCGGTTCGGGGCCACCTCGCTCTCGATGCCCTGCCCGCTGCTCAGGTAGGCCATCAGTGCCGGCGTGGCCTGCCAGGCCAGCGCCAACCAGGGCGTGCTGAACGACTGCCCGTAGGCGGTGGCGCGGCTGCCGTCGGTGCGCACGCTCTTGCGCTCGATGCGCGAGTGGCGCAGGCCGGCCCACAGCTGCCACGCCTGGCCGAGCTCGACGCGATCCTGCAGCCGCCATTCCAGGCTGCGCTCGTCGCGCTGGGTGTTTTCGTCGGTCAGCGTGGGGTCGGGCGGAACCACCGCCGTGCCGTCGACGCGACCCATGCCGGCGTAGTTGAAGGCCTGGCGCTCAAAGCGCGCCTCGTGCCGCGTGGCCAGCACACCCGCGCTCCAGCGGTGGCGCAGGCCCAGCAGATGGTGGCGGCCGGCGAGCAGCAGGTCGGCGGCGGTGGTGGTGCGCCGCTCGCCCTCGCTGCGGAAGTCGTAGAGGTCGAACGTGCCGTCGCTGCAGTAGCGGTCGTACACGCCCTGGGCATCGCAGCCGTAGGGAAAGGCGATGCGGTCGTCGGTGCGCAGCTGCTGACGCATCGCGTGCGCCACCAGCTCGGTCTCGCGGCCCAGCGCCTGCGTGAGCCGCACCGAGCCCGTGCCACCCTCGAAGACCACCGGCAGCGTCCACGGCTGGTTGTTCAGGTTCAGGCGCGGGTCGATGGTCTCGGCATCCGGCAGGCGGCCCCCAAGCAGGCTGAAGCCCGGCGTGCTGGGCTGGCTCTGGCGGTTCTGCTCCACCTCCAGCTCGAGCCGCGTGCCTGCCGAGGCGGCCCACTCGCCGGCCAGTGCCAGCAGGTGGCTGCTGCCGCGGCTGTTGCGCGTGGCCGGATCGAGCCGAGTGCCCTGGGCGTTGAGCCGCCAGGCCAGCGCGCCTTCGCGCCGCGACACATCGGCCTCCAGCGCCAAGGTGCCCGGTTGCACCCACTCGATGCCGCCGCGCGTCAGCGCAGCGGCCGTCGGCCGCTTGACGACCAGGTTCAGCAGCCCGCCCGGCGCGCTGGTGCCCGCCTGGATGCCGCTGGTGCCCTTGAGCAGCTCCAGCGCCGACTTGTTGGCCGTGGGCAGCACTGTCTCGGCATTCACCGGCAGGCCGTCGCGGCGGAAGTTGTAGCGGTTGTCGAGCGTGAAGCCGCGGACCGCCACCTGGCCCCAGTAGCCCGGGGCGTTGTAGGCGTCGGTGATGCCGGCGTCCAGCCGCGTGATGTCGGCCAGGCTGGCGATGCCGGCGTCCTGCAGCTGCGTAGCGGTGATGACGGTGGCCGAGAACGGCGATCGCGCCAGCGGCACGTCGCCGAAGCCGGCGACGCCGGCACTGTTGGCGGCGGCGTTGCCGGTGATCGTGATCGTGGGGATGGGCTGCGCCAGCACGGGGCCGGCACACAGGGCCGCGGTGGCGGCGGCGAGTGCGGTGGTCTTGAAGATGCTCATCGTGTTTCCCGGCCTTGCTCGGATCGAGGCAGGTGGGCAAACACGGGTGGCCACGCATGCACGCGCGCCCATCGAGCCTGCTTCCCTGCGCGAGGATTACCTCAATCAGGTTCAAAGGGACTTTCTCAGTCGGCCCCGGCCGCTTGCACGGCCAGGGCCAACACCCCCAGCGGATGGCTGCATGCGCTGCAGCCGGGCGTCAGTCTATTCGAAGCGGGCCTCGTGGACCGCAGCAGCTTCAGTCGAACACGGGCGATTCCACGCCCAGCACCTTGTGCAGCTTCGGGCTGGTGGTGGTGTACTGCAGCAGGACGCGCTTCTCGGGGAAGACGATCGGGCTGGCGCCAAAGGCGGCCAGCGCGGCCTCGTGGAAGCCCGAGAGGATGAGCTTCTTCTTGCCCGGGTAGGTGTTGATGTCGCCCACGGCAAAGATGCCCGGCGTGCTCGTCTCGAACTTCTCGGTGTCGACCGTGATCTGCTTGCGCTCGAGATCCAGGCCCCACTCGGCGATGGGCCCCAGCTTCGGGCTCAGGCCGAAGAACACCAGCAGCAGGTCCAGCGGGATCGTCCGCGTGACGCCGTCGCCGCCCGTCACCTTGATCTGCGTGAGCCGGCCGTCGGCCTCTTCATAACCCGTGACCTGGCCGACGACGAACTGCATCTCGTAGGCCTCGCACAGCTCGCGCATCTTGGCCACGCTGGCCGGCGCGGCCCGGAAGCCGTCGCGGCGGTGGATCAGGATGACGCTCTCGGCCTTGTTCGGGCCTTCCTGCACGAAGTTCAGCGCCCAGTCGAGCGCGGAGTCGCCGCCGCCGACGATGACCAGGTTCTTGCCCGCGAACTGCGCCGGGTTGCGCACGCGGTAGTGCAGTTGCGTGCCGTCGAACTTTTCGAGGCCGTCGACCTTGAGCGTGCGCGGCTGGAAGCTGCCCACGCCACCGGCGATGAACACGGTCTTGGTGAGGAACTGCGTGCCCTTGCTCGTGGCGACGAAGAAGCGGCCGTCGGCTTGCTTCTCCACCTGCGTGACCTCCTGGCCCAGGTGGAAGGTCGCGCCGAAGGGCTCGATCTGCTTGAGCAGGTTGTCGGTGAGCTCCTTGCCGGTGCACACGGGCACGGCCGGGATGTCGTAGATGGGCTTGTCGGGGTAGAGCTCGATGCACTGGCCGCCGGGGTAGGCCAGGCTGTCGATGATGTGGGCCTTGATCTCCAGCAGGCCGAGCTCGAAAACCTGGAACAGGCCCACCGGGCCGGCGCCGACGATGACGGCGTCGGTCTGGATGGGTTCGGGTGTCATGCAGCGGGCGTCAGCGGGCGAGTTGGTCGAGCTTGTCCGTGCGGTCCTTCCACTCGTCGGCGTCGGGCAGCGGGGCCTTGCGCTTGGTGATGCTGGGCCACTTGCGCGACAGGTCGGCGTTGAGCTTGATGAAGGCGAGCTGGTCCGACGGCACGTCTTCCTCGGGCAGGATCGCGTTCACCGGGCATTCCGGGATGCACACCGCGCAGTCGATGCACTCGTCGGGGTCGATGACGAGCATGTTGGGCCCTTCGCGGAAGCAGTCCACGGGGCAGACATCGACGCAGTCGGTGTACTTGCAGCGGATGCACGATTCGAGGACGACGTGGGTCATGGAGCAGCTCGTTGTTGCACGGGCGCCGCGCAGGCCCGGCGCGGGGCCTGTGGGCGCGGCGAAGGTGGGGCGATTCTAGGCCGCCAGGGGCGCGGCCCCGGCTGGTGACGCATCCGCTTCGGCGGCGGGCCGACGTGCCCGCGCCACGACAGGGGCGCCATCCACGTTCGCCACGACAGGGGCGCCATCCACGTTCGCCACGACAGGGGCGCCATCGCCCGGCGCCACGGCCGTGGCGCCAACGCCCACCGTCACCACGGCCGGACGGCCGGCGTGCAGCACCGAGGCGGCGGCCAGCGTGTCGAGCCGGTGCTCGCTGGCGACGGCATCGGCGCAGCCGGCGCGCGACACCACCTGCACCGCGGTGCCCGCCGCCCAGCCGGCGGCCAGCAGCCGCCGCGCCAGCACGCCGAGCTGGCGGCCGGCCATGTAGAACACCTCGGTGTCGGCGTGCGCGGCGCCTGCGGCCAGGCCGGCGTCGGCCGTCATCGCCGTGGCCAGGCTGACGCTGCGGCCCCGGCCCCGGCGCGTGAGCGGGCGCTGCGTCTGAGCCGCCGCGGCCAGCGCGGCCGTGACGCCGGGCACCACTTCGCTCGGGATGCCGGCGGCGGCCAGCGCGGCGAGCTCCTCCTCAAGCCGGCCGAAAACGCTGGGGTCGCCGCCCTTGAGCCGCACGACCACGCGGTGGCGCCGAGCCAGCCGCACCAGCAACGCGTCGATCGCGGCCTGCCCGGTCGCACATCCGAACCCGCGCTTGCCGACGTCGATCCAGCGCGCCTGCGGCGCGTGGCTGCGCAGTGCGGGGTCGGTGAGGGCGTCGAAGAGCACCACCTCGGCCTCGGCCAGGCGGGCCGCGCCACGCAGCGTGATGAGATCGGCCGCGCCCGGGCCGGCGCCGATGAAGACCACCCGCCCCGCCATCACGCGCCCTCCGCGTACGCCTCGCGCACCAGCAGCGCGCCGCTGGTGCGATGGCTGGCGGGGTCGACGACGATCAGCGCGCCGCCCACGCGGCTGGCGGCATAGGGCAGCAGCGGCAGGGGCTGCTGCAGCTCGAACTCGACCTCGCCGATGTCGTTGACGGCCAGCGCGTCGGCGGGCTGCGCCGCCAGCGTGGCGATGTCGACGCGGTGCCGGACCGCGCTCAGCCGCGCGGGCACCCAGCGGTGGCCGTGGCGCAGCAGGTACTTGCGACCGGTTTGCGTGGGCTCGGTGTCGAGCCAGGCCAGCGTGGCGCGCAGGCGGCGCGCCGCGGGCACGCTGCCGGATGGGCCGCCGGGTGCGAGCAGCCAGTCGCCGCGCGAGACGTCGAGCATGCGGTCCAGCACCACGCCGGCCGAGCGGCCCGCGCCGACGTTGGCCCGCTCGCCGTCCAGCCCCAGCAAGGTCTGCACGCGCGCGCGCTCGCCGCCGGGGAACAGCTGCACGGTGTCGCCCACGGCCAGCGCGCCCCGCGCGACCCGGCCCCACAGCACGCGCGGCTGCTCGCCGACGCCTTCTCCGTGGCGGACCACGGCCTGCACCGGCAGCGCCAGCGGCGCCTGCTCCGGCTCGTGCGCACTGGGCAGGCCCTCGAGCAGCTCCAGCAGCGCCGGGCCGTCGTACCACGGCGCGGGTGTGCGCCGCGCGACGTTGTCACCGCGCAGGGCCGACACCGGCACGATGCCGGCCAGCGGCAGCGCCGCCGCCTGCGCGAACCGCCGCAGTGCCGCCGCCACGCGCCCGAAGGCGCGGCCGGCGTCAGGCACGGCGTCGATCTTGTTGACGGCGAACACCAGGTGCTCCACGCGCAGCAGCTGCGCCAGCAAGGCGTGGCGCCGCGTCTGCGGCAGCAGCGCCAGCTCGCCGGCACCCGTGGTGTCGAGCTTGGTCAGGTCCACCAGCACCACCACTGCGTCGCTGCCGGCCGCGGCCGTGACCATGTTGCGCGTGTACTGCTCGTGGCCCGGGGCGTCGGCGATGATGAACTTGCGTGCCGGCGTGGCGAAGTAGCGCCAGGCCACGTCGATGGTGATGCCCTGCTCGCGCTCGGCCTCCAGCCCGTCGGTGAGCAGACTCAGGTCGGGGGCGTCGGCACCCGCGGCGGCGGCGCGGGCCTGCAGCTCGCCGAGCTGGTCGGCCAGGATGGCGCGGCTGTCCAGCAGCAAGCGGCCGATCAGCGTGCTCTTGCCGTCGTCGACGCTGCCGGCCGTCAGGAAGCGCAGCGCCGCCTGCGGAGCCGGCAAGGGGCCCGCCAGGGCCTGGTGCTCGGGCTGCGTGATCGCGTTCATCAGAAGTAGCCTTCCTTCTTGCGCCGCTCCATCGCGGCGTCGTTGGCGCGGTCGTCCATGCGCGTGGCGCCGCGCTCGCTGAGCGTGACGGTCAGCGTCTCGGCCACCACGTCGGCGGCGTCGGCGGCGCGGCTTTCCACCGGGCAGGTGCAGGTCATGTCGCCCACGGTCCGAAAGCGCACGGCCAGCCGCTCGACCGCCTCGCCCGCGCCCGGCGGCGTGACGGGTGTCACCGGCACCAGCAGTCCCTTGCGGCGCACCACCGCGCGCTCGTGGCGGTAGTAGAGGGGCGGCAGCGCGATGCGCTCGCGGGCGATGTACTGCCAGACATCGAGCTCGGTCCAGTTGCTGATCGGGAACACGCGGAAGTGCTCGCCCGGGCGGTGCCGCGTGTTGAACAGCGTCCACAGTTCCGGGCGCTGCTCCTTGGGCTGCCATTGGCCGAAGGCGTCGCGGTGGCTGAAGATGCGCTCCTTGGCGCGCGCCTTTTCCTCGTCGCGCCGGGCGCCGCCGATCAGCGCGTCGAAGCGGTGCGCTTCGATGGCCTCGAGCAGCGTCACGCTCTGGTGGCCATTGCGGCTTTCGAGTGGGCTCGCCAGGCGCACGGTGCCGCGGGCGATGCTGTCGTCGAGGTGGGCCACGACGAGCCGGTCGCCGCCTTCGGCCACGAGCTCGTCGCGGAAGGCGATGACCTCGGGGAAGTTGTGGCCCGTGTCCACGTGCAGCAGCGGCAGCGGCAGCCGGCCTTCGAAGCCGCCGGCCGCGTTGCGCCGCTTGAAGGCCTTGAGCGCCAGGTGGCGCACGACGCAGCTGTCCTTGCCGGCCGAGAACAGCAGCGCCGGCCGCTCGAACGAGGCCACCACCTCGCGCAGGATGTAGACGGCCTCTTCTTCCAGCGCGTCGAGAGGCCCGTCGGCCCGTTGCGGGGCGTGCGTGGGCAGGGCCAGGCTCGTGTTCATGGCGTCGACTCGGTGATGGGGCTGGACAGGGGCAGGGCGCTCAAGGGCAGGGCGCTCACGTGCAGCCCGCACTCTTTGGCGGACGCCTGCTCCCACCACCAGCGGCCGGCGCGGACGTCTTCGCCCACGGCGACGGCCCGCGTGCAGGGCTCGCAGCCGATGCTGGGGAAAAAGCGGTCGTGCAGCGGGTTGTAGGGCACGCCGTGCTGCCCGACGTAGTGCCAGACGTCGGCCAGGGACCAGTCGGCCAGCGGGCTGAACTTGGCGCGGCCGGCGTCATCCGGCGCCTCGAACGGCACCTCGGCGCGGGCCTCGCTCTGCTCACGGCGCAGGCCCGTCACCCAGGCGCTGCGGCCCTGCAGCAGGCGGCCCAGCGGCTCGAGCTTGCGCAGCGCGCAGCAGGCACGGCGGCGTTCGACGCTCTCGCGCATGGCCAGCTCACCGTGCTCGCGCACGAAATGCAGCACGGCCTGGGCTGCGGGCCGGAAACGCTCGATGCGGATGCCGTAATGGCGCTCGGCCGCTTCGGCGGTGGCCAGCGTCTCGGCGTGCAGCGCGCCCGTGTCCAGGGTGGCCACGGCGATGGGCAAGCCGTGGCGGGCGATCAGGTCGGTGATGACCATGTCTTCCACGCCCAGGCTGCTGGCCTGCACGATGCGGCCGGCGTGCGCCGCGGCGGCATCGGCCAGGCGGCGCTGCGCGGCGGCCACGCGCCCGCTGAAGCCCGGGGTGGCGCGGGCGTGGCGCTCGACCGCCGCGTGGGCGGCGGCCTGGGTGGCGGTGCTCATCGGGCGGCTCCGGCCGGCGCACGCTCGGGCGGCGCGGTCTGGTAGTGCGTGCTGAAGTAGCCCAGGGCGCGCTCGGCGGTCTCCTGGCGCTGGTCGGCGCGCAGCTGCACGGCGTCAAAGCCGCAGCGGCGCAGCAGCGGCAGCATGTCGGCCAGCACCTCGCCGGTGGCGCGGATCTCGCCGGCAAAGCGCACGCGGGCGCGCAGCAGCACGGCCTGGCTGTAGGCGCGCCCGTCGGTCCATTTGGGAAAGTGCAGCGCCACGGCGGCGTGGCCGCGGATCTCGTCGGCGCGCGCCAGCACGTCGGCGTCGTTGGGCAGGGCCAGCGCGCCGGTGGCGGCGTCGGTGTCGGCGGGGATGAACTGCATGGGGGCTCCCAGGTGCGGCCTCAGGCCACGGCCGTGCTGCGGCGCACGGCGTCGGCGGCGGTGCGGAACGGCGCTGGGCCCAGCCGCGTGGCGGTGTCGACGAAGTGCTCGCCCCGGTGCCGATCGCGCAGGTAGGTCTCGATCACGGCTTCCACCGCGTCGGCCACCTCGTCGGCCGCGAAGCTCGGGCCGATCACCTTGCCCGCGCGCGGCGCGCCCGACAGCCGCGTGCCGTCGCTGCCGCCCACCGTGAGCTGGTACCACTCGCTGCCGTCCTTGTCGACGCCCAGGATGCCGATGTGGCCGCTGTGGTGGTGGCCGCAGCTGTTGATGCAGCCGCTGATGTGCAGGTCGATGTCGCCGATGTCGTGCAGGCGGTCGAGGTCGTCGAAGCGCTCGCTGATGGCCGCGGCCACCGGGATGGAGCGCGCGTTGGCCAGCGCGCACAGGTCGCCACCCGGGCAGGCGATGAGGTCGGTGAGCAGCCCGATGTTGGGCGTGGCAAAGCCGCCCTCGCGCGCCGCCACCCACAGCGCGCGCAGCGCGTGCGCCGGCACCCAGGGCAGCAGCAGGTTCTGGTCGTGCGTGAAACGCAGCTCACCCGCGCTGAAGCGCTCGGCCAGTGCGGCGGCGCCGTCCATCTGCTCGGCCGTCACGTCGCCCGGCGGCAGGCCCGCGCGCTTGAGCGACAGCGTGACGGCGCAAAAGCCCTCCAGCCGGTGTGCGTGCACGTTGCGCTGCAGCCAGCGGTCGAAGGCCGGCAGCGGGTCGTGCGGCGGCTCGGGCTGCGCATGGGGTTGGGGCACGGGCAGCGCCGGCACCGTGAAGCCGGCCGCCACGCGGTCGAGCTCGGCCTGCGCCAGCCGCGGCGTGGCCGGGTCGGCGGCCAGCGCGGCGTACTCGCGGTTGACCTCGTCCACGAAGCGCGGGCCTTCGGCGCGCACGAGGATCTTGATGCGCGCCTTGTACAGGTTGTCGCGCCGGCCGTGCAGGTTGTAGACGCGCACGATGGCCTCGAGGTAGACGAGGATGTCCTGCCAGGGCACGAAGGCGGCCAGCTCGGTGGCGATGACGGGCGTGCGCCCCATGCCGCCGCCCACCGCGACGCGGAAGCCCACCTCGCCCGCGGCGTTTTTCACCAGCGCCAGGCCGATGTCGTGCCAGGCGGTGGCGGCGCGGTCTTCCTGCGCGCCGTGGATGGCGATCTTGAACTTGCGCGGCAGAAAGGCGAACTCCGGGTGCAGCGTGCTCCACTGGCGCAGCAGCTCGGCATAGGGGCGCGGGTCCACCGCTTCGTCGGGTGCGATGCCGGCCAGCGCGTCGGTCGTGATGTTGCGGATGCAGTTGCCGCTGGTCTGGATGCCGTGCATGTCGACCTCGGCCAGCAGGTCCATCACCTCGGCGCTGCGTTCCAGCGGGATCCAGTTGAACTGCAGGTTCTGGCGCGTGGTGACGTGCCCGAAGCCGCCGCGCTGCGTGGGCAGGCCGCTTTCGTCCACGAATTCCTGCCGATCGAACTCGCGCGCAATGCGCGCCAGCTGCCGCAGCTGCCGCGCCGAGACCTCGCCGTAGGGCACGGCCACGCGCAGCATGGGTGCATGGCGCTGCACGTACCAGCCGTTTTGCAGCCGCAGCGGGCGGAACTCGTCGGCCGAGAGCTCGCCGGCCAGGTGGCGCTGGAGCTGGTCGCGGTACTGCGCGGCGCGGGCGCGCACGAACTGGCGGTCGAAGTCGGTGTAGCGGTACATGGGGGATGCCTGTCGCGGCGTCAGGCCGGGGTGGGCCGCCGGGGCGGCGTGACGCGACTCTAGGAAGTCGCCTTCATTTCTGGAAATACATCCTTGAAATCTTTTTATGTCTAAAGGAGCATAAAGAAGACGGGCAGGGCGGCTTCCTAGAATGGCGCCCATGCAGCGACGCGCACTCCTCGGCACCGCCTTGCTGGCGCTTGCCGGGTGCCAGACCGTGCCGGCACCGGCTCCGCCGGCCGCCCCGCCGGCCGCGCCTGCGCCAGTGCCCGGGCCGTTGCCCGCGCCGTTGCCCGGGCCCTTGCCCGCAGCGCCAGCGCCAGCGCCAGCGCCGCTGAGGCCTCCCCGCCTGGGCCTGGCGCTGGGCGGGGGTGCCGCGCGCGGGTTCGCGCACATCGGCGTCATCCAGGTGCTCGAGGAAGCCGGGATCCGCCCCGACCTCGTCGTCGGCACCTCGGCCGGCAGCCTGGTGGCGGCGCTGTACGCGCACGGCAAGACCGGCACCGAGCTGGCCGCCATGGCGCTGACCATGGACGAGGCGGCCATCACCGACTGGGGTTTCCCGAGCCGTGGGCTCATCCGCGGCGAGGCGCTGGCGCGCTACGTGCGAGAGCAGACCGGCGGCCTGCCGATCGAGCAGATGAAGCTGCCCCTGGGCATCGTCGCCACCGATCTGGACAGCGGCGCGGGCGTGCTGTTCCGCCGCGGCGACACCGGCACCGCGGTGCGTGCGTCCAGCTCGGTGCCGGCAGTCTTTCAGCCGGTGAAGATCGGCGAGCGCGAATACGTGGATGGCGGCCTGGTCTCGCCCGTGCCGGTGCGCTACGCCCGCGAGATGGGCGCCGAGATGGTGATCGGCGTCGACATCTCGACCCCGCCCGACGGCGCCGCCACCGACGGCACGATGCGGCTGCTGCTGCAGACCTTCGCCATCATGGGCAAGAGCATCAACCGCTACGAGCTGCGCGAGGCCGACGTCGTGCTGCGGCCGGCGCTGGTGGGCGTGGGCAGCGCCGACTTCACCGCCCGCGTGCGCGCCATCCGCGCCGGCCGCGAGACGGCGCAGGCGCAGCTCGGCGAGATCCGGCGCAAGCTGCAGCAACTGGCCCGGCCCGCGGCGGGCTGAGCGGTTCGACAACCCGGCGCGCGCCCTCGGGTGAGGGCGGGCGCAGGGCGGTGTCAAGCAGATTGGACATGGATTCACCCCGGACCGTGCAGAACGAGGTGCGCTCAGGATGGGCGATGAGGCAGTCCTCGACGTTGAGCACCTCGAACTCGTCGTGCTGCGCGACCTCTTGAGGGACGCCGGCACGAACTTGGCCCAGGAGCCGGTAGGAGAAGAACTTCTTGGTCGGCGCAATGCGGCCGTCCGTGCGCTCCAGGTAGCCCACGTCCGCGAGCTGGCCGACTAGGGCGAAGACGCCCGCTGCCGACTTCAGGCCGACGACCTCTGCGAGATTGGACAGTGCCGGGAACGCCTTGTTGCGGCGCCAGTGCGACCGCAGGGCGTTGAGGTAGCGAAGGTCGAGGGCAGCGGCTTCCATGAGGGGTGTCTAACGCGTGTTCGATGAAAAAACTGTAGGAATATCCTGTACGGCGCATAAGTGCATATGAGAGAACGGTTTCTCCTGGAGGCGTAATGCGCAAATAGACATGCGCAAACGGCGCTGAACCGGCCAAGCCTTGCGCTCGCTCGTTACCTTGTGTATCGTGGACCGCAATACAAAGCGGGTTTCGCCGATGTCTGTGACCAAAACCGTGTCGATGAGCTTTCGGTTCTCACCGAAGTTCAAGGCTCAGCTGGAAGCAGCGGCCCAGCGAGAGAACCGCAGTCTCACGAACACCCTTGAAGCCCTGTTGGACGCCTACTGCCGGCAGAACGGGCTGCAAGTGACCGTCAAACAGAACAACGAAGTCGCCCAGGGAGCCGCCGTTGCAGGAACCAAGTAGCCGCGTCATTGACCTGCTCACGTACATCGAGCAGGTCGAAAAGCTCAAGACCAAGCCAGCCTTCTCCATCCCGAGCGAGTACTTCGCAGCGCACCAGCATGAGATGCAGGGGCTGCCAGAGGTGCGATTCAACGTTCAAGCCGATGGGGACGACGTTTGGCTGCGAGTTCCTCGGCTTCAGGAGATTGCCCCGCCGCCGTTGGGCGACCGCTTGGCGCCGTGGGTCACCCTGCCCAAGAGTCCCGACAAGATGCCCGAGCTCAAGGGCGAGGTGGTGCTGTACGAGGGCAAGAAAGAGGTCGGCCGCGAACAACTGGCACAGCATCCTGAAATCAAGGAAATCTTCGAGTGGTACGTCGAGTTCCATTGGCAGCCCTGGGCGGCTGCTGAGCGGCCGCGCCGCAAAGCGATTGCTCGCTACAACCAGCTCTTCTCGCTGCAGCAGGCCATCGCTTCCGAGGGCGCGGAGACCCCGCTCGAACTGGTCTGGGGCATCGGCTACGCCACCTGGAAGAAGGAGGGGTTCGCTACCCCGCTGAAGCACCCGCTCCTTGTTCAGTCCTGCGAAATCACTCTGAACGAGAAGACGTTCGAGCTCGAAGTACGCCCTCGCGATGTCGAGCCGCGTCTTGAGGCAGACACCTATGCAGAGATGGAGCTCGCGGGCGTCCGCCAGCTCGAAGCGTTCTGGAAGAGTTCGCTGGCGACCGGCGCCCACCGCCTGAACCCGTTCGAGCCTGCCACCTTCGAGGGGGCTCTCAAGGCCGCTGTGGGGCACCTCGACCCGACCGGTGCCTATGAGGAGCGAACGGACGACTTCTCCCTTCCGAACCCCACCGACAAGCTGATGATTACCAGCACGTGGGTGCTGTTCGGACGCAAGCGGTCCGGCGACATCTTTCTGGAGGACATCCGTCGACTCAAGAAGACGGTTGAGGCCGCCGACGACCTCCCTGGGGTCATCCGCAGCTTTGTCGAGCATGGCGACTCCACGGTTCGGATTCGCCCGGAGCAACCGTTCCGAGGACTGTCCTCCAGTGACACCCCGAGCGGCGCGCATGAGCTGTACTTCCCGATGCCCTACAACGATGAGCAAGTCGCCATCGTTCAGAAACTGGCGAGCAACGATGGCGTCGTGGTCCAAGGGCCTCCGGGAACGGGCAAGACCCACACGATTGCGAACGTCATCTGCCACTACCTGGCGCAGGGAAAGCGCGTTCTGGTCACTGCCAAGGGAGAGTCTGCACTGGCGGTGCTCCAAGAAAAGCTTCCCGAGCGCATCCGTCCTCTGAGCGTCTCGCTGCTCTCTGACGAGCGAGACGGCATGAAGCAGTTTGAGCACGCCATTCAGACGATTGCAGCCAGCGTCGCGGGCATCAATCCCGTGCGCGCGGAATCCGCCATCGCCGCGGCAGAGGCGAAGCTCAGTCAGATGCACGCCAAGATTTCGCACGTGGACCGCAAGGTCGCCGACCACGCCGGCCGGCACATGCGGACCTACTCGTTCCAGGGCAAAGAGGTCAGTCCGGAGGACATGGCCAAGCTCGTACTGAGCCAAGCGGACGAGCACACGTGGTTCGACGATGAGCCTCCCGCCACCGCGGATGGCAGCCTGCCGTTCTCGGGCGATGACATCGAGTTGCTTCGGGCTGCTCGGCAGAAGGTCAAGGCTGACCTGCGTTACGTCGGCTGCACCCTGCCCGCGCCAGAGGCGCTACCGAGCTGGGAGAGCCTGTTGGCGCTCCATCGCGACATCGTTCGCGCCAAGGCCATTGACGCCAGCGTCGGGCTTGGAGATGTGTACTGCCTTGTCGACTCGCGGCTGGAGACGTTCGAGGCAGCGCAGCGCCTCGTGACCTTTCTGGACGAACGTGCGGAGTTGGCTGCCAAGCTGGGGGCTCAGCGCGGCCTCGATGCCTTGCGCGACCGGCTGACTGACATGCAGGCGCAAGACCCTCTTCTCTTGAGCCTCTTGGAGCTGTGCAAAGAGATTCAGGCGCTGGAGCTCAAGCGGAAGGAAGCCGTTCCTCGTGCCGTGGTTCTTCCGCCCGATGCCGAGCTGGATGAGGACTACCTGGAGGCCATAGCGCGGTTGGTTGAAGGAAAGAGTGCCTTCAAGCTGCCGTTTGGTAAGGGTGCTGCCCGCCAGCTTGTGGGTGCTACGACGGTCACAGGAGTGGCACCGGCTTCGACGGAGGCATGGGTCCATGTCCGCGAGGCCGTTGAATGGCGTCAGGCATCCCGCAAGGCCCTTGCGCGCTGGAGTGCAGTGGCCCAAGAGTTCGGCTTGAAGGCTGCCCGTGATGCGTCGGAGCAAAGCTTCCGCGTCACGAGTCAGTTCACAGGACTGGTGCAGGACGCGCATCGATTGGTATTCGAGTTCGACGCGGAATTGCATCCCCAGTGCGCGTCGGTCTTCGGCAAGGTAACCGCTGACCGGCTGTGGAATGACGGCGAAGCGTTCGTTGCCAACGCGTCGAAAAGCCTTCACGCCCACCTCGAGATGGGTCGACTGGGGTACGCACTGCGGCGTGTCCAGGATGTTTTTCAGGCCCTTGAAGGCCACAGCGGCGACATCGTGGAGGGCTTGCGCACCTTCCTGACCAAGTCGTTGGGACAGCGGGGCACAGATGAGGCGAAGCTGGAGGACGGGTGGCAGGCTCTCCGCGTTGAACTGACGCGGCTGAACGGACTGCTCCCTTCCCTCAAAGACATCGAGCACATCTGGTCTGTCATCAAGGATGCGGGGGCGCCGAAGTGGGCGCAGCGCATTCGCACCCAACCGGCCGGCGAAGACCTCGACGTCGTTTTGCCGAATGCTTGGCTGGAGGCATGGAACTGGCGTCAGGCCATGATGTTTCTGGACCGTATCGATGGCCACCACCACATGCGAGAGCTGTTCGAGGAGCGCCGGACGCTGACCAAGGCATTGGCGGCCACCTACCAAGATCTGGTCGCCGAGAAGACGTGGCTGGGTGTCTTCAAGAACTCACCGGACAGCGTTCGGCAGGCGCTTCAGGCCTACCTGAACGCGGTGCAGGCTATGGGCGCCGGCACTGGTGTACGCGCGGTTCGGCATCGCAAGACCGCCCGAGACGCCATGCAGCGCGCCTACCAGGCGGTGCCGTGCTGGGTGCTGCCGCAGTGGCGCGTGTCGGAAACGATTCCGCCCGAGGTCGGCCTGTTCGACCTCGTGGTCATCGACGAAGCCTCGCAATCGGACATCTGGGCCCTGCCGGCCTTGCTCCGAGGGAAGAAGCTCTTGGTGGTGGGCGACCACAAGCAGGTTTCTCCCTCGGCCGTTGGCACTGCAGAGGAACGCATTCGTGAACTGACGAACCGCTTCCTCCAGAACCAGCCGCACGGCTCGGAAATGACGCCGGACAAGTCCATCTACGACCTGGCGCGCGTTGTCTTTGCAGGGCACTCGGTGATGCTCAAGGAGCACTTCCGCTGCGTCCCGGCCATCATCGAGTTCTCGAATCGCGAGTTCTATGAGAACGACATTCGGCCGCTTCGTGTGCCCAAGGCCAATGAGCGCCTGGACCCGCCGTTGGTCGATGTTTACGTGAAGGGCGGCTACCGGAGGGGCGACGTCAACCCGGGCGAGGCGACGGCCATCGTGGATGAGATTGAGGCCATCCTTGAGGACCCGCAATTCGAGGGCCGCTCCATCGGGGTCGTTACCTTGCTTGGGACAACTCAGGCCGCTCACATCCACGAACTGGTCAACGAGCGCATTTCTCCGGCAGACCGCGTTGCTCGCAAGATTGCCATCGGTCCACCGCCGGTCTTCCAAGGGCGCGAACGCGACATCATGCTGGTGTCGATGGTCTTGGGGCCGGGCGACCGCGCGGCAGCCAATCGAGCCGACATGCACCAGCGGTTCAACGTGGCGCTGTCGCGAGCCAGGGACCGCATGTACCTGTTCCGCTCCGTCACCGAGGGAGAGTTCCGCGATGACTCATTGAACGGGCGACTCCTTCAGCACTTCAAGCAGCCATTCCGCCAAGACGTCAAGAAGGTCCAAGCGCTGCGTGAGCGTTGCCAATCCGGCTTCGAGCTGGAGGTGTTCGACGAGCTCACCAAGGCGGGCTTTCGCGTTGAGCCTCAAGTCGCCAGCGGCGGCTACTTCATTGACTTCGTCGTCGAGGGAAGCGATGGCAGGCGCTTGGCTATCGAGTGCGACGGCGACCGCTTCCACGGGCCGGGACAGTGGCAAGACGACATGGCCCGCCAGCGCGTACTGGAGCGCGCGGGCTGGACCTTCTGGCGCTGCTTTGCGTCTAGCTTTGTCCGCAGGCGCAAAGAGGTGCTGCAGGACTTGTTCGGAACCTTGGAGCGGCTGGGTATCGAGCCACTTGGCGCGGAGTCTGTCGACAACACCATGTGGGTCCACTACAAGGAAGTTGACCCCTTCAAGGTCGACGTTCAGTTGCAGTCGGAAGCGGCCTGACCATGACGCGCCCCCTGATGCAACGAGGCATCGACCAACTCGAAGCTCTGTTCAAGGTCTCCAAAGGGGACCTCGTTTGGCTGCGCCAGCTAGAGGATGAGCTGAAGCAGCGACAGGTGCCGCGGGCGGTGGCATTGCTTGAGAAGGTCCAGGCAGCAATGGCGACGCTCAATTCGCAAGCGCCGAAGGTAAGCAGCGCACCTCCCGCACCAAGGGAGACTGGTCCTGCTGCGCAGCCTGACCTGTGGGAGCGACCTGACGTGCCAGCGCCAGTTGTTCCGCTGGCAGTAGCTCCCAAACCTCCGCCTCCACCGGTGTCCGTGGCGCCACGGCCCGCGCCATCTCCGCCTGCAGCGGCGCCGCAACCTGCTCCGCAGCCGATGCCAGCAATGTCGATGGAGGAGGCCTGCAAGGTGTTGGCCGTGACGCTGGCGACACCGTGGCAGGAGGTTGAGAGCGCCCGCCGCAAGCTGGTGGACATCTCGCATCAAGAACGACTGGCAGCGGTGCCGTCAGAGCGTAAGGACCAGATGAGGTTTGTGGCCAAGCGGGCGAATGCTGCTTATCTGGTGCTGAGTGCGAGCAAGTTGCGCTAGCCAATCGGCTAAACCACCGCACTAGACCGCACTGAACCCGCCCGTAGAGACGGCCCTCAGGGCTTGCGGATGTAGACGATGATGATTTGGCAACGCTGTATCGGCCTGCTGGCCTGTGCCCTCGGGGTGCAGCTCTCGGCTTGGGCGCAATCGACACCCACGCTCGATGAAGGTCTGCACGAGCGCGTGGAAATGCTCCGGCTGCCTGGGCTGCTTCCGCTGTCGCTGGAAACCACATTCTTCGTCCCCGACGGGCCCGGACCCTTTCCCGTGGTGATCATCAACCATGGCAAGTCCCTGGGCGACCCACGCTTTCAGGCCCGCGCTCGGCCCATCCATGCGGTGCGGTACTTCATGCAGCGCGGCTATGCGGTGGTGGCGCCGATGCGCCGGGGCTTTTCCAAGTCGAGCGGCATGTACGTGGGCGCCGGTTGCAACATCGAGAGCAATGGCCGGGTGCAGGCTGACGATGTGCGCGCCGTGCTCGACCATGTGGTGCGCCAGCCCTGGGCCGACACCCAGCGCATCCTGATGGTCGGGCAGTCGCACGGCGGCTGGACCACCTTGGCCTTCGGCACGCAGCCTTATCCCGGTTTGCGTGGTCTGGTGAACTTTGCCGGTGGCCTGCGCCAGGAACAATGCCCGAACTGGGAGGCCGGATTGGCACAGGCGGCTGCTGCCTATGGCAAGGAGACCAAGCTGCCTTCTCTCTGGCTTTACGGCGACAACGACAGTTACTTCAGCCCCGCCGTGTTCCGGCCCATGCATGAACGTTATGTGCAGGCCGGTGGTCAGGCCACCCTGGCGGCCTACGGAGCATTCGGTGCCGATGCCCATGCCCTGTTTGCGTCGGCGGCCGGCGTGCGCATCTGGCATCCCTTGCTCAACGACTTCTTGCGCGGCCTGGGGCTGCCCAGCGAGCCCCAGCCCGGTTTTGAACGCTACGCACCGCCCGCGACCATGCCCTCACCGCCGCCTTCTGGGTATGCCGCGCTGGAAGACGCCTCGCGCTTGCCCCATGTTCGGGACACCGGTCGCGCGGGCTATCAGGCATTTCTGGCGTCCATCCTGCCCCGGGCCTACGCCGTCGCGCCCTCTGGCGCCTGGGGATGGGCTTCAGGCGGTGCGGATCCGCTGCGGCGCGCCCTGGACAACTGCAACAAGTCCGGTCAAGGTGCTTGCCGGCTCTATGCCGTTGACGAGGCGGTGGTCTGGCCCGCGCCGCAGTGAGGCCCCCGTGCGCCCACCTTGCATGACACCCCCGAGCACGCCCTCTTGAGCGAGCACATGGCCCGCTTCCTGGCCCGCGAGCTTGAAGAGCGACTCACCTCTGCGCAAGCAGCCTTTCTCGCAGCCAACTTCAGAGTACAAGACACTTACAACGCCACATTTGGCGGCTTCAATGCAGTCGTTTGGCAATTCAAGACGGGCTCTGAGCAGGCTCTGGCGGCGAACCCCGGCGATGCGGGCAAGGTGTCTGTCGCGATGCGCGGCACGCAATTGCCGGACCCTGTGACCAGCGTCCGGCCAAAGAAAAAGCCCCGCCTCGGCGGGGCTTGCGGCTCGAAAAGGACGCCGAAGGTGGGGATCAGGCGGCGCGGCGGGCCTTGGGCGTGGCGGCCTTCGTGGCCGTGACGGCGGTGGCCGTCATGGCGGTGAAGTTGGCCTCGGCCACTTCGGCGGCCTGCTTGGCGGCCTTGTGGGCGCTTTCGTAGGCGTTGTTGGCGGCGGCCACGGCCGACTTCACCAGCGCCACGGCGCTTTCGGTGCCGGCAGGCGCGTTCTTCACGGCGGTGTCGACCAGCGCCAGCATCTTCTTCTGGCTGTCGGCCATCTGGGCCTCGGCCGTCTTGGTGAACTCGGCGCCCGTGCCGGCCAGGATCTCGTAGAGGTGGCGGCTGTAGGCAGCGGCCTTTTCGGCGGCCGGTTGCATCAGGCCGGCCTGCAGCGCCAGCAGTTCCTGCGGGTCCTTCACCGACATTGCGGAGTAGGTGGTCTCGGCGGCTTCGGTCAGGCTGGTCTTGGCGACCTGCAGGTTCAGCTCGACGAGCTTCTCCATGCCTTCGAAGGCCTTGGTGGTGAGGCCGAACAGGGTTTCGACGGTGGCCTTCTGGGCGGCCAGCAACTGCTCGGGGGTGTAGGGCGTGGACATGGTTGATCTCCAGGAGGTCAGGGGTTGAACGAAGGTGGAGCCAGCTTGCCGCGTCGCCGGCGCCGGGGTCCCGGTGGGCCGATGCTGCGCTGCAACATGAAGCAGAGTATAGGGTTCTCCCGGGATCGATCAAGCGGTTTTTGTTGCGCCGCAACATTCTAGGGATGGCTTCCTAGAATCCGCCGCCGTGCGCGCCTTCCATTCCGACACCTTCGTGCTGCCCCTGCCGCCGGGGCACCCCTTCCCGATGACGAAGTACCGCCTGCTGCGCGACGCCGCGCAGGCCACGATGCCGGGCGTCCGCGTGGACGAGGCGCCGCCGGCCAGCGACGGCGAGCTGGCCCTGGCGCACGACCCGGCCTGGATCGACGCCGTCGTGCAGGGCACGACCTCGGCCGCGCAGCAGCGCGAGATCGGTTTTCCGTGGAGCGAGCGCATGGTCGAGCGCGCCCGGCGTTCGGTGGGGGCCAGCATCGCCGCCGCGCGCACGGCCCTTTTCGGCGACGCGGACGGCCCCGAGGGCGTGGCCGCCAACCTGGCCGGCGGCACGCACCACGCCTATGCGCACAAGGGCTCGGGCTACTGCGTGTTCAACGACGTGGCGGTGGCGGCGCGGCTGATGCAGGCCGAGTGGCACCGCGCGCAGCGCGCGCTGCTGCGCGTGATCGTGATTGATCTCGACGTGCACCAGGGCAACGGCACGGCCCACATCTTCCGCGACGACGACACCGTGTTCACGCTGTCGCTGCACGGCGCGAAGAACTTCCCCTTCCGCAAGGAGGCCGGCGACCTGGATGTCGATCTGCCCGATGGCTGCACCGACGAACCCTACCTGGCTGCGCTCGATGCCGCGCTGGCCACGGCCTTCGAGTGCACCGCGGCCGCGCCGCCCGGCCTGGCCTTCTATCTGGCCGGCGCCGACCCCCACGAGGACGACCGCCTGGGGCGCCTGAAGCTCAGCAGCGAGGGCCTGGCCGAGCGCGACCGGCGCGTGCTGCGGGCGTTGCGCGAGCGCGGCATCCCGGTGGCGCTGTCGATGGCCGGCGGCTACGGGCGCGAGCTGCTCACCACCGTGGCCGTGCAGCGCCGCACGCTGGAGCTGGCGCTGCAGTCCTGGCAGTCCTGGCAGGCCACGCGCCGGGCCGCGGCATGACGGGCGTCCGCCCCCAGCCGCAGGGCCGCGAGGCCTTCGCGCACTTCGCACCGATCGCCACCCGGTGGATGGACAACGACGTCTACGGCCACCTGAACAACGTCGTCCACTACAGCCTGTTCGACACCGCGGTGAACCGCCTGCTCATCGAGGCCGGCGCGCTGGACATCCAGGCTGGCGGCGTGATCGGCCTCGTGGTGCACACGCAGTGCCACTACTTCGAGAGCCTGGCCTTCCCGCAGGTGGTGACGGCCGGCATCCGCGTCGAGCAGCTCGGCCGCTCCAGCGTGCGTTACGGCCTGGGCCTGTTCGGCGACGCCGCGCCGCTGGCCGCCGCCATCGGGCAGTTCACCCACGTCTATGTCGACCGCGCCACGCGCCGGCCCGTGCCGCTGCCCGAGCGGCTGCGCGCGGTGCTCGAACCCCTCGTCCGTCCTGCGTCTTCCGACTGAAACCCGCCGCATGAAGCCCACGCCCGACACACTCGCCGCCGTCGACCACGCCATCACCAGCCGCCATTCGATCCGCGCCTTTCTGCCCACGCCGGTGCCGCGCGAGACGATCGAGCAGATCCTGGCCGTGGCCGCGCGCGCGCCCAGCGGCACCAACACCCAGCCCTGGCAGGTGCACGTGCTCATGGGCGAGGCCAAGGCCGCGCTGTCGCGCGACATCCGCGCCGCCTACGACGACCCGGCCGAGCGCGCCCGCCACACCGAGCCCTACGCCTACTACCCCACCGAGTGGGTCAGCCCCTACATCGACCGGCGGCGCAAGGTGGGCTGGGACCTCTACGGCCTGCTCGGCATCGCCAAGACCGACAAGGCGCGCATGCACGAGCAGCACGCGCGCAACTACGATTTCTTCGGCGCCCCGGTGGGCCTGATGTTCACGATCGACCGCGTGATGCAGCAGGGCTCATGGCTGGACTACGGCATGTTCCTGCAGAGCGTCATGGTGGCCGCCCGCGCCCGTGGCCTGGACACCTGCCCGCAGGCGGCGTTCACGCAGTTCCACCGCCTCATCGCGCGCCACCTGGGCCTGGCTGAGGGGCAAACCGTGGTGTGCGGCATGTCGCTGGGCTGGGCCGACGCGGCAGCGGTGGAGAACACGCTGGTCACCGAGCGCGAGCCGGTGGCCGGATTTGCCCGCTTCCTGGGCTGACGAGACACAAGGATCTTCCCGATGAACAAGCCCGCCGTGCTGGTGGCCCGCGCCGTGTTCCCCGAAACGCTGGCCCGCCTGGCGCAGCATTTCGAGGTCGAGGCCAACGAGGACGACACGGTCTACACGCGGGCGCAGCTCATCGGGCGGCTGCAGGGCAAGGCTGGCGCCTTCACCACCGGCAGCGAGCGCATCGATGCCGAGGTGCTGGCCGCCTGCCCGGGCCTGCGCGTGGTGGCCAACATGGCGGTGGGCTACAACAACTTCGACGTGCCGGCCTGCACGGCGGCCGGCGTGCTGTGCACCAACACGCCCGATGTGCTCACGGAGACCACGGCCGACTTCGGCTTTGCGCTGATGATGGCCGCGGCGCGCCGCATGGCCGAGGGCGAGCACTTCCTGCGCCGCGGCGAGTGGACGAAGTGGCGCTACGACATGTTCACCGGCTCCGACGTGCACGGCGCCACCCTGGGCATCCTGGGCATGGGCCGCATCGGGCAGGCCATCGCGCGGCGCGGCGCCCTGGGCTTCGGCATGCAGGTGATCTATCACAACCGCAGCCGGCTGAGCCCGGAGCAGGAGGCGCCGCTGGGCGCGCGCCACGTCGACAAGGCCACGCTGCTGCGCGAGGCCGACCACCTGGTGCTGGTGCTGCCGTACTCGCCGGCCGCGCACCACGCCATCGGCGCCGCCGAGCTGGCGCTGATGAAACCCTCCGCCACGCTCACCAACGTGGCGCGCGGCGGCATCGTCGACGACGCGGCGCTGGCCGTGGCGCTGCGCGAGCACCGCATCGCCGCCGCGGCGCTCGACGTGTTCGAGGGCGAGCCCGCCGTGCACCCCGAGCTGCTGAAGGTGCCGAACGTGGTGCTCACACCCCACATCGCCAGCGCCACCGTGGCCACGCGCCGCGCGATGGCCGAGCTGGCGGCCGACAACCTGATCGCGGCGCTCACGGGCGGCGCGGTGAAGACGCCGATCAACCCCGAGGTCCTGCCGCGTCGCTGAGCGCGGCGGGCTGAGACAATCGGCCCCATGCCCGAACCTCTGCTGTGGGCCGCGCTGGCCCTGCTGGCGCTGAACCTCGCCCTGCTGCTGGCGCTGCTGCTGCGCCGTCCGCCCGACAACGCCGGCCCGGAGCTCGCGCGGCTGGAGCGCGCGCTGCGCGACGAGCTCGGCCGCCAGGGGCAGGGCACCCGCGGCGATCTCGCCAGCTTCCAGCAGATGGTGCTGGCGGCCAGCGGCGACGCGCTGCGCACGCAGAACGAGCAGATCGACGGCTTCCGCGTGCAGCTGGGGCTGATGCAGCAGGCGCTGGAGGCCGCGCTGCGGCGCTTTGCCGATTCGCAGGCCGAACAGCTGCAGAAGCTCTCCGAGGCCAACGAGCGCCGCATTGCCGAGGTGCGCCACGCCGTGGAGCAGCGACTCCTGGCGCTGCAGGACGGCAACGAGAAGAAGCTCGACCAGATGCGCGCCACGGTCGACGAGAAGCTGCACGCCACGCTCGAGCAGCGTCTGGGCGAGAGCTTCAAGCAGGTGGCCGACCGCCTGGAGCAGGTGCACAAGGGCCTGGGCGAGATGCAGGGCCTGGCGCGCGATGTGGGTTCGCTCAGCCGCGTGCTCAGCAACGTCAAGACGCGCGGCATCTTCGGCGAGACCCAGCTGGCCGGGCTGCTGGAGCAGGTCTTCACGCCCGAGCAGTACGCCGCCAACGTGGCCACGGTGCCGGGCAGCAGCGAGCGTGTGGAGTTCGCGGTGCGGCTGCCGGGCCGCAGCCCGGCCGGCGGCGACGAGGCCCCGCTGTGGCTGCCCATCGACGCCAAGTTCCCGCGCGAAGACTACGAGCGGCTGCTCGACGCGCAGGAACGCGCCGATGCACCCGCCGCCGAGTCTGCCGCGCGCGCCATCGAGGCGCGGCTGCGCGCCGAGGCCCGCAGCATCCGCGAGAAGTACGTGGCGCCGCCGCACACCACCGACTTCGGCATCCTCTTCGTGCCCACCGAGGGCCTGTATGCCGAGGCGCTGCGCCGCCCGGGCCTGTTCGAGGCCCTGCAGCGCGAGCACAAGGTGGTGCTCACCGGGCCCACCACGCTGCTGGCCACCCTGACCAGCCTGCAGATGGGCTTTCGCACGCTGGCGCTGGAGAAGCGCTCGGCCGAGGTCTGGCAGGTGCTGGGCGCCGTCAAGACCGAGTTCGGCAAGTTCGGCGAGGTGCTGGCCAAGACGAAGAAGAAGCTCGACGAGGCCGCCAGCACCATCGACGCCGCCAGCGTGCGCACGCGGGCGATGGAGCGGCGGCTGCGCGGCGTGGAATCGCTGCCCGAGCCGCGCGTGGCCGAGCTGCTGCCCGGCCTCGAAGACGACGCGGCCGCCGAGCCGCGCCCCGATGCCTGAGCCCGCCACGGGCGTGCCGGCGCGCACGCTGCTGGCCTTGGTGGTGGGCCAGCTCGGCATTCACGCCGCGATGGCCGGGTTGCGTCTGGCAGCACCGCTGCAGGCGCTGCGAGAGGGCTACAGCGCCTGGGCCGTGGGCTTGCTGCTGGCGCTGTTCGCGGGTGCGGCCGTGCTCAGCGCCTTGCGCGCCGGGCGGCTGGCCGACCGCCACGGCTATCACCGGCCCATGAAGCTGGCCGTGGCCGTGACGGTGGCCGGCATGCTGTGTGCGCTGGGCTCCACCTGGGCGCCCGAGGGCTGGCGCTTTGCGCTGCTGTGCCTGGCCGCCGCCGGCACGGGCATGGGCACCAACACCGGCATGCTCACCATTCAGCGCACAGCCGGCCACACCGCGGGCTCGGCCACCGAGCGGGTGCGCATCTTCAGCTGGCTGGGCGTGGCGCCGTCGTTCAGCAACGTCGTCGGCCCGGTGGCGGCAGGGCTGATGATCGACTGGGGCGGGTTCGTTGCCGCCTACGCGCTGCTGCTGGCGCTGCCGGTCATCACACTGGTGTCGGCGCGGCTGGTGCCTCGGCAGGCCCCCTGGGGCGTGGCCGAGGCTGAGCAGCGCGCCGCCTGGGACCTGCTGCGGCTGCCGGCCTTCCGCCGCCTGCTGTGGGTGAACGGCCTGCTGGCCATGTGCTGGGACGTGCACACCTTCGCGGTGCCGGTGCTCGGGCACGAGCGGGGCTTCAGCGCCGGCACGATCGGCCTCATCCTGGGCGCCTTCACCTTGTCGGTGACGCTGGTGCGCCTGGCCATCCCGCTGCTTGCGCACCGCCTGCACGAGGCCACCGTGGTGCGCAGCGCCATGGTGGGCTGCGGCCTCGTCTTTGCGCTGTACCCGCTGGCGCCGTCACCGCTGTGGATGGGCGTGTGCGCCGTGCTGCTGGGGCTGGCGCTGGGCAGCGTGCAGCCGATGGTGATGTCGCTGCTTCACGACGTGACGCCGGGCGCGCGCCATGGCGAGGCGCTGGCCTTGCGGTCCATGGTGATCAACGCCTCAAGCACGGCGCTGCCTCTGTTGTTCGGAGCCAGCGGCGCGCTGGTGGGGGCTGCCGCGTTGTTCTGGGCCGCGGGCGGCGCGGTGGGAGCCGGCTCGTGGCTGGCGCGGCGGCTGCAGCCGGGTTAGGCGCGTGCGCGGCAGCAATCCAGCGCCACGCGCCTAGAAGCGCATGCCGGCCGGCGCGGGCTGCGCGCCTGCCGGCCGATCGTCGTGACACGGGCCTGGGCCGATGCGGGCGGCCGGTCGGTGTCGGTGACGCTGCCGTCGGGTGCGACGACCTTGCACTGAGCCTGCGCCTTGGCCACGACCAGCAGCAAGGCGGCCATCAGGGCTGCGTGACGGCGGGCGGGTCGGTTCATCGGCGCTCCATGCGACAGGGATGCGCAATCTAGCGCGTCCCGTGCGCAAGGCCGGAAGCAGCGTGTGTCCGGGCCCGGGCGCGTGACGAAGCGCACGCCCAGGGCGTGCTCAGGCGTCCGCCAACCCCTGGTGTCGCAGCATCGCGTCGATCTGCGGGTCGCGGCCGCGGAAAGCGCGGAAGCTCTCGATCGCGGGTCTGCTGCCACCGACCTCGAGGATGTGCTCGAGGAAGCGGCGCCCGGTGCCGGGGTCAAACACGCCGGCTTCCTCGAAGGCCGCGTAGGCATCCGACGACAGCAGTTCTGCCCAGGCGTAGCCGTAATAGCCGGCCGCATAGCCGCCGTCGAACAGGTGCGTGAAGGTGTGCGGGTAACGCACCCACTCGGGTGCGCGCACCGGTTGCACCTCGGCGTTGACCTCGGCGGCCACGCGCTGCGCCTGGCCGGCCACGGAGGGCTCGCTGTGCAGCCGCATGTCGAAGAGCCCGAATTCACACTGCCGCAGCAGCTGCAGCCCGCTCTGGAAGTGGCGCGCCGCCAGCATGCGCTCGTAAAGCACGCGCGGCAGCGGTTGGCCGGTGTCGACATGGGCCGTGAGCTTCTGCAGCACGTCCCACTCCCAGCAGAAGTTCTCCATGAACTGGCTGGGCAGCTCGACGGCGTCGTGCTCGACGCCGCTGATGCCGGCCACCGCGAGTTCATCGACCTGCGTGAGCATGTGGTGCAGGCCGTGGCCGAACTCGTGGAACAGGGTGACGACGTCGTCGTGGCTCAGCAGCGCGGGCTTGCCGCCCACCGGCGGCGCGAAGTTGCACACCAGGTGCGCCACCGGCAGCTGCATGGCGCCCTCGGGACGCCTCCAGCGGCCGCGGCAGTCGTTCATCCAGGCGCCCTGCTGCTTGCCGGCGCGGGCATGGAGGTCGAGGTAGAAGCCGGCGATCACCTGGCCACCGCGCTCCAGCGTGTGGTAGCGGGCGCTGTCGTGCCACACCGGCGCGTCGGCCTGGCGGATCCGCACGTCGAACAGGGTCTCGATCAGGCCGAACAAGCCCCTCAGCACCGTGGGTTCGGTGAAGAACTGCCGCACCTCCTCGGAACTGAAGGCGTAGCGCGCCTGCTTCAGCTGCTCGCTGGCGTAGGCGCGATCCCACGGCTCGAGCTGCGGCAGCCCGAGCGCGGCGCTGGCGAAGGTGCGCAGCTCTGCAAGCTCCTTCTCGGCGAACGGGCGCGCGCGGGAGGCCAGGTCACGCACGAAGCCCAGCACCTCGGCCGGCGAGCGCGCCATCCGGGTGACGAGCGCCGCCTCGGCGTAGGCCGGGTAGCCCAGCAGGGCCGCCTCCTCGTGCCGCAGCTGAAGCAGCTCGTGGATCAGCGCGGTGTTGTCGTGCGCCGGGTCGCCGAACTCGCTGGCCCTCGTCATGTAGGCGCGGTAGAGCGTCTCGCGAATGGGCCGGTGGCGCGCGTGCATCATCACCGGCAGGTAGCAGGGCAGCTTCAGCGTCAGGCGGCAGCCCTCGACGCCGGCCGCGGCGGCGGCTTCGCGGGCGGCCTGCGTCACGTCGGCCGGCACGCCGTCGAGCTGCGCCTCGGGCACGTCAAGGTGCCAGGCGTCGGTGGCGTCGAGCACGTGCTCGCCGAAGCGCTGCGACAACTCCCCGGTGCGGTCCTGGATGGCGGCATGGCGCTCGCGGGCCGCGCCCTGCAGCTCGGCGCCGCCCAGCACGAAGGCGCGCAGCGCGTCGTCCAGCGCTTTGCGCCGCGCCGGGCTCAGCTGCGCGTACTGCCCGGCCTTGACCGCCTTGTACTTGGCGTACAGCCGCGCGTCGGCGCCCAGCCGGGTGGAGAACTCGATCACCCTGGGCAGGTTCTCGGTGTGCGCGGCCCGCAGTTCGGGCGTGTCCACCACGCTCTGCAGGTGCGACACGTGGCCCCAGGCCACAGTGAGGCGCTCGACGTTGACGTCGAGCACGGCTGCCAGGGCATCCCAGTCGTCCGGCACCTCGGGGCCGACGGCCCGCTCGAGGGCTGCCTCGGCGTCGACCAGCAGGCGGTCGAGAGCCGGCGTCACGTGTTCGGGGCGCATGGCTGCGAAATCGGGCGCACCGTGCCGGGCCAGCAGCGGGTTGTTGACGGACTCCATCGTCGCTCCCTTCGGGGTATTCAGGCGGCCGCCTCGACGGCCTGCAAGGTGTTGGCCAGCAGCATCGTGATCGTCATCGGACCCACGCCGCCCGGCACCGGCGTGATGAAGCCGCCGGGGCCGAGCGCCTCGCGGACGGGACCGAAATCGACGTCGCCACAGAGCTTGCCGGCCCCGGGCTCGCCGTCGGGAATGCGGTTGATTCCGACGTCGATGACGGTGGCGCCCGGCTTGACCATGCCGGCCGTGAGCGTGTGGCGCCGCCCGGTGGCGACGACCACGACGTCGGCCAGGCGGGTGTGCAAGGCCAGGTCGGCCGTGCCGCTGTGGCAGACGGTGACGGTGGCCCCGGCCTGCAGCAGCAGCAGGGCCATCGGCTTGCCGACGGTGTTGCTGCGGCCGACGACCACCGCATGTCTGCCGCGCAAGGCCATCCCCGTGCTCTCGATGAGCTTCATGCAGCCCCAGGGCGTGGCCGGGCGCAGCCCGGGAAGCCCGGTCAGCAGCCGACCGGCAGCGTGCACCGAGAAGCCGTCGACATCCTTCGTGGGTTCGATGGCCTCAATGACCTGCAGCGCGTCGAGCGGCGGCGGCAGCGGCATCTGCACCAGGATGCCGTGTATCCGTGGGTCGGCGTTGAGCGCCGCGACGCGGGCCAGCAGAGCAGCCTGCGTCAGGCTGGCGGGGTACTGCTCGAGCACCGAGCGGAAGCCGGCGTCGGCGCAGGCCTGGACCTTGTTGCGCACGTAGATGGCGCTGGCGGCGTCGTCGCCCACCAGAATGACGGCGAGGCCGGGTTGGCGGCCTGCGGCCGTCAGCACGGCGGCTCGCGCGGCGATCTCGGCCCGCAGCCGGTCAGACAGGGCCTTGCCGTCGATCAGGGTGGCGGGCATGGTGCAGTCCCAAACAAAAAGGGCCGCTCAGCGCGGCCCCGGGGGCAGGCCGGGTGGTCAGGCTTTGCTCTGCGCGCCCAGCGCAATCTTCAACAGATCGGCCACGGTGTTGGCGTTGAGCTTTTCCATGATGTTGGCGCGGTGCGCCTCCACCGTCTTGATGCTGATGCCGAGGTCGTCGGCGATCTGCTTGTTCAGTCGTCCCGCGACGATGCGTTCGAGCACCTGGGCCTCGCGCGTGGTCAGGCGCGACAACAGGGCGTCGCGGCTGGCCTGCTCCTGGTGCTGGCTGAACGCGGTGCGCGCCTGCTCCAGCATGCGCTCCACCAGGCCGAGCAACTCGTCTTCCCTGAAGGGCTTTTCGATGAAGTCCATCGCCCCCTTCTTCATGGTTGTGACCGCCATGGGCACATCGCCATGGCCGGTGATGAACACGATGGGCAGCGGGCTTCGGCGCTCAATCAGGCGGTCCTGCAACTCCAGGCCGCTGGCGCCTTCCATGCGGATATCGGCGATCAGGCAGGCCACCTCGCGCGGGTCGAAGCGAGACAGGAAGGACTCGGCCGAGTCGAAGCACTTCACGCGGTAGTCCTTGCCCTCCAGCAACCACTGCAGGGAGTCGCGCACCGCCTCGTCATCGTCCACGACGTACACGGTGCCTTTCTTGGGGATCAGGCTCATGGGGGAAGGCTGGTCTTGGGAGTGGTGACGGGCGGCTCAGAGGCCAGTCGTCGCGGGAGTCTGGGCCCCCTGCAAGGTGTCGGGCCCGGCGCTGTGGGCGTCGCCTTTCGGGTGAAGCTCCACGGGCAGCGTGAACGAAAACCTACAGCCGACGATCTGAGGACCATTGTAGAGGTTCTGCGCCCGCATCCGTCCGCGGTGCGACTCGACGATGCTGCGGCAAAGGCTCAGGCCGATCCCCAGACCTTCCTTTTTGGTGGAGAAGAAGGCCTCGTACAGGCGGTCGATCACCACCTCCTGAATGCCGGGGCCCATGTCGGTGACGCTGAACTCGATGACGCCGCCTTCTTCAGCGTTGTGCTTGGGCACCACGCGCAACTCGATGTGCCGGCGGCTGCCGGGCAACTGCGCATTGTCGATGGCCTCGGCAGCGTTCTTCAGCAGGTTCATCAGCACCTGCTCGATGAGTATCGGGTCCACCAGGAGGTCGGGCAGGCGCTGCGCCACATAGGTATGGATGGCGACATTGCGGCGCTTGAGCTCGATGCCGGCGAGCTCGACCGCGTCTTCGACGATCTCACGCGCCTGCGCGGGCTGTCGCTGCGGTTCACTCTTCTTCACGAAGGCGCGGATGCGGTGGATGACCTGCCCGGCCCGCTCGGCCTGCCGTGCCGTCTTCTGCAGCGCTGCGATGAGGTCTTCCGGGCTGATGGATTCGGCCTTCACGCGCGAGACCATGCCGTTGCAGTAGTTGGTGATCGCGGTGAGCGGCTGGTTCAGTTCATGCGCTACAGAGCTGGCCATCTCACCCATGGTCATCAGCCGGCTCGTCACCTGGGCCTTCTCGGCCTGAGCGGCGGCTTGCTCCTCGGCGCGGCGGCGTGCCGTCACGTCGGTGGCGATCAGCATCTGCGCCAGGCGGCCGTCTGTCCATTGCAGGTAGCGGGCGCGTACGTCGAACCACTTGCCCACAGCGTCGACATACACCTCGCGCGGGCTGGCGCCGCCCGTGAGTTCCTGCGTCGGCAGGCCGGACAGGTTGTCCACCGGGTCGTCGCCGTCAGGCTGGAACCCGGCGTCGCCGGCGTTGCCGGCCATCGTCTGGTGGCCGCGCGCGTCGGCACCGAACCAGAGGCGGTAGCTGCGGTTGGTGAACAGCAGCTCGCCCTGCTGCACCGACAGCACGCTCACGCTGGCATCCAGGCCTTCGAGCACCGTGGTGAAGCGTTCGTGGCTGGCCGAGAGCTGGTCGCGGATCCGCTTGGCCTCGGTGATGTTGGTCATGCTGGTCATCCAGCCGGTCTGCTGACCCTTGGGGTCGATCAAGGGGCTCACGTACATGCGTGCGTCGAACACGCTGCCGTCCTTGCGCATGACCTTCAGTTCGATGCCGGCGCTGGGGCTGCGGCCCTGCAGCTCCAGCTGCAGGAGCCGCATGTGCTCGTCGTGCCGATCCGGCAGCCAGTAGGGGAAGGGCGGCAGCCGGCCCACCAGCTCGGCCGGCGAGAAGCCGGTCATCTGGCTGAAGGCGGCATTGACGTAGGTGATGCGGCCCTGCATGTCCATCGCGCGCATGCCGGTGGGCATGGAGTTCTCCATCGCGCGGCGGAAGTTCGTCTCCTGGACCAGCGCACCCTGGATCTGGCTGCGACGGCGCATGTGGCGCCAGGTGCCCAGCAGCATCCAAACCGTCAGCACCGACAGTGCCACCACCATCCAGAACAGCGTGTTGTGCACGAGACCGATGCTGGTGCGCCAGCCCTGGCCGCGCAGCACCAGGCCGTTGAAGGCCGGCGTCAACGGCGCCACGCTGACGATGGGCGCACGGGTACCTTCCTGCCCGGGCATGGGCGTGACGGTGGCGGCGAGTTGACGGTCTTGCTCGTTGACGATGGCGATCACGTGGCGCTGCGCGACGTCGGCCGGCACGAAGTGGCGCAGCAGCGCCTCCAGCGAGTACTCGGCCACCAGCACGCCCCCGAAGGGGCTTCGGTCCATCAGCGGCACGTGGAGCTGAAAGACCTGGAACCCCGAGACGTCGGCGAAGGCGCGCGAGTAGACCGGCACCCGCGTGTCGCGCGCGGCGAGGAAAGTGGTCTCCGCCTCGCTGAGGTCGCCGTCCTTCGGCAAGGCCGGCGCGGGCGCCTGGCCTCCCGGGCCGCTGGGGTAGTTGAATGCGAGGTGGCTGCTGCGCGGCACGCGGCGTGCGTCGACCCAGGTCAGGTGCGTGATCTCGGGCCGCTCGCGGGCGAACGCCTCCGCCATCGCCGCAAACTCCTCCGCCGCATGCGGTCGGCTCACCATGTCGCGCGCCATGCGGATCAAGGCTTCCTGGTTCTGGATGAGACGCAAGCCCATCTGCTGCTGCGTCAGCTCGGTGTCGCGCTTGACCGACTCGACCTCGCGATCGATCTCCTCGTTGCGCAGATACCAGAACGCGGAAATGATGGCCGCCAAGAACAGCAGCACCGACAGCAAGGGTCCGAGTGTGGCGTAACGGTCCTGGCGGGCTGGCGATTGTCGTCGCCACCACTGCCCGAACAGGCGCTTGGCCTGAGGAAGAGAGCTTGGCAGCGGCTCCGGGCGGACTTCGGACATTGGCCGATTATCCCGAGTGCCCGGTTCCGGCGAGGGTGGTTCGGCTGGCAGGATCTCCGGCTCGGGTCGCGTATTTCACATTACGGCATGCGGCGGCACTATTTGAAATCATGGGCCGCTATGACACACTTCCGACCGCCGTTCCGACACCCACGAAGCAGGAGACACGCATGTCCGCAATGCCGCAGTCCACGCCGGGCCTGGCTGCCAACGATACCGACGCCCAGGAAACCCGCGAGTGGCTCGACGCCCTGTCCGCAGTCATCCAGGCCGAAGGTCCCGAACGCGCCCACTTCCTCCTGGAGCAGCTGCTGGAGCAGTCGCGCCAGAGCGGCATCGACATGCCGTTTTCCGCCAACACCGGCTACGTCAACACCATCGAGCCGGCTGATGAGGAACACAGCCCCGGCAACCTGGAGCTCGAAGGCCGTCTGCGGGCCTACATGCGCTGGAACGCCATGGCCATGGTGGTCAAGGCCAACCGTCTGAACCCCGCCGACGGCGGCGACCTCGGCGGCCACATCAGCAGCTTCGCCAGCCTGGCTCACATGTTCGCGGCCGGTTTCAACCATTTCTGGCATGCCGACGACACCGACAGCGGCGGCACCCACGGTGGCGACCTTCTCTATATCCAGGGCCACAGTGCGCCGGGCATCTACGCCCGAGCCTTTCTGGAAGGCCGGCTGACCGAGGAGCAGCTGCTCCACTTCCGCCAGGAGGTGGGCGGCAAGGGCATCAGCAGCTACCCGCACCCCAAGCTGATGCCGGAGTTCTGGCAGTTCCCCACCGTGAGCATGGGCCTGGGGCCGCTGATGGCCATCTACCAGGCGCGATTTCTGAAGTACCTGCACGCGCGCGGCATCGCGGATACGAGCCAGCGCAAGGTGTGGGTGTTCTGCGGCGACGGCGAGATGGACGAGCCCGAGAGCCTGGGCGCCATCGGCCTGGCGGCGCGCGAAAAGCTCGACAACCTGGTCTTCGTCATCAACTGCAACCTGCAGCGGCTGGACGGGCCCGTGCGCGGCAACGGCAAGATCATCCAGGAGCTCGAAGGCGAGTTCCGCGGCTCGGGCTGGAACGTGCTCAAGCTGATCTGGGGCAGCAACTGGGATCCGCTGCTGGCGCGCGACAAGGACGGCGCGCTGCGCAAGATCATGCTCGACACGCTCGACGGCGACTACCAGGCCTTCAAGGCCAATGACGGTGCCTTCGTGCGCAAGAACTTCTTCGGCCGCGACCCGCGCACGCTGGAGATGGTGGCCAAGATGAGCGACGCCGACATCTGGAACCTGCGCCGCGGCGGGCATGACGCCGGCAAGGTGTACGCCGCCTTTCACCGCGCCCACCACAACCACACGGGCCAGCCGACGCTGCTGCTCATCAAGACCGTCAAGGGCTGGGGCATGGGCAAGGCCGGCGAGGGCAAGAACACCGCCCACCAGGCCAAGAAGCTGACCGACGAGGACATCAGGTACTTCCGCGACCGCTTCAACATCCCCGTCCCGGATGCCGAGCTGCCGAAGATCCCGTTCTACAAGCCGGCCGAGGACACGCCGGAGATGAGGTACCTGCACGAACGGCGCAAGGCCCTGGGCGGCTACCTGCCCAAGCGCCGGCCCAAGAGCACCGAGAGTTTCACGGTGCCCTCACTCGACACCTTCAAGAGCGTGCTCGAGCCGACGGCCGAGGGCCGCGAGATCAGCACCACGCAGGCCTACGTGCGCTTCCTCACCCAGCTGCTGCGCGACCAGGCCCTGGGCCCGCGTGTCGTGCCCATCCTGGTGGACGAGGCGCGCACCTTCGGCATGGAGGGCCTGTTCCGCCAGATCGGCATCTACAACCCCGAGGGGCAGAGGTACACGCCGGTCGACAAGGACCAGGTGATGTACTACCGCGAGGCAAAAAACGGGCAGATCCTGCAGGAGGGCATCAACGAGGCCGGCGGCATGAGCAGCTGGATCGCCGCGGCGACCAGCTACAGCACCAACAACCGCATCATGGTGCCGTTCTACATCTACTACTCGATGTTCGGCTTCCAGCGCATCGGCGACCTGGCCTGGGCGGCGGGCGACATGCAGGCGCGCGGTTTCCTGCTCGGCGGCACCAGCGGCCGCACCACGCTCAACGGCGAGGGCCTGCAGCACGAGGACGGCCACAGCCACATCCTGGCCGGCACCATCCCCAACTGCGTGAGCTACGACCCCACCTTCGCGCATGAGGTGGCCGTGATCCTGCACCACGGCTTGAAGCGCATGGTGGAGAAGCAGGACAACGTCTTCTTCTACCTGACGCTGCTCAACGAGAACTACCCCATGCCGGGCCTGGTGGCCGGCACCGAGGAGCAGATCCTCAAGGGCATGTACCTGCTGCAGGAGGGCGCGAAGAAGACACCGCGCGTCAACCTGCTGGGCAGCGGCACCATCCTGCGCGAGAGCATCGCCGCGAAGGCGCTGCTCGAGGCCGACTGGGGCGTGGCCGCCAACGTGTGGAGCTGCCCGAGTTTCAACGAGCTCACGCGCGACGGTCAGGACTGCGAGCGCTGGAACCTGCTGCACCCCACCGAGGAGACGCGCGTGCCTTTCGTGACGCAGCAGCTCGGCGGCCATGCCGGCCCAGTGGTCGCCAGCACCGACTACATGAAGGCCTACGCCGAGCAGATCCGCGCCTTCATCCCCAAGGGCCGCACCTACAAGGTGTTGGGCACCGATGGCTTCGGCCGCAGCGACTTCCGCAGCAAGCTGCGCGAGCACTTCGAGGTGAACCGCCACTACATCGTGGTGGCCGCGCTCAAGGCGCTGGCCGACGAGGGCACGGTGCCGGTCGCCAAGGTGGCCGAGGCCATCCGCAGGTACGGGATCGACGCCGACAAGGCGAACCCGCGGGTCGCCTGATCACAGCAACGAATCGGAGACGGAAAACATGGCGTCGATCGACGTGAAGGTGCCCGACATCGGTGATTTCGCCGAGGTTGCGGTGATCGAGGTGATGGTGAAGGTGGGCGACGCCGTGAAGGCCGAGCAGAGCCTGATCACGGTGGAGAGCGACAAGGCTTCGATGGAGATCCCGTCGTCGCATGCCGGCGTGGTGAAGTCGCTGAAGGTGGCGGTGGGCGACAAGGTGGCCATGGGCTCGGTGATCGTGGAGCTGGAGGTTGCCGCCTCCGGTCGGGCTGAGCCTGTGGAGGGCCCCCACTCCGTTCGGACTGAGCCTGTCGGAGCCCCTGCCTCCGTTCGGGCTGAGCTTGTCGAAGCCCCTGTCTCCGTTCGGGCTGAGCTTGTCGAAGCCCCCAAGAGCCCTTCGACAAGCTCAGGGCGAACGGAGGTGGCGAGCCCTTCGACAAGCTCAGGGCGAACGGAGGTGACCAGCCCTTCGACAAGCTCAGGGCGAACGGAGGTGGCGAGCCCTTCGACAAGCTCAGGGCGAACGGAGGCCCACGCCGTGCCGGCGCATCAGCCCAACACGGCCCCCAGCGCATCGCTGCCGCATGCCTCACCCAGCATCCGCCGGCTGGCCCGCGAACTCGGCGTGCCGTTGGCTGAAGTGAAGGGCAGCGGTCCCAAAGGCCGCATCACGCAGACCGACGTTCAGGGCTTCGTCAAGGCCGTGATGGCCGGCGACGCGCAGACTGCCGCGCAGAAGTCCAAGGCCCCGGCCGCCGCGCCGGCCGCGGCTGGCGGCGCCTTCCCGGGCCTGCTGCCCTGGCCCAACGTCGACTTCGCCAAGTTCGGCACCGTGGAGCGCAAGGAGCTCTCGCGCATCAAGAAGATCAGCGGCGCCAACCTGCATCGCAACTGGGTCGTCATTCCGCACGTCACGAACCACGACGACGCCGACATCACCGATCTCGAAGCCTTCCGCGTGCAGCTGAACAAGGAGAACGAGAAGTCGGGCGCGAAAGTCACCATGCTGGCCTTCCTGATCAAGGCCAGCGTGGCAGCGCTGAAGAAGTTCCCGGAGTTCAACGCCTCGCTCGACGGCGACACCCTGGTGCTGAAGAAGTACTTCCACATCGGCTTTGCCGCCGACACGCCCAACGGTCTGGTGGTGCCCGTGATCAAGGACGCTGACCAAAAGGGCATCCTGCAGATCAGCAGCGAGATGAGCGCCCTGGCCGGCAAGGCGCGCGAGGGCAAACTGAGCCCGGCCGACATGAGTGGTGGCTGCTTCAGCATCAGCAGCCTGGGCGGCATCGGCGGGCGCTACTTCACGCCCATCATCAACGCGCCCGAGGTCGCCATCCTGGGCGTGTGCCGCAGCACGACCGAGCCCCGCTGGGACGGCAAGGCCTTCCAGCCACGCCTGATCCTGCCGCTGAGCCTGAGCTGGGACCACCGCGTGATCGACGGCGCCGCCGCGGCGCGCTTCAACGCCTACCTGGGCGCCATCCTGGCGGACTTCCGCCGGGTGCTTGTTTAAGGAGCCCGCGATGCCCCTCATCGACATCGCCGTGCCCGACATCGGCGACTTCAAGGACCTCGCCGTCATCGAGCTGCTCGTCAAGCCCGGTGACGCCGTCAAGGCCGAGCAGAGCCTGCTGACCGTGGAAAGCGACAAGGCCTCGATGGAGATCCCCTCGTCGGCCGCGGGCGTGGTGAAGGAAATCAAGGTCGCCGTGGGGGACAAGGTCAACCAGGGGAGCGTGATCGTGGTGCTGGACGCGGCTCACCCCAACACCGTTCGCGCTGAGCCTGTCGAAGCGCCCACGGGGGCTTCGACAAGCTCAGCCCGAACGGAGCTTGGTGCCGGGGCTTCGACAAGCTCAGCCCGAACGGAGCTTGGTGCCGGTGCTTCGACAAGCTCAGCCCGAACGGAGCTTGGTGCCGGGGCTTCGACAAGCTCAGCCCGAACGGAGCTTGGTGCCCCAACGGACATGGCGGCCGACCTCGAGTGCGAGCTGCTCGTGCTCGGCGCCGGCCCCGGCGGCTATTCGGCGGCTTTTCGCGGCGCCGACCTTGGCCTCAAGACGGTGCTCGTCGAGCGCTTCCCTACGCTGGGCGGCGTGTGCCTGAACGTGGGCTGCATCCCCAGCAAGGCGCTGCTGCACGTGGCCGCGGTGATGGACGAGGTGAAGCACTTCGCCGACCTCGGCATCGCCTTCGAGCCGCCCAAGGTCGATCTCGGCAAGCTGCTCGCGCACAAGAACAAGGTCGTGGGCAAGCTCACCGGCGGCCTGGCGGCCATGGCCAAGATGCGCAAGGTGACGGTGCTGCAGGGCAGCGGCGAGTTCGCCGATGCGCACCACCTGAAGGTCAGCGCCGCCGACGGCAAGACGCAGATCATCCGTTTTGCCAAAGCCATCATCGCCGCCGGCTCCGAGGCGGTGAAGCTGCCCTTCCTGCCGGCCGACGAGCGCATCGTCACCAGCACCGGCGCGCTGCAGCTGCGCCAGCAGCCCAAGAGCATGCTCGTCATCGGCGGCGGCATCATCGGCCTGGAGATGGGCACCGTCTACAGCACGCTGGGCGCCCGGCTCGACGTGGTGGAGATGATGGACGGCCTGATGCAGGGCGCCGACCGCGATCTCGTGAAGGTCTGGCAGAAGATGAACGCGCACCGCTTCGAGCGGCTGATGCTGAAGACCAAGACCGTGGGCGCCGAGGCCAGGCCCGAGGGCATCCGCGTGATGTTCGAGGGCCTGGACGGCAGCAGGAGCGAAGGCCTGTACGACCTGGTCCTGCAGGCCGTGGGCCGCACGCCCAATGGCAAGAAGCTCGCGGCCGACAAGGCCGGGGTCATCGTCGGCGATCGCGGCTACATCCCGGTGGATGCGCAGATGCGCACCAACGTGCCGCACATCTTTGCCATCGGCGACATCGTCGGCCAGCCCATGCTGGCGCACAAGGCCGTTCACGAGGCCCATGTGGCCGCCGAGGTGGCCGCCGGGGACGAGAAGGCGCAGTTCGACGCCCGCGTCATCCCCAGCGTGGCCTACACCGACCCCGAGGTCGCCTGGGTGGGCCTGACGGAAGACGAAGCCAAGGCCCAGGGCATCAAGGTGAAAAAGGGCCTCTTCCCCTGGAGCGCCAGCGGCCGCGCCATCGCCAACGGCCGCGACGAGGGCTACACCAAGCTCTTGTTCGATGACTCGCCCGAGGCCCACAGCCACGGCCGCATCCTCGGCGGCGGCATCGTCGGCACGCATGCGGGCGACATGATCGGCGAGGTGGCCCTGGCCATCGAGATGGGCGCCGACATGGTGGACATCGGCAAGACCATCCATCCGCACCCCACTCTGGGCGAGAGCATCGGCATGGCCGCCGAGGTGGCGCACGGCAGCTGCACCGACCTGCCGCCTGTGCGACGCTGACCGGAGCGCTCAACGGCGCCGCGGCGCCGAGGAGCGCGCCCCGGCCAGGATCATCGGCTGGCGGGCCGAAAGCCGAGGATCACAGGCTCTCAGCGCCCGTAGAGCCTGCACATCTCGGCCAGCCGCCCCGCATGCCAAGGCTGCACCTGCTCCCACTGGAAACGCCAGCGCCACCAGCCGCTTTCCTGCCCGGGATAGTTCATGCGGCACTCGGTGGGCAGGGCCAGCACGTCCTGCATCGGATGCACGGCGGTGTCGGCCACGCTGGCCATGGCGGCGCGGATCAGCGTCCAGGGCATGTCGTGGCCGTCGGTGGCCAGGTACCCGCGCGCGTAGCGACGTTCGTGGTCTCTGGCGGTGGCCCACCAGCCGGCCACGGTGTCGTTGTCGTGCGTGCCGGTGTAGACCACGGTGTCCGGTTCGTGGTTGTGAGGCAGGAAACGGTCTGTCGCGTCACCACCGAAGGCGAACTGCAGGATGCGCATGCCCGGCAGGCCGAAGGTCTTGCGCAGCGCGTCCACCTCGGGCGTGATCACGCCCAGGTCCTCGGCGATGATCGGCATGGGGCCGAGTGCTTTGTTGATGGCCGCGAACAAGGCCTCGCCCGGCCCTGGCAGCCAGCGGCCGTTGACCGCCGTGCGCTCGTTCGCCGGGATCTCCCAATGGCCGGCAAAGCCGCGGAAGTGGTCGATGCGGACGATGTCCACCAGTTCGAAGCTGCGGCGGATGCGCTCCACCCACCATGAGTAACCGTCCTTGGCGTGCTCGCTCCAGCGGTACAGCGGGTTGCCCCAGCGCTGGCCCGTGGCGCTGAAGAAGTCCGGCGGCACGCCAGCCACCACCGTGGGCCGCCTGGCGGCATCGAGCTCGAACAGATGCGGGTTCGCCCACACCTCGGCCGAAAGATGGGCGATGAAGATGGGCGTATCGCCGATGATTCGCACCCCCCGATCATTGGCATAGGCGCGCAGCTTCATCCACTGGCGGAAAAAGCGCCACTGCGCGAATTCCCAGAAGTGGATGCGCTCGGCACACGCCACGCGAGCCGCGGCCAGTGCGGCGGGTTCGCGATCGCGCAGCGGGGCGTCCCAGGTGTGCCAGTCGGTCCAGGCCAGGCGCTCGCACAGGCTCATGAACAGGCTGAAGTCAGGCAGCCAGCTCGCCTGCTCGGTGCGGAAGCGCTCGAAGTCCTCGCGCTGCGCCGCGGTGCCGGCGGCGGCGCAACGCAACGCCGCCTTGTGCAGGCGCTCCATCCGGAAGGGGTGGACATGCGCGTAATCCACCGCATCGGCGGCCAGGCCAGGCCCGGGTTGCAGGTCGGCGGTGTCGAGCCAGCCTTGCTGATGCAACTCGGCCAGGTCGACCAGCAGCACATTGCCGGCAAAGGCCGAGTTGCTCATGTAGGGCGAGTTGCCCGGGCCGATGCCGGCCAGCGGCAGCAGCTGCCAAAGCTTCTGGCCGCCGGTCACCAGCCAATCGACGAAGTGGCGGGCCTCGGGGCCGAAATCGCCGCTGCCGTGCGGCCCGGGCAGGGAGGTGGGGTGCAGCAGAACACCGCTGGCGCGGGGGAATCTCATGGAGGCAGTCTCCGTCGGGTCAAGGCGCCGAGTCACGCAGCAGCACCACGCTGCGGGCGGGCAATTCGCAGTCCTGCCCGCCCGCCCGCACCCAGCCGCTGCGGCCGTCAGTCATCGTGCTGTCGAGCTCGCAGGCCCAATGGCCCGGGGGCAGCCGAAAACTGGCGTCCGTGTCGCGGCCGTTGATGAGCAGCAAGAGCGGTGCGGCACCGCGCCCGGGCGCGCCGATCCAGGCGCCCAGGATGCGCGACATGCGGTTGTTCCAGTGCTCTGGCGTCATGGGCTCGCCGGTCCGTCGCAGCCAGGCCAGGTCGGTCCGGCCCTTGGCATCGGGCAGGCCGGTATACCAGCGCGGCGCCATCGGCAACAAGCGCTTGCGCAACGAGATGACGTGGGCCGTGTAGGCCAGCAGATCCCCGTCGGCCGAGGCCCAGGCGATCCAGGTGCTGGGGTTGTCCTGGCAGTAGGGGTTGTTGTTGCCACCCTGGCTGTGACCGAGTTCGTCGCCCGCAGCCAGCATGGGCGTGCCCTGGCTCAACAGCAGGCTGGCCAGCAGCGCGCGCTGCAGCCGCGCGCGGCGGGCCAGCACCTCGGGGTCGGACGTGGGGCCCTCGGACCCGCAGTTCCAGCTGAGGTTGTGTCCGTGGCCGTCCCGGTTGCCCTCGCCGTTGGCCTCGTTGTGGCGCAGGTCGTAGCTCACCAGGTCGGCCAGGGTGAAGCCGTCGTGGCTGACGATGTAGTTCACGCTCTCCAGCGGCGGGCGCTGGCGCGGCTGGAACACGTCGGAGCTGCCGGCCAGGCGCAGGGCGAACTCGCCCCGCGTGCAGTCACCGCCCAGCCAGAAGGCCCGCGCGGTGTCGCGGAAGCGGTCGTTCCACTCCTGCCAGCCGCGTGGGAACTGGCCCATCTGATAGCCGCCCGGGCCCAGGTCCCAGGGCTCGGCAATCAGGCGCAGGCCTTGCAGCACGGGGTCCTGCAGCACGGCCTTGAAGAACGGGCCTTCGCGCTCGAAGCCGTGGTCGCCACGGCCCAGCACCGGGGCCAGGTCGAAACGGAAGCCGTCGACGCCGTAGTGCTGCACCCAGTGGCGCAGGCTGTCCATGACCATCTGCAGCATGCGCGGGTGGCGGATGTCCAGCGTGTTGCCGCAACCCGTCCAGTTCTCGTGGTGCTGCCTCGCGTGCCCCTGCAGGCGATAGCAGCTGGCGTTGTCCAGACCGCGCCAGGCCAGCGTCGGACCGCGCTCGTCGCCCTCGGGGGTGTGGTTGTAGACCACGTCGAGCAGCACCTCGATGCCAGCCTCGTGCAGCCGCCGCACCATCGTGCGGAACTCCTCGCGCACACCGGCGCCGCTGCTCGCCGCGGCGTAGCGCGGCTCGGGGCAGAAAAAGCCCAGGGTGTTGTAGCCCCAGTAGTTGACGAGCCCGCGCGCGGCCAGATGGGCTTCGTCCAGGTGCTGTTGCACCGGGAGCAGGCACACGGTGGTCACGCCCAGGCGCTGCAGGTGGGCGATGGCAGCGTCGTGCGCCAGGCCGGCGTAGGTGCCTCGCAGCGCCTCGGGCACGCCGGGCAGCTGTTTGGTGAAGCCGCGCACATGCAGCTCATAGATCAGCGTGTCGACGCCGGGCGGCCTGCGCAGCCGTGCCACGCCGGGCTCGGGCGCCACGACGCGGGCCTTGAAGGCCATGGGGCCGTTGTCGCGCGTGTCCGGGTGCTGCGGGTAGGCACTGTCGGCGCCGAAGTGCGGGCCCGCCCAGTCGAAGCCGCCGGGCGGGGCCACGATCTCACGCGCCCAGGGATCGAGCAGCAGCTTGTTGGGGTTGAATCGGTGGCCGCGGTCGGGCCGCCAGGGCCCGTGCGCGCGCAGGCCGTAGACGAGCCCGGCACCGGCCCCGGCCAGGTGGACGTGAAAGACATCGCCGCTGCGACCGGGCAGCGGCAGGCGCTGCAACTCGGTGCGGCCCGCGGCGTCGTACAGGCACAGCTCCACACGGGCCCCGTGCTGCGAGAACACGGCGAAATTCACGCCCTCTTCGTCGACGGAGGCGCCCAGCGGCCAGGCGCGGCCCGGTTGCAGTGCCGTCCCGGCGTTGGCGTCGCGGTGCGCCAAGTCCATGTCAGCGCACGAGCTCCATGAACACCGTTGCCAGCGGCGGCAGGTTCAGCACCACGCTGTGCGCCTGGCCGTGGCTGGGCACCGGCTCGGAGGTGCACTCGCCCAGCGGCGTGCCGACGTCGCTGCCGCCGTAGTGTCGGCTGTCGGTGTTGAGCCGCTCGACCCAGCGGCCGACCGCGGGCACGCCGCAGCGCAGGGCGTGGTGCACCACCGGCGCGAAGTTGCACACCACCAGCATCTGCTCGCCGCCCCGACCATGCCGCACGAAGGCCAGCAGGCTGCGGCGCGCCTCGTCGTGGGCCACCCACTCAAAGCCCGCAGGGCCGAAGTCCTGCGTGTACAGCGCAGGGCTGCTGCGGTAGAGGTGGTTGAGGTCGCGCACCAGGCGTTGCACCCCGGCGTGACGATCGTCCTGAAGCTGGTGCCAGTCCAGACTGGCGTCGTGGTTCCACTCGCGGCCCTGGGCGAACTCGCCGCCCATGAACAGCAGCTTCTTGCCCGGGTGCCCCCACAGGAAGCCGTAGTAGGCGCGCAGGTTGGCGAACTGCTGCCAGGCGTCGCCCGGCATGCGCGCCAGCAGGCTGCCCTTGCCGTGGACCACCTCGTCGTGGCTGAGCGGCAGCACGAAGTTCTCGGTGAAGGCATACACCAGGCCGAAGGTCATCTCGCCATGGTGGTAGGGCCGGTGGATGGGATCGCGGCCCATGTACTGCAGCGTGTCGTGCATCCAGCCCATGTTCCACTTGTAGTGGAAGCCCAGGCCGCCGGCATAGGTGGGGCGGCTCACGCCGGGGAAGGCGGTGCTCTCCTCGGCCAGGGTCACGGCCTGCGGGCACTCGCTGCCGATGACCTCGTTCACGCGCTGGAGCAGCGCGATCGCCTCGAGGTTCTCGCGCCCGCCGTGGACGTTGGGCACCCACTCGCCGGCCTTGCGGCTGTAGTCGCGGTACAGCATGGAGGCCACGGCGTCCACGCGCAGGCCGTCCACGCCGAAGCGCTCGACCCAGTACAGCGCATTGCCGACCAGGAAGTTGCGCACCTCCGAGCGGCCGAAGTTGTAGATGAGGGTGTTCCAGTCGTTGTGGAAGCCCTCGCGGGGGTCGGCGTACTCGAACAGGGCCGTGCCGTCGAAGCGGCTCAACCCATGCGTGTCGGTCGGGAAGTGCGCCGGCACCCAGTCGAGGATCACACCCAGGCCCGCCGCATGCGCGCGCTCGATGAAGCGCTGCAGCCCCTGCGGCGGGCCGAAGCGCGCCGTGGGCGCGTACAGGCCCAGCGTCTGGTAGCCCCAGCTGCCATCGAAGGGGTGCTCGCTGATGGGCAGCAGTTCCAGGTGCGTGAAGCCCATGTCCTGCGTGTAGGGCAGCAGCTCGTCCGCGAGCTCGTCCCAGCTGAGCCATCGGTTGCCTTCCTCGGGCTTGCGGCGCCAGGAGCCCAGGTGCACTTCGTAGATGCTGACCGGCGCGTCCAGCGCGTTGGCGGCCTGGCGCCCCGGCGCGGGCGGCAACACCGGCGGCAGCGGCGCCACGATGCTGGCGGTGGCGGGGCGCATCTCGGCGGCGCGTGCGTAGGGGTCGGCTTTCTGGGGCAGCAGCTGGCCATCGCGGTCGAGCAGCTCGAACTTGTAGGCCGCGCCCAGGCCCACGCCCGGCAGGAACAGCTCCCAGACACCACACTCGCGGCGCAGGCGCATGGGGTGGCGGCGGCCATCCCAGTGGTTGAAGTCGCCGACCACGCTCACGCGGATGGCGTTGGGCGCCCACACGGCAAAGGCCGTGCCGGGCACGCCGTCCATGCTGCGCGGATACGCGCCCAGCACCTCGAAGGGGCGCCGGTGCGTGCCTTCGCCCAACAGCCAGACGTCCATCTCGCCCAGCACGGTGCCGAAGCGGTAGGGGTCTTCGATCACGGTCTCCCCGCCACCGTCCCAGCGCAGCCGCAGCTGGTAGGGGCCGCGCGCGGCGGTCTCGCCCTCGAAGAGATCGTGCAGGCCCTCGGCGTCGCGCCGCTGCAGCGGCCAGGCGTGGGGGCCAGCGACGACCGTCACCGCCACCGCATGAGGCGCAAACACACGCACCCAGATGGCGCCATCGCCGCGCGGGTGCGGGCCCAGCACCGCAAACGGGTCGCCGTGGCGGCCCTCGCAGACGGCGCGCGCCTCGGCCTTGTCGAGCTTCATCGGGTGCGTGGTGTGGTCAACCCTTGGCCGGGATGCCCCAGACCTCGCGAGCGTACTCGCGGATGGTGCGGTCCGACGAGAAGAAGCCCATGCCGGCCACGTTGCGGATGGCCTTGCGCGCCCAGGCCTCGGGCTGCTCGTAGAGCGTGTCGACGCGCGCCTGCGCGGCCACGTAGCTGTCGAAGTCGGCCAGCAGCATGTAGGGGTCGCCGCCCCAGAGCAGCGAATCCACCAGGCCGCGGTAGCGACCCGGTTCGTCTTCGCTGAAGGCGCCCGCGGCGATGGCGTCGAGCACCGCCTTCAGGCGCGGGTTGGCCTCGTAGACGCGGAAGGGCTGCCAGCCTTGGGACTTGTGCTGCGCCACCTCGGCCGTGGACAGGCCGAAGATGAAGATGTTGTCGTCGCCCACCTGCTGGCGGATCTCGATGTTGGCGCCATCGTCGGTGCCGATGGTGAGCGCACCGTTGAGCGCCAGCTTCATGTTGCCCGTGCCCGAGGCCTCGGTGCCGGCGGTGGAGATCTGCTCCGACAAATCGGCCGCGGGCATGATGAGCTCGGCCACCGAGACGCCATAGTTGGGCACGAACACCAGCTTCAGCCGGCCGGCCACCACCGGGTCGTCGTTGACCACGCCGCCCACGTCGTGGATGAGCCGGATGATGCTCTTGGCCGCGTGGTAGGCGCTCGCGGCCTTGCCGGCGAAGATCACCGTGCGCGGCGTCCAGTGGGTCGTGGGGTCGGCCAGCATGGCCTGGTAGCGCGCCACCACCTGCAGCACGTTCAGAAGCTGGCGCTTGTACTCGTGGATGCGCTTGACCTGCACGTCGAACAGGCTGGCGGGGTCCACCACGATGCCGGTGCTGGTGCGGATGTGCTCGGCCAGCCGCCGCTTGTTGGCTTGTTTGACGGCCATGAAGGCCTGGCGGAAGTCGGCGCGCCCGGCGTGCGGCTCCAGGCGCTTGAGCTGGTCGAGATCGAGCCGCCAGCCGTGGCCGATGGTGCTGTCCACCAGCGAGGCCAGGCCGCCGTTGGCCTGGGCCAGCCAGCGGCGGGGGGTCACGCCGTTGGTCATGTTGGTGAAGCGCTCGGGCCACATGGCCGCGAAGCCCGAGAAGATGGTCTTCACCAGCAGATCGGAGTGCAGCGCCGAGACGCCGTTGGTCTTGTGGCTGCCCACCACCGCGAGATGCGCCATCCGCACGCGGCGCTCGCCGCGCTCGTCGATGAGCGAGAGCTCGCGCAGGAACCCGTTGTCGCCCGGGCGGTGCGCGGCGGCCTCGGCCAGGAACTCGGCGTTGATGCGGAAGATGATCTCCAGGTGCCGCGGCAGCACCTGCTGCATCAGCGCCACGGGCCACGTTTCCAGCGCCTCGGGCATCAGCGTGTGGTTGGTGTAGCTGAACACCTTGCGCGTGATGGCCCAGGCGGCGATCCAGCCAAAACCGTGTTCGTCGACCAGCAGGCGCATCAGCTCCGCAACCCCGATGGCCGGGTGGGTGTCGTTCAGGTGGATGGCGACCTTGTCCGACAGGTTGGTGAGCCGCCCGTGCTCCGCCAGATGCCGCGCCAGGATGTCCTGGATGCTGGCGCTGGTGAAGAAGTACTCCTGACGCAAGCGCAACTCGCGGCCGGCGGGCGTGCTGTCGTTGGGGTAGAGCACCCAGGAGATGTTCTCGTAGGCGTTCTTGAACTCGGCCGCGCGGGCGTAATCGCCGCTGTTGAAGGCGTGCAGGTCGATCTGGCTGGGTGCCACGGCCTTCCAGAGGCGCAGCGTGCTCACGCGCTCGGTGCCGTGGCCGGGCACGACCATGTCGTAGGCCTTGGCGTTGACCTCGCCGGCATGCCGCCAGGTCGGCACGAGGCTGGGGTCGGCCGCCGGCTCCACCCAGCCGCCGAAACGCACCCGGTAGGCGACGTTGCCGCGCGGGAACTCCCAGGGCGTGCCGTCTTCGAGCCAGGGGTCGGGTGATTCGATCTGGCGCCCGCCCTGGATGTGCTGCTTGAACATGCCGAACTCGTAGCGGATGCCGTAGCCGATGCTCGGCAGCTCCACGGTGGCCATGCTGTCCAGGAAGCAGGCGGCCAGCCGGCCCAGGCCACCGTTGCCCAGGGCGGCATCGGCTTCGGTGCTGGCCAGGTCTTCAAGGCTGGCGGCGTGGGCGCGGGCGGCGCCGCCCATCTCGCCCTTCAGATCAAGCGCGGCCAGCGCGTTGCTGAGCGTGCGGCCGATCAGGAACTCCATCGACAGGTAGTACACGCGGCGTGCCTTGGCCGCGCGGTCGGCGGATTCAGCGGCCACCCAACGTCGGGACAACTGCTCTCGCGCCACCTGCGCCACGGCGTGCATGATCTCGCTCGGGCTGGCCTGGCCGGGCAGGGTGCCCACGGTGTGCAGCAAATGGCGCTCGACGGCTGCGGCGCTGTGGTCGACGGCGGCCAGGGCCGAAGGGCTGGCGGCCGCGGTCGAGGTGGTCTTGGGGTCGGACATCGTCGGGGCGGCGCAAGGTTTGCTTGCGTCGTGCTGGGGCGGGTTGTCGGTGCAGGGAGTGTCCCGAACGGGGCGGCCAGCGTCAACCCAAACCGAGGCCGTGCTTTGTAGTCTGGCTACATGTTCACGCCTTTGTCTTGGGCGCTGCTCTGCGGGTGAATTGCACAAAGTTGTCTGTTGACAAGTATCTAGACCACATTTTTCGTAAACTGATTCAATGAACCAAGCGATCTGCGCCTGTCGATTCGGTGCTGCTTGCCCGGTTTGGGGCTTGTAGTTTTGCTGCATCGTGTGCGCGCCGGGTTGCACCAGGAGACAGCATGAAACCGATCGATGTGGCGGCGAGCTTCGACCTGCCGCGCCGGGCCGTGGCCCTGGTGCTGGCCGGTGGGCGCGGCAGCCGGCTGAAGAACCTGACCGATTCGCGGGCCAAGCCGGCGGTGTACTTCGGCGGCAAGTTCCGCATCGTCGACTTCGCGCTCAGCAACTGCATGAACAGCGGCATCCGCCGCATCGGCGTGATCACGCAGTACAAGTCGCACAGCCTGCTGCGCCACCTGCAGCGCGGCTGGGCCTTCTTGAAGAGCGAGATGAACGAGTTCGTCGACCTGCTGCCCGCGCAGCAGCGCGTCGACGAAGAAAGCTGGTACCGCGGCACGGCCGACGCCGTCTACCAGAACCAGGACATCCTGGCCGCCTACCGCGCCGAGTACGTGGTGGTGCTGGCCGGCGACCACATCTACAAGCAGAACTACGCGCTGATGCTGGCCGACCACGTGGCGCTGCACCGCGAACTCGGCAGCGAGTGCACCGTGGCCTGCGTGGAGGTGAGCCGCGACGAGGCCCGTGCCTTCGGCGTGATGGCCGTCGACAAGAGCCGCCGCATCACCGACTTCGTCGAGAAGCCGCCCGAGCCGCCCGAGCTGCCCGGCAAACCCGGCCGCAGCCTGGCCAGCATGGGCATCTACATCTTCAACGCGCGCTTTCTGTACCGCGAGCTCGAGCGCGACATGGCCGACCCGAACTCCAGCCACGACTTCGGCAAGGACATCATCCCGCGTGCGGTCAAGGCGGGCGTGGCGGCGGCGCATCCTTTCGATCTGTCCTGCGTGGGCCGCCGCACCGGCTTCGAGCCCTACTGGCGCGATGTCGGCACCATCGACGCCTACTGGGACGCCAACATCGACCTCACCGCCACCGACCCGCTGCTCAACCTCTACGACACGCACTGGCCGATCTGGACCTACCAGCCGCAGCTGCCGCCGGCCAAGTTCGTGCACAACCAGGACGACCGCCGCGGGATGGCCATCGAGAGCCTGGTGTCGGGCGGCTGCATCGTCAGCGGCAGCGTGTTGCGCTCGGTGCTGTTTTCCGACGTGCGCGTGCATTCGCACGCGCTGGTCAGCTGGAGCGTGCTGCTCCCGGGCGTGGAGGTGGGCCGCCAAGCCCGCCTGAAGCGCTGCGTCATCGACCGCGACTGTGTCATCCCCGACGGCCTGGTGATCGGCGAGGACGCCGAGGCCGACGCCCAGCGCTTCTACCGCACCGACAGCGGCATCACGCTCGTGACGCGCGAGATGCTGCGCGCGCTCGGATGACGGCGGGCGCGGAGCCGGCGGCGGCGCCGCTGCGCGTGCTGCACGTGGCGGCCGAGCTTTTCCCGCTCGTCAAGACGGGTGGCCTGGCCGACGTGGTGGCGGCGCTGCCGGTGGCGCAGGCCCAGCAGGGCGCCGACGTGCGGCTGCTCCTGCCCGGCTACCCCGCGGTGATGGACAGCGTGCGCAGCACCCGCGTGGTCATCGACGTCGGCGCTTGTTTTGGCGCCCTGCGCGTGCGGCTGCTGCTCGGGCGCATGCCCGGCACGGCGCTGCCGACCTACGTGATCGACGCCCCGTACCTGTACCGGCGCGGCGGCGGCCCCTACCAGGCGCCGGATGGCCAGGAGTGGCCCGACAACCTGCAGCGCTTCGCCTTGCTGGGCTGGGCGGCCGCGCACCTGGCCGCCGACGATGCCGACCCGGCCTGGCAGCCCGACATCGTGCATGCCCACGACTGGCACGCAGCCATGGCCTGTGCCTTCATGGCCGAGCACCTGCCCACGCCGGCCGCCAGCGTCTTCACGGTGCACAACCTGGCGTTCCAGGGGCTGTTCCCGATGCACGACTGGCCGCTGCTGGGCCTGGCCTCGCGGCTGATGTCACCCGCGGGGCTGGAGTACCACGGCCAGATCAGCTTCATGAAGGCGGGCCTGAAGTTCGCCGACCGCATCACCACCGTCAGCCCCCGCTACGCCCACGAGATCGCCACGCACGAATTCGGCTGCGGGCTCGAAGGCGTGATCCGCGGCCGCGGTGCGGCGGTCAGCGGCATTCTCAACGGCATCGACGACGCGGTCTGGAATCCGGACACCGACGCCGCCATCGCCGAGCGCTACGACGCCGAGCGCCTGGGCGGCAAGGCGGCCTGCAAGCGCGCGTTGCAGGCCGAGCTGGGCCTTGCGGCCGACGAGTCGGCGCTGCTGATGGTGGTGGTGAGCCGCCTCACCGCGCAAAAGGGCATGGACCTTCTGCTGGCCGCGCTGCCCGAGCTGCTGGCGCAGGGCGTGCCGCACGGTGTGCAGTTGGCAGTGCAGGGCACTGGCGACCCGGCGCTGGAGGCCGCGTTCCGCACGGCCGAGCTGGCGCACCCGGGCCGCCTGCAGGTGCACGTGGGCTACGACGAGGCACGCGCCCACCGGCTGGTGGCCGGGGCCGACGTGATCGCCGTGCCCTCGCGCTTTGAGCCTTGCGGCCTGACGCAGCTGTACGGACTGCGCTACGGCACGCTGCCCCTGGTGCGCCGCGTGGGCGGGCTGGCCGACACCGTGATCGACGCCGACGACGCCGCGCAGGCCGAGGGGCGGGCGACCGGCTTCGTCTTCGACGCCGCCACGCCGCGGGCGCTGTTGCAGGCCGTGTGGCGTGCCCGCACGCTGTGGCAGCGGCGCGGCGCCTGGCAGCGCCTGATGCGGCAGGGCATGGGCCAGGATCTGTCGTGGCAGCAGCCGGCGCGCGAGTACCTGCAGCTGTACCGCACGGCGCGGGCCGCCAAGCCTGCCTGACCGGGCGCAGGCCGCGGCAGCGTGCCGGCCGGACCGCCTAGAATGCGCGCCGCCCGGACAGGTGGATGAGCGGTTTAAGTCGCACGCCTGGAAAGCGTGTGAGGGTTAACAGCCCTCCGCGGGTTCGAATCCCGCCCTGTCCGCCAAGGGGCTCGCGGCCGCATCGCGGGCGCCGGTCGGCAGGGCCTTGGAACACCCTGGTTAACCCGGCCTCTTGTGTCGAAGGTTCACCCGCACCATCGTGGTTGGGATGCACGCGTCGTGGGTGCCGATGGTCGGACCGCGTGCCGGGAGTGGGTGATGGGTTTGACGAGCCTGGCACGGCGGTGCGTCTGGGGGGTGTTCTGGATAGGGCTGCTGGCCGCTGGCACGGGGGTCGCGCTGGCGCAAGGCGCTCAAGGGCAGGTCACGCGGGCCACGTCCCCGCAGCCGGTGCCCGCCACACCCCAGCCCGGCGCTGGGGTCGCCCCGGCCCCCAAGCCTGTGCTGCGACCGGCCGCCAAGCCTGCCGAGCCCGGACCGTCTAGAGCGGCGTCGCGCGCAGTCTCGCCCACGCCAGCTGCCAAGGAGGCCGCAGCCCGATCCGGCCGGGGTTGGCGCCAGGGCGGCATCCCGGCCTGGGTGGTGGCGCCTCCGGGTGCCGACCGCAGCCTGGTGCCCGCGCCGGCCGCTGGAGCCCGGCGCGATCACCTCGTGGATGTCCAGGTCGACCACACCGGCGAGCAGCCGCAGACCTTCGTGCGCGTCCGCAGCTCGGCGCTAGACGCCGCGGCCCTGGGCTCGGTGTCCCAGTGGCCGCTGAGCTTCAACCCGGCGTTCCAGCGTCTCGTGGTGCATCACGCCCATGTGTGGCGCGACGGCGTGCGCAGCGATCGCCTGGCCGAGGCCCGCATCGAGCCCATGCGGCGCGAGACCGGCCTGGAGCAACTGGTGCTCAACGGTGTCGAAACGCTCCTGTTGGTGTTGAGCGACGTGCGCGTCGGCGACGCGGTCGAGGTGGCCTACACGGTCGAGGGTGAGAACCCGATCTTCGAAGGCCGCATCGCCGGCGGCATGCGCCTGGCCTACGACACCCCGATGGATGTCCTGCATCACCGGTGGCGCGTCCCGGCGTCGCGTGTCATGCGCACCAAGGGTCTGGCAACGACGCTGGAGCCCGAGCGCTCGGTCGAGGGCGCCGTGCAGGTGCTGCGGATGGTGCGCCAGCAGGTGCCGGCCCTGGTGGCCGAGCAGGGCGTGCCGCCATGGGTGAAGGTCTTTCCCGCGATCGACATCAGCGAGTGGAGTTCCTGGGCCGAGGTCGACGCCTGGGCTCAGCGCTTGTTCGCCCCGGCGCAGCCGGTCCCGGCGGCCGTGGTCGAACGCGCGCAGGCCTTCCGCGCCAGCGGCCTGGCGGGTGCTGCGCTGGTGTCCGAGGTGTTGCGTTTCGTTCAGGATGAGATCCGCTACCTCAGCGTGAGCCTGGGTGAGAGTTCACACCGCCCCAAGCCACCCGAGCGAACGCTGGCCGAGCGCTTGGGCGACTGCAAGGACAAGGTCATGCTGCTGAACGCGCTGCTGCGCGAGCTGGGTTTCGATCCGCGGCCGGCGCTGGTGTCCATGCAGCGCAACAAGGGCATTCGCGACTACCTGCCCAGCCACGACGTCTTCGACCACGTGATCACGCGGCTCGAGCTGGATGGCCGCACCTGGTGGCTGGACGCCACCCTGCAGGGCCAGGGCCTCGAGCTGGCCAGCCGCGGACAATGGAGCTATGGAGCCGCGCTCGTGGTCGGCGACGGGGCGGCGCTGGTGGACGTGCCGCGCCCGGGTGCCGCAGGCAGCCGCCTGCAGTTCGAGCAGCGCTGGGATCTGTCGACCCCCGGCGCGCCGGTACGCATGCAGTTCGAGATGCGTGCCCACGGCCTGTTGGCCGAGCGCTGGCGGGCCGGTCAGTCGCAGGGCGGGCGCGAGGCGCTGGCGCGCGACCTGGCCGCCGCGTATGCCCGCGTGCTGCCGGCGCTGCGCGCGCAGGGTGAAGCGGTCGTCGAGGACGACCGCCACAACAACGTCTTCGTGTTCCGACAGCTCTTCGAGTTGCCCGAGTTGGGCCAGTACGCCCGCGGGGCCATTGACGCCGAGTTCGGTGCGCTCGAGCTGCTGGACACGCTCGTCGGGCCGCCGGAGACCACGCGCCAGTGGCCGGTGCTGGTGGACACGCCGCGCGTGGTCGACAGCCGCATCGTCGTCACCGGACCTCTGCCGTTCCCGGCCCAGGCGCCCGAGGCCCTCGAGGTCGTCGATCGCCAGTTCCGCTTCACGGCCCGGCTGGAGTACGGCGGCCCGACGGCCACCTTCGTGCGGCGTTACGAGCAGCGCGACGACCAGGTGCCGCCAGCCGAGCTGGCCGCGTGGCGCGACAAGGTGCTCAAGGCGCGCAACGCGAGCTTCGGCCGCCTGCGCCTGCCGCTGGTGGACATGAAGGTGACCCGGCCGCTGCTTGAGGCCACCGAGCGGCGTGTCCGGTCGTCACGCGACTGGCGCGACGACCAGCTCGGCACGATCCAGTTGCGCCAGGAGTTCTCGCGGCTGTTCGACACCCAAGCGCTGGCGCGCGTGGCACCGGGCAGCGTGCTCGCGGCCCGCGTGCTGGCCGACCGCGCATCGACGCTCAATCTTCTGGGCCTGCATGAGGCCGCCGCCGCCGACGCTGGAGCCGCGCTGCAGGTGCTGCCGGAAGACCCCGAGGCGCTCGACGCGATGGCCGTTGCGCTGCTGGGCCAGGGCCGCGCCGAGCAGGCGCTGGCCACCTTTGCGCGCATCACGCCGGCAGCGCGCCCCGCCACGGTCGCGGGCTGGATGGGGTCGCTGCACTTCCTGCTCGGCCGGGCCGAAGCGGCCGAGCCGCTGCTGCGCGAAGCCGTGGCGGGCGGCAGTGGCGAGGGGCGGGAGTTCTCGATGATCTGGCTGTACCTGGCTGCTGAGCGCGCCGGCGGGCGCGGCCGCGCGGTGGTCGATGAGCATGTGGACGGCACCGACCCCGCCAAGATCACGGGCGCGCTGCTGCGCTACCTGGTCGGCCGCATCGACCGCGATACCCTGTTGCGCCAGGCCGGCGAGAACAAGGCCCTGGCCCGCCTGAACCTGGCGGAGGCTCACTTCTACATCGGCCAGCGGCTGCTGCTTCAGGGCCAGCGCGAGGAAGCGCTGCGCGCCTTCCAGCGCGTGGTCGACACCCAGGCCACGCCGTACCGCGAGTGGGCCTTCGCGCAGCTGGAACTGCGGCGCGCCGGGGCCGCGCGCTGAGGAGATCGCGGCGGCGCCGGAGCCTGCCCCTCAGGGCCAGGCATCACGCACCAACCACCGCATGCTTGCGCAGCCACTCGATGAGCACGAAGTCCAGCGCCCGGGCGTGCGTGCTCTCCAGCACCACCGGCGGCGCGCAACCGGCCTCGTAGGCCTCGCGCCAGCGCAGCGCGCACACGCACCAGCGGTCACCCGGCTTCAGACCCGGGAAGCGGTGCTCGGGCCGCGGCGTGATGAGGTCGTTGCCACGCTCCATCTGGAAGTTCAGGAAGCCCACCGTCACCTTGGCGCAGATCACGTGGCTGCCGTGATCTTGCGCGTCGGTGTGGCAGCAGCCGTCACGGTACCAGCCGGTCAGCGGGTCGTAGCCGCAGGGCAGCAGCGCGGTGCCCAGCACATTGAGGGCCCGGTCGCGTCGGGTCTCGGCCATGGCTCACTTGCCGGGGGCCGACCCGCCCTTGCCCAACAGCGACATCGCCGTCCCGATCAGCGCCGACACCTCGGTCATGTTGCCCGGCACGATCATCGTGTTGTTGGTGCGCGCGAGGTTGGCATAGGCATCCACCGCCTTCTCGGCCACCTTCAGCTGCACCGCCTGCTCACCGCCGGGCTCCTGGATGGCAGCGGCGATCTTGCGAATGGCCTCGGCCGTGGCCTCGGCCACCGCGCTGATCGCCGCGGCCTCGCCTTGGGCGTTGTTGATCTCGGCCTGCTTCTCGCCCTCGGAGCGGGCGATGAAGGCCTCGCGCTCGCCGGTGGCGATGTTGATCTGCTCCTGGCGACGGCCCTCGGAGGCCGCGATCAGCGCGCGTTTCTCGCGCTCGGCCGTGATCTGCGCCTGCATCGAACGCAGGATCTCGGCCGGCGGGGTGAGGTCCTTGATCTCGTAGCGCAGCACCTTCACGCCCCAGTTCATGGCCGCCTCGTCGAGCGAGCTCACGACACTGGCGTTGATGAGGTCGCGCTCCTCGAAGGTCTTGTCGAGCTCCATCTTGCCGATCACGCTGCGCAGCGTCGTCTGCGCCAACTGCGAGATGGCCACCAGATAGTCGCTGCTGCCATAGCTGGCGCGCATCGGGTCCGTCACCTGGAAATACAGGATGCCGTCGACCTGCAGCTGCGTGTTGTCGCGCGTGATGCACACCTGGCTGGGCACGTCCAGAGGCACCTCCTTGAGCGAATGCTTGTAGGCCACGCGCTCGACGAAGGGGATGACGAACTTCAGGCCCGGTGTCAGCGTGCGGTCGTACTTGCCCAGCCGCTCGACGACCCAGGCGTTCTGCTGCGGCACGATCTTGAAGGTGCGGACGATGAAGATCACCGCGATGACGGCGACGATGAGTGCGATTTCCATGGTTCGGGCCTGAAGAAGGTGGAGGAGGGGTCAGCGTGCCGGCGCCGGCTGCACGAGCAACTCGCTGCCGTGCACGGCGACGATCACGTGTTCTCCGGCGGCCGGTGTGCCGCTGCCGCCGAAACGCACCGACCACATCGCGCCCCGGTAGCTGACGCGCGCCGAGCCGTCGGCCTGCCACGCGGGCACCTGCAGCCGCTGGCCGATATCGAGGTTGACGTCGCGGTTGGCCTCGGCCGGCGCGCTGCGCGGTGCACGGGCACGCCGCAGGTGCCACACCGCCGTGGCGCCCGACGACAGCGCCGCGGCAATGGCCACCTGCGCCGCGCCCGGCAGGCCGGCATGGGCGGCCAGCGCGCCGGCTGCGGCACCCAACGCCACCATCAAGAGGTAGAAGGTGCCGGTGGCCAGCTCGGCGGCCACGAGGGCGCCGGCCAGCAGCCACCAGAGGGTCGGGCTCGACAAGTCCATAGGTCAGAACTCTCCTGGAGAAGCAGTGTAGGCGTGGTGTCACGGAGGCGGCGCCCTCGGCCCCTACACTGCGCGGCCTTGCCGCGGTCTTGCGGCCGCGCCTTCACACGAGAACCTGCCGCCGCCATGCTGCGATTTCGATTCCCCATTGTGATCATCGACGAAGACTACCGGTCCGAGAACACCTCTGGACTCGGTATCCGCGCGCTGGCCGAGGCCATTCAGAAGGAGGGCTTCGAGGTGCTGGGCGCCACCAGCTACGGCGACCTGAGTCAGTTCGCGCAGCAGCAAAGCCGCGCCAGCGCCTTCATCCTGAGCATCGACGACAACGAGTTCACGCCGGGCCCCGAGCTCGACCCGGCGGTGCTGAACCTGCGCAAGTTCATCGAGGAGATCCGCTGGAAGAACGCCGACATCCCGATCTACGTCTACGGCGAGACGCGCACCAGCCAGCACCTGCCCAACGATGTGCTGCGTGAGCTGCACGGCTTCATCCACATGTTCGAGGACACGCCGGAGTTCGTGGCCCGGCACATCATCCGCGAGGCCAAGAGCTACCTCGACGGTCTGGCGCCGCCGTTCTTCAAGGCGCTGATGGACTACGCCCAAGACGGCTCCTACAGCTGGCACTGCCCGGGCCACAGCGGCGGCGTGGCCTTCCTGAAGAGCCCGGTGGGCCAGATGTTCCACCAGTTCTTTGGCGAGAACATGCTGCGCGCCGATGTCTGCAACGCGGTGGAGGAACTGGGCCAGCTGCTCGACCACACCGGCCCGGTGGCGGCGTCTGAGCGCAACGCGGCGCGCATCTTCAACGCCGACCACTGCTTTTTCGTCACCAACGGCACCAGCACCAGCAACAAGATGGTGTGGCACCACTGCGTGGCGCCGGGCGACGTGGTGGTGGTGGACCGCAACTGCCACAAGAGCATCCTCCACAGCATCATCATGACGGGCGCCGTGCCGGTGTTCCTGACGCCCACGCGCAACCACTACGGGATCATCGGCCCCATCCCCAAGAGCGAGTTCAGCCCCGAGACCATCCGCGCCAAGATCGCCGCGCACCCGCTGCTGCAGGACCGCGACCCGGCCACGGTGCAGCCCAAGATCGTCACGCTCACGCAGAGCACCTACGACGGCGTGCTCTACAACACCGAAGACATCAAGCACAGCCTCGACGGCTTCGTGGACACGCTGCACTTCGACGAGGCCTGGCTGCCGCACGCGGCCTTCCACCCGTTCTACGGCAGCTTCCACGCCATGGGCAAGAAGCGCGCGCGGCCGAAGAAGGCGGTGGTGTACGCCACGCAGAGCACGCACAAACTGCTGGCCGGCCTGAGCCAGGCCAGCCAGGTGCTGGTGCAGGACTCGCAGGAGGTCAAGCTCGACCGCCACCTCTTCAACGAGGCTTACCTGATGCACACCAGCACCAGCCCGCAGTACGCCATCATCGCCAGCTGCGATGTGGCCGCGGCGATGATGGAGCCGCCCGGCGGCACCGCGCTGGTGGAGGAGAGCATCGCCGAGGCGCTGGATTTCCGGCGCGCCATGCGCAAGGTCGACGCCGAGTTCGGCAAGGACTGGTGGTTCCAGGTCTGGGGCCCGGAGCAGCTGGCCGAGGAGGGCATCGGCCGCAGCGCCGACTGGATGCTGCACGCCGACGAGGACTGGCACGGCTTCGGCCCGCTGGCCGAGGGCTTCAACCTGCTGGATCCCATCAAGAGCACCGTGATCACGCCGGGCCTGGGCGTGGACGGGCGCTTCGCCGCCACCGGCATCCCGGCGTCCATCGTCACCAAGTTTCTGGCCGAGCACGGGGTGGTGGTCGAGAAGACGGGGCTGTACTCGTTTTTCATCATGTTCACCATCGGCATCACCAAGGGCCGCTGGAACACGCTGGTGACGGCGCTGCAGCAGTTCAAGGACGACTACGACCGCAACGCGCCGCTGTGGCGCATCCTGCCGGAGTTCTGTGCCGCCCACCCGCGCTACGAGCGCATGGGCCTGCGCGACCTCTGCCAGGCCATCCACGAGGCCTACGCGCAGGGCGACATCGCGCGCCTCACGACCGAGGTCTACCTGTCCGACCTGCAGCCCGCGATGACGCCCTCGGAGGCTTACGCGCACATTGCGCACCGGCGCACCGAGCGCGTGGCCATCGATGATCTGGAGGGCCGCGTCACCACCGCGCTGCTGACGCCCTATCCGCCGGGCATTCCGCTGCTGGTGCCGGGCGAGCGCTTCAACCGGCGCATCGTCGACTACCTGCGCTTCACGCGGCAGTTCAACGCGCAGTTCCCGGGCTTCGCAACCGACGTGCACGGCCTGGTGGCCGAAGAGGGCGCGGGCGGCGAGCGGCGCTACTACGTCGATTGCGTGCGCGGCTGAGGCCGCGTCGCAGGGCCTGGGGCCCTCGTCAGCCGACGGCCTCGGGCGGCAGGCCCATCACCTTGGCGAAACCGCCGTCGACGTAGGTGATCTCGGCGGTGATGCCACTGGCCAGGTCCGACAGCAGGAAGGCGGCGGCCTTGCCGACGTCGTCGATCGTCACATTCCGGCCCAGCGGTGCCTGCGCGCCCACCACCTCGAGCATCTTGCCGAAGCCCTTGATGCCGCTGGCCGCCAGCGTCTTGATGGGACCAGCGCTGATGGCATTGGCGCGGATGCCCCGCGGGCCCAGGCTGGCCGCCAGGTAGCGCACGCTGGCCTCGAGGCTGGCCTTGGCCAGACCCATGGTGTTGTACGCCGGCACGGCACGCTCCGCGCCCAGATAGCTGAGCGTGAGCACGGCGCCGCCCTGGCGAAGCATCGGCAGCGCCGCCTTGGCCATGGCCGGAAAGCTGTAGGCCGAGATGTCGTGCGCGATGCGAAAGCCCTCGCGGCTCAGGCCCTCGAGAAAGTCGCCCGCGATGGCTTCGCGAGGGGCATAGCCGATGGAGTGCACGAAGCCGTCGAACTGCGGCCAGTGCGTGGCCAGGTCGGCAAACATCCGTGCGATCTGGGCGTCGTCGGCGACATCGCAGTCAAAAACGAGCGCGCTGTCGAACTCGCGAGCGAAATCGGTGATGCGCTCCTTGAAGCGCTCGCCCACGTAGCTGAAGGCCAGCTCGGCGCCCTGCGCCCGGCAGGCGCGTGCGATGCCGTAGGCGATGGAGCGGTTGGACAGCACGCCCGTGATCAGAAAGCGCTTGCCGGCGAGTATGCCCATGGAGTCTCCGTCTTCGCGTTGCAGGGGCGGGCCGGGTGGCCGCCCCGTGGGGCGCGGATTCTGGCATGCAGGGCGCATGCCAGGCCCCGGCCGTTGCCTGGGGCCTTGTTCACGGCTATACTCCGGCCTTTCCGGGTGTTTGTGCGCAAACATCGGTGCGAAAGCACAGGCTGCGTGGGCGGGGAACTTTCCAGCCCATTTTTTTTGCTCGATCGGCACCGGGGTTCCGGCACGGCGCGTCAGCGTGTGCAGCGGGGCCCGGGTGAGGGATCTTGGCGGCGCGCCCGGCGGATGGCGCAGCGCCGACATGCTGCGGGAGCAGCGGATCGGGATCCTCGGGTTTGAAGGCAGGCGGAACTCCTCGCAAGGCGCGAACCGGTACGGGCAAGTCCCCGACGCCCCGGCGCAGCGGCATCGCCCCTGGTGGCGGCCGGCGTGGTGGGCCTCTGGGCGCACGGCCGGGCGCATCGCCGGCCGGGCTGCCGGGGCTGCGTGCCGAGACAACCGCCGATGCGCCGCCGCGCCAGGGCTGGCAGACGGCCATCGCCACCACCGTGCAGGGTCTGGGCTATGACCTCGTCGATGTCGAGCGCGCCGGGCGCGGTCTGCTGCGCGTGACCATCGACCGCCTCCCCGGCCGCCTCTACGGCCCCCCGGGGGCGCCCGACACCGGCACGTTCATCACCGTCGATGACTGCGAGGCCGTGACGCGGCAGCTGCAGTACGTGCTCGAGGTCGAAGGCCTCGAGTACGCCCGGCTGGAGGTGTCGTCGCCGGGCCTGGACCGCCCGCTGCGCCACGAGGCCGACTACCGACGCTTTGCCGGACTGGCGGCGAAGATCACGCTGCGCGACCCCTTCGAGGGGCGCAAGCATTGGGAAGGCGTCCTGGGCCTGGGCGAGGCCGATGGCGCATTCACACTGACGCTCAAGCAGGGCACGGCGGAGCGGCAGCTCGGCTTCGTGCTCGCCGAGGTGCGCGAGGCGCGCCTGGTGCCGGTGGTTGACTTCAAGGGCCGCAAGGCCCGCCCGCCGGCCGACCTGGATTCCGAACCCACGAACGAGAGCGCCGCCGGGCCCGCCCTGGCCACCGCGCCCGCGACGACGAAAGGCTGAAGGACCGATGAACCGCGAATTGCTGATGCTGGTGGACGCGATCTCTCGCGAGAAGACTGTGGACCGCGACGTCGTCTTCGGCGCGGTGGAGGCCGCGCTGGCTTCCGCCACCAAGAAGCTGCACGGCGGCGAGGTCGACATCCGCGTGGCGGTAGACCGTGACACGGGCGACTACGAGACCTTCCGCCGTTGGCTCGTCGTGCCCGACTCTGCCGGCCTGCAGAACCCGGATGCCGAGGAATTGCTGTCCGAGGCGCTCGACCGCATCCCCGATATCGAAGAGGGCGACTACATCGAGGAGGCCGTCGATTCGGTGCCCATCGGCCGCATTGGCGCGCAGGCGGCCAAGCAGGTGATCCTGCAGAAGATCCGCGATGCCGAGCGCGAGCAGCTGATGTCCGACTACCTCAGCCGCGGCGAGAAGATCATGGTCGGCGCGGTCAAGCGGCTGGACAAGGGCGATCTCATCGTCGAAAGCGGCCGCGTCGAGGGCCGCCTGAAGCGCAGCGAAATGATCCCGAAGGAGAACCTGCGCTCGGGCGATCGCGTCCGCGCCGTGATCCTGGGCGTCGATCCCACTCAGCGCGGCCCGCAGATCATGCTCTCGCGCTCGAGCCCGGAGCTGATGAAGGAGCTGTTCGCGCAGGAGGTGCCCGAAATCGAGCAGGGCCTGCTCGAGATCAAGAGCTGCGCGCGCGACCCCGGCAGCCGGGCCAAGATCGCCGTGGTCAGCCACGACCGCCGCGTCGACCCCATCGGCACCTGCGTGGGTGTGCGTGGCTCGCGCGTCAACGCCGTCACCAACGAGCTGGCCGGCGAGCGCGTGGATATCGTGCTGTGGTCCGACGACCCCGCGCAGTTCGTCATCGGCGCCTTGGCCCCGGCCAACGTGGTGAGCATCGTCGTCGACGAGGAGCGCCATGCGATGGACGTGGTGGTCGACGAAGAGAACCTGGCCATCGCCATCGGCCGCGGCGGCCAGAACGTGCGCCTGGCGTCCGACCTGACCGGCTGGCGCATCAACATCATGACGGCCGAGGAGTCGCAGGCCAAGCAGGCCGAGGAGTCCGGCTCGGTGCGCAAGCTCTTCGTCGAGAAACTCGACGTCGACGAGGAGGTGGCCGACATCCTCATCGAGGAAGGCTTCAGCAGCCTCGAAGAGGTGGCCTACGTGCCACTGCAGGAGATGCTCGAGATCGAGGCCTTCGACGAGGACACGGTGCACGAGCTGCGCAAGCGCGCCAAGGATGCGCTGCTGACGATGGAGATCGCGCGCGAGGAGCAGGTCGAGGAGGTCTCGCAAGACCTGCGCGACCTTGAACTCGACGGCAAGGGCCTGACGCCCGAACTCATCGCCAAGCTGGCCGAGGGCGGCATCCACACGCGCGACGACCTGGCCGACCTGGCCGTCGACGAACTGACCGACATGACCGGCATCGGCGGGGAGCCTGCCAAGTCACTGATCATGAAGGCGCGCGAGCATTGGTTCAACGCCTGAGCGCACGTCGCTGCGCCCCGCTGAACCGCCCCCCGCCTGCCGCAAGCCATACCCGAGGAAAACCCACCCATGGCCGTGACCACCGTCGCACAGCTCGCCCAGCAGCTCAACCGTCAGCCGGCGGCCTTGCTTGAGCAGCTGCAGTCGGCTGGCGTGAGCAAGCAGTCTCTTGACGACTCGATCACCGAGTCCGACAAGGAGCAGCTGCTCGAGTTCCTGCGTCAGGCGCACGGCACGTCCGGCACCGAGCGCAAGAAGATCACCATCGTCAAGAAGACCTCGACCGAGATCAAGCAGGCCGACGCCAGCGGCCGTGCGCGCACGATCCAGGTCGAGGTGCGCAAGAAGCGCACCTTCGTCAAGCGCGACGACGCGCCCGCGGCGGACGAAGCGGCCGGCCCAAGTGCCGAGGAGCTCGATCTGCAGCGCCGAGAAGAAGAGGCCCGCGCTCAGGCCGAGGCCATCCGCCTGCAGGAAGAAGAGCTCGCCGAAGCCCGGCGCCGCCGCGAAGAGCAGGAACGCCTGGCGCGCGAGGCCGCCGAGGCGGCGGCTGCCGAAGCCGTGGCCAAGGCCGCTGCCGAGACCGCTGCAGCCGCCGAGGCCGCCGCACGGGCCGCCGAGGCCGCCGCGGCGCGCGCAGCGGCTGGCGAGGCCCCTGAACCGGTCGCTGTCGCCAAGGCCCCCGAACCCGCCCCGGCCGAGCCGGTGAAGGCCCCGGAGCCGCCCAAGCCCGTGCTGCGCGTGGTCAAGGCGGCCGACAAGGCCGCCGAAGACGCCGCCAAGCAGGTTGATCTCGAGCGCCGCCGCAAGGCCGCCGAAGAAGAGGCGCGCAAGATCCGTGAAATGATGAACCGGCCCAAGCAGGTTCTCGTGGCCAAGAAGCCCGAGGAGCCGAAGCCGGCCGAGACGCCCAAGGAAGCCATCAAGGGCACCATCCACAAACCCGCGGCCAAGCCGGGGGCGCCGGGCGCCGCCGCCACGTCAGCGGCCAAGCCCGGCGAGAAGAAGCAGGTCAAGAGCGAGAAGCTCAGTTCCAGCTGGGCCGACGACGCCGCCAAGAAGCGCGCAGCGCTCAAGACGCGCGGCGATTCCTCCGGCGGCCGCGCCGGCTGGCGCGCGCCGCGTGGCGGCGCCCGCCGCGGCGAGCGCGACGAGGGTGGTTACGCGCCCGAGCAGCAGGCGGCCGTGGTGCAGGAGGTGCATGTGCCCGAGACGATCTCGGTGGCCGACCTCGCCCACAAGATGGCGGTCAAGGCCAGCGAGGTGATCAAGCAGCTCATGAAGCTCGGGCAAATGGTCACGATCAACCAGCAGCTCGACCAGGAGACGGCGATGATCGTCGTCGAGGAGATGGGCCACAAGGCAATGGCCGCCAAGCTCGACGACCCCGAGGCCTTCACCGAGGAAGAAGCGGCGCTGCACGAGTCCGAGGCGTTGCCGCGGCCGCCGGTGGTCACCGTGATGGGTCACGTCGATCACGGCAAGACCTCGCTGCTCGACCACATCCGCCGAGCGAGGGTGGCGGCCGGCGAAGCCGGTGGGATCACGCAGCACATCGGCGCCTACCACGTCGAGACGCCGCGGGGCGTGATCACCTTCCTGGATACCCCGGGCCACGCCGCCTTCACGGCGATGCGTGCGCGCGGCGCCAAGGCCACCGACATCGTCATCCTCGTGGTGGCGGCCGACGATGGGGTGATGCCGCAGACGAAGGAGGCCATCAGCCACGCCAAGGCGGCGGGTGTGCCCATCGTGGTGGCCATGAACAAGATCGACAAGCCCGACGCCAACGTCGAGCGCGTGAAGAGCGAGCTGGTGGCCGAGGGCGTGGTGCCCGAGGACTTCGGCGGCGATTCGCCCTTCGTGCCGGTATCGGCCAAGGTCGGCACCGGCATCGACAGCCTGCTCGAGCAGGTGCTGCTGCAAGCCGAGATCCTGGAGCTCAAGGCGCCGACCGACGCGGCGGCCAAGGGCATCGTCATCGAGGCCAAGCTCGACAAGGGCCGCGGCCCGGTGGCCACGGTGCTGGTGCAGAGCGGCACGCTCAGGAAGGGCGATGTGGTGTTGGCGGGCTCCAGCTACGGCCGCGTGCGGGCGATGCTGGACGAAGACGGGCACGCCGCGGACGCCGCCGGGCCGTCGATGCCGGTGGAGATCCAGGGCCTGACCGAGGTGCCGCAGGCCGGCGACGAGTTCATGGTGCTGGCCGACGAGCGCCGCGCGCGTGAGATCGCCACCTTCCGCCAGGGCAAGTACCGCGAGGTCACGCTCAACAAGCGCCAGGCTGCCAAGCTCGAAGGCATGTTCGAGAACATGGGCGAGGGCCAGGCCCAGACCCTGGCGCTCATCGTCAAGGCCGACGTCCAGGGCTCGCAGGAGGCGCTGGCGCAGAGCCTGCTCAAGCTCAGCACGCCCGAGGTGCGGGTTCAGATCGTGCACGCGGCGGTCGGCGGCATCACCGAGAGCGACATCAACCTGGCCATCGCGTCCAAGGCCGTGGTCATCGGCTTCAACGTGCGCGCCGATTCCGGTGCGCGCAAGCTGGCCGAGGGCAACGGTGTCGACGTCCGCTACTACAACATCATCTACGACGCGGTTGACGAGGTGAAGTTGGCAATGGGCGGCATGCTGGCGCCCGAGCAGCGCGAAGAGGTCATCGGCACGGCCGAGATCCGCACGGTGTTCGTGGCCAGCAAGATCGGCACGGTGGCGGGCTCGATGGTCACGGCGGGCATCGTGAAGCGCGACTGCCGCTTCCGCCTGCTGCGCGACAACGTGGTCATCTACACCGGCGAGGTGGAAGGTGTCCGCCGCTTCAAGGACGACGTGCGCGAGGTCAAGGAAGGCTTCGAGTGCGGCATCAAGCTGAAGAACGTCACCGACATCAAGGAAGGCGACCAGCTGGAGTTCTTCGAGGTCAAGGAGGTCGCGCGCACGCTGTGAGGCGGGCGCCGACGCTGCGATCCAGCAGTCAGCCCCGCCCGCGAGGCGGGGCTGATTCATTTGGAGCACCACGATGCGACACAAGAAGGCCACCCCCAACCGCAGCTTCCGCGTCGCCGACCAGATCCAGCGCGACGTGGCCGGGCTCATCCGCGAGCTGAAGGATCCGCGCATCGGCCTGGTCACGATCAACAGCGTCGAGGTCTCGCCCGACTACGCCCACGCCAAGGTGTTCTTTTCGGTGCTGATCAGCGATGCAGCCGAGTGCGAGAAGGCGCTGAACGAGGCTGCCGGCTTCCTGCGCAACGGCCTGTTCAAGCGGCTGCAGATCCACACCGTGCCGACGTTGCATTTCCAGTTCGACAAGACCACCGAACGCGCGGCGGATCTCTCGGCGCTGATCGCGCGCGCCAATGCCATACGCGCAAAGGACGACTGAGTTGAACGTTCCGGCCCCGGCCCGCGCCCCGCGCCGCCCGCTGCATGGCGTGCTGCTGCTCGACAAGCCCCTGGGCTGGAGCAGCAACGATGCCTTGCAGAAGGTGAAGGGCATGCTGCGCGCCGAGAAGGCCGGCCACACGGGCACGCTCGATCCGCTGGCCAGCGGCCTGCTGCCGCTGTGCTTCGGCGCCGCCACCAAGTTCAGCCAGGCCAGCCTGGACGCCGACAAGCGCTACACGGCCACGCTCAGGCTGGGCGAGCGCACGAGCACCGGCGACCGCGAGGGCGAGGTCGTGCAGAGCCGCCCCGTGGCCGTGGAACGCGCCGCCATCGAAACCGCCTGTGCGCGCTACACCGGCACGATCGAGCAACTGCCTCCCATGCACAGCGCCCTCAAGCACGAAGGCCGCAAGCTCTACGACCTGGCCCGCGCGGGCATCGAGGTCGAGCGCACGCCGCGACGGGTGACGATTCATGCCCTCGACATCGTGCGCTGGCAGAGTGACGAACTCGTGATCGACGTGCGTTGCAGCAAGGGCACCTACATCCGCACGCTGGCCGAAGACATCGGCGAAGCGCTGGGCTGCGGTGCCCACCTGGCCACGCTGCGCCGCACCGGCAGCGGCGCGCTCGATGTCGCCGACGCCGTCACCATCGATGCCCTGCAAGCCCTGGAGCCGGCCGCGCGAGAGGCGCTGCTGCGCCCGCCGCAGGTGCTGCTCGGCGAAACGCCCGAGGTCCGCCTGCCGGCCGACGAAGCGGGCCGCTTCCTCACCGGGCTGCGCCGCCGCGTGGCGCTGGCCGATGCCCCGGCCGTCAAGGTGTTCGGCCCCGGCCCCCGCGACCCCGGCGCCTTCCTCGGCACCGCCCACATCACCGCTGGCGAGTTGATCCCCGACCGCCTGCTCAGCCCCCTTGAAGTGCAAGGCTGCACCCCATGACCACACAAGCCGCCATCCGCAACATCGCCATCATCGCCCACGTCGACCACGGCAAGACCACGCTGGTCGACCAGCTCCTGCGCCAGAGCGGCACCTTCCGCGAAAACGAGAAGGTCGCCGAGCGCGTGATGGACAGCAACGACATCGAGCGCGAGCGCGGCATCACCATCCTGGCCAAGAACTGCGCCGTGCAGTGGCAGGGCACGCACATCAACATCGTCGACACGCCGGGCCATGCCGACTTCGGCGGCGAGGTCGAGCGCGCGCTGAGCATGGTCGACGGCGTGGTGCTGCTGATCGACGCGCAAGAGGGCCCGATGCCGCAGACGCGCTTCGTCACCAAGAAAGCGCTCGCCCTCGGCCTGAAGCCCATCGTGGTGGTCAACAAGGTCGACAAGCCCGGCTCGCGGCCCGACTACGTGATCAACGCCGCCTTCGAGCTGTTCGACAAGCTCGGCGCCAACGACGAGCAGCTGGATTTCCCCGTGGTCTACGCCAGCGGCCTCAATGGCTGGGCCGCGCTCGCCGAGGGCGAGGCCGGCCAGGCCTGGGGCAACGACATGGCGCCGCTCTTTGACACCGTGCTCAAGCACGTGCCGCCGCACCAGGGCGACCCGACCGCGCCGCTGCAGCTGCAGATCAGCTCGCTGGACTACTCCACCTACGTTGGCCGCATCGGCGTGGGCCGCGTGAACGCCGGCACGGTGCGGCCGGGCCTGGACGTGCTGGTGTGCGAGGGCGAGGACGGGCCGCGCCGCAAGGGTCGCATCAACCAGGTGCTCACCTTCGAGGGCCTGGAGCGCCGCCAGGCCGACAGCGCCGGCCCCGGTGACATCGTGCTCATCAACGGCATCGAGGACATCGGCATCGGCGAGACCGTCACCAGTCCCGACACGCCCGCGCCGCGGCCCATGCTGAAAGTGGACGAGCCGACGCTGACGATGAACTTCTGCGTCAACACCAGCCCCCTGGCCGGCCGCGAGGGCAAGTTCGTCACCAGCCGCCAGATCTGGGACCGGCTGCAGAAGGAGCTGCTCTCCAACGTGGCGCTGCGTGTCAAGGAAAGTGGCGAGGACGGCATCTTCGAGGTCTCGGGCCGCGGCGAGCTGCACCTCACGATCCTGCTGGAGAACATGCGCCGCGAGGGCTACGAGCTGGCCGTGAGCAAGCCGCGCGTGGTGTTCCATGATGTCGGCGGCGAACGCCACGAGCCCATCGAGCTGCTCACCGTGGACGTGGAAGACCAGCACCAGGGCGGCGTCATGCAGGCCCTGGGCGAGCGCAAGGGCGAGCTCGCCAACATGGAGACCGACGGCCGCGGCCGTGTGCGCCTGGAGTACCGCATCCCGGCGCGCGGGCTCATCGGCTTTTCCAACGAGTTCATGAACCTCACGCGCGGCACCGGGCTCATCAGCAACATCTTCGACGGCTATGAGGCCTACAAGGGCGAGATCGCCAGCCGCAAGAACGGCGTGCTGATCAGCATGGACGACGGTGAGATCTTCACCTACGCCCTGGGCAAGCTCGACGATCGCGGCCGCATGTTCGTGAAGGCGGGCGATCCGGTCTACGAGGGCATGATCGTGGGCGTGCACAACCGCGACAACGACCTCGTCGTCAACGCCACGCGGACCAAGCAGCTCACCAACTTCCGCGTCAGCGGCAAGGAAGACGCGATCAAGGTCACGCCGCCCATCGACCTGACGCTGGAGTACGGCGTCGAGTTCATCGAGGACGACGAGCTGGTGGAGATCACGCCCAAGAGCGTGCGGCTGCGCAAGCGCTTCCTGAAGGAGCACGAGCGCAAGCGGGCCAGCCGCGAGACCTGAAGCGCCATGACACGCGGGCAGGCCCTGGCCACGATGGTGGCCGTGACGCTGATGTGGAGCATCGCAGGCGTGGTCTCGCGCTGGCTCGACGGGGCGCCCGTTGGAAGCTACGGCTTCGAGATCACCTTCTGGCGCAGCGCCTTCAACGCGCTGGCGCTCGTGGTGCTGCTGCTGGTGCTGCGCGGGCCGGCCCGGCTGTGGGCCACGCTGCGCGGCGGCGGGCGGGCGCTGTGGCTGTCGGGCGTGTGCTGGAGCGTGATGTTCACGGCCTTCATGGTGGCGCTCACGCTCACCTCGGTGGCCAATGTGCTGGTGACGATGGCGCTGGGGCCGCTGTTCACCGCGCTGCTGTCCCGCGCCGCACTCGGCCACCGGCTGGAGCCCCGCACCTGGGTGGCCATCGCGCTGGCCGGCGCGGGCATCGCCTGGATGCACGGCTCGGGCGTGCAGGGCGGCGATGCGAAGCAATGGCTGGGCACGCTGGTGGCGCTGGCGGTGCCGATAGCCGGCGCCATCAACTGGACGCTGCTTCAGCACCTGAAGACACGCGCCGCCAGCGGCGCCGAGGCCGGGGACATGCTGCCCGCCGTGCTGCTGGGCGCCCTCATCTCGGCGGCCGTGATGCTGCCGCTGGCCTGGCCGCTGCAGGCCACGCCGCACGATGTGGGCTGGCTGGCCTTGCTGGGCGTGGTGCAGCTGGCCATCCCCTGCCTGCTGGCGGTGGCTGCGGCGCGGGTGCTGTCGGGGCCCGAGATCTCGCTGCTCGCGCTGCTCGAGGTGGTCTTCGGCGTGGCCTGGGCCTGGCTGGGTGCCGGCGAGACGCCCTCGGTCGCGGTGCTCGGCGGCGGCGCGCTGGTGCTGCTGGCGCTGGCGGGCAACGAGCTGCTGGCGCTGCGGCGCGCCCGCGCGGCCGTCGACTGAGTCTGCGTTTCAGGGCAAGCCCGGTCCGATGGCCCCGGACGCCGGACTAGCATCGCCCGCACGGCGCCCCCCCCATGAGGCGCCATGGAGACCAGGCGATGAAGCAGCTCTCGGGGCTCGACGCGACCTTCCTCTACCTCGAGACGCCCGAGATGCCCATGCACGTGGGCGCGCTGCACCTGTTCGAGCTGCCGCCGGGCACGCGCAGCAAGTTCGTGACGCGCCTGCGCGAGCACCTGGCCTCGCGGCTGCCGATCACGCCGGTGCTGCGGCGGCGGCTGTGGTGGATGCCGCTGAACATGGCCAACCCGGCCTGGGTCGATGCCGAACCCGATCTCAAGCAGCACATCGTCGAGATCCGGCTGCCCAAGGTGGCCGGCCGCGCCGCCGGGATGCGCGAGCTGGAGGCGCAGGTCTCGGCGCTGCACCCCGTGCTGCTGGACCGCAGCCGCCCGCTGTGGAAGTTCCACGTCTTCGAGGGCCTGGCGCCCGGGCCGAATGGCGAAAAGCGCGTGGCCCTGTACACGCAGCTGCACCACGCCGCCGTCGATGGCCAGGCCGCCGTGGCGCTGGCCAATGCCCTGCTGGACACCACGGCCGAGCCGCGGGCCATCGACGTCAAGCCCTCGGGCCGGAAGCGCACCTTCGAGCTCGACATGACCGAGATGCTGCGCGGCGTGCTGGGCCTGCAGGCGCAGAAGGTGGCGGCCATTGTGAAGAACCTGCCCGACACCGTGGGCACGCTGAAGGACGCCACCGTGCAGGCCCTGGGCAGCAGCAGCCTGCTGGGCGGCAAGGGCGGCTCGCCCGGCAACCTGACGCTGGCCCCACGCACGCCCATGAACGTGTCGGTGACGCGTGAGCGTGCCTTCGCGACCGTGACGCTGCCGATGCACGAGCTGCGCGCTTTGGGTCGCGTGCATGGCGCCACCGTCAACGACATGGTGCTGGCGGTGTGCAGCGGCGCCCTGCGGCGCTACCTGGCGCGCCACCGCCAGCTGCCCAAGAAGAGCCTGGTGGCCGCAGTGCCGATCTCGCTGCGCGAGAAGGGCGACACCACGGCGGACAACCAAGCCAGCATGAGCCTCATCAGCCTGGGCACGCACATCGCCGATGCGGGCCAGCGCCTCGCGCACATCAAGGCTGCATCGGGCGCGATGAAGTCGACCATGGGCAGCCTGAAGAGGATCCTGCCGACCGACTTTCCGTCGCTGGGCGTGCCCTGGCTGATGGAGGCTGCCGCTTCGCTGTACGGCAAGGCCAGGGTGGCTGACCGCATCCCGCAGGTGGCCAACGTCGTCATCAGCAACGTGCCCGGGCCGCCGGTGGCCCTGTACATGGCCGGCGCGCGCATGCTCACCAATTACCCCGCCAGCATCGTGGTGCACGGCATGGCGCTGAACATCACCGTGCAGAGCTACGAGCACTCGCTGGACTTCGGCCTCATGGCCGATGGCGCCGCCATGCCCGACGTGCGCGAGCTGGCCGAGGCCATCCGCGTGGCCTTCGACGACCTGCGGGTGCTGCCGCAGCCCGGAGAGCCGGGCCACGAAGACACCGCCGACGCGGGCACCGTGCTGCGTGCCGCCAGGCGCGCAGCGGGGAGCGCAGCCGGCAGCGCGGGCCGCCGGATGGGCCACCTGCTGACCGACGCCGTCAAGGGGGTGGTCACGGGTGCGGTCCAGGCCGCTGTCTCGCAGGCGACAAAGCCTGCTCGCAAACCCCGGCCCGCCACCCCGGCCAAGGCGGCAACGCGACGCTGACAATGCACGCATGGCCGCCAGACGCACCAAGCCCGTCCCCGACCCCTTCGCCCCGCTCGACGCCGAGGAGCTGGTGGCCGCTCCCGGCCCCTGGCAGCTGATTCTCGAGGCGCGGGCGCCCTGGGAGCTGGCGGCGCTGCTGGCGGCCACGCCCTGGTTGAACCAGCTGCCGCACGGCGACGGCCACCCGGTGATCGTGTTCCCGGGGCTGGGCGCTTCCGACGGGAGCACGCTGCCGCTGCGGCAGTTCCTGCGCCAGCGCGGCTACACGCCTTACGCCTGGCAGCAGGGCTTCAACTTCGGGCCTCGCCACGGCGTGCTCGACGCCGCACGGGCCCGGGTGCGCCACGTGGCCGAACGCCACGGCGAGGCCGTCAGCCTGGTGGGCTGGAGCCTCGGCGGCATCTACGCCCGCGAGATCGCCAAGGAGCAGCCCGACATCGCGCGCTGCGTCGTCACCTTGGGCTCGCCCTTTGCCGGCCACCCGCGCGCCACCAACGCCTGGCGCTTCTACGAGCTCGTCAGCGGCCAGGCCGTGCACTCCGACGCGGAGCTGCTCGCGCAGATCCGCCGCCCGCCCGCCTGCCCCACCACCAGCATCTACAGCCGCAGCGACGGCATCGTGGCCTGGCAATGCAGCCTCAACGAGGCGGCGCCGCACACGGAGAACATCGAGGTGCATGCCAGCCACGTCGGCATGGGCATGAACCCGCTGGCGCTGTACGTGGTGGCCGACCGCCTGGCGCAGCGCGTGGGGGCGTGGCAGCCCTTCGACGTGCAGGGCGCGCGGCGCTGGTTCTACAAGACCACGCACCGGTCGCCGCTGCAGGCGTCGCACTGATGCGGCTGGTGGCGGCCAACGGCACGGCGCTGGAGGTCGACGACCAGGGCCCGCCCAGCGCCGAGCCCATGCTGCTGGTGATGGGCCTGGGCATGCAGCTGGTGGCCTGGCCCGACGAGCTGGTGCAAGGGCTGCTGGCCCAGGGCCTGCGCGTCATCCGCTTCGACAACCGCGACGCCGGGCTCAGCCAGGGCTTCGACGAACTCGGCAAACCCAACCTCGCCGCCGCCGGGCTGCGCCACCTGCTGCACTTGCCCGTGAATGTGCCGTACACGCTGGCCGACATGGCCGCCGACACGGTGGGCCTGATCGATGCGCTGGGCCTGGAACGTGTGCACCTGGTCGGCGCCTCGATGGGCGGCATGATCGCGCAGCACGTCGCGGCCCGGCACCCGCAGCGCGTGGCCAGCCTCGGCCTGATCATGACGACCAGCGGCGCGCGCCACCTGCCGCAGCCGGGCTGGGAGATTCGTGGCTTGCTCATGCAGCGGCCCGACGGCCACGACGCCGAGGCCGTGGTGGCCCACCTCGAGCGCCTGCTGCGCGTGATCGGATCGCCCGGCTACCCGCCCGATCCGGAGCGGCAGCGTCAGCGCCTGCGCGCCACGGTGGCCCGTGCCTGGCGCCCGGCGGGCACTGCGCGCCAGTTGGCCGCGGTGGTGGCCGACGGCGACCGGCGTGCGCTGTTGCCGCTGATTGCCGCGCCCACGGTGGTCGTTCACGGCAATGCCGACCCGCTGGTGCCCGTGGAGGCCGGTCGTGAGCTGGCCCGGCTGATTGCCGGGGCCGAAACCGACTTCATCGCCGGCATGGGCCATGACCTGCCGCTGCCGCTGATGCCGCGGCTGGCCGATCGGATCGCGACCAACGCGCGTCGCGCCTGAAGCGCGCCTCGGGCGGCATCGAAGCGGGGTTTGCGGGCGGTCAGTCCGCCGCCACCTCGCGGCGCGCATGATCGCGCGCATGAGCATCCGCCACCTCGACGCCCTCTTCGACCCCCACTCCGTGGCCCTCATCGGCGCCAGCGACAGGCCGGGCAGCGTCGGCGCCACCGTCTGGCGCAACCTGCGCAGCGCCGGCTTCGAGGGCCCGTGCTGGCCTGTCAACCCGCGGCGCGACACCGTGGGTGGCGAACACGCCTACGCCCGCGTCGCGGCGCTGCCGTCGGCGCCCGAGCTGGCCGTCGTGTGCGTGCCGCCGGCGGCGGTGCCGGGCGTGATCGCCGAGCTGGGCGAGCGCGGCACCCGCGCTGCCGTCGTGCTGACGGCGGGCCTGTCGCGGCAGCAGCAGCAGGCCATGCTCGACGCCGCCCGGCCCCACCTGCTGCGCATCCTGGGCCCCAACGGCCTGGGACTGATCGCGCCGCACGCACGGCTGAACGCCAGCTTTGCCCACGTCGGCGTGCCCGCGGGCGGGCTGGCCTTCGTGTCCCAGTCGGGTGCGCTGGTCACGGCCATGCTCGACTGGGCGCAGGGCCGCGGCATCGGCTTCTCGCACTGCGTGAGCCTGGGCGAGCACGCCGACGTCGATTTCGCCGACCTGCTGGACTGGCTGGCCAGCGACGCGCGCACGCAGGCCATCCTGCTCTACATCGAGAGCATCGAGGGCGCGCGCAAATTCATGAGCGCGGCGCGCGCGGCAGCCCGCAACAAGCCCGTGCTGGTGGTCAAGGCCGGCCGCAGCCCGCAAGGCGCCGCCGCGGCCCGCAGCCACACCGGCGCACTGGCGGCCAGCGACCTGGTGTTCGACGCCGCCATCCGCCGCGCCGGCATGCTGCGGGTGGACACGCTGCAGCGGCTGTTCGACGCCGCAGAGACCCTGGCCCACGCCCGCGCCGCCCCGGCAGCCGCCGAGTCGCCGCGCACGCTGATGATCGTCACCAACGGTGGCGGGGCCGGCGTGATGGCGGCCGACGCCGCCGCGGCCGCCGGTGTGCCCCTGGCCGAACTGACGCCCGGGTTGCGCGCCACGCTCGACGCCGTGCTGCCGCCGAACTGGAGCCGCGCCAACCCGGTGGACATCATCGGCGACGCACCTGCGGCACGCTACGCGGCGGCGCTGCAGGCGCTGCTGGAGCAGCCGCCCGGGTGTGCGGTGGGCGCGGTGCTGTTCATGCACGCGCCGACCGCCATCGTGCCCGCATCCGACATTGCCGAGGCGCTGCTGCCGCTGGTGGCGCGCCACCCGGGCCGCGTGCTCGCGGGCTGGCTGGGCGAGGCGGCCGTGCGGGGCGCGCGCCAGGCCTTCCAGGCCTCGGGCGTGCCCTGCTACGCCACGCCCGAGGCCGCCGTGGCCGCCTTTGCCCAGTTGCAGACCTACCGCGACAACCAGGCCGCGCTGACCGAGTGCCCGCCGCTGGGCGGGCCGGTGGCGGTGGACACCGCCCAGGTGGCCGCCGTGGTGCGGCAGGCGCTGGGGCAGGGCCGCGAGTGGCTGACCGAGCCCGAGGCCAAGTCCTTGCTCGCGGCCTGCGGCGTGCCCGTGGTCGGCACGCGGGTGGTGGCGCCTGAGCCGGCCGCCGCCGTGGCCGCGGCTCGCGAGCTGGGCCTGCCGGTGGTGCTGAAGATCCTGTCGCCGCAGATCACGCACAAGAGCGACGTCGGCGGCGTGGCCCTGCACCTGGAGACCGAGGCCGCCGTGGAGCAGGCCGCCCGCGCCATGCTGGAACGCGTGCAACGGCTGCAGCCGGGTGCCACCGTCGAGGGCTACACCGTGCAGGCTATGGTGCGGCGGCCGCGGGCTCTGGAGCTCATCGTCGGCGCCAGCCTCGACCCGCTGTTCGGCCCCGTCATCCTGTTCGGGCACGGCGGCACGGCCGTGGAGGTGCTGGCCGACCGCGCCCTGGGCTTGCCGCCGTTGAACCCGCCGCTGGCCGCGCTGATGATCCGGCGCACGCGCGTGGCGCGGCTGCTTGCGGGCTGGCGCGACGTGCCCGCGGCCGACATCGCGGCGGTGGAGCGCGTGCTCGTGGCCGTCTCGGAGCTGATGGCCGCCGAGCCGCGCATCACCGAGCTCGACATCAACCCCCTGCTGGCCGATGCGGATGGCGTGATCGCGCTCGACGCCCGCGTGCGCGTCAGCGCCGCGGCGCCGGGGGGCGCGGCCCGATTCGCCATCCGGCCCTATCCGGCGCAGCAGGTGCAACGCCACCGCTGGCAGGGCCGCGAGCTCACCATCCGCCCCATCCGCCCCGAGGACGAGCCGCAGCATCTGAGTTTTCTGGAGCGGCTGTCGCCCGAAGACATCCGCATGCGCGTCTTCTACAGCCGCCGCACGCTGCCGCGCACCGAGCTGGCGCGGCTGGTGCAGATCGACTACGAGCGCGAGATGGCCTTCGTGGCCACTGTCGTGGGCGAAGGCGGCACCGAAGAGACGCTGGGCACCGCCCGCGCCGCCTGCGACCCCGACAACGACTGCGCCGAGTTCGGCGTCATCGTGCGCAGCGACGTCAAGGGCCAGGGCCTGGGCCGCTTGCTGATGGAGGCGCTCATCGCCCACTTGCGCCAGCGCGGCACGCAGCGCCTGGTGGGCGAGGTGCTGACCGAAAACCGCGGCATGCGCATGCTGTGCCAACGCCTGGGCTTTGCCGAGAAGCCCGACGGCGACGTGGTGTGCATGAGCCTGGCGCTGCGGCCGGGCTGAGGCTCAGCCCTTCTCGCGCGTCAGGCGCTCCGCGAACGAGATGCCGATGGCCGAGAGCACGAAGGTGAAATGGATCACCGCGACCAGCGTGACGATCTGGATGTTTTCGAGGGTGAGGTCGCCGCTGAGGTAGGTCTTCAGCGCGTGCACGCCCGAGATCGAGATGATCGCGAAGGCCAGCTTGAGCTTGAGGTTGTAGGTGTTGACGTGGTCGAGCCAGTCGGGCTTTTTCATGTCCTTGCTGTCGAAGTGCCCGGTGGTCACGAACAGCGACACGCCGGCCAGCGCCACCACCCACACCAGCTGCGCCACCATGGTCATGTCGACCAGCTCGAGCACCTTGATGATGAGCTCGATCTTCTCGAGCTTGCCGAACAGCAGCGTCTGCATCAGCTTGAAGGTCTCGAACAGGAACTTGCCCAGGATGCCCATGATGATGGCCACCAGCCCGGCGTAGAAGAACAGCATCATGAAGCGCATGCCGTACAGCAGCGAGCCGACACTGGAGAGGATCTTTTCCATCAGCTTCCTTGGTTGTCGGTGCGCGTTCAGCCGCGCGCCCGATCGGCAGCGACACGCCGCCCTTGTTCACGCCGCCGCCGCTCGCGCCAGATCAGCACCGCCCAGCCCCAGTAGACCACCCCATAGGCGGCCACGCCCAGCACCAGGCCCGCCAGCGGGAAACCGGCCAGCAGGGCCGGCCCCCACGAGGTGATCTGCTCCCACAGCGCGCCGGGCCAGGACAGCGGATCGCTCCAGACCCACTCCACCGGTGTCGGCGCGACCGTGCCGGGGGTGGCCCTGGGCACGACGAAGGAACCCAGCCAGGCCGACAGCGCCCAGATCGGCGCCATCGTGAACGGGTTCGTCAGCCAGGTGGCCGCGGCGGCGGCGGCCACGTTGGCGCGCAGCGCCACGGCGGCAAGCATGGCCGCCGGCATCTGCAGCGGCAACGGGAACACGCCGATGCCGATGCCCAGGGCCACGCCGAGCGCCACGCTGTGGCGATGCAGCACCCACAGCCGCGGGTGCTCACGCAGGTAGTGGCCCAGCCAGGCGAAACCACGGGTTTCTTCGAGCGTTTGGGCGGTGGGCAGCCAGCGGCGGAGGCGCTTCTTGAATTCGGGCATGGGGCGGTGCGGGCGACACCGATTGTCAGTCAACCCGGCCCACCCTGCCGCCGGGTTGCTCAAGGCTTGGCGGGCCTTGCTTCCGGGGAGTCGTCGGGAGGCGGCGCGAACAGCGGCCTGCCACGGCGCTCGCGCCAGTCACCCAGCAGCAGGAGCATCGGCGCAGCGACGAACACCGATGTGCAGGCCGCGATGACGATCCCGACCGCCATCGGGATGGCAAAGCTCGCAACCGCCGAGCCGCCCCAGACGGCCAGCGGCAGGATGGCCAGGAACGCCGTCACCGAGGTGTACAGGCTGCGCGTGAGCGTCTGGTTGATGGACTTGTCGATCACCTCGCGCAGGCTGCGGTTGCGCCGGCTCTGCAGGTTCTCGCGCATGCGGTCGTACACCACGACCTTGTCGTTCACCGAGTAGCCCACCAGCGTGAGCAGCGCCGCGATGGCGGTGAGGCTGAAGTCGAGCCGGGTCCACGCGAACACGCCGAGCGTGAGCACCACGTCCAGCAACAGCGTGGCGATGGCGCCCACGGCGAACGGCCACTCGAAGCGCACCCAGATGTAGACGAGCATCGCCAGCGTCGCCAGCACCATGGCCATCAGGCCGGCCCGCGTGAGCTCGCCGCTGACCTTGGGGCCAACCACCTCGCTGCGTTCGAAGTTCGCCTCGGGGTCGATGGCGCGCATCGCGGCCTTCAGCTTCTCGACAGCCTGGGTCTGCGCCACTTCGCCGCCGGCTTGCCGCTCCACGCGCACAAGCAGGCGGTCGCCTTCGCCCATGGTTTGCAGCGCGACTTCGCCGAGGCCGAGCTGGTCGAGCCCGGCGCGGAAGCGGGACAGGTCGTCGGGCTGCGTGACCGCCACCTCCATCTGGATGCCGCCGCGGAAGTCGATGCCGAAGTTCAGCCCCGGCTTGGCCAGGGACGTCACAGAGGCCAGCGCCAGCACCGCCGACACCAGCATCGTCGCCACGCCCAGCCGCATGAAGCCCACGTTCGTGCCGTCGGGCACGGGCCTGAAACCGAAAAGCGGCCGGATCTCCAGCGTCTTGAGCTTGCGCCGCCGGGCGATCGACAGCATCGCCACCTTCACCACCGAGACCGCGGTGAACATCGAGATCAGGATGCCCAGCGCCATGGTGATGGCGAATCCCCTCACCGGCCCGGAACCGAACGAGAACAGCAGCACCGTGGCGATCAGGGCCGTGACGTTGCTGTCCATCACGGTGGCGTAGGCGCGGCGGAATCCCGAATCGATGGCCGTCAGCGCCGCCTTGCCCTTGAGAGTCTCCTCGCGGATCCGTTCATTGATGAGCACGTTGGCGTCCACCGCCAGCCCGATGCCGAGCACGATGCCCGCGATGCCGGGCAGCGTGAGCGTGGCTCCGAGCATGCTCATGCCGGCGATGGTGAGCACCACGTTGATGGCCAGGGCGGCGTTGGCCAGCAAGCCCCAGCCGCCATAGAGCACCACCATGAAGGCGAACACGAACACGAAGGCGCCGATGCCCGCGAGGATGCCCTTGCGGATGACGTCGCTGCCCAGGTCGGCGCCCACGTTGCGTTCCTCGATCACCGTCAGTTTGGCCGGCAGCGCGCCGGCCCGCAGCAACGCAGCCAGGGTGCCGGCCTCCTGTACGGTGAAGCCGCCGGAGATCTGTCCCGCGCCGCCGGTGATGGGCTCGCGGATGACCGGCGCGCTGAGCACCTTGTCGTCGAGCACGATCGCGAACGGACGGCCGACGTTGGCCTCGGTGATCGCGGCGAAGGCGCGCGCGCCTGCGCGGTCGAAGCGGAAGTTGACGATCGGTTCGCGGGTCTGCGTATCGAATCCCGCGCTGGCGTCGACCAGCCGGTCGCCCGAGAGCACAACGCGTCGGTTGATGGGGTAGGACTGGCCCTCGGCGTCCTGCATCGGGCGCACGCCCTCGGGGCTGGCTGCTTCTCCGAGCAGGTGGAAGCTCATCTTCGCGGTCGAACCCAGCAGCGCGCGCAGCTGCGCAGGGTCCTGCAGGCCGGGCAACTGCACCAGGATGCGGTTGGGCCCGACCCGCTGGATGGTGGGCTCGGACACGCCAACCTGGTCGACGCGCTTGCGGATGACCTCCAGGCTCTGTTCCACCGCACGGTCGATGGCGATCTTCCGGCCCTCTTCGGTGAAGGTGAGCCCGAGGCCGCTTGAGCCCTGGGGGCGTACGTCGAGGTCGGGGCGACCCGATGGGCCGGGCCTGACGAGGCTGTCCAGCTGGTCTTGCGCGCGCGTCAGGTCGGACGGGTCGCGCAGTTCGACGCTCAGGCCTTGCTGGTGGATGTTCAGGGCACGGATCGGCAGCGAGGCCTCGCGCAGGACACGACGCGTGTCGTCGGCCAGCGATCGCGCGCGGTCGTCGAGCAAGGCTGCGCCATCGACCTCGAGCACCAGGTGCGAGCCACCGCGCAGATCGAGTCCCAGGGCTAAGGGGCGGTCGGGCAGGAAGGCCGGCCAGCGTTCCAGCACGGAAGAAGGCAGCACGTTCGGCAGGGCGAACAGCAAGCCGCAGAGGATGATGGCCAGGTAACTGGCCACCCGGTAAGGGGAGTTCTTCATGGACGAAACCGGAAGGGCGAGCACCGGGCGCTGCCTGGTACTCGCCAACTGACGTTGAGAGCGGGTGGCGCGCCAGTGGCACGCCGACGTCAGGCCTCGGAGGGAGGGCCCCGGCAACCCGACGAACGCGGGCAGGCCCGGTAGATCCCGGGATCAGGAGCGGGCGCCGTGCCGGCGTCATCGCTGGCCGGCGGAGGTCTCGTGTCGCTGGGTGGCGGTGCTGCGCTGGGTGTATCGGTCCCGCCGGGGGCGGGCTGCCAGGCCTGGGCTAGCCAGTCCGTCTGCGACACCGCCAGGTCGCGGCGCAAACCCCGCAGCGTTGCCACACAGCCCGTGGGCCGCTGCAGCGCGAGCTGGCCAGCTTCGAGGGCTCCGACGAGTGCACCATCGGCGGGCGCCGGTGACGCCGTCGCCGGCCTGCTGGCAAGCGCCAATCCCAGGCCCAGAACGACCGTGATCCAAAGCGCACGAAACCAGCTCATGCCGCGGATTCTCCAGCAGGCCAGGGCCCGACCATCCTGCGCCTGGACGAAGAGTCCCCGAGCCTGCCGCATTTCGGCCAGGCAAGCCTGTCATCAGACGGACCCGCACTCCCGCTTTCAGGGACCGGCATCCGGAAGCTGAGTGCTGCCCGGACCAGTCGTCTCGGGCAGCACCTCCATCTCCATAAGGTCAAGGGACCGGGGCATCCACGGCACCACGGCGGGTCTTCCACAGCGAGAACAGCACACCGCCCGCCAGCAGGCCCGCCGTCACCGACAGGCTCAGCGCGGCCGGCACCTTGCCGTCGAACAGCCAGTCACCCAGGAAGATCTTGGCGCCGATGAAGATGAGCACGATGGACAACGCGTACTTCAGGTAGTGGAAGCGGTGCACCACGGCGGCCAGCGCGAAGTACAGCGCGCGCAGGCCCAGGATGGCGAAGATGTTGCTCGTGTAGACGATGAAGGCGTCGGGTGTGATGGCGAAGATGGCCGGCACGGAGTCGATCGCGAACACCAGGTCGGCGATCTCCACCAGCACGAGGCACAGGAAGAGGGGTGTGGCCCAAAGCACGACCTTGCCGGTCTTGGGGTCGGGCTGGCGGACCCAGAAGCGCTGGCCATGCAGCTGCTCGGTCACGCGCAGGCGCTTGCGCAGGAACTTCAGCACCGGGTTGTTCTCGATGTCCGGCTTGCTGTCCATCATCACGATCATCTTGATGCCGGTGGCAATCAGGATGACGGCGAAGATGTACATGACCCACGAGAACTCCGCCACCAGCGCGGCGCCCAGGCCGATCATGATGGCGCGCAGCACGATCACGCCCAGGATGCCCCAGAACAGCACGCGGTGCTGGTACTCGCGCGGCACTGCGAAGTACGTGAAGATCATCGAGATGATGAACACGTTGTCCAGGGCCAGTGTCTTCTCCACCAGATAGCCGGTGATGTACAGCTGCACGGCCGTCCAGGCGCGTTCGCCGGCCGAGGCGGCCTCGGCGATCTGTGGGTCGATCGAGCTGGTGCCGGAGTAGGTGTGGTAGATCCAGTACACGGCGCCGGCCCAGGCCAGGCCCAGGCCGATGTACAGCGCCGACATGTTCAGGCTCTCGCGCACGCCGATCTCGTGCACCTCGCGGTTCATGATGCCGAGGTCGAAGGCCAGGATGGCCAGGACAACGGCGATGAACGCCAGCCATATCCAGGCCGGCATGCCCAGCCAGAGGGTGAAGAGAAATTCCATGGGGAAGCGGCCTTTCAGGGCCGCGCGAGGGCGGCGAAGCGCGAATCATCGGCAGTGCGACGCTGCGGTCCAAGCAGGGCTTGTGTGACACTGACTTCGGTTTTTCCGAACCCAGCAGCTGGAGGGGTCTTGGTGGATCAGATCAGTTACCGCCATCTGCACTACTTTTGGGTGGTGGCCAAGGAAGGCGGGTTCGCGCGCGCGGCGGCGCGGCTGGACATGGCGGTGCAGACCGTCAGCGCGCAGGTGCGCGAGCTCGAGCGTGCGCTGGGCCACCAGCTGCTCAAGCCCACGGGGCGCTGCGTCGTGCTCACCGAAGCGGGCGAGGCCGCGTTCGCCCGCGCCGAGGACATCTTCCGCATCGGCCAGGCGCTGCCCGCGGCCGTGCGCGACGCCGCCAGCCTGCGCACGGTGCGGCTGGCCGTGGGGTTGTCGGACGGCATCTCGAAGCTCGCCGCGCACGCCTTGCTCGGGCCGGTGCTGTCCACGCCCCACCTGCGGCTGCTGTGCCACGACGGAGAGTTCGAGCACCTGCAGGCCGAGCTGGCGATGCACCACCTGGACCTGGTGCTCGCCGGTCAGCCCGCGCCACCCAACCCGACGCTGCGCTTGTCGAGCGAGCGGCTGGCCTCGGCCCCGGTGGACTGGTACGGCCCCGCCTCGCTGCTGCGGCGCGTCGACGCCCGGCACTTTCCGGACTGCCTGGCCGAGCTGCCGGTGCTGCTGCCCACCGCCCACGCGGCCTTGCGCGGCGCGATCGAGCGCTGGTTCGACCAGCACGGCCTGCAGCCGCGTGTGACCGGCGAGTTCGAAGACAGCGCGCTCATGGCGGTGTTCGCGGCGCAAGGACTGGGCGTGTTTCCGGTCAGCCGCCTGGGGATGCAAGACCTGCGTTTGCTGCGCGACCTGCGGCTGCTCGGCCGCAGCGACGAGGTGCGCGAAGACATTTACGCCATCCGGTCCCGACGCGGCTTGCACCACCCGTTGGTGCGCCGGGTCGTCGAGGCTGCGGGCTGAGAGCGCGAACGTCTTTCGCGCCGGCCCGCTCGTCCTTGCACAGGCCCGCCGCAGCCCGAGCCCATTGTGGGCTTGACGCCCGGATCGGGGGTCTTTGGACGCGTCGCCCGGGCACGCCCGAACAAACTCGCGCGCTCTTGGGATGCGGGTGCTGGCAGAGCCCATGCACCCACCGACGTTGCATGATCCGGCGTCCGGCGCCACCGGCGGAGACCAGCGGTCGCCCTGCAGCAGAACCACACGGGATGGCCCGCCGGGCCTCCCGGCCATCGGCCCTCGGGCCGTCATTTCCACAGCCCCAGCGATGACCGAATCGACAGCCTCCGACACCGCCCGCGGCACCACCGAGCCCTTGCCCGTGCCGCCGCCACAGCCGCTGCGCAACCCCCTGCGCACGCGCGCCGACTGGGAGCGCCAGCGCCAGGCCTGCCTGGCCGACCCCGGTGCCTTCCACGGGGCCATCGCCGCACGCGAGATCCACTGGTGGGTGCCCGCCGGGGCCGACCCCGCCATCGGCGCGGGCGGCGCCTGGCTCACGTTCGACGAGGCCGGCGGCACCTGGCGCGGCTGGTGCGCCGCCAGCGCCGGGCCGGTGGCCACCGCGCTGGGTGAGGGCTTCATGCCCTGGGCGCGCGCCTTCGACGACACACAGCCGCCGCACTGGCGCTGGTTCAGCGGCGGCTGCACCAACGCCGGCTTCAACGAGGTCGACCGCCACGTGCTGGCCGGCCACGGCGACGAAGACGCCGTCATCTACGAAGGGGACCGCTGGGACATGGCTGCCGACGGCGGCCGCGGCGCGCCGCTGGAAAGCGAACGCATCAGCCGCCGCCGCCTGCTGCTGGAGACGGCCAAGTGCGCCGTGGCGCTGCGTGCCTTGGGCCTGAAGCCCGGCGACCGCATCGCGCTGAACCTGCCCAACATCCCGCAGCAGCTCTACTGGACCGAGGCCGCCAAGCGGCTGGGCATCGTCTACACGCCGGTGTTCGGCGGCTTCTCCGACAAGACCCTGTCCGACCGCATCCACGACGCCGGTGCCCAGGTGGTGATCACCGCCGACGGCGGCTACCGCATGGCGCAGGTGGTGCCCTACAAGACCGCCTACACCGACCCCGCGCTCGACAACTTCGTGCCGCTGGCCACCGCCCGCGCCGTGGTGGCGGCGCGGCTGCCGACGCTGACCCTGAGCCCGGCGCAGTCGCAGCGCCTGCTGGCTGTGCTGGACGAAGCCCTGGCCGGCGAGGTGACGCTGCTGCGCGGCGACGTGATGCGCGGCGTGGGCCGCGCGCTGGCCGAGCTGGGCCGCGCCGGCCTGGCCGCCGAGGCCGCAGGGCAGGTGCGCGTGGCGCTGGCCGAGGCCCTGGTGCACACACCGCCGCGCGTGCAGACGGTGGTGGTGGTGCGCCACACGGCGCAGCCCGATCTGGTGTGGCGCCCCGAGCGCGACCGCTGGGCCCACGAGCTGACCGACGCCGCGCTCGCCCCGCTGCTGCAGGCCGCGGGCGTGGCCAACGAGGCCGCCATGCTGGCCTTGCCCGCGGCCGAGCTGGTGCGCGCGGTGTGGGCCGTGGTGCCGCCGCTGAAGCTGGATGCCGAGGTGCCGCTCTTCTTCATCTACACCAGCGGCTCCACCGGCAAGCCCAAGGGCGTGGTGCACGTGCACGGCGGCTACACCGCGGGCGTGGCGCACACCATGAAGGTGGCCTTCGACGCCCGCCCCGGCGAGGTGATGTACGTCGTGGCCGACCCCGGCTGGATCACCGGCCAGAGCTACATGATCAGCGCCGCGCTCACCACGCGCGTGACCAGCGTCATGACCGAGGGCGCGCCGGTGTTCCCGCACGCCGGGCGCTTCGCATCGATCATCGAGCGCTACCGCGTGGCCATCTTCAAGGCCGGCGTCACCTTCCTGAAGACGGTGATGACCGACCCGCAGAACGCCCAGGACGTGCAGCGCCACGACATGCGCTCGCTGCGCGTGGCCACCTTCTGCGCCGAGCCCACGAGCCCGGCGGTGCAGCAGTTCGGCATGGGGCTGATGACGCCCTGGTACATCAACAGCTACTGGGCCACCGAGCACGGCGGCATCGCCTGGACGCACTTCTACGGCAACGGCGACTTCCCCCTGCGCGCCGACGCCCACACCTACCCGCTGCCGTGGATCGTGGGCGACGTGCGGATTGAAGACGCCACGGCGCCGGCACCCGCGGCGCTGCCGTTCGCCCCGTTCGCCCGTGCGGCAGGCGAGGGCGGCGCCCCCTGGCGCGAGGCCGCCGCAGGCGAGAAGGGCGAGATCGTCATCGCCGCCCCGTACCCCTACCTGGCGCGCACGGTGTGGGGCGATGCGGAAGGCTTCCGCCTCGAGCCCGCGGGCGCCCATGGCGTGGGCCTGCGCGTGGTGCCCGCCTGGCGCGGCGACGGCGAGCGCTGGCGCAAGACCTACTGGACGCGCTGGCAGGGCGCCTGGGCCTACACGCAGGGCGACTTCGCGGTGCGCCACGCCGACGGCGGCTATTCGCTGCACGGCCGCAGCGACGACGTCATCAACGTCAGCGGCCACCGCATCGGCACCGAAGAGATCGAAGGCGCCATCCTGCGCGACAAGACGCTGGACCCGGATTCGCCCGTGGGCAACGTCATCGTGGTGGGCGCGCCGCACCGCGAGAAGGGGCTCACGCCGCTGGCCTTCGTCAAGCCCGCCGCCGGCCGCCGCCTGAGCCAGGACGACCGCCGCCGCCTGGCCGACCTCGTGCGCCAGGAAAAGGGCGCCGTCGCCGTGCCCGGCGACTTCATCGAGGTGACGCAGTTCCCCGAAACACGCAGCGGCAAATACATGCGCCGCATGGTGCGCGCGCTGGTGGAAGACTTGCCCGTGGGCGACGCGACGACGCTGAAGAACCCGGAGTCCATCGAGGAGCTGGCGCGCGCCATCGGCGCCTGGAAGCGCGCGCAGCAGCTGGCCGACGAGCAGCAGCTCTTCGAGCGCCACCGCTACTTCCGCATCCAGGTCAACGCGATCGCGCCGGGGCGCCGCGTGGCGACCGTGTTCGTCACCAACCCGCCGGTGAACGCACTCAACGAGCGCGCGCTCGACGAGCTCAACCTCGTGGTCGACCACCTGGCGCGGCGCGACGACATGGCCGGCGTGGTGTTCACCGGCGACGGCGGCAGCTTCATCGCCGGGGCCGACATCCGGCAGCTGCTGGAAGAGGTGCGCCACATCGAGCAGGCGCGTGTGCTGCCCCACAACGCGCAGCTCGCCTTCAGCCGCATCGAGGCCATGGCCGCGGCCGGCAAGCCCTGCATCGCCGCCATCAATGGCGTGGCCCTGGGCGGTGGCCTGGAGTTCGCGCTGGCCTGCCACTGGCGCATCGCCGAGCCGGTGGCGCGTTTCGGGCAGCCCGAGATCCGCCTGCGCCTGCTGCCCGGCTACGGCGGCACGCAGCGCCTGCCGCGGCTGCTGCACGCCCGCCGCGGCGCCGCGGGGCTGGTGGATGCGCTGGAGCTGGTGCTGGGCGGGCGTTCGGTGGATGCCGCCACGGCGGCGCAGATGGGCCTGGTGGACGAGCTGGCGCAGGGCGCCGACGACGCGCTTTCGCTGGCACACCAGCGGCTGCGCGAGTTTGTGCGGCACGGCGAAGACTCACCGCTCGGCCGCGCCCTGGCCGCGCGCCGCGCGATGACAGCGCAGTGGGCGCAGCCGCTGCCCGGCCTGCCGGCGGTGCTGGATGCCGCGCTGGCCGACCCCCACCTGCGCAGGGTGCAGGCGCAGCTGGCCTGGGCCGGCCGCGGCACGGCGCGCGACCGTGCGCTCGACGCGCTGGCCACCGGCCTGCGCGAGGGCCTGGCCGCCGGCCTGGCGCGCGAGGCCGAACTGTTTGCGCAGGCCATCGTCGACCCCGAGGGGGGCAAGACCGGCATCGCCGAGTTCATGGACAAGCGCAGCCCGCCGCTGCCCATGCGCCGCGGCGGCGTGCGCCGGCCGGCGCGCGAGCCGGGTCTGGTGGATGAGCTCGTGGCCCAGGGCCAGCTGCTGCCGCTGGGGGCGCCTTTCTTCCCGGGCGTGACGCCGCTGCCGGCCTGGCAGCTTGGCTTTGGCGTCGAACGCGATCCCGACACCGGCGCGCCGCGTTTCGGCCCGCCGCTGGCCAGCGAGGTCGAGCTGCTGTTCCCGGTGCCGCGGCCCGGCCCCAACGAGGCCGTGGTCTACGTGCTGGCGTCTGAAGTGAACTTCAACGACATCTGGGCACTCACCGGCATCCCCGTCTCGGCCTTCGACGGCCACGAGGAAGACATCCAGATCACCGGCAGCGGCGGCGTGGCCTTGGTGGCCGCACTCGGCAGCGAGGCCCGCCGCGAAGGCCGGCTGAAGGTGGGCGACCTCGTTTCCATCTACTCGGGCCAGACCGAGCTGCTCTCGCCGCAGGCCGGGCGCGACCCCATGTTCGCGGCTTTTCGCATCCAGGGCTACGAGAGCGAGACCGGCAGCCACGCGCAGTTCTTGCTCGTGCAGGCGCCGCAGCTGCACCCGGTGCCGGCCGACCTGACGCTGGAGCAGGCCGGCGCCTACACGCTGAACCTGGGCACCGTGAACCGCGCGCTGTTCACCACGCTGCAGGTGCGGCCGGGGCAGACGCTGTTCGTCGAAGGCGCGGCCACCGGCACGGGCCTGGATGCGCTGAAGACCGCCGTGCGCGCCGGGCTGAGCGTGACGGGCGGCGTGTCGAGCGCGGAGCGCGCCGCGGCCGTCGTGCGCGAAGGCGCGGTCGGCGCGCTCGACCGCCGTTCACCAGGCTTTGCAGCGCTGTACACGCCAGTGCCCGAAGGCGAAGAGGCCACCCGTGCCTGGGAGGCTGCCGGCGAGCCGCTGCTGGCGGCCTACCGCGCACTCAATGGCGGGCGCCTGGCCGACTGCGTGGTGTCGCATGCCGGTGAGACGGCGTTTGCGCGCAGCTTCCAGCTGCTGGCCAAGGGCGGCGCGCTGGCCTTCTACGGCGCCAGCTCGGGCTATCACTTCAGCTTCGTGGGCAAGGCCGGCCACGCCACGCCCGAGGCCATGCTGGCCCAGGCGCAGGCCCAGGCGGGCGAGTCGGTGCTGCTGTACTACGGCATCGACGGCCCGGCCCTGCTGGACGCCACCGGCCTGGCCATGCTCGAGGCCCTGCGCGCGATGGGCGCGCGCACGGTGGTGGCCTGCGCCAGCGACGCGCAGCGCGAGTTCGTGCAGTCGCTGGGCTTCGAAGACGCGCTGGCCGGCGTCGTCTCGCTCGAAGAAGTGCAGCGCCGCGCCGGCCTCGCCTTCCACTGGCCCCGCAGCATGCCGCGCCTGCCCGACGCCCGGGGCGACACCGAGGCCTTCAAGCAGGCCGTGCGCGACTTCCAGGAGAAGACGCTCAAACCTTTCGGCAACGCCGTGGGCGCCGCGCTGCGCAGCCCCGACAACCCGCGCGGCGCGCCCGATCTCGTCATCGAGCGCGCCGGGCACGATGCGCTGGGCGTGTCGACGGCGCTGGTGAAGCCCTACACCGGCCGCGTCGTCTACTTCGAGAGCCTGGCGCACCGCCGCTACAGCTTCTACGCGCCGCAGGTGTGGACGCGGCAGCGCCGCATCCTCATGCCGACGGCCCACATCCTGGGCACGCACCTGTGCAACGCCTTTGAAGTGACGCGCATGAACGACCGCATCGCCGCCGGGCTGCTGGCGGTGACCGAACCGACCGTGGTGCCCTGGGCGCAGCTGCCGCAGGCCCACCAGGCCATGTGGGACAACGCCCACGCCGGTGCCACCTACCTCGTCAACCACGCGCTGCCGGCCCTGGGCCTGCGCGGGCGCGATGCGCTGCTGGAGCGCTGGGCGGCGGGCGAGCGGGCAACTCCTTGAGCAAACCGAGACCCTCGGCCCGCGCTCGAGAAGGCGTTTCCGTCGCCAAGAGGCCGAACGCGACAATCTCTGGCGTCCTCAATCCAGCGCCAGCGCCATCCTTGGCCACAGCGCCCTTTCGGCTGCTCGGCGAAACGCCCCGACGTGGCCGATGTCCCGCATGCCGACATCGCCGGGCGAGAGCACTTGCACGACCGCTGGGGCATGGGGCATGGCCGCCAGCAGCTTGCGCGTGCACGCCTCGGTCATCGTGTCGTCGTCGGTGAAGCTGAAGGCCTGGATCGGGAAGCGGGCCGACCGCAGGCTGTCCCGCACCAGCTCGGGCTGCGCACCCCATGCGAAATCGGGGTGACGGCACCAGCGCATCCACTGGCGGGCTGCGGGTCCCGGCAGATCGCTGACCATCCGTAGACGCCGCCCCGGAAAGTACCCCAGCAGCGGCGTGAGCAGCGGCCCGGCCAGGTGCAGCATCAGCGGCGCCAAGCGCCGACTGGGTGCGGCCCAATCGCGCCAGTAGCCCGATCCCGCGGCCACCGAAACCGCCACGCGCAGGCGAGCCTGCGCAGCCGCCTCCGTCATCGCGGCGTGGTGCATGCCCAGGCTGTGGCCGATCAGCGCGATCGGCCGGCCACCGGCGCGGTCTGACAGGGCGTGTACGGCAGCAGAGAAGTCCTGCCGGGCCCAGGTCAGCATGTCGGCGTCCAGCCCACGCAGCGAGCGCATCCCGGGTGGGCGAGACAAGCCCATGCCTCGCAAATCAAAAGTCATCACGCGGTACCCCCGGGCGGCCAGCCAAGTGGCGAAGGGCGCGTAGAAGCGCTGGGGGATTCCCAGGCCGCCAGCCACCAGCACCGCGTCGTAGCTCAGACCCGCAGGCTCGAACATGCGGGCTTGAAGCGCCGTGCCGTCGCGGGCTGTCAAGATCCAGGGCGTTCCCGCCGCCTCGTTCTGGTTCACTGCGGTAACCCGCGCTGAAGAAAGCCTTCCTGTGTCAGCACTGCGCGGATCGCCGCCAGCATCGCCGTGGGCGCTGCGGCCGCCTGACGGGCTCGAAAGAGCGCAGCTGCATCGCCAACCCGCACGAATGCGTCGAATGCTCGCTCGGCCTGTGCCCGCTCCTGCCGAGTCGATGCCTCTGCGCTCCCGTTGCGTGGCCCCGGGGGCCGCAAATGCCGCAACGCCGGCAGCTGCCGTTCGCACCGGCAGGCCGCCTTTTCGCTCACCAGCCCGCACTGGCCGCGCGTGAAGTCGGCCAGCCGCGCACGGCTACGGGACAGCCTCTTTCGGTAGGCAGCGGGCGTGACCCCCACCACTTCGGCGGCCACGGTTGACGGCAGATCGAACACCGTGTCGAGCACGTAGACCAGCCGGTCTTCGCGGTCCAGCGCCATCAGCATGTTCTGCGTGCAGGACAGCGCCAGCTCGCGCGCCTCGAGCTTGTCCTGGGGCGTCAGCGCAAAGGGCCCGCCTTGGGCGTGGGTCAATCGCTCGGACAAGGCGAGCCCGGCCCCCAGTTTCTCGGCAAGGGCGTCCAGCGACAGCACCGGCGCCTCGGCAGCCGAGGTACGCGCCGTGATCAGGTGGTTGTGCGCCACGCGCCACACCCAGGTGGTGAAGGCTGCCTCGCCCCGAAAACCGCCCAGGTTCGTGACGATCTTGAGCAGGATCTCCTGCGTGGCGTCGGCGGCGTCGTCGCGGTGCCCCAGCACACGCAACGCCAGGTTGAACACCCCGGGCTGCAGCGAAGTCAGCAGCCGGTCGAGCGCGGCCAGATCGCCCTGCTGAGCGGCTGCCAGGGTCTCGGGCGACGGTGCGGTGATCTTCATGGCAGTGACTCAGAGCCCGGGCACGGCAGGCTGGTTGGCGGCGAGTTTGCTTGGGGTGAGGATGGCCGTGTCGAACCACTCCAGGGTCGCGTCGGTGCCGTAGGTCGCTCGGACGCGCTCCTTCCAGGCAGCATTGAACCATTGCTCGGCTGCGGCCTGGTCCTTCCAGAGGTAGATGCCGCCAAACCGGCCGTCTTCGGTGATGATGAAATACTTTCGCAACAGGCCCGGCACGGCACGGTAGGTGGGGATGGCGGCCTGGAATTCCTGCACCAGCCGGGCCTTGCCGATGCCGGCGGGTGTCGGGATGGTGACCAGGGTCGAGACGCTGGCGCCGTCCATTTGCGCCGGTGTTCCGCCGGGCGTGTTGTCGATGGCCACCGGCACTTCGTAGAACCGCACCTGGCCTTTGGCGCCGCGTTCCTTCTCGACGCGTTCGAACCACGCGGGGTTGAACCAGGCGCGCGCGCTGGCCAGGTCCTTCCAAAGGTACAGCCCGCCGTAGTGACCGTCGGCCTGGGCGATGGCGTAGGCCTTGAACGACAGCCCGGGGATGGAGTCGTAAGTCGGGGCGGTCTCGCGCATCCGGCGCCACACCAGCATCTTGGGCGCGTACCACGGGGTGGGCACCTTCACGATTGCAGCCACGGCCGAGGTGGTTGCATAGCCTTCGCCGCCCTGGGCCTGGGCCGACGCAGCGGGTACGAGCAGCGCGGCGCCGGTGCTCAGGGATGCCAGCAGGCGCAGTGGACCTCGGCGGCGGGTGAGCTCGCGTGGGCTTGTCGACATGGCGTGTCCTCGGGTGGTCACGCGGGCAGGATCGTCCGCGTTGATTCCTTGGACAGGAAATCCGACACCGCTGTGACCGGCGCGGCCACGACCCGCAGATCCTGGCGTCAGCGTCGAGGGGATCTCACAGGACCACAGCATCAACACCGATCAGCAGTTGGGGCAACGGCCTCGTGTTGCGGATCATGAAGCCCATGGCCAAGACAGCAGGGGTGGTCGGAGGCTCTCCCGGTTCGGGAAACGGTCAAGCCAGGCCGCTGAAGTCCTCGCCGCGAAAGAAGTGGCCACCGATGAAGCCCGTGCCAAGCCCATAGGCGATGCCCCCATCGACGCCTTCCGGCCAGCCACTGACTTTGGCTCTGCCAGGGGCCAGAGCCACCGCCCGCGTTCCCAGGAATCTCGCCTGGCCAGAACTGTCGGCGCGGACTTGACTGAGGATCGCTCGGCCGAAGCCGACCGCGGCACGAGCCCGCCGGGCCAGGCAACAGAGCTGGAGAGCCACGGCGCGCCGGGTGGCTCCGCACAGAGCACGGTGCGAGAACTCTCCAGGCAACCACAGCCGCCCATCAAGAGTGGCATCGTCGATCGCTTATCGAGAGTCGCCATCGCTCTGGCTCAAGTTTCTGAGGCTCTGCGACGAAAACACATGGAATCTCAACCCTTGGATCTCGGACGCAAGCCCCATGAAACTCTCGACCTTGACCATCGGCCGTCGACTTCAGCTCGGCTTCGGCATCATCCTGGCGATCCTTGCCGCAGTGGCTGGCACTGCGATGTTGAGAGTGGGAGCCATCGAGGCGGCCCTGAAGTCCAACAGCCAGGAACACACCCACATTCAGCGCTACGCCATCAATTTCCGCGGATCGGCGCATGACCGCGCCATTGCCGCACGCGACTACGTGCTGGCCGCCTCCGCAGAATTGCGGCAGAAAGAAGCGGCCACCATCGACGCGTTGGCCAAGTTCTATGCCGATTCGGCCCAGCCGCTGGAAAAGTTGATCGGCCAGTCTGCAGACGGTGCCGAGCTCCAGCGGCTGTATGGCGCCATCAAGGAGATCGAGAGCGAGTCGGTCGCCACCACCAAGGCCTTGATCGCCGCCGTTGACCAGGGTGACGCCGCAACCGCCCAGACACTCTTGTGGTCCAAAGCGAAACCGCAGTACGAGCAATGGCTGGCGTCGATCAACAAGCTGATCGACTTTGAAGAGGCGAAAGTCCAGACCCACAACAAGATCGCGCTTGAAGAGGCTGCCGGCTTTCGTGCCGTCATGCTGACGGCATTGGCGCTGGCCCTGGGTTGCGGCATCGGCATGGCCTGGGTCATCTCTCGCAGCATCGTCTCGCAGCTGGGTGCCGAGCCGGCTGCCCTGGGCGAAGCGGCCCACCGCGTTGCCGCAGGCGACCTGAGCAGCGTGCCTGGCGCGGCTCAGGCTCCGGCCGGCAGCGTGCTGGCGTCCCTGGGCGCGATGCAGGAAGCCCTGGCACGCGTCGTCGGCCAGGTGCGCCAGGCCTCCGAGTCGATCGCTACGGGCTCGACCGAGATCGCCAATGGCAACTCGGACCTGTCCCAACGCACGGAGTTGCAGGCGGGCAACCTGCAGCAGACCGCGGCCACCATGGAGCAACTGGGCACCACGGTTCGCAACAACGCCGACAGTGCCAAGCAGGCGAATCAGCTGGCGCAGAGCGCCTCAGCCGTGGCGGCGCAAGGCGGGGAAGTGGTGGGCAAGGTGGTCACCACGATGCAGGGCATCAACGACAGCAGCCGCAAGATTGGCGACATCATCAGCGTCATCGACGGCATTGCCTTCCAGACCAACATCCTGGCCCTGAACGCGGCGGTCGAGGCCGCACGGGCCGGTGAGCAAGGTCGCGGCTTTGCCGTCGTGGCGTCCGAAGTGCGCAGCCTGGCCCAACGCAGCGCCGAGGCAGCCAAGGAGATCAAGACCCTCATCGGCCGCAGCGTCGAGCAGGTGGAGCAAGGCACGGTGCTGGTCGACCAGGCGGGCAAGACGATGGGGGAGATCGTGGGTTCGATCCAGCGCGTCAGCGGCATCGTCGCTGAGATCACCTCGGCCACGGTCGAGCAAAGCTCTGGCGTCCGGCAAGTCGGCGAGGCCGTCAGCCAGATGGACCAGGCCACGCAGCAGAACGCCGCGCTCGTGGAGGAGAGCGCCGCCGCCGCCGAAAGCCTGAGGGGCCAGGCACAGCAACTGGTGCAGGCCGTCGCGGTGTTCAAGCTGTCCCATGAATCGCATGCGGGTGCAGCCTACGCAGCACAGCCGGCAGCCAACGCGCCCAGCGGCGAGCGCCGCGGCCCTCACCGGGCCACGAACGTCACCCGTCCGGCGTTCGAGGCAAGACCGGCTGCGGCATCGGCGCCGGCCGGCGAGCCGAGCAAGGGGGCCTGCGCCCCGGAAAAAACGGGCACCGACGACTGGGCGTCGTTCTGAGCTCGGCCCGCCTGATCACAACCGATCCCGGCACCCCAAGGAGTCCGAAGTGACCTCGGTCCTCGACGAACAGAAGGTCGTGACACCTGGCCCGACGCCGGCGGTTACGGCATCCACCACAGCGGCTGAACGTGCGGCAGCGATGCCCAACGAGTTCCTGAGCTTTCGGCTTGGCGGTGAAGAGTACGGCATCGACATCCTGCGCGTGCAGGAGATCCGCAGCTACGAATCGCCCACGCGCATTGCCAATGCGCCCCACTTCATCAAGGGTGTGGTGAACCTGCGCGGTGTGATCGTGCCCATAGTCGATCTGCGCCTCAAGCTTGCCTGCGAGACGGCCGAGTACACCGACTTCACCGTCGTCATCGTGTTGAACCTGCTTGGACGGGTGATGGGCGTGGTGGTTGATTCGGTGTCCGACGTCTTGGCGCTGGGCGCGGACAGCATCAGACCTGCGCCTCAGATGACCACGTCGGTGGATGCCGGCTGCATCATGGGCATGGGCTGCGTCAGAACTGGCGATGTCGAGCGCATGCTGATCCTGACCGACATCGAATCGCTGCTGGGGAACACCTAATGGGGGCCGCCGGACGCCAAGCATCACTGATCACTCGCTGAGTTCCGTGCTTGGCCGCCGACGCCAACGCGCTCAGTCGATCGACTCCCGGCGACGGCGACGACTCCCCATGAGCCCCGGCGCCGCAATGCCACCAACAACTGCAGCCACGAAGGCCCAGCGACCGAGAGCTACCCCAAGCGGCACGCCACACTCGGCACAGCGCAAGCTGATCGGTTTCGAGGTCTCGCAGAATCGTCGGCGGCAGGGCACTTTGTGCGGCGGGACGCTACAGTCGTGCACGGTCCCAGCCTTCAGGCCCGGACAGCCGCTGGCAGGGAGGGCCGCATGTCAGAGATCTGGATCGAGGATTTTCACGACCCAGCCGATGGCGAAGACTGGCTTCCGGCGTTCAATCGCGCGCAGGCCGCCCACGGCAGCTTCGCCACGGATACGGCGCTGGCCCAGGCCGCACCGTTCTATGCCTTCCGGGGATTCACGCTGCGCTTCGGGCCGCGCAGCGATCGCTTCTCCGGGCCGATCGAGCTGCGTTGCCCGATGGCGCTGGTGGGCAGCGGGGGCCTGTCCAGCTACGCGGGCAGCATCCTGATGTTTCCCAAAGGCGTGCGCGGCATCATCGTGCACGGGGCCAACACCATCCGTCACGCCAAATCTGCAGGCGTTGGTGGAGGACCAGGATGCCCAAGCGCTGTTCGACCGCCTGACGCAGTACCACGCCAGCCTTCTGGCCGAGTCACGGCTGATCGCCGCCGAGGTCGACCGGCAACTGCTCGCTGCCGGGCAAGAGCCGGCCGCAGAACACCTGTGCGCCGTGATGTTCGACAACCCCTATGGCGCAGGCGGGAATGTGCTCATGAACGTGTATGCCGAATCCAACGGCCCCGGCGCCGGTGAAGTGCACCAGGTCGGCCAGGTCAACCTGTGCCTCAACAGCCCCGCGATCAGCAATGGCAGCGAGGCCATGGGTTTTTCCACCCAGGACTTCAAGGCCAGCATCGATGGCGGCGTGCTGGCCGCCACCAGCGGGCTTGAGGCCTCCGGGCCCATCAGCGCCTCCGGGCCCATCAGCAGCGAGGCGGACATCCGCAGCGGAGCCGACATCCATGCAGCGGGTGATCTGGCGGGCGGCAGCCTGGCGCTGCGCGCGCTGTCGGGCCATGGGCCCGAGGTTCGCATCACGGCCGGCGGGCTGCCCCGCGGGCCCCAGGCGCCGCGTGCCGCCGTGGGCGACATCGTGCTCAACACCGATCCCCGCATCGGCCAGCCCATCGGCTGGGTGATGACGGCGCAAGGCTGGGCGCGTTTTGGCCCGATCAGCCGGGAGACGCGGGTGATCTGATCCACGCGGTGCGGGCCAAGACCGCATCGCCCGCGCGGCCCCTGCCGCTGCCGAGTACCCGACACGAGACGCCCCTTGACTGCCCCCTTCGCGCATCCCTGGCGCCTGTCCGTCGCCCCGATGATGGACTGGACGGATCGCCATTGCCGCGTGCTGCACCGGCTCATCACCCGCCACACGCGGCTGTACACCGAGATGGTGACCACGGGTGCGCTGCTGCACGGCGACGTGCCGCGCCACCTGGACTACAGCGAGGCCGAGCACCCGGTGGCGCTGCAGCTCGGCGGCAGCGAGCCCGAAGACCTGGCCGCTTGCGCCAGGCTGGCCGAGCGCTGGGGCTACGACGAGGTCAACCTCAACTGCGGCTGCCCGAGCGAGCGCGTGCAGCGGGGCGCCTTCGGGGCCTGCCTGATGGCGGAGCCCGTGCTCGTGGCCGATGGCGTGGCCGCGATGCGCGAGGCCTGCACGCTGCCGGTGACGGTGAAACACCGCATCGGCATCGACCGCGGCGATAGCTACGACGTCGTGCGCGATTTTGTCGGCACCGTGCACCGGCGCGGCGGCTGCACAGTGTTCATCGTGCACGCGCGCAATGCCTGGCTGCAAGGCCTGAGCCCCAAGGAGAACCGCGAGATCCCGCCCCTGCGCTACGAACGGGTGCACCGTCTCAAGCGCGACTTCCCGGCGCTCACCATCGCGATCAACGGCGGGCTGACCAACGACGAGGCGCTGGCCGAACAGCTGCAGCATGTCGACGGCGCCATGGTCGGCCGCCACGCCTACCACGAGCCCTGGGCGATGGCCGGCTGGGACACGCGCTTTCTGGGCGCCTCCGCGCCCGCCGTCGGCACGCGCGAGGCTGTGGAAGAGGCCTTTGTGGCCTACATGGAAGGCCTGGCCGGGCAGGGCACGCCCTGGTCGCATGCCAGCCGCCACCTGCTGGGCCTGTACAACGGCCAGCCCGGCGCGCGGCGCTGGCGCCAGGTGTGGAGCGACCACCGCCTCAAGGGCGAGCGCCCGAGCACCGTGATGCGCCTGGCCCGCGAAGCCATGGCCGCACGGGCGCTGGCCTAACATCGCCGGCATGAGCGAACCGTCTTCTCCCGCGCCCGTGCTGGGCATCATCGGCGGCAGCGGCCTGTACGACCTGCCGGGCCTCGTCGACACCCGCTGGGTCGAGGTCGACACGCCCTGGGGCGCACCGTCCGACGCCATCTTCCGTGGCCGGCTGGTCACCGAGGCCGGCAGCGCCGAGCTGGCCTTTCTGCCACGCCACGGCCGCGGGCACCGCATCCCGCCGTCCGAGGTGAACTACCGCGCCAACGTGGCCGCGCTCAAGAGCCTGGGCGTGACCGACATCCTGTCGCTCTCGGCCGTGGGGAGCTTGCGCGCCGACCTCCCGCCGGGCAGCTTTGTGATCGTCGACCAGTTCATCGACCGCACCGCGCAGCGCCCGAGCAGCTTCTTCGGCCGCGGGCTCGTGGCCCATGTCTCGATGGCCGACCCGGTGTGCCCGCGTCTGGGCGACCCTGTCGGGCGTGCGCTGCAGCGCCAGGGCGTGCGCCACGTGCGCGGCGGCACCTACCTGTGCATCGAGGGGCCGCAGTTCAGCACCCGCGCCGAGAGCGCGCTGTACCGGTCGTGGAACTGCAGCGTCATCGGCATGACCAACCTGCCCGAGGCCAAGCTCGCGCGCGAGGCCGAGATCTGCTATGCCAGCGTCGGCATGGTCACCGACTTCGACTGCTGGCACCCGGCGCACGACGCGGTGACGGTGGACGCGGTGATCCAGGTGCTGCTGGCCAATGCCGGTGCCGCGCGCACCCTGGTGGCCGGCCTGGCGCACGATGTGACGCACGACCCCGAGGCCGCCGCCTGCCCCTGCCGCACAGCGCTGGAGCACGCGCTGATCACCGCACCCGAGGCGCGCGACCCGGCGATGGTGAACATGCTCTCGGGCATCGCCGGCCGCGTGCTGGGCCGTGCAGCCTGAGCCCGGCGTGACCATGCCCGGCGGCTACTCCCCGGCCACGCTGCGCCCCCTGGCCGTGGCCCCCGGCGGCGACGCCGTGGTGGTGATCGACCAGCGCCTCTTGCCGCACCGCCTGGCCTTCGAGACCCTGGCCACGCCCGAGGCCGTGCACCACGCCATCCGCGAGATGGTGGTGCGCGGCGCACCGCTCATCGGCGCCACCGCCGCCTATGGCCTGGCGCTGGCCTTGCGTGCCGATGCGGGCGACGCCGCACTCGAGGCCCAGACCACGTGGCTGAAGGCCGCGCGCCCCACGGCCGTGAACCTGGCCTGGGCGCTGGACCGCGTGGCGCAGCACGTGCGGGCGCTGCCGGTGGCCGCACGCGCCGCAGCCGCCTGGGCGCTGGCCGGCGCCATCGCCGACGAGGACGTGGCGGTCAACCGCCGCATCGGCGAGCACGGCCTGCCGCTGCTGCGCGACATCGCGGCACGCCGGGGCGTGGGCCCAGGCCGCCCGCTGAACGTGCTCACGCACTGCAACGCCGGCTGGCTGGCCACCGTGGGCTGGGGCACGGCCACCTCGCCCCTCTACCAGGCCCATGCCGCGGGCCTGCCGCTGCACGTGTGGGTGGACGAGACACGCCCGCGCAACCAGGGCGCCGGCCTCACGGCCTGGGAGCTGGGCCAAGCCGGCGTGCCGCACACACTGGTGGCCGACAACGCGGGCGGCCATCTGATGCAGCACGGGCAGGTGGACCTCGTCATCGTCGGCTGCGACCGCGTCACCGCACGCGGCGACGTCTGCAACAAGATCGGCACCTACCTCAAGGCGCTGGCGGCGCACGACAACGGCGTGCCCTTCTTCGTGGCCATGCCCACCTCGACGCTCGATCTGGCCGTGGCCGACGGCCTGGGCGAGATCCCCATCGAGGAGCGGCGCGCCCGAGAAGTCACGCACCTGGCGGGCCGCACCGCGGCGGGCGAGGTGGTGGAGGTGGCCATCGCCCCCGAGGGCACGCCCGCCGCCAACCCTGCGTTCGATGTGACGCCGGCCCGGCTGGTGTCGGCTTTGGTCACCGAGCGCGGGGTGGTGCCTGCCGCCGAGGCAGCGCTGCGGGCGTTGATGGCCACATGAACACAGCCCCATGAGCGCCGACGAGGCCCGCCGCGCAGAGCTGGTGGCCACCGTGCGCCGGCTCGATGCGCACGGTCTCAACCGCGGCAGCACCGGCAACGCCAGCGTGCGCGACGCGGCGGGGCAGGGCGTGTGGATCACGCCCACCGGCATGGGCGCCGAGGTCGAGCCGGACGATCTGGTGTGGCTCTCGCTCGATGGGGCGCAGGTGCGCGGGCGCTGGCAGCCCAGCAGCGAGTGGCACTTTCACCTGGCGGCACACCGCGCGCGGCCCGGCCGCCAGGCCGTGCTGCACACCCACAGCCCGCACGCCACGGCGCTGGCCTGCCTGCGGCGGCCGTTGCCGCCCTTCCACTACATGGTGGCCATCGCCGGTGGCCACGAAGTGCCGCTGGTGCCCTACCACCTGTTCGGCACCGAGGCGCTGTCGCAGGGCGTGGGCGCGGCCCTGGCCGAGGTGGATGCCTGCCTGCTGGCCAACCACGGCCTCATCGCGGCCGGCAGCAGCCTGGCACAGGCCGAGAAGGTGCTGACGGAGATCGAGGCGCTGTGCGGCGTCTACCTGCAGGCCATGGCCGTGGGTGAGCCCGCGCTGCTCAGCCCCGCCGACATGGCCGAGGTGCAGGAGCGCTTCCGAGACTACGGCCGCGCGCGGCGGTCGTGAGCCATCGGTGGCCGCACGGTCAGCCGATCTCGGGTCCACCCGCCCGGCCGAATCAAGTATGCCAAGCAGGGACTTTTTCTCGGGCTCATGTTGCCCCGGTTGTGGACGATATGGACTCCGTGATGGACGCGATCCCGAGCAGATGGGCCTGAGCGCGCTGAGGTCCGCATCCCATCCCCCATGAACACCCGATCAACATCAAACCGCCCCTTTTGTGAAGTGAATCGGAACATGACACTGATCAAGTCGATTGGCCTCACCGGCCGCTTGTACACCGCCGTCGCGTTGGTCATCGTCGGCCTCGTGGCCTCTTCGGTCTACACGGCCCAGCAGCTCGGCCAGATCGACGCCGGCACGGAGCGCGCCGAGCGCGTGCTGGTGCCGCAGCTCGATCGCATGGCCGACGTCGAACTGGCCATCACCCGCAGCTCGCTCCAGGTGCGCCACGCCATGTTGGCGCGCACGCCCGAAGAGCGGGCCGCAACCCTGGCCAGCATCGGCCAGCTCAAGTCCAACATCGACGCGCTGATGGCCGAGTTCGAGAAGAACTTGTCCACCGATGCGGGCCGCAAGCGCATCGGTGGCTTGAAGGCCGCCATGGCGAACTTCTGGACGGTGGGCGGCGAGAACATCGGCTTGATCAAGGCAGGCGACACCGCCGGGGCCTTCGCCTTCCTGGTGGACAAGACCATCCCTGCGCGCGACGCGCTGCTTACCCAGATCTCCGAGACGGTCAACTACCAGGAAGACACCCTGCGTTCCCAGATCGCCGCGGTGCGAGGGCCGGCCACGAGCACGCGCAACGGCGTCATCGCAATGGGCATCGCCATCTCCCTGGGCCTGATGTTGCTGGCCTGGACCGTGGGCAACCAGCTGCGGGGCCGGGTGCGCGAGGCGCGGGAAACCGCCGAACGGGTTCGTGATGGCGACTTCGCCCGAGCGGTGGTCGACCCCAGACGCGACGAGTTCTCGCCCCTCATCGCAGCCTTGGGCGAGATGCAGACCTCGCTGACCCGCGTGGTGGTCGAGGTGCGTGCCAATGCCGAGAACGTGGCCACGGCCAGCGCGCAGATCGCCCAGGGCAACAAGGACCTGAGCCACCGCACGGAGCAGCAGGCCAGTTCGCTGCAGCAGACCGCCGCCACGATGGAAGAGCTGGGCACGACGGTGCGCCAGAACGCCGACAACGCCCAGCAGGCCAACCAGCTGGCGCGCGCCGCCTCGGGCGTGGCGGTCAAGGGCGGCGAAGTCGTGGGTCAGGTGGTCGAGACCATGAAGGGCATCAGCGACAGCTCGCGTCGCATTGCCGACATCATCGGCACCATCGATGGCATCGCTTTCCAGACCAACATCCTGGCGCTGAATGCCGCGGTGGAAGCGGCGCGTGCCGGCGAGCAAGGTCGCGGGTTTGCCGTCGTGGCCAGCGAAGTCCGCAGCCTGGCGCAGCGCAGCGCCGAGGCGGCCAAGGAGATCAAGAGTCTGATCGGTGCCAGCGTGGAGCGTGTCGAGGAAGGCACTGCCCTGGTCGGCAAGGCCGGGCAGACCATGGACGAGGTGGTGAGTTCGATCCGTCGCGTGACCGACATCGTCGGTGAGATCAGCTCGGCTTCGGTGGAGCAGAGCAGCGGCGTCGGCCAAGTGGGTCAGGCCGTGACCCAGATGGACCAGGCCACGCAGCAGAACGCCGCGCTGGTGGAACAGAGCGCCGCCGCCGCGGAGAGCCTGAAGACCCAGGCCGATACCCTGGTGCGGACGGTGAGCGTGTTCAAGCTCGCGCACGGCCCGCAGGCCACAGCCACGCCGACAGCCGCCGCCCCGCAGGATGGCCACAGCATCGGGCGTCGCAGCCCGGTTCGGGCCACCCATGTGACGCGACCCGAATTCGGCAAGAAGGCGGCGGCACCGCTCCCTGCGGCGCCGCCGGCCAAGGCGCCCGAGGCGGCACAGGCAGCCGAATCAGCGCCGCAGAAGACCGGCACCGACGACGAGTGGGCGAGCTTCTGATCGCCGCAGCCCGGTCTTGAGCCGTCGCCCGCGACGCCGGGTTGGTGGGCGACAAGCCATCGACGCAGCGCGGGCGGGGCTCCTCAGCCTTTCATGCCCCCTTCGCCTCGCCGAGCGACTCCGGCACGAAGCGCAGCTCGGCCAGCCGTTCCAGCTCGGGCAGGGCGTCCATTCCCAGCGCGGCGCCCGGGGTGAGGAGCCCTGCGGGCGCGGCGTCCTGGCGCAGCAGGGTGCGCGCGCAGGCCACGATGACGCGGCTGGTGGCGCCGTAGCCGGGGTCGCGCCGGCCGATCACGCGCAGCGCATGGCGCTGGCCGTCGGCGCCCAGACCGCTGACGTGGATCTCGTAGCGGCCGGCCTCGCGCGCGGCCGGCGACGGGCCTTTGCCGGGGCCGGGCAACACCAGGTGCCGCAGCAGCGCGCGGCCGGGCCGCGAAGCCAGCAGCCGGTCTTGCAGACGCTGCTGGCGGACGACGCCGCGCGCGCGCAACTCGCCTTCCAGGCCGGCGCCGCAGGCGATGCGCTCGTCGTACACGAAGCCCTCGCCCCAGCGGTGGCCCAGCAGCGCGTTGGTGCGGTGCACGTTCTTGGTGTTGATGGCCGCCATCACGAAGGGCGCGCTCCACTGGCCGAGGTCGTCGTCGTAGCTCACCTCGGCCGTCGAGGGCTGCGGCGGGCCCTGGAAGTCGGGCACCAGCGCAAACGGGTTGGCCATGTCGCGCGCCGCCTGCGGGTCGCGCGCCGTGGCCGCCAGCGTGGCCAGCAGGCTGGCCGCGGTGCCGCCGGAGTAGCCCCCCTTCATCACCAGCACGCGCGACTTCACCGCGCCCAGCGCCTGGCCCGTGCGCGAGCGCGCCAGGTACTGAAGCGCCAGGACGCCCAGATCGAAAGGCACGGAGTCGAAGCCGCAGGAGAACACGATGCGGGCGCCGCTGGCGCGCGCCGCAGCGTCATGTCGGCGGATCATTGCGGCCATCCAGGCCGGCTCGCCGCAGAGGTCGTGGTAGTGGGTGCAGGCGGCGATGCAGGCCCGCAACAGCGCCTCGCCGCCCAACTGATACGGCCCGACGGTGCTGATGACGGCCCGCGTGCGCAGCGCCAGGCGCAGCAGGGCGGCCGGGTCGCCTGCATCGGCCTCGATCAGCGGGTGGTCTCGGGCCAGTCCCAGCGCCGCGGCCAAGGCGCGCAGCTTGCCGCCGCTGCGCCCGGCCAGCGCCCAGCGCAAGCCGTCGCCGCCGCCGTGCAGGGCCATCACCTCGGCCACCAGACGGCCCGTGTAGCCCGTGGCGCCAAACACCACGAGATCCAGTTCGCGTTGATTCATGTGTTGGCCTTGTCTGGCCAGGTGGCCAGCAGCAGCCCCGCCAGTCCCAGCCCGAAGGCCAGCACGTGGACGGCGCCGAAAGATTCGCCCAGCACACCGATGCCCACCAGCGCGGCGCTCACCGGCAGCATCACCGTGAAGACCCCGGCGCGCGACGAGGGCACGTGCCGCAGCCCCTGCATCCACAGCCACACCGTCACCATGCTGGCAGCCACGGCGTAGAACACCAACAGCCCCCAGGTGGGCCCGGTGACGGCGCCGAAGTCGAAGGACAAGGCCTGCCACAGCCCGAAGGGCGTGACCAGCGCCAGCCCCCACAGGTTGATCAGCGCACTGATGCGCCGCGCCGGCACGCGGCCGCTGAGCCGCTTGCCGATGACGACGTAGCTGGCCTCGCAGACCACCGCCGCGAGCAGCAGTGCATAGCCCCATGGCGAGGCGGCAGACGCAGTGCCGGCGCCGCCCTCGCCAACCCGGGCCAGCGCCAGCAGGCCGATGCCCAGCGCCGCGCAACCGATGGCGCCGGCCACGCGCGGCGTGATGCGCTCGCCCAGGAACAGCCACGACATCAGCGCCACTGTCGCCGGGATGGCGGCCATGGTCACTCCAGCGGCCAGTGCGGAACTCAGCGCCACGCCATAAAGCATGCAGATGCTGAAGAGGAAGTTGCCGAGGAAGCTCTCCCAGAACAACAGCACGCGGTCGGGGCGCGACAGCGCCGGCTCGCCCGGGCGCCGCCGCACCCAGTGCGCCATGGCCACGGCGGCGATGCCGAAGCGCAGCCAGGCCAGCAGCAGCACCGGGAACACGGCCACCAGCAGCTTGCTCAGGCCCACGTAGCTGCCCACCAGCGCCATGCTGGCGGCGAGGCTGGCGTAGGCCCAGGCCGGTGGGTGCGAAGTCACTGCGGCGGCGTCAGAACGCGGTGGCGTGGCGCTCGCGTTCCCAGTCCGACACGTGGCTGCGCCAGGCCTGGGACTCGGCGCGCTTGAGCGCCACGAACTCGCGCAGCAGCGCCGGGCCGAGCGTGGCCGTCACCACGGCATCGGCTTCGAGTGCATCCAGCGCTTCGTCCAGCAGCGCGGGCAGGCGCGGCAGTTCGGGGTGCGGCACTTCGGAGAGGTCGTGCGTGCAGGCCGGTCCGGGGTCGAGGCGGCGGGCGAGGCCGTCCAGGCCGGCGTCGATGAGCGTCGCGCAGGCCAGGTAGACGTTGGCCGAGGCATCAGGCACGCGCCACTCGAAGCGCCCGGGCAGCGTGCGCACCGGGGCCGTTCGGTTGTTGGGGCCGTGGGCCACGACGGCCGGCGACCAGGTGGTGCCGCTGATCGACGCCGTGGCCCCAAGCCGCTTGTACGAGTTGACGGTGGGCGCGGCCAGCGCGGTGAGTGCGCGCGCGTGGGCCAGCACGCCGCCGATGAAGTGGCGCAGAGCGGCCTCGTCGGCCGGTGTGGCCGCGCCTCGCCACAGCGAGACATGGAAGTGCAGCCCGCTGCCCGGCTGACCTTCGAAGGGCTTGGGCATCATCGAGAACAGGCGCCCGTGGCGTTCGGCCAGCGCCTGCGCGGCCAGCTTGAACAGCATCAGCCGGTCGCAGCTGGCCAGCGCCTCGGCATGGCGCCAGTTCAGCTCGTACTGGCCGTGCGCGTCTTCGTGGTCGATCTGCTGCACCTCGAAGCCGCAGGCCTCGAGCGCGGCTCGCAGTTCGTGCAGCAAGGGCCAGGGCCGCTGCAGCGAGGCGAGGTCGTAGCTGGGCTTGGACAGCCGGTCGTGGTCGTCGGCCGCCACGATGCGGCCGGCAGCATCGCGCTTGAGCAGGAAGAACTCGGGTTCGATGCCCAACTGCATCGACAAGCCCGCGGCGCGCAGCCGCGCCAGTGCGCGGTGCAGCACCTGGCGCGGACAGGCCTCGAAGGGCTGGCCATCGACAAAGCCGTCGCCCACGATGCGCGCCACGCCGGGCAGCCAGGGCAGGGGCTGGATGGTGGCGGCATCGCCGCGTGCGCAGTACTCGGCGCGCGGGCCCGTGCGCGGCAGGCCAGTGCCCCAGATGGACGGGCCGGCGAAGCCGGCGCCCGTGGCCAGCAGTTCGGGCAGTTGAGCCAGCGGCACCAGCTTGCCCTTGGCAGTGCCGTGCACGTCGGCAAACTGCACCAGAAGCGTGTGGATGCCGGCGGCCGCAAGGCGTGTCTGCAGGGCTTCGACAGGCTCAGCCCGAACGGCGGGATCGATCATGCCGGGTCGATGCGGATCCAGGTGGTCTTGAGCTCGGTCACCTTGTCGAAGGCGTGCAAGCTCTTGTCGCGGCCGTTGCCGCTTTGCTTGACGCCACCGAAGGGGACGGTGATGTCGTCCTCGTCGTACTGGTTCACGTGCACGGTGCCGGCGCGCAGCGCGCGCGCCACGCGGTGGGCGCGGCTGAGCTTGTCGCTCCAGACGCTGGCCTGCAGCCCGTAGGCGCTGGCGTTGGCGATGGCCACGGCCTCGGCCTCGGTCCTGAACGTGAGGATGCCCATGACGGGGCCGAAGATCTCCTCGCGCGCAATGGTCATGCTGTTGACGACGCCGTCGAAGACCGTGGGCTCCACGAAGAAGCCGCCCGTGTCCTCGCGCACGCGGCGGCCACCGGTGACGAGGCGCGCACCTTCGCTCTTGCCGGCTTCGATGTAGCGCAGCACGGTGCTCATCTGCGGCTCGTCGACGAGGGCGCCGAGCACGGTGCCGGGGTCGAGCGGGTGGCCGGGCGCGTACTGCGGCGCCTCGGCGGCGACGATCTCGGTGAAGCGCTGAGCGATGCGCTCGTGCACCAGCACGCGCGAAGGCGCGTTGCAGCTCTCGCCCTGGTTGAAGAACAGGCTGGCGGCCACGGTCTTGGCGGCGCGCTCGACGTCGGCGAAGTCGTCGAACACCACGAAGGCGCTCTTGCCGCCGAGCTCGTTGAACACGCGCTTGAGGTTGCTGCGGCCGGCGTACTCCAGCATGCGGCGGCCGGTGCGCGTGCTGCCCGTAAAGCCGAGTGCATCCACGTCCAGGTGCAGCGCCAGCGCCTCGCCGGCCTCGGGGCCGTAGCCGGGCACGACGTTGAACACGCCCGGCGGCAGCCCGGCCTCCACGGCGAGTTCGGCCAGGCGCAGCGCCGTGAGCGGGCTCTTCTCGCTGGGCTTGAGCACCACCGAGTTGCCGGCCGCCAACGCAGGCCCCAGCTTCCAGGCGGCCATGATCATGGGGTAGTTCCAGGGCACGATGGCGCCCACCACCCCCACCGGCTCGCGCGTGATCAGGGCCAGCGCCGAAGCCGGCGTGGGTGCGATCTCGTCGTAGACCTTGTCCACGGCCTCGGCGTACCAGGCGATGGTGCGTGCGGTGCTGGGCACATCGACCGTGAGCGAATACTGGATGGGCTTGCCCATGTCCAGCGTCTCCAGCAGCGCGAGCTCGTCGCGGGCGCCGAGGATCTTGTCGGCAAAACGCTGCAGGACCTTCTTGCGCGCCGCCGGGGGCTTGCCGCACCAGCGGCGGTCTTCGAAGGCGGCGCGGGCGCTGGCCACGGCGGCGTCCACGTCGGCTGCCGCGCCGCGCGCCACCGATGCCAACACGCGACCGTCGATGGGGCTCAGGCAGGCAAAGGTCTCGCCGCTGACGGCCGTGCGACGCTGGCCGTCGATGACGGCGCGGCCGTCGATGGCCAGCGCGGCGGCGCGCGCCGCCCAGTCGACGGCAGCCATCAGAAGCTCACGACCACCGAAGCGCCGAGCAGCGTGTTGCTCTTGTAGTAGCGGCTGCTCTTGGTGTCGTAGAAGACCGGCTGGCTGGCACCGTCCTGGCGCAGCTCGAACTTGACGACGGTGTTCTCGTCGTAGAGGTAGTTCATGCCCAGCGTGAGCGCCCAGCGGTTGCTGCCCACGCTCTCGCTCTTGGCGTAGTTGCCGTCGGCGTCGAGGCCCCGGCCGATGCCGTTGATGCCGTCGTCAAAGCTGTAGCCGAGCAGGCCGCCGCCGTTTTTCTTGTTGTTGATGTAGTCGGCACGCAGCACGCCTTCCAGACGCGGCGTGACCTTGTAGGCCACCGTGCTTGACAGACCCCACCAGCGCGCGTCGCGCAACTGGCCGTCGCTGTTGTAGATGGCGGCACGCTTCTGCTGGCCGAAGCTGACCTGGCCGTACAGGCTCCAGTCGCCGCGCGTGAAGTAGGCGTCGACCTCGAAGAGGTTGGCCATGGTGTTCTTGCCGGCGCCCGGGAAAGGCGTGTCCTCGAAAATCGCATCGCCGGTGTCCGGGTCGGTCTCCCCGGTGTCGACGCTGTAGGTGCCGTCGGCCGCGAAGTTGGGGATCTTCCCGTGCACCCCGCTGAAGCCGAAGCCCGAGAACTCGCCCTTGGAGTAGTCAACCCGGTAGATGATGACCGGCGAGTTGTTGCCTGGGCTCTGGCGTGCGCTGTTGAAGTTGGCCAGGCCGACGCGGCTCCACCACTTGCCGCGCGTCACGTCGAGCACGGCACCGGTGTAGTTCGTGGGCGCCGTGAAATCGAAGAGCAGGTTGTGCGTGATCAGCTTGTTGCCGGCCGGCAGCGTGATCTCGTAGCCCGTCCAGTCGGGGATCTGGCCCAGCCACAGGCGGGTCTGCAGGTCGGACAGCGGCAGCGACACCGAGGCCTCGTGCACGATGGATCGGCTGTTGGCCACCGCACCGGTGCCGCGCTCGGGCGCCAGGGTCAGCTTCCACTTCGTGCCGCCTTCGGTCTCTTTCTCGAAGTCGATGACGGCCATGCCGAAGTAGCCGTTGTCGTAGGTGTAGCGCGCGTCGCCGTTGTTCAGGAAGACGAAGGTGCGGTCATTCTGGCGGCGGTTGACGATGTAGGTGGGATCGATCTGGCCGCTGATCTTCAGGCCCTTGAAGCCCTGGTCGGTGAAGTTGTCCTGCAACGCCTCGGTCTTGACGGCGATGCGGCTGACCTCGCGCGCCTGCTCCGGCGTCATGCCCCACTCGCCCGGTTTGGGCGCGGCCGGCTGGGCGCGCGCCTGCCGCTCCAGCTGCTCCACGCGCTCGCGCAGCGCCTTGATCTCCTGCAGCAGCGCGTCCTGGCCCTGCGCGGCCGCGGGCAGTGCGGTGGTGACGAGGGCGGCGGCGGCAATGGCGCGGAGCGCGGTGTTCGGGGCAGGGCAGGTCATGGGTTCTCCTCGGCCGGTTGTGGGTTCTCGATCAGGGCTCAGCCGCGGGTGGCGGCGGCCATCTCCTGCTGGCGGCGGCGTTCGCCGCGCGCAATGAGGTAGCTCGCGAGCACCACGCCCACGGCCACCACGACCACGGTCACCGTGGCCACGGCGTTGACGCTGGGATTGAGCCCCAGCCTCGCGCGCGAAAAGATCACCAGCGGCATCGTCGTCGAGCCGGGGCCCGAGAGGAAGGCCGACAGCACGACGTCGTCGAGGCTGAGCGTGAAGGTCAGCAGCCAGGCCGAGACCAGGCTCTGCGCGATCATGGGCAGCGTGACCAGCCAGAACACCTGGTGCGGCTTCGCACCCAGGTCCATGGCGGCTTCTTCGAGCTGGGGGTTGAGGTCTTGCAGCCGGGCCTGCACCACCACGGTGGCGTAGGCCATGCCCAGCAGCAGGTGCCCGAGCCAGATGGTGAACAGGCCGCGCTCGGGAAAGCCCAGCGCGCGCTGCACGCTGACCATCATGAGCAGCAGGCTCAGGCCCACCACCACCTCGGGCATCACCAACGGGGCGCTGACCATGCCGGAGAACAGCGTGCGTCCCTTGAAACGCTTGTACTTGACGAGGGCAAAAGCCGCCAGCGTGCCCAGCACCACCGAGCCGCAGGCCGTGAGCAGCGCGATCTTGAGACTCAGCCACAGGCCGGAGAGCATCTCCTGGTCGCGCAGCAGGGCCTCGTACCACTTGAGCGTGAAACCGCGCCAGACGTTGGGGATGGGCGAGTCGTTGAACGAGAAGACGATCAGCGCAACGATCGGCAGGTACAGGAACAGAAAGCCCGCAGACAGCCAGCCCCGGCTGAACCAGCGGTTGAAGTCGGCGGCCCTCATGGTGTGCTCACCGCTGCTCGGCCGCCTCGGCCTGGTATTTGTTGAAGATCGCCAGCGGCACGATGATCAGCAGGATCATCACCACGGCCACGCTCGAGGCCATCGGCCAGTCGTTGTTGCTGAAGAACTCGTCCCAGAGCACGCGGCCGATCATCAGCGTCTCGGGGCCGCCGAGCAGCTCGGGGATCACGAACTCGCCGATGCACGGAATGAACACCAGCATGCTGCCGGCGATGATGCCGGCCTTGGACAGCGGCACGGTGATCTTCCAGAACGCCGTCCACGGGGTGGCGCCGAGGTCGGCCGCGGCCTCCAGCAGGCGCAGATCCATCTTCGCGAGGCTGGCGTACAGCGGCAGGATCATGAAGGGCAGATAGGTGTAGGTCATGCCCAGCACGAGCGAAAACGGCGTGTGCATGAGGTTGCCGGGCGCGCTGATCATGCCCAGGGCGTACAGCACCCGGTCCAGGCCGAGGCCGACGACGAGCTCGGCCACCCAGCCGCCGTCGGTGAGCAGCCCGCGCCAGGCGTACACGCGCAGCAGGAAGCTCGTCCAGAAGGGCAGCATCACCAGCATCAGCAGCGCCGGCTGCACCGTGCTCTTGGCGCGCGCCATGAAGTAGGCGAAGGGGTAGCCGATGAACAGGCACAGCAGCGTGGTCGCCCCGGCGTATTGCAGGCTGTTGAGATAGGTCTGCCAGTACAGCGGATCGGCGGCGATGAACTGGTAGCTGCCGAACTTCAGCGAGACCGTCAACACGCCCTCGGACCAGGTGAGGATGTCCTTGAACGTGACGGTCTCCATCTCGGAGACGCTGATCTTGCCGACGATGAAGAACGGCGCCATGAAGAACAGCAGCAGGAACAGGAAGGGCAGCGCGATGACGAGCCCACGCCCACCAAAGGTGCTGATCACCAGGCGCTGGAAGGCGTTCATCGGCGCCGCACCCATGCCAGGTTCACTGCGTGAGCACCACGTGGGCCGAGCGCGACCAGTGCGCCCAGACCGTGTCGCCCCAGGTGTAGTCGTCGTCGCGGTGGCGCTGCGTGTTGGCCAGGCTCACCTTGAGCAAGGCACCGCTGCCCAGCTGCACGTGGAACACGGTGTAGCTGCCGAAGTAGGACATCTCCTTGATCGTGCCCCGGGCCGTGTTGTAGGGGTCGGGCTGGCCGTCGGGCCCCAGCGGCTGATGGCGCGAGAGGTGGATCTTCTCGGGCCGCAGCGCCACCGTCACCGCCATGCCTTGCGTGCCGGTGATGCCGTGTCCCACGTAGTGCCGGCAGTCGGCGTTGCCCACCACGCAGTGGTCGGCCTCGTCTTCGTCGAGCGTGCCGGCCATGAGGTTGACGTTGCCGATGAAGTCGGCCACGAAGCGCGTGGCCGGCGTTTCGTAAAGATCGCCCGGCGCGCCCACCTGCAGGAAGCGTCCCTCGCTCATGATGGCGATGCGGCAGGCCATGGTCATGGCCTCTTCCTGGTCGTGCGTCACCATCACGCAGGTCACGCCCACGCTTTCGATGATGTTGACGAGCTCGATCTGCGTCTGCTCGCGCAGTTTCTTGTCGAGTGCGCCCAGCGGCTCGTCGAGCAACAGCAGGCGCGGCTGCTTGGCCAGGCTGCGCGCCAGTGCCACGCGCTGCTGCTGGCCGCCCGAGAGCTGGTGCGGCTTGCGCTTGGCGAACTTGGAAAGCTGCACCAGCTTGAGCATGGCCTCCACGCGCTCGGCCACTGTGTCGGACGGCAGACCCTCGCGCCGGAGGCCGAACGCGATGTTGTCCCAGACCGTGAGGTGCGGAAACAGCGCATAGCTCTGGAACATCATGTTCATCGGCCGCTGGTAGGGCGGCAGGCCGGCCAGGTCTTGCCCCTCCAGCACGATGCGGCCCGAGGTCGGCTGCTCGAAGCCGGCCAGCATGCGCAGCAGCGTGCTCTTGCCGCAGCCCGATGAGCCCAGCAACGCGAAGATCTCGCCCTTGGCGATGTCCAGGCTGACCTGGTTGACGGCCTTGAAGCCGTTGAAGTCCTTGACGACGTCCTGGATCTGCAGGAACGCCGGCTTCTCGGTGCTTGGGTTCATGGGTGCGGGCGCGGACGTCGCCGGGCCGCCGCAAGGCGGCCGCCGGCCCCCTCGCGGGGTGGCGAAGGCGCGCAGCGACAAACCCCGGGGCTCACGGTTAGAGACCAGTCTTGAACGAGGTGAAGGTGCGTGTCATCAGGCGCCGCAGGTCGTTGTTGATGGCGTCGGGCGGCACCATCTTCGACATGTCTTGCGGGCTGAGGAACACCGTGGGGTTGTTGGCCACCTCGGGCTTGATGTGGCGCCGGCTCTCGGCGTTGGGGTTGGCGTAGAGCACCTTGTTGGCGATAGCGGCGTGCACCTCGGGGCGCAGGATGTAGTTGATGAACTTGTGCGCGTTGCCCGGCCTTGGTGCATCGGCCGGGATCACCATGACATCAAAGAACAGCAGGCCACCGGTGCGGGGGATCAGCGTCTGGATGTTCTGGCCGGTCTTGCCGTCGATGGCGCGCTGGCGCGCCTGGCCGATGTCGCCGCTCCAGCCCAGGGCCACGCAGATGCTGCCGCTGGCCATGTCGTTGATGTAGCCCGAGCTGCTGAACAGCGTGACGTGCGGGCGCACGCTGCGCAGCAGTTGCGCGGCGGCGGCGTAGTCCGAGGGGTTCTTGCTGAACGACGGCCGGCCCAGGTAGTGCAGGGCGGCGGGCACCACCTCGGTGGCGCTGTCGAGGAAGCTCACGCCGCAGCTCTTGAGGCGGCTCACGTACTCGGGCTTGAACACCAGGTCCCAGGCGTTGTCGGGCATGGGCAGGTTGCCCAGGGCCGCCTTGACCTTGTCGACGTTGATGCCCACCGTGGTGTAGCCCCACAGCCAGTTGACCATGAAGTTGTTGCCCGGGTCCATGCGCGCCAACTGGGACTGCACGGCGGGGTCGAGGTTCTTCAGATTGGGCAGCAGGCTCTTGTCGAGCTGGCGCAGCAGGCCGCCGTCCATCTGCAGCTTGGCCCAGTGGGAGCTCGGGATGACGATGTCGTAGCCCGTCTTGCCCGCCACCAGCTTGGCGTGGACGATCTCGTTGTTGTCGAAGTTGTCGTAGCGCACCCGGATGCCGGTCTCGCGCTCGAAGTTGCGGATCGTGTCCTCGGCGATGTAGTCGGACCAGTTGTAGATGTTGAGGACCTTTTCCTCTTCCTGGGCCTGGGCCGGCAGCACGGCCGCGCAGGCCGCGGCGAGGGTGGCGATCAGGGCGAACTTCGTCTTCATGCGGTCATCCTCCGGACGGTAAGATCAGTCTAGCAATCAGCGGGCCCAGCCCTGCCCCCGGGCTTCCGCCAACGTCAGATCGAGGCAACGACGGATCAGCGCCACCATCTCGTCGATCTGCGCACGCGTGATCACCAGGGGCGGGGCAATGATCATGCGGTCGCCGACGGCACGCATGATCAGGCCCTCGCGGAAGCAATGGCCTCGGCACACCATGCCGATCTGGACCTCGTCGGGAAAGGCCACGCCGGTGGCCTTGTCCTTGACGAGCAGCAAAGCCCCCATCAGCCCGCAGGTCTCGGCGTCGCCCACCAGCGGGTGCTCGGCCAGTTCGCGGTACCGCGCGGCAAGGTAGGGCCCGACGTCGTCGTGCACGTGCTCCACCAGCCGCTGCTCGCGGATGAGCGCGATGTTGGCCAAGGCCACGGCGCAGGCCACCGGGTGGCCGCTGTAGGTGTAGCCGTGATTGAACTCGCCGCCGCGCTCGATGAGCGCCTCGGCCACCCGGCTGCCCACCAGCACGCCGCCCAGCGGGATGTAGCCGCTGGTCACGCCCTTGGCGAAGGTCATGAGGTCGGGCCGGAATCCCAGGGTCTCGCTGCCGAACCAGCGGCCGGTGCGGCCGAAGCCGCAGATGACCTCGTCGCTCACGAGCAGGATGCCGTGCTTGCGGCAGATGCGCTCGATCTCGGGCCAGTAGGTGGCCGGCGGGATGATCACGCCGCCGGCACCCTGCACGGGCTCGCCGATGAAGGCCGCGACCTTGTGCGCGCCGATGGCCTCGATGCGCTCTTCGAGCCAGCGCGCGGCCTGCAGGCCGAACGCATCTCGGCTGAGCCCCTGCGGGCGGCCGTGTGCCCACCAGTAAGGCTGCTCGATGTGCTCGATGCCCGGGATCGGCAACCCGCCCTGTGCGTGCATGCCGGCCATGCCGCCCAGCGAGGCGCCGGCCATCGTGCTGCCATGGTAGGCGTTGTGGCGGCTGATGATGACCGTGCGCTCGGGCTGCCCCATCACGTCCCAGTAGCGGCGCACCATGCGCACCACGGTGTCGTTGCCCTCGCTGCCGCTGCCACTGAAGAACACGTGCTGGAAGCCGGGTGCGACCTCGGCCAGCACCTCGGCCAGCTGGATGGCCGGGGGCGTGGCCGTCTGGAAGAAGGCGTTGTAGAAGGGCAGCTGCTTGAGCTGTGCCGTGGCCGCGTCCACCAGCGCCTGCTGGCCGTAGCCCACGTTCACGCACCACAGGCCGCTCATGGCGTCGAGGATCTTGTGCCCGTCGCTGTCCCAGAGGTAGATGTTGTCGGCGCGCTCGATGATCCGCGAGCCCTTGCGGGCCAGGCCCTTGAAGTCGGTGAAGGGGTGGAGGAAGTGCGCCGCGTCGGCGGCCTGCCAGTCCTGCGTGTTGCGTGGAGTGTGGGGTTGCATGGCGGGCCTTTCAGACGTGAAGGAGCAGGTGCTCCCGCTCCCAAGGCGAGATCACCTTCATGAACTCGGCGTACTCGATCTCCTTGACCTCGGTGTAGACGGTCACGAACTCGCGGCCCAGCACGGCGGCGAGATCGGCTTCTTCGCGCAGCAGCATCAGCGCCTCGCCCAGGCTGCGTGGCAGCTGGAAGTCGCCGAGGTAGGCGTCGCCCTTGCACTCGGGCGCCGGCTCGATCTGGTTGACGATGCCGAGGTAGCCGCAAGCCAGCGTGGCGGCCAGGGCCACGTAGGGGTTGGCATCGGCGCCGATGACGCGGTTTTCCACGCGCCGGGCCGCCGCGCCCGCCACCGGGCTGCGGATGCCCACGGTGCGGTTGTCGGTGCCCCACTGGATGTTGATGGGTGCGGCGTTGCTGCGCACGAGGCGCCGGTAGCTGTTGACGTAGGGCGCGAAGAGGGCCATGGCCGCCGGGATGTACTTCTGCAGCCCGCCGATGTACCAGTAGAACTCCTTGCTGGCCGTGAAGTCGGGGTTGCTGAAGATGTTCTCGCCGGTGGCTTTGCTCACCACGCTCTGGTGGATGTGCATGGCGCTGCCGGGCTCGCCGGCGATGGGCTTGGCCATGAAGGTGGCGAACATGTTGTGACGCAGCGCCGCCTCGCGCACCGTGCGCTTGAAGAGGAACACCTCGTCGGCCAGGCCCAGTGGGTGGGCGTGGAAGAAGTTGATCTCCATCTGCCCGGCGCCCACCTCGTGGATCAGCGTGTCCACGTTGAGCTCCATCTTCTCGCAGTAGGCGTAGACGTCCTCGAACAGCGGGTCGAACTCGTTGACGGCGTCGATGCTGTAGGCCTGGCGGCTGGTCTCGCTGCGGCCGCTGCGGCCCACGGGCGGCTTCAGCGGCACGTCGGGATCGGTGTTGCGGGCGACCAGGTAGAACTCGAGCTCGGGCGCCACCACCGGCGCCCATCCTTGTGCGTCGTAGAGGTCGCACACGTGGCGCAGCACGCTGCGTGGGGCGAAGGGCACCAGCGAGCCTTCACGGTCGTAGCAGTCGTGGATGACCTGCGCGGTGGGGTCGGTGGCCCAGGGCACGATGCGCACCGTGCTCGGGTCGGGGCGCAGGTGCATGTCGCGGTCGGTGGGCTTGATGACGTCGTAGTACGGACCCTCTTCGGGGAACTCGCCCGTCACGCCCATGGCCACCACCGCCTCGGGCAGGCGCATGCCGCGGTCTTCGGTGAACTTCTGGCGCGGCAGGATCTTGCCGCGGGCCACGCCGGTGAGGTCGGGCACGAGGCATTCGATCTCGGTGACGCGGTTCTGGTCGAGCCACTGTTCGAGCTCGGCGAACGTGAAATGGGGTTTGGACGACATGGGGCACCTGGTGGTCGGCGGCGCCGCGGGGCCCAGTGGCGCGGCAGGGGTTCAGCGGGCCAGGGTGGGCTCGCCGCGAGGCAAGGGGCCGCGCACGCGGTCGCGGTACATGTGCACGGCGTCGCCAAAGGCACGCAGGATGCGCATGGACTGCGGGTTGCCGGCGGCCTGCCACTCGGGGTGCCATTGCACGCACAGGTTGAAGCCGGGCGCGCCCGGCTGCGTGAACGCCTCGACGAAGCCGTCGGGGGCCCGCGCTTCAACGCGCAGGCCCGGGGCCAGGCGATTCACGCCCTGGCCATGGATGGAGTTGACGGTGAAGCGGCGCTCGGGCAGCAGGCGCGCGAGCAGGCCGCCGGGTTCCACGGCCACGTCGTGGGCGGGCGCGTAGACCTCCTCGACCGTCTGGGCCTTCGCCACGCGCGCTGGCGCCGCGGTGGTCGGCCAAGCCCGGCACCTCCTGAACGGCCTGGTGCAAAGTGCCGCCGAGCGCCACGTTCACTTCCTGCGCGCCACGGCAGATGGCCAGCAGCGGCAGGCCGCGCGCCAGGGCCAGGCGCGCCAGCGGCAGGGTCCAGGCATCGCGCTCGGGGTCCAGCGGCAGGCTTTCGTCGTGGACGTCCTCGCCGAAGTGCGTGGGGTGCACGTTGCTGGGCGAGCCCGTGAGCAGCAGGCCGTGCACCTGGTCGAGCAGGCCCGGCAGCTGCGCTTCGTCGAAAGGCGGCGCGATGAGCGGCAGCGCCCCGGCCAGCCGCACGGCATCGACGTACTTGCGGCCCACCGTGTGCGAGGGGTGGCCGGCCAGCACCTTGTTGCAGCTGCTGACCAGCACCAGGGGCGGCGACAGATCGGGGTTGCGGGACGGCATCGCGGATCCTTCAGCCGAGCATATCGCGCAGCCGGTACCAGGCCATGCCCAGAACGAGCGCAGGGGTGCGCAGCCAGGCGCCACCCGGAAAGGGCCGGTGCTGGAGCCGCGCGAAGACATCGAAGCGCGAGCTGTCGCCGCCCATGGCCTCGGCCACCAGGCGCCCGGCCAGGCCCGTGAGCGCCAGGCCATGGCCGCTGAAGCCTTGCAGGTAGTACACGTTGGCGGGGCCGCCCGGCGTGGCCGGCGGCAGGCGGCCGAAGTCGGGCGCGCGGTTCATCGAGATGTCGACGAAGCCGCCCCAGGCATACGCCACCTTCGCGCCTGCGAGCTGGGGAAAGGTGTGCACCATGCGCGCACGCAGCGACTCGGCCAGCCGTGCCGGCGTGACGGTGCTGTAGCTCACGCGGCCGCCGTAGAGCATGCGGTCATCGGGCGTGGTGCGGAAGTAGTCGAGGACGAAGTTGGTGTCGCAGACGGCGCTGCGGTCGGGGATGAGCGCGTCGGCCGTGGCGCGCGGCAGCACCTCGGTGCAGGCGATGTAGGTGCCGACAGGCATGACCCGGGGTGCGAGCGCAGGCGCCAGCGGAGGCGCCACGCCGTGCAGGTAGACGTTGCCGGCCAGCAGCACCTGGCGGGCCTGCAGCGTGCCCGCGCCCTGTGCGCTGGCGGTGCGCAGCACGGGGCGTTCGCCCGGCACCAGGGCGGTGGCCTGCGTGCCCTCGTGCAGGCGCACGCCGGCCCGGGCAGCGGCGGCGGCCAGGCCGCGTGTGTACTTCAGCGGGTGCAGGTGGCCCGAGCGCGGGTCGTGCACGCCGCCGCAGTAGCGCGGGCTGGCGATCCAGCGGCCCATGTCGGCGGCGGCGATGCGCGTCAGGGCGTAGCCGTAGACGCTGTCGAGCCGATCGGCCTGCGCGTGCAGCGTCGCGGCCTTGCGCGGCGTGGTGGCCACGCCCAGGTAGCCGTCCTGCCAGTCGCAGGCGATGCCGTGCTCGGCGATGCGCGCGCGCAGCAGGTCCAGGGCCTCGATGGACATGGCCCACACACGGCGGGCTTCGTCCAGGCCCAGCTGCTGCTCGATCGTGTCCTGGTCGCAGGCCAGGCCGTGGATGGCCTGGCCGCCGTTGCGACCGCTGGCGCCGAAGCCGATCTCGCGCGCCTCGATCAGAACGACATCGAAGCCCCGCGCGCGCAGATCCAGCGCCGCGCTCAGGCCCGCGAGGCCGCCGCCCACCACGGCCACGTCGCAGCGGGCTTCGCCGAGCAGCGGCGCAAAGGCCGCAGCCTGCGGCGCCGTGGCCGCGTAGTACGAGTTGCGCGTGAGGGCCTGGTCGGTGTCCAGCAAAGGCATGCGGCGGGGCTGCAGTCCTGTGGCGGAGGCTCGTCAGGCAGCGCGGCGCAGCGCCGCGCGGAGGGTCTCGATGAGGCGATCGACGTGCGCGCGCTCGATGATCAGCGGCGGCGACAAGGCGATGGTGTCGCCGGTGGTGCGGATGAGCAGGCCCTGCGCCCAGCAGTCGAGGAAGACCGAGAACGCGCGCTTGGTGGGCTCGCCCGCGATGCCCTGCAGCTCGATGCCGCCCACGAGGCCGAAGTTGCGCACGTCGATGACGTGTGGCTCACCCTTGAGCGAGTGCACGCCCGCGGCGAAGTAACCGGCAATGTCGCCCGTCACGGGGTTCGCGCGCGTGAGCAGCGACTCCTCGGCGTAGGTGTCCAGCGTGCCGATGCCCGCCGCGCAGGCCAGCGGGTGGCCCGAGTAGGTGTAGCCGTGCGGGAACTCGATCAGGTGCTCGGCGCCCACCATGAACGCGTCGTGAATCTCGTTCTTCACGATCACCGCGCCCATGGGCACGGCGCCGTTGGTCAGGCCCTTGGCGCAGGTGATCATGTCCGGCGTCACGCCGAAGGTCTGCGCCGCGAAGGCCTTGCCGGTGCGGCCGAATCCCGTGATGACCTCATCGAAGATGAGCAGGATGCCGTGCTTCGTGCAGATCTCGCGCAGCTTCTGCAGGTAGCCGGCCGGCGGAATGAGCACGCCCGTGCTGCCGGCGATGGGCTCCACGATCACCGCCGCGATGTTGCTCGCGTCGTGCAGCGCCACGAGCTTTTCCAGGTCGTCGGCGAACTCGGCGCCGTGCGCGGGCTGGCCCGGGCTGAAGGCGTTGCGCGCGAGGTCGTGCGTGTGGCGGATGTGGTCGGTGCCGGCCACGGCCAGGCCAAAGGTCTTGCGGTTGCCGATCATCCCGCCCACCGAGATGCCGCCGAAATTGACGCCGTGGTAGCCGCGATCACGGCCGAGCAGGCGGGTTCGCGTGCCTTCGCCGCGCACGCGGTGGTAGGCCAGCGCCATCTTGAGCGCCGAATCCACCGCCTCGCTGCCGCTGTTGGCGAAGAACACCTTGCCCATGCCGGCCGGCGCCAAGGCGGCCACGCGCTCGGCCAGCTCGAAGGCCTTGGGGTGGCCCATCTGGAAGGGCGGTGCGAAGTCCATCTCGGCGGCCTGGGCCTGGATGGCGGCGGTGATGCGCGGCCGGTTGTGACCGGCGTTCACGCACCACAGGCCGGCCACGGCATCGAGCACCTCGCGGCCCTGCACGTCCCAGTAGTGCATGCCGCTGGCGCGGGCCAGCAGGCGCGGCGCCTTCTTGAACTGGCGGTTGGCCGTGAAGGGCATCCAGTGGGCCCCCATGGCCGGGGGCAGCTGGCTGCCCACGGCTTCGGCGGCTTGCATCAGGGCGGGGTCGAGGGCTTTGTTCATGGCGGGGCCTGCAAAGAAGGCGTGCGGAATCGCCTGGGCAGTCTAGCCAGCCGCGCACACAATGTGCTTGCCAAGCTGGACCGGGGCTACCCTGAGCGGCACAATCGGCTGCTGCGCCACAGCCGCCTCACGCAAGAAAATGCTGACCCCCAGCCCCGCCGTGCAACTGGATGCCATCGACACGGCCATCCTGGCCGCGCTGCAGCGCGAGGGCCGGATCTCCAACCAGGCCCTGGCGCAGCAGGTGCACCTGAGCCCCAGCGCCTGCCTGCGGCGCGTGAAGGCGCTGGAGGATGCCGGCGTGATTGCCGGCTATGTGGCGCTGCTCAACCCACGCGCCATCGGCCGGCCGGGCACCAGCTTCACCATCATCAACCTCGAAAGCACCCAGCCGGTCGTGCGCCAGGCCTTCGAGCAGGCCGTGGCCGACACGCCGGAGATCCTGGACTGCCACTACGTGGCCGGCGCCAACGACTACCTGGTGCGCTTCACCTACCGCGACGCCGAAGACCTGGAGCGCTTCCACGCCGAGGTGCTGGCGCGGCTGCCCGGCGTGGTGCGCAGCAACTCGATGCTGGTGCTGCGCACCGTCAAGCGCACGACCGCGCTGCCGCTGCCGGCTTGAGCGCCGGGGTGGTCAGCTTGCCTGCATGGCACCCATGGGGTGGCGTGCGAGCTGACCGCACAAGAAGGTCCAGACGAAATGCGCCGCCGCCTGGCTGGTGAGTTCGGCATGGTCGTAGGGGGGCGCCACCTCGACGCAGTCCATGCCCACGAAGGGCAGGTCGGCCAGCTCCTCCAGCAGCGTCAGCACCTGCGCGGTGGCCAGGCCCCCGGGTTCGGGCGTGCCGGTGCCGGGCGCGAAGGCCGGGTCCAGGCAGTCGATGTCCAGGCTCAGGTACAGCGGCGGATGCCCATGCTCGGCCAGGCGGCTGCGGATGGCCTTAAGCACCGGGGCCAGCTGGGCTGGCGAGGCCAGGCCGCGCAGCTCGCGCGCCGTGACGATCTGTCCGCCTCGTTCGCGCACGTACTCGCGCGCGGCACGCTCGCCGGCCGAGCGGATGCCGATCTGCGTGAAGCAGGCATCGACCACCAGACCCTCCTGCATCGCTTCGTAGACCCAGGTGCCGTGGCCGCTGGGCTCGCCGAAGTGGTCGGTCCAGGTGTCGCAGTGGGCATCGAAGTGGATCACGGCCAGCGGCCGGCCGAGCTGGCGGCGGTACTCGCGCAACAGCGGCAGCGTGATCGAGTGATCGCCACCCAGCCACAGCATGCGGTGGCGCGCGATCAGACCTGCGGCCTCACGCTGCAGCACCTCGCGCATGCGCTCCAGGCCGGTGTTGGGCAGGCGCAGGTCACCGGCGTCGCCCAGCCAGGGCTGCGGCGCGAGCTCGAACACAGGGTGCGTGCCGTCGCACAGCATGTGGCTGGCCTCGCGGATGGCGCGCGGCCCCATGCGCGCGCCGCTGCGGTTGGTGGTGGAGCCGTCCCAGGCCACCCCGGCCACGGCCCAGGGCGTGTCGTCGGCCGGCGGGCCGACTTTGAGGAAGCGGCTGTCGGAGCGGTAGGCAAAGTCGGACATCGGGCGCTCATCGGTTCAGGGTTGGAGGCAGCGCCGCGCAGCGGGCACTCTCGCGGCCGATCATAGGCAGCCTGCGGCTCCGTCCCGCCATGAAGCCCGTCGAGCTTGTGCAGCACCGGCCCCGTTTCGCTTGCTGAATTCTCTATCTCACGATGCGAAAAGTGGCATGCTGCGCCGCCGCATTGGCATCGCACATCGGAAAGCGCCATTCCATCATGCGGCACGGCGTCTGCAAGTTCTTGATTCGCATGAATTTTCAATCATGTCTTTTGTAAGACATAAGTTGTTTGACGTGGCTCGGCCTGCGCCACACTGGGCCCCAGCTGCCGGAACCACCGGCCCGATCTCCCCACCACCCTGGAGCCCCGCCATGAGCCGACCGACCCGCCACCAACAGATCGATGCCCTCGAGACCGACTGGGCGCAGAACCCGCGCTGGAAGGGCATCAAGCGCGGCTACACGGCCGCCGACGTGGTGCGGCTGCGCGGCAGCCTCCCCATCGAGCACACGCTGGCCCAGCGCGGCGCCGAGAAGCTGTGGAACCTGATCAACAGCGAGCCCTTCGTCAACAGCCTGGGCGCGCTCACGGGCAACCAGGCCATGCAGCAGGTCAAGGCCGGCCTCAAGGCCATCTACCTGAGCGGCTGGCAGGTGGCGGGTGACGCCAACAGCAACGGCGAGATGTACCCCGACCAGAGCTTGTACGCCGTGGACTCGGTGCCCAAGGTCGTGAAGCGCATCAACGCCACCTTCAAGCGCGCCGACGAGATCCAGTGGAGCGAAGGCAAGAACGACATCGACTACTTCGCGCCCATCGTGGCCGATGCCGAGGCCGGCTTCGGCGGCGTGCTCAACGCCTTCGAGCTGATGAAGGCCCTGATCGACGCGGGCGCTGCCGGCGTGCACTTCGAAGACCAGCTCGCGGCGGCCAAGAAGTGCGGCCACATGGGCGGCAAGGTGCTGGTGCCCACCCGCGAGGCCGTGGCCAAGCTCGTGGCGGCCCGCCTGGCGGCCGACACCATGGGCGTGCCCACCATCCTGCTGGCGCGCACCGACGCCGAGGCAGGGGACCTGGTCACCAGCGACGTCGATGACAACGACCGACCCTTCTGCACCGGCGAGCGCACGGTGGAAGGTTTTTTCCGCACGCGCAACGGCCTGGATCAGGCCATCAGCCGCGGCCTGGCCTACGCGCCGTATGCCGACCTGATCTGGTGCGAGACGGGCAAGCCGGACCTGGCCTTCGCCAAGGCCTTTGCCGACGCGATCCACGCCAAGTTCCCGGGCAAGCTGCTGGCCTACAACTGCAGTCCGTCGTTCAACTGGAAGAAAAACCTCGACGACGCCACGATCGCCAAGTTCCAGCGCGAGCTCGGCGCGATGGGCTACAAGTTCCAGTTCATCACGCTGGCCGGCTTCCACAGCCTGAACTACGGCATGTTTGACCTCGCCTACGGCTACGCGCGCCACAACATGAGCGCCTTCGTCGAGCTGCAGGAGAAGGAGTTCGCCGCGGCCGAGCGCGGCTTCACCGCGGTGAAGCACCAGCGCGAGGTGGGCACGGGCTACTTCGACGCCGTGACGACCACCATCGAGAAAGAGGCCTCCACAGCCGCCCTGAAGGGCTCGACCGAAGACGAACAATTCCTAGACGGCACGCATCACTGAGCCCGGACGTGAGCCGCCGGAAGGCGGCGAACGCCTGGCGAAGGACTGCCGGCGATTTCACGCCGGCAGGCATGGGCCCGGACGTGAGCCGCCGGAAGGCGGCGAACGCCTGGCGAAGGACTGCCGGCGATTTCACGCCGGCAGGCATGGGCCCGGACGTGAGCCGCCGGAAGGCGGCGAACGCCAGGCGAAGCACTGCCGGCCATGATGCTGGCCATCCAGGCCGAGGTGCCCAAGCTGCAGGGCCGCGTGATGCAGGCGCTGGAGCGCCTGGCGGCCGAGGGCATCCAGGTGCAGCCGCCGGCCCCGCGCTGAAGCGCCCGACCGGCCAGGCGTCAGTCGGCCCAGGCGCCGCGCCGACGCCAGGCCCACAGCGCCGCAAACAGGGCCGCCGAAGCCACCAGCACGCCGGCCAGCAGCGGCCGGCCCAGGTTGGCGAAAGCGGCGCCGAAGTCGTGCAAGGCCCAGCCGGGCAGCGCCTTCAGCGTCTCTTGCGGCAGGACGTTAGGACCGGTCGCGAGATCGTCGCCAGCGGCTCCCAGCAGCGAATGGGCCGACATCTGCAGCATCGCGCCCAAGGTGTTGGCGAACACCGGCTCGCCGAACACCCGCTCCAGGCCCTGGCTCAGCAGGATGAGCGCGATGCACAGCAACGGCAACCCCCAGCGCTTGAAGTAGGCGTTCGACAACATGGCGGCCAGCACCAGCGGCAGCAACCACAGCAGCGCCATGGGCACGCCGGCCACCGCGCGCAGCAGCAGCGCAGCCAGGGCCGGCAGGATCTCGCGCCAGGGCAGCGCGAACCACTCGCCCAGGCCCACGACGCGGCCCACCGTGACCATAGACACCGGAATCGCCACCAGCGAGCCCACCACCAGCGCCGCGGCCGGCACAAGCAGCAGGTGCACGAGGATCGGCGCCAGCAGGCTCTCGGCATGGCCGCTGGGCAGCGACAGCCAGAACTCGACCGAGCGGTCGCCGTGGTCGCGCCGGGGCGAATTCAGCGCGATGAACAGCGAGGTGACGCCGAGCAGCAGCAACACCGCGGCCGTGGAGATGACGAAGGTGAGCAGGGTCAGGACAACCGAGAGGTCACGCGGAATCTGCGCCCTCATGTCGTCGTCGAGCTGGATGGTGCCCAGGCTCAGGAGCAGCAGCGACACGGCCAGCGGCACCAGCACCAGCATGGCCCAGGCGAAGCGGTGCTGCAGCCACTCGCGCAGCATCAGGGGCAGGAGGTTGTTCATGGTCGGGCTCCGGGGAGGCAGGTGTCAGAAGTGCTGGCGGTCGAGTTCGGGCTTGCGCGTGAGCGCCACGAACAGGTCGACCAGGCTCGGGCGGATGCGGCGGCCCAGGGCCTGCACCGAGGGTGGCGGCTCGCCGTCGAACAGCGCCGCTGCACCGCCCTGCACGCGGTAGCGCAGCAGCGGGTGCGCGGCGGCCATCTCCTCGGCCACGGCCGGGTCATGGCCGAGCGCCACGAAGCGGCGGTCGACCTCCTCCAGGCTGATCGACAGCACCAGCCTGCCTTCGTTGAGCATCAGCACATCGGACAGCAGGGACTCGACCTCCTCGACCTGGTGCGTGCTGACGAGCACGCTGCGCTCGCCGTCGCACCACTCGTCGATGAGCATCTCGTAGAAGGCCTTGCGCGACAGCACGTCCAGGCCCAGCGTGGGCTCGTCCAGGATCATCAGCCGCGCGTCGATGCTGGCCACCAGGGCCAGGTGGGCCTGGGCCACCATGCCCTTGGACAGCGTCTTGACCTTGTCGTTCAGCCCCACGCTCGTGCGCGCCAGCAGGGCCCTGGCGCGCTCGGCCGAGAAGCGCGGGTGCAGGCGTGCCATCAGCCTGATCAGCTCGCTCACCCGTGCCCAACGCGGCAGGATGGCCACATCCGGGATGTAGCAGGCACTCTGCAACAGCGCCACGCGGTCGCGCTGCGGATGCAGGCCCAGCACGCTGAGCTCGCCCTCGGGCGCCGCCAGGCCCACCATCGCCTTCATCAGCGTGGTCTTGCCGGCGCCGTTGTGGCCGAGCAGGCCGACCACGCGGCCCTTGGGGATGGTGAAACTGACGTCGTCGACGGCCGCCTTGCGGCCATAGCGGATGCTCAGGTGGCGGGCCGAGACCAGCGTGTCGCCGGGGTTGGTGGCCGGGGTGGGGGTCGTCATGCCCGCTTCTCCTGGTGGATGGCTTGTTCGGTGTCGGTGTCCCAGTCGAGCTGCTGCGCGGCGATGCCCAGCCGGCGGAGTTTGGCGCGCAGACGCGGCCATTCCTCGGCCAGGAAGCGCTGGCGTTCGGCCAGGCGGAGGCGGTCGCGCGCACCGGCCATCACGAACAGGCCCAGGCCGCGGCGGCCTTCCAGCAGCCCGGCGTCGGCCAGCGCCTGCAGCGCGCGGCTCACCGTCAGCGGGTTCAGAAGGTGCTGGCCGGCCAGGGCGCGCACCGAGGGCATCGCCTCGCCCTCGGGCGGCTCGCCGTCCAGCAGCCGGGCCGCGAGCAGGTCGGCCAGCTGCTGGTAGATGGGTTGTCGTTCGTCCCAGTTGGTCATCGGGGCCCTCCGTGCCGCGTCGCCAGGGCGGCGCCGGGTGCAGTGTGTTGCTGATGTAGCACACCATATCAGCCCCACCAGGTGCACGGCCCCGGCGTTGCGATGGGCCGGGGCCAGGGCACGACAGACTGCGGACGGCGCGGATGCGCCGCAGCCCGGACGGCGGCGCCCGTATGCTCCGCGCCCGATGACGCTGAACCTGCTGACGCCGACCATGGCCGGGCTGCTCGACCGCATCCGCCGCGCGCGCCGGCCGCCGCTGCACGCGCTGGGCGTGGCGGAGGCCCGCGCCGCTTACGAGGCGGGCGCCGAGGTGCTGGACCTGCCGCGCACGCCACTGGCCGACGTGACCGCGCTCACCCTGGCCGGCCGCCCCGCGCGCCGTTACGCCCCCGAGGCACGGCCGCTGCCGGCGCTGCTGTACCTGCACGGCGGCGGCTTCGTCATCGGCAGCCTGGAAACGCACGACAGCCTGTGCCGGCAGCTGGCCCTGCGCAGCGGCTGCGCCGTGGTGTCGCTGGACTACCGACTGGCCCCCGAGCACCCATTCCCGGCTGCGGTGGACGACACCTGGGCGGCACTGCAGGCGCTGCTGGAGCAGCCCGCCGCGGCCGGCATCGAGCGCCTCGTGGCCGTGGGCGGCGACAGCGCGGGCGGCACCCTGGCCGCCGTGGCCGCGCTGCACGCGCGCGACCGCGGCTGGCCGCTGGCGCTGCAGCTGCTCATCACGCCCGGCACCACAGCGCACGCGGACACCGCGTCGCACAAGCTCTTCGCCGAGGGCTTCCTGCTCGACGCCGCCACCATCGCGTGGATGTTCGACCACACGATCCCGCAGGCCCACCGCCGCGACTGGCGCTTTGCGCCGCTGGAGGCCGAGGTCGACGGCGTGGCGCCGGCCTGCGTCATCCTGGCCGAGTGCGACCCGCTGGTCGACGAAGGCCTGGCCTACGCCGACCGGCTGCGTGCCGCCGGTGTGCCGGTGCAGCTGGAGCTGCTGCGCGGCGTCACGCACGACTTCATCAAGATGGGCCGCGCGCTGCGCGAGGCCCAAGACGCCCTGGCCGCCGCCGCGGCCGCCCTGAAGGAGGCCGCCCAACGATGAAACGAGCCGATTTCCGCTACCGCGAGCCGCTGCGCGTGCGCTGGGCCGAGGTCGATCTGCAGAAGATCGTCTTCAACGGCCACTACCTGATGTACGTCGACACCGCCGTGGCCGGCTACTGGCGCGCGCTCGCGCTGCCCTACCACGAGACCATGGAGCGTCTGCAGGGCGACCTGTACGTGCGCAAGGCCACGCTCGAGTACGAAGGCTCGGCGCGCTACGACGAGCGGCTGGAGGTCGGCATCCGCTGCACGCGCATCGGCAACTCGTCGATGGGCTTCGTGGCCGGGGTGTTCCGCGGCGAGCAGCGGCTGGTGCACGGCGAGCTGGTCTACGTCTTCGCCGACCCGCACACCCAGACCAGCCGCCCGGTGCCGCACGAGCTGCGCGACTGGCTGCAGGCCTTCGAGGCCGGTGAGCCGATGGTGCAGGTGGCGCTGGGCGACTGGGCCGCGCAGCAGGCCGAGGCGCTGACGTTGCGCCACGCCGTGTTCGCCCAGGAGCAGGGCATCCCGGCCGGGTTGATGGCCGACGAGGCCGACGCCGGGGCGCTGCACGCGCTGGCGCGCAACCGCGCCGGGCGCGCGGTGGGCAGCGGGCGGCTGGTGGTGCAGGCCGACGGCCACGGGAAGATCGGCCGCATGGCGGTGGACGCCACCGTGCGCGGCGCGGGCGTGGGCGGCGCGCTGCTGCAGGCGCTGGTGGGCGCGGCGCGCGGGCGCGGACTGCCCGGGCTGGTGCTGCACGCACAGGCCACGGCCGAGGGCTTCTACCGCCGCGCCGGCTGGCGGCCCGAGGGCCCCGTGTTCGAGGAGGCCGGCGTGCCGCACCAGGCGATGACGCTGGCGCTCTAGCGCCGCAGGGCCGCTCAGCGCGCCAGCGACTCGAAGACCTCGACCTGCCGCGGACCGCGGCACCAGGGCGTTGCCGCCTGCGTGCCCCGCGCCACGATGACAGCCTGCAGCCCGGGGGCGATGCCGCCCTCGTGGGCGTAGGTTTCCATCAGTGTGGCGTGGGCGGCGCCGTCCTCGTCGGCCCGCAGGTACAGGCGGGCGGTGAGGCCCGGCCACTCGGCCTGGAGCTGCTGCTGGAACTGCTGCATCGCCCGGCGCGCCGCGCCCAGGTCTTGCGGCTCAAGGCGCCAGTACACGAAGAGCTCGCGCACCGCGGCGCTCACTCGGCCAGCGTGGGCAGGGCGTAGGGCAGGGGGGCGGGCGTGAGCAGCGGGCCGTCGGCCGTGCCCAGGTGCAGCGTGCCGCCCTCGAGCGCCGCGAGCTTGAGCTCGGCCAGCGCCACGGGGCCGAGGCCGGGCAGATCGCCGGCCAGCGCCACCAGGCCGGCGGGCTGGCCGGGGTCTGCGCTGTGCACGATCTCCTGTCCGGGCGTCATGGCCACCGGGCCCGTCAGCAGCTGGCCGCGGCGCTTGAGCGTGCCGCGGTACTGGCTGCGCGCCACCACTTCCTGACCGGGGTAGCAGCCTTTCTGGAAGTTCACGCCGCCCACCAGTTCGAGGTTCACCATCTGCGGCACGAACTGCTCCACGGTACCGGCGACGATGCGCGGCACGCCGCTGGCGGCCTCCAGGCCTTGCCAGGTGGCGGCGACCAGCGCCGCGCCGATGGGTGCAGCGCCGCCAAACTGCAGCGCGCGCGGCACCGGGCGGCCTTGCACCAAGGCCGGCGGCAATGCGATGCACACGCCGTCGCCGGCCGGCTGCACCGCCCAGGGTTCGGCGGCTGGTGCCGCATCGCCCGCCAGGCCCCAGGCCGGGCACTCGGCGCTGGCATCGTCGAGCGTGCACTGGGCGCGCAGCACGAACATGCGCAGCCGCTTGAGTGTGGCCGGCAGCAGGTCGGCACTGCACGCCAGCATCACGGTGTCGGCGTCGGGCGCCCACATCACGAAGCTCGCCAGCATCCGGCCCTTGGCCGTGCAGTAGCCCGCCAGCCGCGCCGTGCCGGGCGCGAGCTGGGTCACATCCTGCGTGAGCTGGCCGTGCAGGAAGCGGCGTGCGTCGGCACCGCGGGCGCGGATCAGGCCCCAGTCGGGCAGCGGCAGCACGCCGTGGAGGGCGGTTTCGGCAGGGGTCGGCAACATGGCGCTGATTATCATGAGCGGCTCATGGCGTCTCGGTCTTCGTGGTCTCGCATCGGACTGGCATTGGTGCTGGTACCTCTGCTGGCCCTGGCCGGCGCCGCGGCGGCCGCCTGGTGGTGGCTGGACCGCCCGCTGCGACTGACCACGCCGTCGGTGGAGCTGTCCATCGAGCCGGGCGACAACCCGCGCGAGGTGGCCACGGCCTGGGTGGGCGCGGGCGTGCAGACCTCGCCATGGCTGCTGTACGAGTGGTTCCGCTGGTCGGGGCAGGCACGGCGCATCCGCGCCGGCAGCTACGAGGTGCGCGAGGGCGTCACGCCGCGCAGCCTGCTCAGCAAGCTGGTGCAGGGCGACGAGCTGCTCGAGCGCGTGCGCTTCATCGAGGGCTGGACACTGCGGCAGCTGCGTGCCGAACTGGCCCGAGCGCCGCACCTCAAGCCCACCACCGACCGCCTGAGCGACGCCGAGCTGATGGCCGCCGTCGGCAGCCCCGGGGTGCCGGCCGAGGGCCGCTTTTTCCCCGACACCTACGTCTACAGCCGCGGCGTCAGCGACCTCACCGTGCTCAAGCGCGCTCACCGCGCGATGCAACAGCAGTTGGCCGGGGCCTGGGCGCAGCGCGCACCCGACACGCCGCTGAAGAGCGCCGACGAGGCGCTGATCCTCGCCTCCATCGTCGAGAAGGAAACCGGCCTGGAAGCCGACCGCGGGCAGATCGCCGGTGTGTTCAGCAACCGGCTGCGCATCGGCATGATGTTGCAGACCGACCCCACGGTGATCTACGGCCTGGGCGAACGCTTCGACGGCAACCTGCGCCGCCGCGATCTCGAAACCGACGGCCCCTTCAACACCTACACCCGGGGCGGCCTGCCGCCGACACCCATCGCGCTGCCGGGCCTGGCCTCGCTGCGCGCCGCGGTGCGGCCCGAGCCGACGCGCGCGCTCTACTTCGTGGCCAAAGGCGACGGCCGCAGCGCCTTCAGCGAAAACCTCGCCGACCATAATCGCGCGGTGGCCCGCTATCAGCTGAACCGCCGATGACCGGCGGCTTGTTCATCACCGTCGAAGGCATCGACGGCGCGGGCAAGAGCACGCACATCGAGTCGCTGCGCACGTGGTTCGAGCGCCGCGGCCGCGAGGTGGTGGTCACCCGCGAGCCCGGCGGCACCGAGCTGGCCGAGGCCCTGCGCGAGCTGGTGCTGCACCGCCCGATGGACGCGCTGACCGAGGCGCTGCTGGTGTTTGCCGCGCGGCGCGATCACCTCGTGGGCCGCATCGAGCCGGCGCTGGCGCGCGGCGCGGTGGTCATTGGCGACCGTTACACGGACGCCAGTTTCGCCTACCAGGGAGGCGGCCGCGGCTTCAGCCTCGAGGTGCTGGGTACGCTGGAGGGATGGGTGCAGCAGGGCCGGCAGCCGCAGCTCACGCTGTGGTTCGACCTGCCGGCCGCCGAGGCCGCGCGCCGTCGTGGCGCGGTGCGCGCGCCCGACCGTTTCGAGTCGCAGGACGTCGCCTTCTTCGAGCGCGTGATCGCCGGTTACGCCGCCCGCGAGGCGGCGATGCCGCAGCGCTTTGCGCGCATCGACGCCCGCGCCGAACCGGCGGCGGTGTGGCGGCAGGTCGAGGCGGTCCTGCAGCGGCGGTTTGGCGCGCATGACGCTTGAAGCCGTGCTGATCGGCGACGACGGCGCGCTGCCCTTGCCCTGGCTGGCCGAGCCCTTGGCCGCCGCGCTGGCCCACCAGCGTGGCCATGCGCTGATGCTGCATGGGGCCGCCGGCACGGGCGTGCTGCCGTTCGCCATGGCGCTGGCGCAGTCTTGGCTGTGCGAGGCATCGGACGGCCGGCGCCCCGCCTGCGGCCGTTGCGGCAGTTGCAGGCTGGTGCAGGGCCACGTGCACCCCGACCTGATGCTGCTGATGCCCGAGCAGCAGCGGCGCGATCTCGACTGGCCGCTCCCGGGCGACAAGACCGATTCCGACAGCAGCAGGAAGCCGAGCCGGCAGATCCGCGTCGACGAAGTGCGGCTGCTCATCGACTGGGTGTTCAAGACCTCGGCGCGCGGGCGCGGCAAGGTGGCCGTGCTCACGCCGGGCGAGACGCTCAACCTGCAGTCGGCCAACGCCCTGCTGAAGACCCTGGAGGAGCCGCCGGACGGCACCCGCATCGTCATCACCACCCCCGACCCGGCCCGCCTGCTGCCGACGGTGCGCAGCCGCTGCCAGGTGCTGCGCCTGGCCGAGCCCACGGGGCCGGTGGCGCTGGAATGGCTGACCAGCCGCGGCGTGGCCGAGCCCGCGGTGCTGCTGGCCGCGGCCTCGGGCCGGCCGCTGGACGCACGGGCGCTGCACGAAGCCGGCTTGCCCGCCGAGGCCTGGCGGCGGCTGCCGCGGGCGCTGGCGCGCGGGGAAGGGCGCCTGGTTCAGGGCTGGACGCTGCCGGCTTTGCTGGATGTGCTGCAGAAGCTCTGCCACGACGCGATGGCCGTGGCCGGCGGCGCGGCGCCGCGCTACTTTCCGGCCGGCTCGGTGCCGGGCGGGGCCTCGCCGGCCCTGCTGCGGGACTGGTCGCTGGCGCTGCAGCGCCTGGCGCGCCACGCCGCCCATCCCTGGAACGAAGGCGTCATGACCGACGCCCTGGTGGCCGCCGCCGCGCGCGCCCTGCGGCCGCCGCCACAGCGGTCGGCAGGAGCCCGGAACACGGGCTTGGATACACTGCCCGGATGAACGACCGGACCCCGACGCGCGCCGGCCTGCTCGGCCCTCCGGTGGTGCCGGGCGGCGCGGGATCACTGCGGCCCAGCGTGATCCAGCTGGTGATCCGCGAGAAGGGTGCGCTCTACGCGGCCTACATCCCGCTCTTCACGGAAGGCGGCCTGTTCGTGCCCACCACCCGCGATTACCGCCTGGGCGAGGACATCTACCTGCTGCTGTCGCTGCCCGATGACCCGCAGCGTTTCCCGGTGGCCGGCAAGGTGGCCTGGGTGACGCCGGCCAACGCAGCGGGCGGGCGGACGCAGGGCGTGGGCGTGCGTTTCCCCAATGACGACAAATCGCGCCAGCTCAAGGTCCAGATCGAGGAGATCCTGGGGACCTCGGTGCAGTCGCAGAAGCCGACGCAGACGATCTGACCGCGCCGGCCCCGCGCCCAGGCCTGCCCCGATGTTCGTCGACTCCCACTGCCACCTCAGCTTTCCCGGACTGCACGAGCGCATCGCCGACGTGCGGCACGAGATGGCGCTTGCGGGTGTGGACCGCGCCATCTGCATCTGCACCACGATGGAGGAGTTCGACACCGTGCATGCGTTGGCGCGCGAGCACGCCGAGTTCTGGTGCACGGCCGGCGTGCACCCCGACAACGAAGGCGTGCGCGAGCCCACGGTCGCCGAGCTGGTGACGCTGGCCGCAAGGCCGCGCGTGGTGGCCATCGGCGAGACCGGGCTCGACTACCACCGGCTCAATGGCCGCAGCGTGGCTGACATGGCCTGGCAGCGGGACCGTTTCGCCGTGCACATCGAAGCCGCCCGCGGCACCGGGCTGCCCCTCGTGGTGCATACACGTTCCGCCAGCGACGACACCCTGGCGATGCTGCGCAGCGTAGGGGCGGGCAGGGTGAGCGGTGTCTTCCATTGCTTCACCGAAACCGCCGAGGTGGCGCGCGCGGCGCTCGACCTCGGCTTCTACATCTCCTTTTCGGGCATCCTGAGCTTCCGCAACGCCCAGGAGCTGCGCGAAGTCGCGCGCTGGGTGCCGCTGGAGCGCTGCCTGATCGAGACCGACAGCCCTTATCTGGCCCCGGTGCCGCACCGCGGCAAGCCCAACCAACCCGCCTACGTGCCGCACGTGGCGGCGCAGCTGGCGGCGGTCAAGGGCTTGCCGATCGAGACGGTCGCCGCCGCCACCAGCCGCAACTGCGAAGCGCTTTTCGCGCGGCTCGGCCCCGCGCCGGAGACCACGCCATGATGAGATTCTGCTTGAAGATCGTGGTCTATTTCCTTGTCGCTGCAGCGATTTTTCCTGCAGTCGCACAAGACGATGTGGCCTTGTTCCGAGCCGTCAACGTCGACGACGAGCGTGGTGTGCAGCGCTGGCTGGCCGCTGGCGGCGACCCCAACCGCCCCGATGCCCGGGGCCAGACGCCGCTCATCCTTGCGATGCGCGACGAGTCGTTCAAGGTGGCGGCCGTGCTGCTGGACCACCCGGCCACGCGCTTGGACGCCACCAATGCCGCGGGCGAGACGGCGCTCATGATGGCGGCGCTCAAGGGCCACCTGAGCTGGGTGCAAGGCCTGGCTGCGCGCGGGGCCGCGGTCAACCGCGAAGGCTGGACGCCGCTGCACTATGCCGCCAGCGGCGCTGGCGTCGACGTGCTGCGCTGGTTGATCGAGCAGGGCGCGGCCCTCGACGCGCCAGCGCCCAACCGCAGCACGCCGCTGATGATGGCCGCGCGCTACGGTGCCAGCGAATCGGTAGAGCTGCTGCTGGCCCGTGGTGCCGACACCCGGCTGCGCAACGATCGTGGTCTGGCGGCGGCGGACTTCGCGCGGGGCGCCGGCCGCGACGCGCTGGCGGACCGTCTCGAAGCGCTGGCCGGACGGACGACGTCACCACCGCCCGGGCCGCGTTGATGGCGCTCCGGCGACCTGCCATGTTGGCATCGTGGATCGCTGTGTGTCGGAAGTCGTCTGACACGCTGGATCGTCCCTGGCCGTCTTTGCAGCCCCGGGTTCGACGCGTACAGTGACGCGCAGTGCCATCCCGGCACGCCTCGGAGATTCCCATGTCGCAAACGGCCCAGGCCCGCAACCCGTTCCTGTTGATGGTCAGCCCCGAGGTCGTGCTCGCGGCGGTCGAGAAGTCCGAACGTCTTGGTCAGCTCAATCGGCAACTGTGCCGTCCTTTGGATCGACCGACGCCCAGCACGAGCGCGCGTCCGTCCGTGCTCGACGATGAGGCCGACGACGACGAGGTGGGTGACCCGAGCTGAGCCGGGCGCATGAGGCCACGGGGTGCTTCGGCACCCTCTTGAACTTACATATATAGAGCACGATGTGTATTATGTTGCATGAAGGCAGGATGCAAGGAAAAACAGTGCTCGGCCTGTGGGAACCCACGCAGGCCCCGTGATGCCCGACTCCATTCGGCCGCAGACTGCGCGACGTAAAACGGCCACTATTCCCGAGCTCACCCGATGCCCAACACCCGCACCGCCAACGCCGTTCGCCTGGAGTTCTCGCCGGATTCCCTGGTGCATGCCAACCTGTCGGGCGCCGCGTTCACCGGCGACTGGCTGTGGGTGGCCGGCGACGAGGCCTGTGGCCTCGACCGGCTGCGCCGGCTCGAGCCCGTCGGGCGCGAGACCCTGCGCTTTGGTGAAGTGCAAGACTTTCCGCTGGCCGGACTGCTCGATCTGCCCGGCGCCCCCGACGAAGAGGCCGATCTGGAAGGCATGGCCGTGGCCGACGGGTTTCTGTGGGTGGTGGGCTCGCATGGCCTCAAGCGCAAGAACGCCAAGCCCGACCGCGACCACGCCGACAACGCCCGACGCCTGGCCAAGCTGGCGCTCGACGGCAACCGGCGGCTGCTGGCCTGTCTGCCCATCGAGCCCGATGCCCAGGGCGCGCCGGTCCTCGTGCGCCAGGCCCGTGATGGCCGCCGCGCCCTGCGCCTGAAGGGGGACGCGCAGGCCAACCTGCTGACCCGCGCGCTGGCCGACGATCCGCACTTCGGCCCCTACATGGCCATCCCCGGCAAGGACAACGGCTTCGACATCGAAGGCCTCGCAGTGGACGGCCACCGCCTGCTGCTCGGGCTGCGCGGCCCGGTGCTGCGCGGCTGGTCGGCGCTGGTGGAGATCGCCGTCGAGGCCCGCGGCGACCACCTCCGGCTGGCGCCGCTGGACGACACCGGCACGCTGATCCGCAAGCACTTCCTTCAGCTCGACGGCATGGGCGTGCGCGACCTGCACTTCTCGGGCGACGACCTCTACATCCTCGCCGGCCCCACGATGGTGCTCAACGGCGACATCCGCGTGTTCAAGTGGTCGGGTGCCCGGCCGCTGCTGGCGGCCAACCGCGAGCCGGTGCGCTTCGAAGCGGCGCTGTCCGAATCCGTGGCCCTGCCGCACGGCCGGGGCAGCAACCGCGCCGAGGCCCTGTGCGACCTGCCCCCGGCGCTGTCACGCGGCAAGCCCAGCTGGCTGGTGCTCTACGACGCGCCGGGTGCCAACCGCAAGGACGGCGAGTACACCGTCTTCGGCGATCTGTTGCGCCACGACTGAACCCATCCGTACACCACGCAGAGCGTCAGATGAGGGCGCCACCGGTCGTCGACCCGGCCTCGCCGCTGCTGTTCGTCATCAACGCGGCCTCGGGCAGCCGCGGCGTCGAGGCCAAGCTCGAGGCCATCACGACGGTGCTGCAGGCGGCCGGCCGGACCGGTGAGCTGCTGCCCAGCGCGCCGTCGGCGCTGGCCGGCGTGGCGCAGCAGGCGGCGGCCCGGGCGCGTGAGAGCCGCGGCGCGGTGATGGCCGTCGGCGGCGACGGCACGCTCAACACGGTGGCCGGCGCGGCGCACGCCGCGGGCTGCGCCATGGGCGTGGTGCCGCAGGGCACCTTCAACTATTTCGCGCGCACGCATGGCATCCCCGTCGACCCGGCGGCCGCCGTGCGGCAGCTGCTGCAGGCGGCTCCGGTGGCGGTGCAGGTGGCCGGCATCAACGACCGCGTGTTTCTTGTCAACGCCAGCTTTGGCCTGTACCCCGAGTTGCTGCAGGACCGCGAGGCCTTCAAGGCCCGTTTTGGCCGCAACCGCCTGGTGGCCCTCGTCGCAGCCGGCGCGACGCTGTTGCGCGCGCAGCGCCGGCTGCGCCTGCACATTGAGCTGGGCGACGCGTCGCGCGACGTGCAGACGCTCACCCTCTTCATCGGCAACAACCGGCTGCAGCTGCAGCAGTTCGGCGCCGAGCCGCAGGACACGGTGGCAGGCACACCCGGCGACGGCAGCATGGCCGCGCTGATGCTGCGCCCCATCGGCACGCCGTCGATGATCAGGCTGCTGCTGCACGGGGCGATGGGCCGGCTGGCCGAGGCTGCCGGCGTCGAGGCCTTCGAGTTCCAGCACATGGTGGTGCGGCCGCGCCTCGCGCCCGGCCATCGCGACATCACCGTGGCCTTCGACGGCGAGGTTGCGCGCCTGCGCACCCCCGTCGACATCCGCGTGCTGCCCGAGCCGCTGTACCTGCTGAAGCCAGCGCCCGAGGCCACGCATGGAGGCGCGCCGTGACGCTGCTGCTGCAGATCTCCGACCCGCACTTCGGCACCGAACAGCCCGCCGTGGTGGACGCGCTGGTGGCGCTGGCCGCGCAGCAGCGGCCCGGCGTGGTGGTGCTGTCGGGCGACATCACACAGCGTGCGCGGCCGGCGCAGTTCCGCGCCGCACGGGCCTTCGTCGACCGGCTGGGCGCGCCGGTGCTGGCCGTCCCCGGCAACCACGACATCGCGCTGTTCGACCTCTGGTCGCGCCTCACCCGGCCCTATGCCCGGTACGGCGCCGTGTTCGGCGCTGATCTCGAGCCGGTGCACGAGACGCCCGAGCTGCTGCTGCTGGGCGTCAACACCACCCGCCCCTGGCGCCACAAACAGGGCGAGGTCTCGGCGGCGCAGGTCGAGCGCGTCGCACGGCGGCTGGCCGCGTCCGATGCCCGCCAGCTGCGCGTGGTGGTGGTGCACCAGCCGGCGGCCGTCACGCTGCCGCGCGACCAGCGCCACCGCCTGCGCGGCCACGCCGAGGCCTGCCGGGCCTGGGCGGCCGCAGGGGCAGACGTACTGATGGGCGGGCACATCCACCTGCCCTTCACGCTGCCCTTGCCGGGCCTGGCGCGGCGGCTGTGTGTGGTGCAGGCCGGCACGGCGGTGTCGTCGCGCGTGCGGCCGGAGGCGCCCAACTCGGTGAACCTGCTGCGCTGGGAGCCCGCCGCCGCCGCGCCGGTGTGCCAGGTCGAGCGCTGGGACTATGCGCACCGCGAGGGCGCGTTCCGTCGCGTCGAAGCCACTCCACTGCTGCCATCGCGGCCGGCGGCGTGAAGCGGCCTCAGAGCCTGAGAGTGTGAGAGGCAATCCAATGCACCCGCGCATTGGATTGCCTCTCACACTCTGAGCGGGGTCACAATCGACGGCCCTGCCTGCGCCGCCCGCTGCCCATGACGCCTGCCGCCCTGCCCTTCGTCCTCCCCGCCGAGAACGAGACGCTGGAGGCCGCCCGCGCGCGCAACGTGCGCGACGCGCTGGCCGAAGACCTGGGCCGCGGCGACTGGACGGCGCTGCTCGTGCCCGCCGGCCGCCGCGTGCAGGCCCGTGTGACGGCCAAGGAAGGCACCGTGCTCTGCGGCCAGGCCTGGTTCGAGGACTGCCTGCGCGCGCTCGACGGCCATGCCTGCGTGCAGTGGCGGGCCGGCGAAGGGGCCACCGTCACGCCCGACACGCTGGTTTGCGAGATCGAGGCCGACGCGCGGGCGCTGCTCAGCGCAGAACGCTCGGCGCTGAACTTCCTGCAGCTGCTGTCGGCCACCGCCACGGCCACGCGGCGCTTTGTGGATGCCATCGCCGGTGCCAGCCCCAACCCGCGCGGCTGCGCGGTGCTCGACACGCGCAAGACGCTGCCCGGCCTGCGCCAGGCGCAGAAGTACGCGGTGCGCGTGGGCGGCGGACAGAACCAGCGCCTGGCGCTGTGGCACGGCATCCTCATCAAGGAGAACCACATCGCCGCGGCCGGCGGCATCGGCGCGGCACTGCGCACGGCCGCAGCGCTGGGCAGCGCGGTGCCGGTGCAGATCGAGGTCGAGTCGCTGGCCGAGCTTGACGAGGCCCTGGCGGCTGGCGCCACCAGCGTGCTGATCGACGACTTCACGCTGGAGCAGATGCGCGAGGCGGTGGCGCGCACCGGAGGGCGCGCGCTGCTGGAGGTGTCCGGCGGCGTGGATCTGGCCGCCATCCGCGCCATCGCCGCCACCGGCGTCGACCGCATCTCGGTGGGCAAGCTGACGAAGGACGTGCAGGCCGTCGACCTCTCGCTGCGCGTGCTCGGCTGAAGGCGCGAGCCGCGCCCGCGCGATCAGCCGTACTGCGCTGCCGCCAGCGCGAGCCGTTGCTTCGCCGCCTGCACCAGCGAAGCCGGCGCCACCACGCGCACCTGCTCGCCCTGGCGCAGCACGTCCATCACCAGCTCGGTGGCGTCCAGGTAGGGCAGGCGCAGCTCGTAGCCGCCATCGGCCAGCCAGCGGCCCTGCTGCTGCGGATGCCACTCCTCGCGGCTGGCCCAGCGTGCCGCGGTGGCGTCGAAGTGCAGCGTGGCCCACTGGCGGCGGCCACCGGCGTCGATGCCGTAGCCGGCGTCCATCTCGGCCTCCACGGTGGCCAGCGGCCGCTCGAGCGCTGCGGCCTCGACAAGCCCGGCCGACTCGATGGCGTCGAGTGCAAAGCGGCGCAGCGCGTCGCTGCGGTGGCACCAGGCATCCAGATACCAGGTGTTGCGGTAGTGCACCAGTCGCTGCGGCGAGACCTCGCGATCGCCGCGCTCGCCACACGTGCGCGTGAGGTAGTTCAGGTGCAGGCGCCGCCGCTGCAGCAGCGCCGCCGCCACGCGCTCGAAGAAGCGGCTGGGCACCGGCCGCCGCCAGGCGGTGACGATGCGGATGCGCGACGACAGCGTGTCGGCCTCCGCCAGGCCCTCGCCGCGCGCCAGCAGGTGGCGGATGCGGTCCAGCAGCGGCTGCAGGTGGCGGCCGAGCATGCGGTCGCTGTCCAGGGGGCAACAGCTGCCGCGCTGTCAGCAGCGAGTACAACTCGCCCTCGCTGAACCACAGCCTCGGCAGCTCGTGCCGGCCGCCGGCCTGCGTGTCCTTGCCGAAGCGATAGCCCTTGGTGTCGCGGTCGTATTCGATGGGCGCACCCAGGCGGCTGCGCAGGTACGCCAGGTCACGCTTGAGCGTGGCCCGCGACACCTCCAGATCCTCCCGCAGCGTCGCGAAGCTCACGCTGCCGCGGGTCGCGGATCAGCGCCTCGATGCGGTAGAGCCGCTCGGTCTGGTTCGCCATGGTCGTTCGGGCGCCGCGTTCAGCTCAGGCCGAGCACGCGCCCCTCGTCGTCGAGGTCGATGCGCTCGGCCGACGGCACCTTGGGCAGGCCGGGCATGGTCATGATGTCGCCGCAGATCATCACCACGAACCCGGCGCCGGCCGCGAGCCGCACCTCGCGCAGCTCGACCCCGTGTCCCGAGGGAGCGCCTCGGCGCGCGGGGTCGGTGGAGAAGCTGTACTGGGTCTTGGCCACGCAGATCGGCAGGGCACCGTGGCCGGCATCCTGCAACGCCTGCACCTGGCGGCGCACGGCCGGCGGCGCGGTGATGTCGCCAGCGCCGTACACGCGCGTGGCCACGGCACGCAGCTTGTCCCACAGCGGCTCGTCGTCGGCGTAGGCAAAGCGCAGCGCGGGGGGCGCACCGGCCAGGTGCACCACCTCGTGGGCCAGCGGCGCGGCGCCGCGGCCGCCCTCGGCCCAGTGGCGGCAGGTGTGCACGGCCACGCCCAAGGCGCCGATGCGCTCGCGCAGCAGCGCGTGCTCGGCCTCGGTGTCGCTGCCGAAGTGGTTGACGGCCACCACCACCGGCAGGCCGAAGACCTCACGCAGGTTGTGCAGGTGGCGCTCCAGGTTGGCCATGCCGCGGCCCAGCGCATCGAGGTTCTCGCGGTTCAGATCGGGCAGCTCCACGCCGCCGTGGAACTTGAGCGCGCGCACGGTGGCCACCAGCACCGCGCAGGCCGGGCGCAGGCCCGACAGCCGGCACTTGATGTCGACGAACTTCTCGGCGCCCAGGTCGGCACCGAAGCCGGCCTCGGTGACGACGTAGTCGGCCAGGCGCAGCGCCGTGCGCGTGGCCAGCACCGAGTTGCAGCCGTGCGCGATGTTGGCAAACGGCCCACCGTGCACCAGGGCCAGGTTGTGCTCCAGCGTCTGCACGAGGTTGGGCGCGAGCGCGTCCTTCAGCAGCACGGCCATCGCGCCCACCACGCCGAGATCGGCGGCGGTGACGGGGTGGCGGTCGCGCGTCTCGGCCACCACGATGCGCGCCAGCCGCGCCTTCAGGTCGGCCACCGAGGTGGCCAGGCACAGGATGGCCATCACCTCGCTGGCCACGACGATGTCGAAACCGTCCTCGCGCACGTAGCCGTTGGCCGGCCCGCCCTGCCCCACGGTGATGTGACGCAGCGCGCGGTCGTTCATGTCCATCACGCGCTTCCAGTGCACCCGGCGGGTGTCGATGCCCAGCGCGTTGCCGTGGTGCACGTGGTTGTCCAGCGCGGCGGCGAGCAGGTTGTGCGCGGCGGCGATGGCGTGGAAGTCGCCGTTGAAGTGGAGGTTGATGTCCTCCATGGGCACCACCTGCGCGTGACCGCCCCCGGTGGCGCCACCCTTGAGCCCGAACACGGGGCCCAGCGAGGGCTCGCGCAGCGCGATCAGCGCGTTCTTGCCGATGTGGTTGAGGGCGTCGCCCAGGCCCACGGTGGTGGTGGTCTTGCCCTCGCCGGCCGGCGTGGGGCTGATGGCCGTCACCAGCACCAGGCGGCCCTCGGGGCGGCCTTCGAGCGAGCGCACAAAGGGCATCGACAGCTTGGCGCGGTGGTGGCCGTGGGGCAGCACGTGCTCGGCGGCAATGCCCAGCCGCTGCCGAGCGAGATCGACCACGGGCCGCAGCTGCGCGCGCCGCGCGATGGCGATGTCGGCGTTGGGGTCTTCGGCGCTCCTGGGCGTGCTCAAGATGGTCGTCTCCTCGGGCGCGCATTGTGGGGGCAGCGCCGCCAGGACACGCCCGCCACCCCTTGCCGGCCATGTTGCCGGCGCGCCGCTCCTTCCCCTGCCCTGGGTGTCAGCCCCTCAGCGGCGCCCGCCGGTTGACCGGACACAACGCCGGACTCGAGCACAAAACGTTGCTCGCGCAACGGGGATTCGAAGTTCAGCATGGTTGCAAGGCGTTCAGTGACATCTCAGGCGCCCTTGAACACGGGCGCGCGCTTTTGCATCATCGCCATCACACCTTCGCGCACGTCCTGCGTCTTGAGCAGTCCCATCAGGCGTGGCATCAAGGCGGCCAAGGCTGCGGCTTCGCCTTCTCGCTGGGCCTGGTGCGCCGATTCGAGCAAGGCTTGCACGCCCAGCGGCGCGGCTTTGGCAACACTTTGGGCCATAGCCAACGCGCGCTCCTGCAATTGCGACGGGGGCAGCACTTCGCTGACCAGGCGCATGCGCAAGGCTTCGGCGGCCGAGAACTCTTCACCCGTGAGCATGTAGCGCATGGCATCGCTCCAGCCTGCGGCCCGGGGGAATCTGACCGAAGTTCCGCCCGATGGCGTAATGCCCCTGAGCACTTCGGTCTGCGAAAACCGCGTGCCTTCGGCAGCCAACGCGATGTCGGCCGCGAGCATCAAGTCCAACCCCGCGGTGAAGCAGACCCCTTGCACCGCCGCGATCAGCGGTTTGCGCCGTAAAGGGCCGCTGGTGGCAAACGGGTCGAGGCCGTCATCGGGGTAGCTCAGTTCGCCGCCGGCCAACTTCGGCGCCAGCTCCATCAGGTCCAAACCCGCCGAGAAGTGCTCACCATGCGCAAACACCAGCGCGCAGCGCAGCGCGGGATCGCGTTCGTACTCGCCCAGCGCGCTGGCGAGTTCCGACAGCATTCGGGAGTCGAACGCATTGCGCTTGGCAACCCTGTTTAGGCCGATCAGAAAAACACCCTCTCGGCGTTCGAGGGTCACGGACGTTGCGTCGTTGCTCATTGAATAGCTCCCAAGAAACGAAAATGAACCTCGCTCATGACCAACTGCCTTCCAGTACCGGTGAGTCAGCCTGCCAGACCTGGATCTGCTGCGCGCTTTCGTGCAGACGCACCTCGCATGGCAGCGGCGCCGGCTTCAGAAACTTCACGTCGATGGATTGCGGCGGTCGTCCGTGGGCGCGCTCCAGCTCTGCGGCCAGCCGCCCCACCGTGTGCATGCCGTGCATGATGGGTCGCTTGAAGCCCAGCAAGCGCGCGGACCAGCGCCACAAGTGAATCGGATTGGAGTCGCCCGAGAGCTTCGCGTAGCGTCGGCCTGCGTCTTCGGCAAGCGCATAGTGCGCAAACACGGGGCCTACAACCGGCGAGGGCGGTTCGTCCTTCTTGCCGCTGCTGCGCCGCCCTCGCAGAGCCAGGTATCGGCTGCTGCACGAAGCGAAAACTCGTCCATGTTGGACGAATTGAACCTGAAAGGTCAGGAAGTGCGCCCCAGACGCGCTGGGCGGATCGGGCTGCACGTGCAGTTCGATTTCACATGGCAGGCGCCTGTCGAACGCTGTGGCACCACCACCGATCCAGCGCATTTCGTTGGCGACGTGAACCATACCCACCACCGGATAGGGAAACTCGCTGGCAAGCATCACACCCACGTGTGCACGCTGGGCCAGGAGATAGAGGTAAGTCAGCGGGACCGTATCGGCGTGGAAGCCCAGCGCTTTGCGGTAATCGGCCAAGTGCGCCTCAGGGATCGGCGGCACTTCGTATCGCTTGCGACCGGTGTCGACCTGGCCACGAGCCTTGCGGCGCAGTGTCGCAAGTGCACGAAGCAGAGTGCCAAGACCGCGCATGACGGGAAGCGGTGGTGCAGATGCGGTGAGGTGAGGGTTTGCCAAGATCACCGTTCCAGCTTCGGCTGTGCAAGCACAGGCTCTTGACTGCGGTAACGATCGAAATTGGGTTTGGCCAGCGCCACCATCATGGCCACCCCGGTGTACAGGCCAACAAGATGGGTGATCTCGATCAGCGTGGCCTCATCGAAGTGCATGCGCGCCGCGTCGAACTCTTCATCCGAGACTTCGCGGCGCGACACCAGCGCGTCGACCAAACGGATGGCGGCCAGCTCGGCTGCGGACCAATCGACCGCATTGGGTGCGGTTTGTCTGATGTCGTCGATCAGGGCCGGCGTTAGTCCCATGCGTTCTGAAATCGTCTGCACATGGAGGTTGAACTCGTAGTGGCAGCGATTGGCGACGCAGGTGCGCAGAAGCACCAGCTCGCGCAAGCGCGGAGCCAGGTTTCGCAGATCCATCAGGCCGGTGGGCCCGATCAATCCGTTGTCCACCATGAAGGCCCACAGCTTGGCATGGCGAGCGGTCGTCAGGTACAGCTGGGGCGGCGGAAGGCCCGTCGGGATCAGTTTGGCCATGCGCTGCGCGTCGATGCCTTCCAACGGCGTTGTCAACGGGGCGATTCGAGGCAGTTTCAATGGACACTCCAAAGACGTGAAATCCGAGTCAGAGAGCTCGACCGACCATCATTTGGACGACTTCGCACGGATGAATGGGCGGGAATTGAATGGATGTGACGACCATAGATGGGGTAAAGAGACAAAACAAGATCACCAATCGTGCACAAACCGCCTACATGAAGGAACCAATCCCCGATGAATTGTCTGCGCCGGTACTCCCCCAGTGCACTTCGAGGCCTTGGCTGGGCTGGATGCCAATGCGCTGGAACTGTTCGCCCGCGTTGATCAAGCCGGCAGCTTTGCTCGGGCGGCGCGCAAACTTGGGCAAACGCGGGCCGCAATGAGCCGGCACGTAGCAGCCATGGGGGCACTGGCCGCCCAACCCCTGCTTGCGCGAATGACGCGCTCACTGGGGCTCACGGAGGCGGGTCGACGCCTGGCGCAGGACACGAAGGCGGTTCTGGACGCTGCGGAAACAGCCCGGGGCATCCTGCGGGCCACCCGGGCTGGCCTGGCGGGTCGGTTGCGCATCACCGCCGGACCCCGCATTGGCCGCAACTTGCTGGTTCCCGTTCTGGCCGAGTTCCAGCAACTTCATCCCGGCGTGCGTCATGAGCTGCTGTTCACCGCCCGGCTGGTGGACCTGTTGCGCGAAGGAGTCGATGTCGCCATTCGCATCAGCCGGAATCCACCTCAAGACTGGATCGCGCAGCCGGTGCTGCCACTTCGCATCAGTGCCACGTCTGAGGATGTCCTTGATCATGCGTATGTCCACTCGTTGCTGCGGCGTCGGCGCTCCGGCCAATAGGCCGTGACGCTGTGTTGCCGCGGTGGTTCATGCGCCACACCCGCATCGGCCACTTGACAGGACAGCGACTGCCTTCAGGCGGCTGCCAATCGTCCGCCGGTCACGTCGCCGAAATGCACGGTCACGTTCCCGAATTCGGCGGTCACGATGCCGAAACGGGCGGTCGCGCTCCTCTGAAATACGCACCAACCACCGTGCCGGATCTCCCCGGTGATGGTGGCGTTGATGGTGAGCGGGCCGGTGCCGGTGTCCACCAGGTGCAACTGCAAGCGACGCAGGTCCTCGGCGGTGGCGGTGTGCGTCGAGCGGCTGAGGAAGGTGGAGAGCTTGCGCACGGCGCGGATGCAGCCGTCCTGCGTGTTCAGCGACTGCAGAGGGGGGCGCACGGCCCGGTCGACCCTGGGTCGTCCAGACTGGCGCTTTTCCCCGCTTCGCCAGACACTCGGCCCGGCCCGTGTTCAAGCCCGGGCTCCCCTGGCGACGCAGCCTATCAGCCCATCGACACGCAACGAAGAGGAGTCTCCCCATGCAGCTCAAGTCCACGACCGGTCCTTACCTGCTGATGGCAGGCGGCGGCGCCGTGCTCATCCTCGCCCTGATCAGCTTTCAGCTGCCGATGTTCGCCGCCGCGGCGGCCCTCATCGGCCTGGGATTCTGGAGTCTGCGCAAGTTCGACACCCGCTGGCTGAGCGGCACCTATCTGCTCTGCGCGGCAGGTGGCCTGCTGCTGATCGCGGGGCTCATCAGCTTCAAGATGCCGATGCTCGTGGCGGGCGCAGCCCTCATCGGCCTGGGTGTGTGGACGCTTCGCATCGTCTCGGTGCCAGCGACCTTGGGGCCCTATCTGCTGTGGGCCGGCGCTGCCGCGCTGCTGGCGGCGGGCTATGCAAGCGCAACGGCGTTCCTGTTCTTCGTCGCTGCGGCGTTTGCCGGCCTCGGCGGGTACGCGTGGATGCACGAGCAGGAGCGCCGCTGATCGGCGTGCCATCTCTGCACGCCGATCAGCGGGCATCGTGCTGAGCAAGGAAAAAGCACCCGGGCTTGTGACCTGGGTGCTTGATTCTTCAGGCTATTCACGGGGTCAACCTTCCTGGGCCTGTGTCGATGCGCCTTTGGACTGCGGATTCCACCGTCCCATTGGAGTCGCGCGTCTGCGTGTGGCTGCCTTCACGGCCACTGTGCCACCGCGCCATGCCAATCGCTTCGCGCTTTCGCGCTCGATCTCCGCACGCAGGGCTTCCTGGAGCAGGGCGGTTCGGTCCAGCGGGCCGGCAAGTTGGCGGGCCTTTTCCAGCAGTTCGCCGTCGAGACTGATGGCGGTTCGCAGGAGGGGCGCGCTGGAAGCCGCTGATCGCCTTGCGCGATGTTCTTGGCTTGAGCAGGCTTGCAGTACGCGCCAGCCTTGGCCTGCCGTTGTCGTCACAGCCCGCCGGCTATTGTGGCGGGTCGCGATGAGAGCGGGCTTGAAGGGCCGACTCAGTATGATCTCAACGTCACGCGTTGAGATGGCGAAACTCGCAGCCATGGGCGATGATTCAACGGCCCGTTAGGGTTTGGGGTGATCTCATTGATGAACAGTCTGCCGGATGCGACCCAAAAGCTCGTTATTGGATTGGGAGTTGTGCTCGCAACGCTCCATGCTGCGCCATCCTGGGCGGGTAATGCGCCAGTCGTCATACGACCCACGCTCGTGGCCCGCGCGCCGGCCACGGAACGAGACACGATCATGGCATTTTATGTCAGCGCCAAGAGCGTGTCGGACAAGCCCCTGCAGGATTTCAGGCTTGACTTCGTCGTCCAGGACCACTTTGTTGACTTAGTGGATGTGGGCGTTGCGTACACTGGGGATTGGCGGCGAGGTGCACAGGAGAACACAGATCCTTTCAGTGACCTCCTCATTGAGCGCCACCCGGCTCGGCCGCAAGTGCGAACGAGCCCAAAGACGCTAAGCCGTGCGGTGTGTGGCGTGGGCGCGCTTCGAGAGGCCGATCTGGCTCGCTGCGTCTTCTATATTCGCCCGCATCCCGATAAATTGACTAACTTGCGTTTTGCTGTGATTGCCCGCTCGGGCAACCAGCGCCTGGCGAGCTACGTGTTTGACCAAGCAGTGAGCAGGAGGCTGCCAGACGGGTTGAGTGAGGTCAATCCATGGGGCAGTATTGCGCTGAATAACTACTTGCATTACACAAACCACAAGATCTGGGCCCGGGATTGTAGGCAATACCAAAGGAATGGGTGGACCAAAGAGTATGGTGATTGCTTCAGGGAGGCTCAACGGCGGGAGCCGGTAATGAGCTTTCAGTACAATGTAGGCGGCAAGTACTCTAACTTCTGTCCTGATGTTGGGCGACTCTGTAGCGAGCGCTGAAAGGCTTTCTTTCTGGTCCCTGAATCCGTGACCTCGACCCGGACGCCCGAGTTCGACACCAACTGCCGCAAGTGATTGATCCATATAGGCCAGGCCTTGTAAACTGCCACCCCAGCAGCGGCATCTGGGCGTCGATGGTCGGCTTCTTGACGTTTAGCGCGGCCAGGGCTGCGGCCTGGCGTGGTTGAACGGTGGAGACGCCGTGGATAGGGGCGCTGCGGTCCATGGTGACCGTGTGCCGCTGGATGCGACGCAAGTCCGCCAAGGCTGCCTCCGGCGACAACTCGCTGCCGGCGAGCTTCAGGCGCTGGCGCATCACGCGGTACAGGATCAAGGCCATGAAGCAGATGCTCGCATGGGCCCTGATGCGCTCGGGCAGCCGGTGGAAGACCGGCGCGATCTCGATCTCCGACTTCAGCACCTTGAAGCCGCGTTCGATGTCGGCCTGCGACTTGTAGCGGCGCACCACCTCGTTCGTGGTCATGTCGCGGACATTGGTGATCAGCATCAGCTTGCCGTCCATGCGCTGCGCCCGGGCCAGCGCGGCATCGTCGATCTCGTAGGCGAACAGGTCGGACTTCAGATCGACCTGGAGCACCCGAGTTCGACACCAAAAGCCGAGTTCGAGCGATTTTCTCGCCCCGGCGCCAATGTAATCAACAAGTTAGCGCTGCAGCGCCAGTTTTTCTGTAGTGGCACGCCATGCGTGCGAGGTGTGTTGGCATGCAACAGGGAGGTAGCTACACTCTCGCCATGTTCATCAAGCTCACCCGGTCCGGCGAACGCACCTACGCGCAACTGGTCGAGTCGTTCCGCGATGAACACGGCAAGCCGCGCCAGCGCACGGTAGCCACTCTGGGCCGCATCGACGAGCGCGGCGGTCAGGTCGACTCGCTTCTGGATGGCCTGTTGCGAGCCAAGGGGCGCCCAGTTGCCACGGGCGGCGACCTCCAGGTGCGCTTCGAGTCGGCCCTGTGCCTGGGCGATGTCTGGGCCCTCGATGCGCTGTGGCATGAGCTGGGCTTCAATGCCCTGGGGGCGGTGTTCCGGCGCGCCCGCTTCACCACCGCCGTCGAGCAGGCGATCCGGGTGATGGCCTTCAACCGGCTTAGCGATCCGGAGTCCAAGCTGGGTGTGCTGCGCTGGCTGCAGACGGTGAGCATGCCGGGCATCGACGTGGCCAAGCTGAGCCACCAGCATCTGCTGCGCAGCATGGATGCGCTGATGGACCACCAGCAGGCCGTGGATGACTGCGTGGCGCAGCTGCTGCGGCCGCTCATCGACGAAGACCTCTCGGTGGTCTTCTACGACCTGACGACCATCCGCGCCGAGGGCCACAGCCAGCAAGACGGCGACGTGCGGCACTTCGGCATGTCCAAGGAAGGCGTCATCGCCCGCCAGTTCATGCTGGGCGTGGTGCAGACGGCCGACGGTATGCCGATCTACCACGAGGTCTTCGACGGCAATACGGCCGAGGCGCCGACGCTGGAGCCCACGCTCAAGAAGGTGCTGGCGCGCTACCCGCACATCCGCCGCCTGGTCGTGGTGGCCGACCGCGGGCTGCTCTCGCTGGACAACATCGAGGCGCTGACCAAGCTCCACGTGGCGGGGGATCGGCCACTGGAATTCATCCTGGCGGTGCCAGGGCGGCGCTATGGGGAGTTCGTCGATCTCTTGGCGCCGATGAGTGCACGCATGGCCCAGGCCACCGACGAAGTCGTCGAGGAGGCGCAGTGGCAGGGCCACCGACTGGTGGTCGCCCACAACCCCGTGCGTGCGACGGAGCAGACCCAGGAGCGGCTGGCGAGGATCCACGCATTGGAAGAGCGCGCAGCGCAATGGGCCAGCAAGCTCGATGCGCAGGACGCCGGCCAGGTACACCGCGGCCGCAAGCTCTCGGATTCCGGCGCCAAGGCGCGTTTGTTCCACGAGGTCAGCGACGCGCATCTGGCGCGCATCATCCGGGTCGATCTGAAGTCCGACCTGTTCGCCTACGAGATCGACGATGCCGCGCTGGCCCGGGCGCAGCTCATGGACGGCAAGCTGATGCTGATCACCAATGTCCGCGACATGACCGCGAACGAGGTGGTGCGCCGCTACAAGTCGCTGGCCGACATCGAACGCGGCTTCAAGGTGCTGAAGTCGGAGATCGAGATCGCGCCGGTCTTCCACCGGCTGCCCGAGCGCATCAGGGCCCATGCGAGCATCTGCTTCATGGCCTTGATCCTGTACCGCGTGATGCGCCAGCGCCTGAAGCTCGCCGGCAGCGAGTTGTCGCCGGAGGCAGCCTTGGCGGACTTGCGTCGCATCCAGCGGCACACGGTCACCATTGACCGCAGCGCCCCTATCCACGGCGTCTCCACCGTTCAACCACGCCAGGCCGCAGCCCTGGCCGCGCTCAACGTCAAGAAGCCGACCATCGACGCCCAGATGCCGCTGCTGTAGTGGCATTTTCCAAGGCCTGGCCTATATGGATCAAGCACTTACAGCGGTTAGTGTCGAACTCGGGGGAGCAACCCTCGGTCGGCCACCACGACCAGGCGGCGGATGTGCGGGAGCGCGCCAGCACCTTCTTGAGCGTGGGCTCCAGCGTCGGCGCCTCGGCCGTATTGCCGTCGAAGACCTCGCGATGGATCGGCATACCGTTGGCCGTCTGCACCACGCCCAGCATGAACTGGCGGGCGATGACGCCTTCCTTGGACATGCCGAAGTGCCGCACGTCGCCGTCTTGCTGGCTGTGGCCCTCGGCGCGGAGGGTCGTCAGGTCGTAGAAGACCACCGAGAGGTCTTCGTCGATGAGCGGGCGCAGCAGCTGCTGGTGGCTCTGCTTGGCCAGGTCGATGCCCGGCATGCTCACCGTCTGCAGCCAGCGCAGCACACCCAGCTTGGACTCCGGATCGCTAAGCCGGTTGAAGGCCATCACCCGGATCGCCTGCTCGACGGCGGTGGTGAAGCGGGCGCGCCGGAACACCGCCCCCAGGGCATTGAAGCCCAGCTCATGCCACAGCGCATCGAGGGCCCAGACATCCCCCAGGCACGGGCCGACTCGAAGCGCACCTGGAGGTCGCCGCCCGTGGCAACTGGGCGCCCCTTGGCTCGCAACAGGCCATCCGGTAGCGAGTCGACCTGACCGCCGCGCTCGTCGATGCGGCCCAGAGTGACCACCGTGCGCTGACGCGGCTTGCCGTGTTCATCGCGGAACGACTCGACCAGTTGCGCGTAGGTGCGTTCGCCGGACCGGGTCAGCTTGATGAACATGGCGGGGGTGTAGCCGCCTCCCTGTTGCATGCCAATACCCTCGCACGCATGGCGTGCCACTACGGAAGAACTGGCGCTGCAGCGCTAACTTGGTGATTGCCTCGGCGCCGGGGCGAGGAAATCGCTCGAACTCGGCTTTTGGTGTCGAACTCGGGGTCGCCCGAGCGGCTGCCGGCCAACACGTGTGTGTGTCGCTGGCGCACGGCGCGCGCTGGCTGGCCGCCGCCGCCGGTTTGCTGGTGCGGCGGCTCGACGCCATCGAGGGCCTGGGCGGCATCGATGTGCTGTGCAGCGACAAGACGGGCACACTCACCGTCGGCACCATGGGCCTGCACAGCGCCCTGGACGCCGGCGGGCAACCCGGCGACGATGTCCTGCGGTGGGCCCGACTGAAGGGCCCGACTGAACGCCGCGTTCGAAACCGGGATCGGCAACCCTATGGGCCGCACCATCGTCGCTGCCGGCGCCGCCGCAGGCCAGATGATGACGGGTTGGCGCGAGGTGCACCAGATCCCCTGAGGCTGCGCGCGGCGGCGCCTCACCGTGGTGGTGGCCCCTTCGATCGTGCCGGGGCTGCACCGGATCATCGCCGGTGACAGCCGGCCGATGGCCGCCCATCCGGCCACGCAGGTGGGTCTGGACGCCCGTGCGCTGCTCACGGGTGCACAGATCGCGGTGCTGCGCGGTGAGGCGCCATGGCACCTGGCGTCGCGCACCGACTGCTTCGTCGAGGTCGGCCCAGCGCAGAAGGAGCGCAGCGTGAGATCAAGCGACGGCCCGGGAGCGCGCCCCAGGCGTGCCGACACAGGACACCCCGTGCCAGAACCCGCAGCGCCGACCGCGCCTTCCGCACCGAGAGCATCGCTGCCCGCCAAAGTGCTGCCGCTGATTCCGATGCGCAACGTGGTGCTGCTCCCGCACGTGCTGGCACCCGTGGCCGTGGGGCCACCGCGATCGCTGGCGGCGCTGCGGCATGCCGCGGACGCAGGCTCGCCCGTTGCCCTGGTGGCCTGGCCGTTTGGGCGCACGCCTGACGGTAGGCATCGCCACGGCGCAGTTGCTGAGGAGGCTCAACGCGCGGGCAAGGGCCCGGATGGGTGCTCGTGAGCGCTGCTCAAGGTCTGCGGCGTGCAGCCGAAAACACGGTGGTCAGCGCACCCGGCGGCCGTTCGGGGGGCGCCTTTCGGCAACCGCGCACAGGACTTCCGACATGCAGACGACTCTGATCCACAAGACTTTGGTCGGCCTCACGGGGGTCGCGCTTGCCGCTGCGGCCCACGCTGCCCGGCCCCTGGCCACCGACGACACCGGCGTGCTCGACAAGGGCAGCTGCGAGATCGAGGCCGTGCTCTCGCGCGACAAGGCCGACAGCGCGACCACAACGGGCCGGAGTCTGCAGCTGGGTTGTGGCGTCGGGGCCAGTGTGCAAGTGGCGCTGGCCGTCGACCAGGCCAAGGAAGACGGTGCGCGGGTGCGCGGCACCACGGCCGCAGGCAAGGTGTCACTCGTGCCGGGTGATGACGCCAGTTGGTCCGTGAGCGGGTCTGTGCGGTGGATCCATGAGCAGGGCCAGGGCCGCGAACACGCCAGCACCGCGGTGAGCCTGCTGCACACGCGGAGCCTGAACCCCCAGTGGCTGCTGCACGCCAACCTGGGACACGAAAGCGACGCACTGGAACGACGCGGCGCCACGACCTGGGGCCTGGCCCTGGAACACGGCGGCTGGGGCCCCGTGGCCCTGATGGGCGAGCTGACCGGTGACGACCGCGCCGCGCCCAGCTGGAACTTCGGCCTGCGCTGGACGGCTGTGCCCGAGAAATGGGTGCTCGACATCGCCTACGGACAACAGATGAGTGGCGGGCGACCGAAGGCCTTGTCGCTTGGCGTGAAGCTGGCGTTCTAGGCCGGAGGAAATCGTCATGAAGACCACTGCGTTTCTGGACCGCTTCTCTCTCAGACGGCTGCTGCGGGGTGCGATGGTGTCGGCCCTGCTGGGGGCACTCTGCCTCGGTGGAGTCAGCGTCTACGAAAGCCAGCGCGGCAAGGTGTTGGCTGCGGACCTGGCGCGCGACGTGCGCATGTCCCGGGCAGCGGGCATGGTGGACATGATGCACGACGCCCTGCGCTCGGATGCGCTGTCCGCGATGCTGGCCGGCCCGCAAGCCGAAGCCAGCGAGGCCGCGGCGATCCGCAAGGACGTCGTCGAAAACGGCAACACGCTGGCCGAGCAGCTGGAGATCCTGCGCACGGAGGGCGGCGGCGATCTGGGCCAGGCAGGCATGGCCGCCATTGAGAAGGCCACTGCATACCGAACGGCGTCCAAGGCCCTGGTTGAGGCGGCCCTGACCGACACCGGCAAGGCGCAAAGCCTGCGTCCGGCGTTCGAACGGACGTTTGATGAGCTCGAAACCGAACTCGAAGCGATGTCGGCGGCCATCGAAGAAGCGGCCAACCAGCGGGCCAGCAGCGTCGACGGGCTCTTCGGGCAGGCGATCACGGCCACTGGCACGGCCCTTCTGCTGGCCCTGCTGGGGCTGGGTGCACTGTGGACGGTCAGCCAGCATCTCATGCGCGCCCTTACCCGGGGCCTCGATGTCGCCAAGGCCGTGGCGCAGGGCGACCTGAGCAGCCGCCTCACTGTCAACGGCAGCAATGAGGCGGCCCAGTTGCTGGGCGCCCTTGCGCACATGAACGATCGGCTTCGCGAGATCGTCAGGTCGGTTCGCCACAACAGCGATGGCGTGGCCACCGCCAGCGCGCAGATCGCCAGCGGCAACGCCGATCTGAGCCAGCGGACCGAACGGCAGGCCAGCACGCTGCAACAGACCGCCGCGTCGATGGAGGAGCTGGGCGGCACCGTGAAGACCAGCGCTGACAGCGCTCGCCAGGCCAACCAGCTGGCCATGAACGCCAGCGCCGTGGCCGTCGACGGTGGCGAGGTGGTGAGCCAGGTTGTCGAGACCATGCGAGGCATCAACGACAGCAGCAAGAAGATCGCCGACATCACCAGCGTCATCGACGGCATCGCTTTCCAGACCAACATCCTGGCGCTGAACGCTGCGGTCGAGGCCGCGCGGGCCGGCGAGCAGGGCCGCGGCTTTGCTGTGGTCGCCAGCGAGGTGCGCAGCCTGGCGCAGCGCAGTTCCGAGGCCGCCAAGCAGATCAAGGGCCTGATCACGGCCAGTGTGGCGCGCGTGGAGCAGGGCAGCGTGCTGGTGGACCGCGCCGGCAACACCATGACCGAGGTGGTGACGTCCATCAAGCGGGTGACCGACATCATGGGCGAGATCAGCGCCGCCAGCAGCGAGCAGAGTGCCGGCGTCAGCCAGATCGTCGGGGCGGTCAGCCAGATCGATCAGGCGACGCAGCAGAACGCCGCGCTGGTCGAGGAGAGCGCGGCGGCTGCCGAAAGCCTGAAACAGCAGGCCACCCGGCTGGTGTCCGCGGTGGCGGTCTTCAAGCTGGGCAGCGAGGCGCACGACCCCGGTCTGAGCCCGGTGAGCGCGGCGGTCTAGCCGCAGGCGTACTCAGGGATTCAGCCGCGCCAGCTCGCCCAGCCAGGCCGGCCAGAACAGGCCGCCTCGTTCACGCCCCAGGCGCACGATCACCGTCTGTGTCGCTGGTGCGATGTAGATGTATTGCCCGCGCAGGCCTTCGGCATAGAAGTCGTCGCCGGGCTCGGCGGTGAGGGCATCGGGCCAGGCCGACGTGCCGGGGAGGCGGGCCGCCGCTTGCTGACCGGCCTCCGTCTGCGCCGATGAGAGCGCGCGCCGCCACTGCCAGGCATAGAAGGCCTGGAGGCGGCTGGCCGGTCTTTCAAGATTGCGGCGGGCCGCTGCGTCGACGCCGGGCCGCTGCTGGACGGCCGTGCTCTGCCGCAGCCACTCAGCGTCAACGAGCTGGGCACCGTTGGCAGCGCGCCCACCGTTCAACACCAGCTGGCCCAGGCGCAGGTAGTCCACCGCACGGGCGTTGAGGCAGCAGAAGGCACGCGCCACACCGGCGGCGCGGCTGTCCAGGCTCCAGCTGGCGTCGAACTCGGCGCCCATCGGTTGCCAAAGGCGGTGCTGCAGATAAGCCGCCAGGGATGTGCCCACCGCACGTTCCAGCGCCATGCCCAGCAGTTGCGTGTCGCCGCTCTGGTAGGAGTAGGCTTGGTCGGGCGGCGTCTTGATGCGCAAACGGGCCACTTCGGCCTTCAGGTCGGGGGCAAGGTAGAAGCGCGCCGCCTGCGACCAAGGCACGTTGTAGCTTTCCTGGAAGTCGATGCCGCTGCGCATGAGCAGCAGGTGGCGCAAGGTGATCTGGCCGAAGCGAGCATCCTGGACCAGCAGCTCGGGCAGGTAGCGGGTGACGGGGTCGTCCACGCCTTGGATGTGGCCCTCGGCGATGGCCACGCCGATAAGCAGCGACACCACCGACTTGGCCACTGAGAAAGAGCTGCCCAGGGTGTCGCGGTTGAACCCGTTGAAGTACTCCTCGTGCACCAGCACACCACGGCGCAACACCAGCAGCGCCACGGTATCGCGCTCGGCAAGCTGGGCTGCAGCCGCCTCAGCCGACAAGCCGCCGGGCCATCGCAGCACCACCGGTGCACCCGGGGGTGTGCCGGGCAAGGTCGATGGCACGGGTGCGCGCGCGACAGGCGCATTGTCGAAGTGCCGGTGGTCCGTGATCTCGGCCTTGCCCTGGACCACCATCCACAGGGGCAGCGTGCTGCAGCCGTACAGGCCGAACAGGCTGGCGCACAGGAAGCCGGTCAGCAGGCCGGCCCGGGCGAAAGGGTGCCGAGGCATCAGTTCCATCGCCCTGCCATGGTCTGCACCCGGTGCGAATGATCGAGGGAGGACCGCATCGGGCGCTTCACCCGGTCTGGACTCGCGTGCACCGTGGGAGGAAACACGCTGGCGGAGTCGGAGGGATTCGAACCCTCGATGCAGGTTTTGCCCACATACTCCCTTAGCAGGGGAGCACCTTCGGCCACTCGGTCACGACTCCGGCGAAGTGGCGCGCATTCTAGCCGCAGAACACGCGCCCATCGGCTGCGCTCAGGCAGCGGCCTGCTCCAGCCCGAAGGCCTTGTGCAGCGCGCGCACGGCGAGCTCCATGTACTTTTCGTCGATCACCACGCTGGTCTTGATCTCGCTGGTGGTGATCATCTGGATGTTGATGCCCTCCTCCGAGAGCGTTCGGAACATCGTCGCCGCCACGCCAACGTGGCTCTTCATGCCGATGCCGACGATGCTGACCTTGCAGATCCTGGCGTCGCCGCGCACCTCTGCCGCGCCCACGGCGGGCAGCACGGTGGTCTTGAGCACGTCAAGCGCGCGCGCGTAGTCGTTGCGGTGGACCGTGAAGCTGAAGTCGGTGCGCCCGTCGTGGCTCACGTTCTGGATGATGACGTCGACGTCGATGTTGGCCTCGGCCACCGGGCCCAGCAGTGCATAGGCGATGCCCGGTTTGTCGGGCACGCCGATGACGGAGATCTTGGCCTCGTCGCGGTTGAACGCGATGCCGGCCACCACGGCTTGTTCCATCTTCTCGTCTTCCTCGAAAGTGATGAGCGTGCCCGAGCGGGCCTCTTCGTCGATCGGGATGTCCCAGGGCGTGAAGCTGGACAGCACGCGTGTGGGCACGCGGTACTTGCCGGCAAACTCCACCGAGCGGATCTGCAGCACCTTGCTGCCCTGGCTGGCCAGCTCGAGCATCTCCTCGAAGCTGATGGTGGCCAGGCGCCGCGCCTCGGGCACGATGCGCGGGTCGGTGGTGTAGACGCCGTCGACGTCGGTGTAGATCAGGCACTCGGTGGCCTTCATCGCCGCGGCCACGGCCACCGCGCTGGTGTCGCTGCCGCCACGGCCCAGTGTGGTGACCCTGCCCTGGTCGTCGATGCCCTGGAAGCCGGTGATCACCACCACCTTGCCGGCGGCCAGATCTGCGCGAACGCGGCTGTCGTCGATGTGCGTGATGCGCGCCTTGGAGTAGGCGCTGTCGGTGCGGATCGGCACCTGCCAGCCACCGTAGCTCACGGCCTGCAGGCCCTGGGCCTGGAGGGCCAGCGCCAGCAGCCCGACGCTGACCTGCTCGCCGGTGGCGGCCACGGCGTCGAGCTCGCGCAGGGCCTCGGGGGTGCCGGCGTTGGGCATCAGTTCCTTGGCCAGACCGAGCAGCCGGTTGGTCTCGCCACTCATGGCTGAGGGCACGACGACGATCTGGTGGCCGGCGCGCACCCACTTGGCGACGCGCTGCGCGACGCTGCGGATGCGTTCGGTGGAACCCATGCTGGTGCCACCGTACTTGTGAACGATCAATGCCATGGCTGGCGCTGCAGGGTCGTTGGGAAGGAGGTCGCCGACGCGGACGCCAAACGCGGCGCCTTCAAGGCAAGGCTTGGGATTCTAGGTCGCGCGCTGACGATGCCCAGTCGCGCCAGCCGCCAGGTGCACCGTCAGCTCGCCGCCACGGCGGCACACGGTGGCGCCCGGGGCGGGCCAGCGCGCCGGGGCCACACCGGCCGCAGCTTCGGCCAGCAGGCGCTCCACCAGCGTCTGCGGCGCGCCCTGCCCCAGGCACTGCTGCAGCCAGGCGCGCAGCAGGTTCGCGCGGCGAGCCGGGCTCAGCGCGCGCCAGGGTGCCAGTCGCAAGACCTCGCCGTAAAGCACGCCCGAGGCGTCGGCAGTGGCCACCTCGTCGGCCAAGGCCTGCGCCGCCTGGGCGTGGCGCGCCGCCATCGTCAACACCGTGTCCACCTGCGGGAAGGCGGCCTGCAAGGCCGGCCACACGGCCTGGCGCAAGCGGCTGCGGGCATAGCGCGGGTCGGCATTGCTGGCGTCGTCCACCACCCGCAGGCGGTGCCGGCGCACATAGGCCTCGATGGCCCCGCGGGGCTGGTCGAGCCAGGGCCGCGCGAAAGTGACGCCGTCGCGCTGCGCCTGCCGTGGCATCGCGCTCAGGCCCGCGTTGCCGGCGCCGCGCAGGGCCTGAAGCAGCCAGGTCTCGGCTTGGTCGCGCCGGTGTTGGGCCAGCAGCACGAGACCACAGCCAGCCGCCTTCGCCATCCGCGCCAGCGCGGCGTAGCGGCCCTGACGAGCCCAGGCCTCCACGCTGTCGCCCTTGGCCGGCGCGCCTTGCAGCCGTTCGGTCGCGTAGCGAGCGCCCCAGCGCCGCGCCTGGCGCGCCACCTGCGCCTGCCAGGCATCGGCCTCGGGCATCAGCCCGTGGTGCACGTGCAAGGCCCAGACCTCAACGCCCGCCTGGCCGGCCTGCGCCAGCGTGCAGTGCAGCAGCGCGGTGGAATCGGGGCCGCCGCTGGTGGCCACGGCCACACGCGGCGGCCCGGCCACGTCAGTGGTCCTTGCTGTCGGTGTACCGGCCGTAGGCGCGCAGCCGCTCGTAGCGGCGGTTGAGCAGGTCCTTGGGCTTGAGATCGCTCACCTGGCGCAAGGCATCGGCCAGCGCGCGCTTGAGCTGGGCCGACATCCAGGGCAGATCGCGGTGCGCGCCGCCCACGGGCTCGCTGACGATCTTGTCCACCAGGCCCAGGGCCTTGAGGCGGTGCGCGGTGATGCCCAGGGCCTCCGCGGCCTCGGATGCCCGCTCGGCCGTCTTCCACAGGATGCTGGCGCAGCCCTCAGGCGAAATCACCGAGTAAACGCTGTACTGCAGCATCAGCACCTGATCGGCGACGCTGATGGCCAGCGCACCGCCGGAGCCGCCCTCGCCGATGATGGTGCTGATGATGGGCACCTCGAGCTGCGCCATCTCGAAGATGTTGCGGCCGATGGCCTCGGACTGTCCGCGCTCTTCGGCGCCGATGCCGGGGTAGGCGCCGGGCGTGTCGACGAAGGTGAAGACCGGCAGGCCGAACTTCTGTGCCAGGTGCATCAGGCGCAGCGCCTTGCGGTAGCCCTCGGGCCGGCTCATGCCGAAGTTGCGCAGCGTGCGCTCCTTCGTGTCACGGCCCTTCTGGTGGCCCACCACCATGCAGGGCAGGCCGTTGAAGCGCGCCAGACCGCCGACGATGGACAGGTCATCGGCGTAGTGGCGGTCGCCGTGCAACTCGTGGAAGTCGGTGAAGACCTCGTTCACGTAGTCCAGCGTGTAGGGCCGCTGCGGATGGCGCGCGATCAGCGTCACCTGCCAGGGCGTGAGGTTGGCGAAGATGTCGCGCGTGAGCTGCTGGCTCTTTTCGCTCAGGCGCTCGATCTCGTCGGAAATGTCCACCGCCGACTCGGTCTGCACGTAACGCAGTTCCTCGATCTTGCCTTCGAGCTCGGCGATCGGGTTCTCGAACTCCAGGAAATGTCGTTTGCTCATGGCTCGGCGGCTCGTCGCGTTGTCAGTACTCCACGGGGAGCGGGTCCAGGCTGCGCCAAATGTACCAAGTCGCCACCGAGCGGTAAGGTGCCCAGGCCTCGGCCACCTCGCGCGCGTCGGCGCGCGAAACGGGCTCGCCGCTGAAGTAGCTCAGGCTGATGCCCTTGAGCAGCCCGAGGTCGTCCAGCGGCAGCACATCGGGCCGCATCAAGTGGAAGATGAGGAACATCTCGGCCGTCCAGCGGCCGATGCCACGGATGGCCTCGAGCTCGGCGACGATGGCCTCGTCGTCCATCGCGCCCCAGTGCGCCGGCTTGGCCCGGCCGTCGGCGAAATGCCGGGCCAGATCCTGCAGATACTCGCACTTGCGCGCCGACAGCCCGGCTTCGCGCATCGCGGGCGTGGCGATGGCCAGCACGGCCTTGGGCGCCAGCCGGTGCGGCGCACCGCCCACGGCGGCAGCAAACCGGTCCCAGACCGACTGCGCGGCCTTCACGCTGATCTGCTGGCCGACGATGCTGCGCGCCAGCGTCGTGAAGGCGTCGCCACGGCTGGCCAGGCGGGCCTCGCCGAACTGCGGGATCAGCTTCTTGAGGACGCGGTCTCGGCGCGACAAATGCCTGCACGCGTCGTCCCAGTAGACCGGAGAGCCGGCCGGCGGCTCCGGCGCGGCACGCGACGGGGCCATCAGGCGCGGACCCAGGTCGTGCCTTGCGGCGAGTCCTTCAGCAGCACGCCCTGCTCGGCGAGCTGTTGGCGGATGCGGTCAGCCTCGGCGAAGTCGCGGGCCTGCTTGGCCGCGGCACGCGCAGCGATGCGCTGCGCGACCCAGGCTTCGTCGATGCCCACGGCGCCGCCCTGCAGCCACTGCCGCGGCGGCTGCTCAAGCAGGCCGAGCACGCCCCCGAGAGACCGCAGCAGCGCCGCGTCGGCCTTCTCGCCGCGGTTGACGCTGCCCACCAGCTCGAACAACACGGCAAGGGCGCCGGCGGTGTTGAAGTCGTCGTCCATCGCGGCCTTGAAAGTGGCGGCGCGGGGTTCGGTCCAGTCGATCGCCGCCAATGGCGGCGGGCTGCCCGCGGCGTCCAGCGCGGTGTACAGGCGGCGCAGTGCGCTGCGCGCTTCTTCAAGCACGGTGTCGCTGAAATTGAACGGGCTGCGGTAGTGCGTGCGCAGCATGAACAGGCGCAGACTCTCGCCGTCGACCGACTTCAGCACGTCGGCAATGGTGAAGAAGTTGTGCAGCGACTTCGACATCTTCGTGTCGTCGACGTTGAGAAAACCGTTGTGCATCCAGGTGCGCACGAACTCGCGCGCGCCGGCACCCTCACTCTGCGCGATCTCGTTTTCGTGGTGCGGGAACACCAGGTCCAGACCGCCACCGTGGATGTCGAAGGGTGCACCCAGCAGCGCCTCGCCCATGGCCGAGCACTCGATGGCCCAGCCGGGGCGGCCGCGGCCGAAGGGGCTGTCCCAGATGGCGTCCTCCGGCTCGGTGGGCTTGGCCGCCTTCCACAGCACGAAGTCCAGCGGGTCTTCCTTGGCGGCGGTGGTGGCCACGCGCTCGCCGGCGCGCAGCTCATCCAGGCTCTTGCCGCTGAGCTTGCCGTAGCCCGGCTGCTTGCGCACCGCGAAGTTCACGTCGCCGGCGTCATCGCCAGCCCTGGCGCGGTAGGCCAGGCCGTTGCGCTCAAGGCGGCCGATCATCGACAGCATCTGCGGCACGTACGCCGTCGCACGCGGCTCGTGCGTCGGCCGCAGCAGCTTCAGCGCGTCGAAGTCGGCGTGCATCAGCGCAGTCATCTCGTCGGTCAGCGCGCGGATCGTGCTGCCGCGCTCGACCGCGCGCCGGATGATCTTGTCGTCGATGTCGGTGATGTTGCGGACGTAGGTCACGCGCCAGCCGCTGGTCCGAAGCCAGCGCACCACCGTGTCGAAAGACATCGCCATCCGGGCATGGCCCAGGTGGCAGCGGTCGTAGACCGTGATGCCGCAGACATACATTCGCACATGGCCGGGTTCGATGGGCTCGAAGCGCTCGAGCCGGCGCGTCAGCGTGTTGTGGATGTGCAGCGTCATCGCGGAAGGGCGGGTTTCAGAGGCGCCAAGGGGGCCGGCGGGGGCCCCCTAGAATGGATTTTTCAGTATAGCGGCACCCCCTTGCCCGTTGCCCCCCGTGTCCCAGCCTAACGCCCCGTCTCAGGCCACTGCCCGCGTCCGTTGCGCGCGCCTGGCCCGGCGGGTCGGCGTGGCGGCGTGGCTGATGTGCACGGGCGTGCTGGCCGCGGCCTCCCTGCCCGACGAAGTGAACACCCTTTTGGCGGCTGGCCGCGCCGCCGAGGCGCTGCAACGCATCGAGCAAGCGCTGTTGGTGAGCCCGCGCGAAGCGCAGACCCGCTTCGTGCACGGCGTGGTGCTGATGGAGCTGCGGCGCGACGCCGAGGCCGCCGAGCTCTTCACGCGCATCGCGCAGGAGTTCCCCGAACTGCCCGAGCCCTTCAACAACCTCGGCCTGCTGCACGCCCGCGCCGGCCGGCTGGATGCGGCGCGCGTGGCGCTCGAGGCCGCGCTGCGCAACGACCCAGGCCACCGCGCCGCCCGCGCCAACCTGGCGGAGGTGCACCTGATGCTGGCCGTGGCCAACTGGGAGCAGCTCGGCACCACTGCGCCGCTGGAGCCCCGATTGGCGCGCCGCCTGCAAGCCGTGCGCGAGCTGCTGGTACCGGCAGCCCGGTAGACTGCGCGCCGCTTTCGCCACTCACCAGCGGCCCCGCCGCGCCGACCGATGAACGCACTGCTTCGCCCCCTGCTGGCTGCCAGCCTCGTGCTGGCCACGCTGACCGCGCCCTTGTCTGCCTGGGCGCTGAAGGTGCGGCTGGCCACCTCGGCCGGCGACATCGTCATCGAGCTCGATGCCGCCAAGGCGCCGGGCACGGTGGCCAACTTCATGTCTTACGTGCGCGCCGGCCACTACGACGGCACGGTGTTCCACCGCGTCATCGACGGCTTCATGATCCAGGGCGGCGGCATGGATGCGCGCCTGCGCGAGAAGCCCACCAAGGCGCCGATCAAGCTCGAGGCTGGCAACGGCCTGAGCAACGTGCGCGGCACGCTGGCGATGGCGCGCACCAACAACCCCGACTCGGCCACGGCGCAGTTCTTCATCAACGTCGTCGACAACCCGCGGCTGGACAGCTTCGGCGGCGGCTACGCCGTGTTCGGCCGCGTCATCGAGGGCATGGACGTGGTCGACCGCATCCGGGCCGTGCCGACGCAGGCGCAGGGCATGCACCAGAACGTACCGAACACGCCGATCACCATCAACAAGACTTCCGTGGAGAAGTGACATGACCAAGACCGTGCAGATGGACACCAGCGCAGGCACCCTGCGCATCGAGCTCGACGACGTGGCCGCGCCCTTGTCGACCGCCAACTTCCTGGCCTACGTCAAGGCCGGCCACTACGACGGCACCGTGTTCCACCGCGTCATCAAGGGCTTCATGCTCCAGGGCGGCGGCTTCGAACCCGGCATGAAGCAGAAGGGCACGCTCGCGCCCATCCGCAACGAGGCCTCCAACGGCCTGAAGAACAAGCACTACACGCTGGCGATGGCGCGCACCTCCGATCCGCACTCGGCCACGGCGCAGTTCTTCATCAACACCACCGACAACGGCTTCCTCGACTTCAAGAGCGAAAGCGCCCAGGGCTGGGGCTACGCCGTCTTCGGCAAGGTCGTCGCCGGCATGGACGTGGTCGACACCATCGAGAAGGTGCGCACCGGACGCAAGGGCTTCCACGACGACGTGCCGCTGGAAGACGTGCTCATCACCAGCGCCGCCGAGATCGTCTGATGGCGGGGCGCGGCGTGCCGACCGCGCCCGCGGCGACCGTGAGACCCGCCGGGTTGCCGGCCTTCTTCGAGATGGCAGCCCCTGAGGGCTGGCAGGCTGTCGACTTCATTTCCGACCTGCACCTGGACGAGGCCCTGCCACGCACCACCGAGGCCTGGATGGCGCACCTTCGCCATACACGGGCGGACTGCGTGGTCATGCTGGGCGACATCTTCGAACTGTGGGTGGGCGACGAGCAGGTCGACCGTCCCTTCGAGGCGAGCTGTGTGGCTGCCATGGCCGACGCGGCCAGCCACCGCGAGCTGGCCTTCATGGTGGGCAACCGCGACTTCCTGGCAGGCCCGCGGCTGTGGCGCGAGGCCGGGCTGCGCGCCCTGCCCGACCCCACGGTGCTTGATGCCTGGGGCCAGCGCGTACTGCTCACGCACGGCGACGCGCTGTGCCTCGACGACCGGCCATACCAGGCTTTTCGGACCGAAGTGCGCGGCGAGGCCTGGCGCAAGGCCTTCCTGGCGCGCCCGCTGGCGGACAGGCTGGCCATGGCGGCCGAGATCCGCCAGGCCAGCCGCACGCGCCGACAGTTCGACGGCAGCAGCCTGGCCGACGTCGACCCTGCCGAAGCGGTGAAGTGGATGCACGCGATGGGCACCCGCGAGATGGTGCACGGCCACACCCACCGCCCGGGCAGCCACGCGCTGGCGCCCGGATTCAAGCGCCACGTGCTCAGCGACTGGGACCTGGACACCGCCGGCCGGGCCGAGGTGCTGCGCCTGACGCGTGACGGCTTCGAGCGCGTGGCGCCGGCACGCGCGACCTGATTGCCCCGCTCCGATGCTCGGAAGGCTCTGGCAGGACTGGCGCAGCGCCCGCGACGAGGCGGCCGTGCGCCGTCGCGCCATCCCCGACGATCTGTGGAAGCGCACCCTGGTCCGCTACCCCTTCCTGCAGCGACGTGACCCTGCCGACGCGGCCGAACTGCGCCGGCTGACGAGCCTGTTTCTCGACCGCAAGGAGTTTGTCTGCACCGGTAGCCTGCAGCTCACGAATGCGCTTGCGGTGGCGATCGCGGCGCAGGCAGCGCTGCCGGTGCTGCGCTTGGGCATCGAGCGCTATGACGGCTTTGTGGGCCTCGTGGTGCACCCCGAGCCCGTGGTGGCCAGGCGGGAGCACGCCGACGACGACGGCGTCGTCCACGCCTACGAAGAACCGCTGGCCGGCGAAGCGATGGCAGGCGGCCCCGTGATGCTGGTCTGGCCGGACGTGCGCCGCGCCGGCCAGAGCGCCCCTCAGGGCTACAACGTCGTCATCCACGAGTTTGCGCACGTGCTCGACATGGCCGACGGGCTGGCCGACGGTGTGCCGCTGCTGCCACCGAGCATCGACCGCGGCGGGTGGTGCGCGATGCTCGACCGCGAGTACCAGACCTTCGCGGCCCGCGTGGAGCGCGAGGAAGACACCGCGCTGGACCCCTACGCAGCCAGCGCCGTCGAGGAGTTCTTCGCCGTGGCAAGCGAAAGCTTTTTTGTCGATCCAGCGCGCATGCGGGCCGAGCATGCGGCGCTTTACGGGCAGTTCAGAAACTTCTACCGGCAGGATCCGGCGTCGGACCTGCCTGCGAGAGTTCTGGCCCGGCCCTGAGCGGACCGGGCAGGTTCACACCGTCGTCGGCTCCGTCTTGGGCTTGTCGCTCTTGCGGGGCGGCTGGATGTCGAGCAGCACCTCGCCCTGGTCGTCGAGGTCGACCGAGAGGCGGCCTCCGTCAACGAGGCGGCCGAACAGCAACTCATCGGCCAGCGCGCGGCGTATCGTGTCCTGGATGAGCCGCTGCATCGGCCGCGCACCCATCAGCGGGTCAAAGCCCCTCTTGGCGAGGTGCCTGCGCAGCGCATCGCTGAAGGTGACCTCGACCTTCTTCTCGGCGAGCTGGCTCTCCAGCTGCAGCAGGAACTTGTCCACCACGCGCAGGATGATCTCTTCGTCGAGTGAGCGGAAGTTCACGATGGCGTCCAGCCGATTGCGGAACTCGGGCGTGAACAACCGCTTGATGTCACCCATCTCGTCGCCCTGCTCGCGCTTGGTCGTGAAGCCGATGGTCGACTTGTTCATCGTCTCCGCGCCCGCGTTCGTGGTCATGATGATGATCACGTTGCGGAAGTCGGCCTTGCGCCCGTTGTTGTCGGTCAGCGTACCGTGGTCCATGACCTGCAGCAGCACATTGAAGACGTCGGGGTGCGCCTTCTCGATCTCATCGAGCAGCAGCACGGCGTGCGGCTTCTTGGTGATGGCCTCGGTGAGCAGTCCGCCCTGGTCGAAACCCACATAGCCCGGGGGCGCGCCGATCAGGCGGCTCACGGCGTGGCGCTCCATGTACTCGCTCATGTCGAAGCGGATCAGGTCGATGCCCAGGACGTAGGCCAGCTGTTTGGCGACCTCGGTCTTGCCCACTCCCGTGGGGCCGCTGAAGAGAAAGCTGCCGATGGGCTTGTCGGGCTTGCCCAGGCCACTGCGCGCCATCTTGATGGCGGCGGCCAGCGCATCGATGGCCGGATCCTGGCCGAAGACCACGCTCTTCAAGTCGCGATCCAGGCTCTTGAGCTTGCTGCGATCGTCGGAGTTGACGCTCTGCGGCGGGATGCGCGCAATCTTGGCGACGATCTCCTCGACCTCATTGCGGGTGATCGTCTTTTTGCGCTTGGCCGCCGGCAAGATGCGCTGCGCCGCACCGGCCTCGTCGATCACATCGATGGCCTTGTCAGGCAGGTGGCGGTCGTTGATGTACTTGGCCGACAGCTCGGCCGCAGCCTGCAGCGCACCGGCGGCGTACTTGACACTGTGGTGCTCCTCGAAGCGGCTCTTCAGACCCTTGAGGATCTCCACCGTCTGCTCCACCGTGGGCTCGATGACGTCGACCTTCTGAAAGCGCCGCGACAGCGCCGCGTCCTTCTCGAAGATGCCTCGGTACTCGGTGAAGGTGGTGGCGCCGATGCACTTCATGGCGCCGCTGCTGAGCGCGGGCTTGAGCAGGTTGCTGGCGTCGAGCGTGCCGCCGCTGGCCGCGCCTGCGCCGATGAGGGTATGGATCTCATCGATGAACAGCACTGCGTTGGCGTGCTCCTTCAGCTGCTTGAGCACGCCCTTCAGGCGCTGCTCGAAGTCGCCGCGGTACTTGGTGCCGGCCAGCAGAGCGCCCATGTCGAGCGCGTAGACGGTGGCGTCGGCCAGCACCTCGGGCACGGCGCCCTGGGTGATGCGCCAGGCCAGGCCCTCGGCTATCGCCGTCTTGCCCACGCCGGCTTCGCCCACCAGCAGCGGGTTGTTCTTGCGCCGACGGCACAGCACCTGGATCACGCGTTCGACCTCGTGCTCGCGGCCGATCAGCGGGTCGATTTTGCCATCGCGGGCGAGCTGGTTGAGATTCTGCGTGAACTGCTCCAACGGCGAGCCCTTGGTGTCGGCGCCGCCACCGGCCTCTTCCTTCTCGCCCTCGGGACCGCCGCTGTCGTTGCTCTTGGCCGGCTCCGGTGGATCGCTCTTCTTGATGCCGTGAGCGATGAAGTTCACGACATCCAGCCTCGTGACGCCTTGCTGATGCAGGTAATAGACCGCGTGGCTGTCCTTCTCGCCGAAGATGGCCACCAGCACATTGGCGCCAGTGACCTCCTTCTTGCCGCTGCCCGTGCTTTGAACGTGCATGATGGCGCGCTGGATGACGCGCTGGAAGCCCAGCGTCGGCTGCGTGTCCACCTCTTCCGTGCCGCCGACCGTCGGCGTGTTCTCGCGGATGAAGGTCGACAGGCTCTTGCGCAGGTCTTCGATGTTGGCCGCGCAGGCCCGCAGGACTTCGGCGGCCGAGGGATTGTCGAGCAGCGCCATCAGCAGATGCTCGACGGTGATGAACTCATGCCGCTGCTGGCGCGCCTCGACGAAGGCCATGTGCAGGCTGACTTCAAGCTCTTGGGCGATCATGCGGCCTCCATAATGCATTGCAGGGGGTGCCCTTCACGGCGTGCCGCCGTGAGCACCAGCTCGACCTTGGTCGCAGCGACATCCTTGGGATACACACCACAGATACCACGGCCTTCGCGGTGGATGAGCAGCATGATGTGGGTGGCGGTGTCGATGTCGCGGTGGAAAAACCGCTGCAACACCATGACGACGAACTCCATCGGCGTGTAGTCGTCATTGAGCATCACCACCTGGTACGGAGCCGGTGGCTTCGTGCGCACGGCCTTGCGCTCGGCCACCACCACGCCATCCGGATCGCGCGGGGGCGCGGCAGGCCGTGGCGGGGGAGACGGAGGGGTTTCCTCGGGCATGGCTGATTCTATCGACAGCCCTCTCCGTTGCACGTGCGAGGATGGCCGGGTTTGCCGCGCATTCGTTGCACCCGGTCAGACCGGCGACAGGCTTCAGCCCTTCTCTTGTCAACCCAGCATGTCACCCAACTGTGTTGATGACGGTTGACACTCGAAGCCGCGATGCCCAGAATCTCCGCCAGGTACAGACTTGCTCTGAAGGGGGCCTGCATGGCGATCGGCATAGTCAAGTGGTTCAACGATGCCAAGGGCTTCGGCTTCATCGAGCCCGAGGGGGGCGGTGCCGATGTGTTCGCGCATTTCTCGGCCGTGCAGATGGACGGCTTCCGCACCCTCAAGCAAGGCAGTCAAGTCAGCTACGACCTTGTGCAGGGGCCGAAGGGAGACCTGGCCCAGAACATCAAGGCCGTCGAGGTGGCTGATGCGGGCCTCAGGACGGATGCCTCGGCGGCTCGTCACGGTGCGGAGCCGCAGACTGCGGCCTCGCGACGCTGACGAAGCGCCACCGGCCCGTGCCGCAGACGCTCAGGCTGCTGCGCCCCGCAGACGCAGCAGCCGCATGGCGTTGTCCTTCAGGATCAGCGGCTTGACCTTGTCCTTGAAGCCGGCCTCGTCGAAGTCCTTCATCCAGCGCTCGGGTGTGATCAGCGGGTAGTCGCTGCCGAACAGCATGCGGTCCTTCAGCAGCGTGTTGGCGTATTGCACCAGCTGCGGCGGAAAGTACTTCGGGCTCCAGCCTGACAGATCGATCCAGATGTTGGGTTTGTGCAGCGCCAGGCTCAGCGCCTCGTCCTGCCAGGGCCAGCTCGGGTGGGCGATGACGATCTCGATGTCCGGGAAGGCGATCGCCACGTCTTCCAGCAGCATCGGGTTGCTGTTCTGCAGGCGCAGTCCGCCGCCGCAACGCATACCGCTGCCGATGCCGCTGTGGCCACTGTGGAAGATCGCCGGCAGCTTGTACTCGGCGATCACCTCATACAGCGGCCAGGCCATGCGGTCGTAGGGCAGGAAGCCCTGCACTGTCGGGTGGAACTTGAAGCCCCTGACGCCGTGCTCCTCGATCAGGCGGCGCGCCTCGCGGGCGCCCATCTTGCCTTTGTGAGGGTCGATGCTGCCGAAGCAGATCATCATGTCCGCGTTGGCCTTTGCGGCCTCGGCGATCTCCTCGTTGGGAATGCGCCGCCGGCCGAGCTGGCTCTCGCTGTCCACCGTGAACATGACCAAGCCGATCCTGCGCTCGCGGTAGTAGGCCACCGTCTCGGCGATGGTGGGCCGGCGGTTGCTTCCGAAGTACTTGTCGGCCGCGCGGTCGTACTCCTCGCCGTAGTTGTCAAAGGGGTTCCAGCAGGACACCTCGGCATGCGTGTGCACGTCGATGGCGATGAGGTCGTCGGTCTTCATCGCGCCAGTCTACGACCGCCGGGACGGTTCAGCCTCGCGGCGGCGGCATGTTGCAGCGGCTGGACACCCAGGTGCAGCCTTCGCGGGCCATTGGCGGCACGCTCCAGCAGTCAGCCCGAAGTCAAGAGCCGTTACGCTATGGCGTCGCGCGCGTTCGCCGCCCTTGCGGAGCCGTCGTCAGATCGCCGCTTCGTCCGTCTCGCCGGTGCGGATGCGCACCACCTGATCCACCGCCGTGACGAAGATCTTGCCGTCGCCGATCTTGCCCGTCTTGGCGGCCTTGATGATGGCCTCGATGCAGCGGTCGACGTCGGCTTCCTTGACCACGACCTCGACCTTCACCTTGGGCAGGAAGTCCACCACGTACTCCGCGCCGCGGTAGAGCTCGGTGTGGCCCTTCTGCCGGCCGAAGCCCTTGACCTCGGTGACCGTGAGGCCGGACACGCCCACATCGCCCAGCGCCTCGCGCACCTCTTCGAGCTTGAAGGGCTTGATGATGGCCGTGATCTGCTTCATGACGACTCCGGAGGCATGGATGGAACTGCCGATGATTTAAGCACGGAACCTCGAGGTGATGGGATAGCGCCAGTCCCTCCCGAAACCGCGGTGGGTGATGCGGATGCCCACGGGGGCCTGGCGCCGCTTGTACTCGTTCAGCTTGATCAGCCTCGTGACGCGCTCGACGTCGGCGCGGGCATGGCCGCCGGCCACGATCTCCTCGATCGAGCGGTCTTCTTCCATGTACTGCGCCAGGATGTCGTCGAGCACCTCGTAGGGTGGCAGGCTGTCCTGGTCGGTCTGGTCGGGCCGCAGTTCGGCCGAGGGTGCGCGCGTGATGATGCGCTCCGGGATCACCGGGCCCACGCTGCCATCGGCGCGGCGCGCGGGCTGGCGGTTCTTCCACTCGGCCAGGCGGTACACGAGGGTCTTGGCCACGTCCTTGATGACGGCGAAGCCGCCGGCCATGTCGCCGTACAACGTGCAGTAGCCGGTCGCCATCTCGCTCTTGTTGCCGGTGGTCAGCACGATGGCACCGGTCTTGTTGCTCAGCGCCATCAGCAGCGTGCCGCGGATGCGCGCCTGCAGGTTCTCCTCCGCCGTGTCTTCGGCCAGGCCGGCGAACTGCGGCGCCAGGCTCGCGCGGAAGGCGTCGAACATGGGCTCGATGGCGATCTCGTCGTAGCGCACGCCCAGCCGCGCGGCCATGTCGCGGGCGTCCAGCCAGGAGATGTCGGCCGTGTAGCGACTGGGCATCATCACCGCACGCACCTTGTCGGCGCCGAGTGCATCGACCGCCACGGCCAGCACCAGGGCTGAATCGATGCCCCCCGACAGGCCGATGATGGCGCCGGGGAATCCGTTCTTGCCGAGGTAGTCGCGCACGCCCAGCACCAGGGCCTGCCAGACCTGGGCCTCGGGCTCGGGCAGCGGCGCCACCGGGCCAGCCACCGTGCCATTGGGCGCGATGTCGGCCAGCAGCAGCGCCGGCTCAAAACTGGCGGCGCGCGCGCCGATCTGCCCATGCGCGTCGAGCACGAACGAGGCGCCGTCAAAGACCACCTCGTCCTGCCCGCCGACGAGGTGCGAAAACAGCAGCGGGCAACCCGTGGCGCGCGAGCGCTCGGCCATGCGCTCCTCGCGCTCGCCGGCCTTCCCCAGGTGGAAGGGACTGGCGTTGAGCACGCACAGCAGTTCGGCGCCGGCCCCGCGCGCAGCACGGCCGGGCTCGTCGAACCAGGCGTCCTCGCAGATCAGCACGCCGAAGCGGCAACCGCCGGCCTCAAAGACCAGCGGCGGCAGGCCGGCGTCGCGCCCGCTGGCGAAGTAGCGGCGCTCGTCGAACACCTGATAGTTGGGCAGTTCACGCTTGGCGTAAGTGCCGGCCACCCGCCCGCCCTGCAGCACCGAAGCGGCGTTGTATCGCTCGGCCACGGCCAACGAGCGCGTGCGCCAGCCGCCGCGCTCGTTGGCCGCCTGGGGGTGACCGACGATGACGCAGAGGCCGCCGCAGTCGGCCAGCCGCTCGGCCAGCGCCTGGAGGACGCGCGCACTCTCGGCCAGGAAGGCCGGGCGCAGCAACAGGTCCTCGGGCGGGTAGCCGGTCAGCGCCAGCTCGGGCGTCAACACCAGGGCGGCGCCCTGGGCGTGGGCAGCTCGCGCGGCGGCCTCGATCAGTCTTGCGTTACCGTCCAGATCGCCGACCGTCGCGTTGATCTGGGCCAGCGCCACCCGCACTGGGGGTCGGGCCGGATCGACGGTGGACGCTGGGATGGACATGTCGATTGACCTCGGGAGTCTCGTGCACGATTATCGCGTCCGGGTCTGCGACGACCCGACATCGCTCGACGGCGCGTCCTGGAACGCGCTGCTGGCGGCGCAGCCGCAACCCACGCCCTTTCTGCGGCATGAGTACCTCGCGGCGCTGCATGCCAGCGGCAGCGCGGCGCCGGACACCGGATGGTCGCCATGCTTTGTGCTTCTGGAGCGAGGCCACGACTTGCACGCGGCCGTGGCGCTTTACGCCAAGACGCACAGCTACGGCGAGTACGTGTTCGACTGGGCCTGGGCCGAGGCCTACGCCCGCCACGGCCTGCGCTACTACCCCAAGCTGCTGGGCGCGGTGCCGTTCACCCCTGTGCCTGGCACGAGGCTGCTGGCGCGCGACGCTTCGGCGCGCGCGGCACTGGTGCAGTCGCTGCGCCAGCTGCTGGCGGCGAATCCGCGGCTGTCGTCGGCGCACCTGCTGTTCGTGGACGACACCGACCGCGCCGCGCTGAAGGCCGACGGCTGGATGCTGCGCCGGGGCGTCCAGTTCCATTGGGAGCAAGACGCCACCGATCCGGCACCCGACTTCGCGGCGCTTCTGGCGCGCCTGCAGCGCGACAAGCGCAAGAAGATCCAGCAGGACCGTCGCCGCGTCGCCGAGCAGGGCGTGGTCTTCGGCGCCCATGAGGGCACGGCCATCACGCCTGCGCTGTGGGACTTCTTCCACCACTGCTACGCACTCACCTATGCCGCGCACCACAGCACGCCTTACCTCACCCGTGGCTTCTTCGCGCGCATGGCGGCGACGATGCCGGAGCACTGGCTGATGTTCGTGGCCCAACGCGAGGGCATCCCGATCGCGGCATCGCTGGTCGCCATAGACCGCCCGCGCCGCACCGCCTGGGGCCGCTACTGGGGCGCCACCGAGGCCGTGAGCTGCCTGCACTTCGAGGCCTGCTACTACCAGCCGCTGGCCTGGTGCCTGGCCGAGGGCTTCGAGCGCTTCGAGGGTGGCGCACAGGGCGCGCACAAGATGGCCCGTGGCCTGCTGCCGGTGGCCACGCACTCGGCACACTGGTTGCGTGACGAGCGCTTTGCCGGCGCGGTGGCCGACTTCCTGGAGCGCGAGGGTGACGGCGTGGCCGCCTACGTCGACGAGTTGCGCGAGCGCAACCCGTTCAAGGCGACACCGCCGGGCACCGCCTGAGGCGCCGTCAGGCGGCGTGGCTGCGCGCGTAGTGGGCGATGCCGGCCGACACCTCGGCCTTGGCGGCCTCGGGGCCTTCCCAGCCGAGCACCTTGACCCACTTGCCGGGCTCGAGATCCTTGTAGTGCTCGAAAAAGTGCTGGATGGTCCGCAGCCGCATCGGGTTGAGGTCCTCGGGCTTCTGCCACTGCGTGTAGATCGACAGGATCTTGTCGATGGGCACGGCCAGCAGCTTGTTGTCGCCGCCGGCCTCGTCGTCCATCTTCAGCATGCCCAGCGGGCGGCAGGTGACCACCACGCCCGGGATCAGCGGCACGGGCGTGATCACCAGCACATCCACCGGGTCGCCATCGTCGGCCAGCGTGTTGGGGATGTAGCCGTAGTTGCACGGGTAGTGCATCGCCGTGCTCATGAAGCGGTCAACGAACAACGCGCCGGACTCGTGGTCGACCTCGTACTTGATCGGGTCGCCGTTCATCGGGATCTCGATGATCACGTTGAACTGGTCAGGGGCCTTGGGGCCGGGAGTCACGTTGTGCAGGCTCATGGTGCGTTGTGTGAAGGGTGGGAAACCGCTGGCCTAGGCCAAACCCTGAGATTCTAGGTGTCGCCCTTGCCGACCCCTGACGGCGGCCGACCGCCGGCCCGCGCCCCTTGGCAAACCCGGGAATGAGGCTGCCGGCCCGCGCGCTAGCATGCCCCCGCTCTTTCTGAGGCCGAACGGTACCGGCATATCGACACGGGCCGTCGGCTTGCAGAGACCGACCACCAACACATAGAGACGAGAAGAAGGAGACCGTTCCATGTCGACCCAGATGGCGCTCTACGTGGCGCTGGCGTGCGGACTGGCCGCCGTCGTGTACGGGTTCTGGCAACGCAGCTGGATCCTGTCGCAGGACGCCGGCAACGCGCGCATGCAAGAAATCAGCGGCGCCATCCAGCAAGGCGCCGCGGCCTACCTGGCCCGCCAGTACAAGACCATCGCCATCGTCGGCGTGGTGCTCTTCGTGCTGATCCTGCTTGCGCCGGGACTGGGCTGGAAGACGGCCGCCGGCTTCCTGCTCGGTGCGGTGCTGTCGGGCGCCTGCGGCTTCATCGGCATGAACATCTCGGTGCGCGCCAACGTGCGCACGGCCCAGGCGGCCACGCGCGGCATCGGGCCGGCGCTGGACGTGGCCTTCAAGGGCGGCGCCATCACCGGCATGCTGGTGGTGGGCCTGGGCCTGATCGGCGTGGTGCTGTTCTTCTGGTGGGTGGCCGGCACGGCCGCACCCACCGAGGGCACGCTGTCGGCGCTGCTCAAGCCGCTGCTGGGCGTGGCCTTCGGCTCCAGCCTGATCAGCATCTTCGCGCGGCTGGGCGGCGGCATCTTCACCAAGGGTGCCGACGTCGGCGCCGACCTGGTGGGCAAGGTGGAGGCCGGCATCCCGGAAGACGACCCGCGCAACCCGGCCGTGATCGCCGACAACGTGGGCGACAACGTCGGCGACTGCGCCGGCATGGCCGCCGACCTGTTCGAGACCTATGTCGTGACGCTGATCGCCACCATGGCGCTGGCCTCGGTGGTGGTGGCCGGCACGGCCGCGATGGCCGGCGTCACCTACCCGCTGGTGCTGGGCGGCGTGTCGATCATCGCGTCGATCATCGGCTGCTTCTTCGTCAAGGCCAAGCCGGGCATGATCAACGTGATGCCGGCCCTGTACAAGGGCCTGGCGGTGTCGGGCGTGCTCAGCCTGATCGCGTTCTACTTTGTCACCACGGCCATGTTCCCGCAGGCCATCACGGTGGGCGGCAAGCAGGTCGGCGCGATGAGCCTGTGGCTGTGCTGCCTGGTGGGCCTGGTGCTCACGGCGGCGATGGTCTGGATCACCGAGTACTACACCGGCACGCAGTACAAGCCGGTGCAGCACGTGGCGCAGGCCAGCACCACGGGCCACGGCACGAACATCATTGCCGGCCTGGGGGTGAGCATGAAGAGCACGGCCTGGCCGGTGATCTTCGTCTGCATCTCGATCTACGCCGCCTATGCGCTGGCGGGCCTGTACGGCATTGCCATCGCGGCCACCAGCATGCTCAGCATGGCCGGCATCGTGGTGGCGCTCGACGCCTACGGTCCCATCACCGACAACGCCGGTGGCATTGCCGAAATGGCCGAGCTGCCCAGCAGCGTGCGCGACATCACCGACCCGCTCGACGCCGTGGGCAACACCACCAAGGCTGTGACCAAGGGCTACGCCATCGGCTCGGCCGGCCTCGCCGCGCTGGTGCTGTTTGCCGACTACACGCACGCGCTCGAGTCGCGCGGCATGCACGTCACCTTCGACCTGAGCAACCACGAGGTGATCGTGGGCCTGTTCATCGGTGGCCTGATCCCCTTCCTCTTCGCGGCCATGGCGATGGAAGCCGTGGGCCGCGCTGCCGGCAGTGTGGTGGTGGAGGTGCGGCGACAGTTTTCTGACGGGCAGATCATGGCCGGCAAGCGCAAGCCCGACTACAGCGCGGCCGTGGACATGCTCACCACCGCGGCGATCAAGGAGATGATGATCCCGTCGCTGCTGCCGGTGGTCGTGCCCATCGTCGTGGGCCTGCTGCTCGGCCCGGCCGCGCTCGGCGGCCTGCTGATGGGCACCATCGTCACGGGTCTGTTCGTCGCCATCAGCATGTGCACCGGCGGCGGCGCCTGGGACAACGCCAAGAAGCTGATCGAAGAAGGCTTCACCGACGCCAACGGCGTGCTGCACAAGAAAGGCGGCGACACGCACAAGGCCGCCGTCACGGGGGACACGGTGGGCGATCCGTACAAGGACACCGCCGGCCCCGCCGTGAACCCACTGATCAAGATCATCAACCTGGTGGCGCTGCTGATCGTGCCGCTGCTGCCGATGAGCGCAGCCACCAAGCCGCCGGCCAGCCACGCGGCGCCGGCCGCCGTGACGGTGCCGGCCGCGGCGCAGCCGGCGGCCATGACGGCGGCCCCGACCGCCTCGCCAGCGGCTTCGAAGTAGGCCTGCCCGCACCCGCACGGCCCGCCGGCGGCTGACGGCGGGCCTTTTTTCTGGCTGGAAGCGTCGGCCATGAGCCTCTACCCCCACCTGCTGGCCCCGCTTGACCTGGGCTTCACCACCCTGCCCAACCGCGTGCTCATGGGCAGCATGCACACGGGCCTGGAGGACGGCCGCAAACACTTCACCGCGATGGCCGCGTACTTTGCCGAGCGCGCACGCGGCGGCGTGGGGCTGATGGTGACCGGGGGCTTCGCGCCCAACATCGAGGGCTGGGCCAAGCCCTTCGCCGGCATGCTGGCCACGCACGGCGCGGCGCGGCGCCACCGCGAGGTGACCGACGCCGTGCACGCCGAGGGCGGAAAGATCGCGCTGCAGATCCTGCACACCGGCCGCTACGGCTACCACCCGCTGTGCGTGGCGCCCTCGCGCATCCAGAGCCCGATCTCGCCCTTCACGCCGCGCGATCTGTCGGCGCGCGGCATCGAACGTCAGATCCGCGCCTTCGTGCGCTGCGCCGCGCTGGCGCGCGAGGCCGGGTACGACGGCATCGAGGTGATGGGCAGCGAGGGCTACTTCATCAACCAGTTCCTCGTCGCGCACACCAACCACCGCCGCGACGGCTGGGGCGGCAGCTACGCCAACCGCATGCGGCTGGCGCTGGAGATCGTGCAGCGCGTTCGCGAGGCCGTGGGCCCGGACTTCATCCTCATCTACCGCCTCTCGATGCTCGACCTGATCCCCGACGGCAGCAGCTGGGACGAGGCGGTGCAGCTCGGCGAGGCCGTGGTGAAGGCCGGCGCCACCGTCCTCAACACCGGCATCGGCTGGCACGAGGCGCGCGTGCCCACCATCGCCACCAGCGTGCCGCGCGGCGCCTTCGCCTGGGTGACGCGGCTGATGCGCGACGCGCTGCGCGCCCGCGGCGTGACGGCGCCCCTGGTGACCAGCAACCGCATCAACACGCCCGAGGTGGCCGAGCAGGTCCTGGCCGACGGCAGCGCCGACCTGGTAAGCCTGGCGCGACCGCTGCTTGCCGACGCCGACTTCGTGGCCAAGGCGCGCGAGGGCCGCGCGCAGGACATCAACACCTGCATCGCCTGCAACCAGGCCTGTCTGGACCACGCCTTCCAGAACAAGATCGCCAGCTGCCTCGTCAACCCCCGCGCCGCGCGCGAGACCGAGCTGGTGCTGCGCCCGGCGCTGCGGCGCAGGCGGTTTGCCGTGGTGGGCGCCGGGCCGGCGGGGCTTGCCGCGGCCACGGCGCTGGCCGAGCGCGGGCACGAGGTTGACCTGTACGAGGCCAGCGGCCGCATCGGCGGCCAGTTCAACATGGCCTGCCGCATCCCGGGCAAGGAGGAGTTCAGCGAAACGCTGCGCTACTTCGGCCGCCGGCTCGAGGCCACGGGCGTGCGCTTGCACCTGAACACGCGCGCCACCGCTGAGGTGCTGGCCGCGTCGCGGCCAGACGGCGTGATCGTGGCCACCGGCGTGACGCCACGCAACCCGCGCATCCCCACCGACGAGGGCGCGCCGGTGCTGAGCTATGTCGACGTGCTGCTGCACGGCGCACCGGTGGGCGAGCGCGTGGCCATCGTCGGCGCGGGCGGCATCGGCTTCGACGTGGCAGAATTCCTGGTCACGCCGTCGGGCCACTCGCCGACGCTGGACCTGTCGGCCTGGCTGGCCGAGTGGGGCGTGGCCAACCCGGTCGAGGTGAGAGGTGGCGTCGTGCCGCCGCGGCCCGCGCCCCCGGCCAGGCAGGTGACGCTGCTGCAGCGCAAGGCCGGCAAGCTGGGCAAGGGGTTGGGCAAAACCACCGGGTGGATCCATCGCGCGACGCTGCAGATGAAGCGCGTGGAGATGATCGGCGGCGTCAACTACGAGCGCATCACGCGCGGCGGCCTCTTCGTCACCTACGGCGAAGGCCGCAAGGACGGCCAGGTCATCGAGTGCGACACCGTGGTGCTGTGCGCCGGCCAGGAGCCCCTGCGCGAGCTGCACGCGCCGCTGGTGGCGGCGGGTCTGGCGGTGCACCTGATCGGCGGCGCCGACGAGGCCACCGAGCTCGACGCCAAGCGCGCCATCGACCAGGGAACGCGCTTGGCCGCGGTGCTGTGAGCGGGGCGAGCCGAAAGCCCGCGCAGACAGCAAAAAGCCCGGCACCTTTCGGTACCGGGCTCGCGCTGATCAATGGTCGGGGTGGCGGGATTCGAACTCGCGACCCCTTGCACCCCATGCAAGTGCGCTACCAGGCTGCGCTACACCCCGACTAAGCTTGAGAGTATAGCCCGCAGTCGGGGACCGACCGGTCAGACGCTGAGCAGTTCGCGGATCGACAACAGTTCGTTGCGAAGCGCGCCCAGATCGGCTTCGCTGACCAGCGGTTGGAGCGGGCCCTGCAAGGCAGGGACCGGCAGCGTGGCGCGATCGACAGGAGAATGCATCAGCGGCATCGCGGCGGCGCCCTCCATGAACGAAGCCGCCGGCAGCACGACGAGGTCGTCGTCCAGGTCGTCAAAGTCGGGCAGCGGTGCGCCCGCCCGCAGCGGCAGCACATCAGCAAGCCGGTTGCGCGCACCACTGATCGTGAAGCCCTCGTCATAGAGCAACTCGCGGATGCGACGGATCAGCAGCACTTCGTGGTGCTGGTAGTAGCGCCTGTTGCCGCGGCGCTTCATGGGCTTGAGTTGCGTGAACTCCTGCTCCCAGTAGCGCAGCACGTAGGGCTTGACCCCGCACAGGTCGCTGACCTCACCGATCGTGAAGTAGCGCTTGGCCGGAATGGCGGGAAGCTGGTTCTCCACTGATATCAATGGGATCGGTGGCAAAACCTCGATTCTACTCGAAGTCTCCCTCCGGCGGCGTATCGCCTTGCACGATCGACTTCAACTTGTGGCTGGCATGGAAAGTGACGACGTTGCGGGCCTTGATCGGGATGCTCTCGCCGGTGCGCGGGTTGCGGCCCGGGCGCGGCGCCTTGCGACGGATGCTGAAGTTGCCGAAGCCCGAGAGCTTGACGTCTCGGCCGTCGACCAGAGTGCCATGGACGATGTCGAAGAAGGCCTCGACCATGTCCTTGCTCTCGCGCTTGTTCAGGCCCAGGCGGTCGAACAGCAGCTCGGCCAGCTCGGCCTTGGTGAGCGTGGGCGTCTCGAGGGATGGCAGGATCACTCGGCCCGGGGCGGCGCCGTGGTTGTCTGGCGCGTCCGGGCTGTCGTCGCGGGTAGTCATGTGGGGTGATCCTCAGGAACGCAGGCGGGCACCGAACGTGGCCGTCGCGCGGGAGACTGCGGCCTGCACCGCGGCATCGATGCGATCGTCGGTCAGGGTCTGGTCGAAGTCCAGCAGTTCCAGCCGGATGGCGAGGCTGCGTTCGTCCTCCGCCAGGCCGGACTCGGCCGCTCCGCGCAAGGGCTTCCACACGTCGAACAGAGTCGCATTGCGGATCAGTCCGGCCGGATCGGCGCGCAGCACGGCCACGATCGCGTCGTGGGCCACGCCGTCGCGCACCACCAATGCCACGTCGCGCGACACCGGCTGCTGCCGCGAGATGGCCGCGAACACCGGCACCTCGCGCGCCAGCACGGCATCCAGCTCAAGCTCGAACAACAGCGGTGACAGCGGCAGATCGTAGGCCTGGCGCCAGCGCGGGTGCAGCTCGCCCACGTGACCGACGACTCGGTCGCCCAGCCGCACGGCGGCGCAGCGGCCCGGGTGCAGCGCCGGGTGCGACGCCGGCTCGAAGTGCGGCGCCACGGGTGCGAGCAGCGCCTCGATCTCGCCCTTGATGTCGAAGAAGTCGGCCCCGCGCTCGGCGCTGCCCCACTGCGCCGGCACGGCCGGCCCGTAGGCCAGCGCGGCCAAGCGCATCGGCTGTTCGACTCCGGCCACGGCCAGCGGGCCGTCGGCGGAGGCCCGGTCCTTGCGGTAGACGCGGCCGATCTCGAAGAGGCGCGCCCTCGTGAGCTTGCGTGCCAGGTTCTGGCGCAGCATCTGAACCAGGCTGCCCACGAGACTGGAGCGCATCACGGCCAAGGGCGCAGCGATAGGGTTGAGCACGCGGATTGGGTCATCGTTGCCGGAAAGCTCTCGCTCCCAGCGCTCTTCCACGAACGAGAAGCCGATGGTCTCCTGGTAACCCAGGCTGGCCAGAGCGTGGCGCACTTCGTGCGCCGAACGGCGGCCTTCCCGGCGAACGCGCGCCTGCGTGGGTGCCACTGTGGGCGTGGCGGGCAGCTTGTCATAGCCGACGACGCGGGCCACTTCCTCGATCAAGTCTTCCTCGATCGCGATGTCGAAGCGCCAGCTCGGTGGCGTCACGGTGAGCCTTCCCTCGGCCTCGGTGAAGGCCAGGGCCAGACGGCGGAAGACGTCAGCGCACTGCGCCTGCGTCACTGGCATGCCGATGACCTTGGCCGCTCGGGCCACGCGCAGCGTCACCACCCGCCGCTCCGGCAGCGCGAGCGTCTGGTCGTTGATCGGGCCCGCCACGGTGTCCGGCGAGCCGCAGATGTCGAGGACCAGCTGCGTGATGCGCTCGATGTGCTCCACCGTGAGCGCGGGGTCCACGCCACGCTCGAAGCGGTGGCCGGCGTCGGTGCTGAAGCTGTAGCGTCGCGAGCGGCCCTGCACCGCCTCGGGCCACCAGAACGCGGCCTCGACGTAGATGTTCGTTGTGGCGTCGCCCACGGCGGTGGCGTCGCCGCCCATGATGCCCGCGAGCGACTCGACGGCGTGGTCGTCGGCAATGACGCCGACCTTCTCGTCCAGTTCCACCGTGTTGCCGTTGAGCAGCTTGAGCTGCTCGCCCGACCGCCCCCAGCGCACGACGAGGCCGCTGTGGATCTTGTCGAGGTCGAAGATGTGCGAGGGGCGGCCGAACTCGAACATCACGTAGTTCGAGATGTCCACCAGCGCGCTCACGCTGCGTTGGCCGCAGCGGGCGAGTCGCTCCACCATCCACGCGGGTGTCCTGGCCTGCGGGTTCACGCCCAGCACCACGCGGCCCGAGAAGCGGCCGCAGAGGTCCGGCGCCTCCACGCGCACGGGCAGCCTGCGGTCGGTGCGCGGCGCCACGGGCGGGAACGACGGCGTCTTCAGCGGCGAACCGGTGAGCGCGGCCACCTCGCGCGCCACGCCGAACACGCTCAGGCCGTGCGCCAGGTTGGGCGTCAGCTTGAGTGTGAAGACCGTGTCGTCGAGCTTCAGGTGCTCGCGCAGGTTCGTGCCCACCGGGGCGTCGGCGGCCAGTTCGAGCAGGCCGCCGTGGTCCTCCGACAGCTTGAGTTCACGCGCCGAGCACAGCATGCCGAAGCTATCGACGCCGCGCAGCTTGCCGACGCCGATCTTGAACGGCCTGCCGTCCTCGCCCGGGGGCAGCTCGGCGCCCACCACCGCCAGCGGCACCTTGATGCCGGCCCGCGCGTTGGGCGCGCCGCAGACGATCTGCAGCGGACCGTCCTTCGAGTAGGCGCCAGCGGCCACCTTGCACACGCGCAGGCGGTCGGCCTGGGGGTGCTGCTCGGCGGACAGGATCTCGGCCACGACGATGCCGACAAAGGGCGGCGCCACGGGCCGGAGCTCCTCGACCTCCATGCCGGACATGGTGAGCAGGTCAGCCAGCGCCTGCGTGGACAGCGGCGGGTCGCAGAACTCGCGCAGCCAGGACTCGGGGAATTGCATCTTGGGACTCGGACTCTGGATTCGGTGCGGGATTTCAGCGGAACTGCGTCAGGAAGCGCAGGTCGCCGTCGAACATCAGGCGCAGGTCGTCGATGCCATAGCGCAGCATGGCGAAGCGGTCGGCACCGATGCCGAAGGCAAAGCCGATGTGTTGCTCGGGGTCGAGGCCGAAATTGCGCACGACGTTCGGGTGCACCTGGCCGGAGCCAGCCACCTCGAGCCACTTGCCGGCCAATGGGCCGCTGCCGAAGCGGATGTCGATCTCGGCGCTGGGCTCGGTGAACGGGAAGAAGCTCGGCCGGAAGCGGACGTCGAAGTCCTCGGTCTCGAAGAATTCGCGCACCAGCGTGGCGAAGGTGACCTTCAGGTCCTTGAAGCTCACGTTCTCACCCAGCCACAGGCCCTCGATCTGGTGGAACATGGGCGAGTGCGTGGCGTCGCTGTCGACACGGTAGACGCGGCCGGGGGCGATCACGCGCACCTCGGGCATGGTGATCTTTCCAGCATGACGCGCGGCATGGGCACGGGCATACCGCACCTGCATCGGGCTCGTGTGCGGGCGCAGGTTCAGCCAGCGTCCTTCGGCGTCCTTCAACTCCACGTAGAACGTGTCCTGCATCGAGCGCGCCGGGTGGTTCTCGGGGTTGTTCAGCGCCGTGAAGCTCATCCAGTCGGTCTCGATCTCGGGGCCTTCGGCGACATCGAAGCCCATGCTCGAGAAGATCGCCTCGATGCGCTCGATCGTGCGACTCACCGGGTGCAGGCCGCCGGTGCCGCGGGTGCGGCCGGGCAAGCTCACGTCCAGGGCCTCGGCGCGCAGCTGCGCCTCGAGCTCGGCCTGCGCCAGGCGCTCACGCGCGGCGGTCAGCAGGGCCTCCACCTGCTGCTTGGACTGGTTGATCTCCGCGCCGCGGGCCTTCTTGGCCTCGGGCGGCAGCGCGGCCAGGCCCTTGAGCAACTCGGTGAGGCTGCCGCCCTTGCCGAGGAAGCGCGCCTTGGCGTTTTCGAGCTCGGCCGCAGTGGGAGCGGTGTCGAACGCGGTGCGGGCCTGCTGGACGAGCGAGTCGAGGTCGTTCATGAGCAAGATGGAACGGGCGAGAAAAAAGGCCGCCCCCCGAAGGTGACGGCCTTGGATGCAAGAGCTCGGGACGAGGGCCGCCGCCGGAGCGGCAAGCCGTCCCGGAACATCAAGCGAGCTGGGCCTTCACCTTCTCGACGATGCTCTTGAAGCCCGCCGGGTCGTGGATGGCCATGTCGGACAGGACCTTGCGGTCGATGTCGATCTGCGCCTTCTTCAGGCCGGCCATGAACTTGCTGTACGTGACGCCCAGTTCACGGCTCGCGGCGTTGATGCGCGCGATCCAGAGCTGGCGGAACACCCGCTTGCGGGTGCGGCGGTCACGGTAGGCGTACTGGCCCGCCTTCATCACCGCCTGCTTGGCGATGCGGAAGACGTTCTTGCGGCGGCCGCGGAAACCCTTGGCCAGGGCCAGGATCTTCTTGTGGCGGGCGTGGGCGATGACACCACGTTTGACGCGAGGCATGGGTGTGCTCCTTCGTGTTCAGTGGTGCTTGCTCAGAGGCCGGCGAACGGCAGCATCTGCGCCATGTGGCCCATGTTCGTCTCGTGGACGTTCACAGCGCCGCGGAGTTGCCGCTTGCGGGTGGTGCTCTTCTTGGTGAGGATGTGGCGCTTGAAAGCCTGGCCCCGCTTGACGGTGCCACCCGGACGAACGCGGAAGCGCTTCTTCGCGCCGCTCTTGGTCTTCATCTTGGGCATGTGCATGCTCCTTCTTTGATTGCTGCTGCAGGCGGCCCCGGATGACCCGGAACACTTGTCGGCCTGCAGCCGCTTCTTTTCGGGCACCGGGTCGACCAGACCCCATGCCCGAATCTTTCGCCGTCGCCCTACTTCCGTCTGGGCGCCAGCACCATGATCATCTGCCGGCCTTCGAGCTTGGGCATGTGCTCGACCATCGCCACGTCGGAGAGCTCGTCGCGGATGCGTTCCAGCATGCGCATGCCGATCTCCTGGTGGGTGATCTCCCGGCCCCGGAAGCGCAGCGTCACCTTGCCTTTGTCACCGTCTTCGGCGATGAAGCGGCGCAGGTTGCGCATCTTGATCGCGTAGTCGCCGTCGTCGGTGCCGGGGCGGAACTTCACTTCCTTGATCTCGATGACCTTCTGCTTGGCCTTGGCCTCGGCCGCCTTCTTCTGCTCCTGATACTTGAACTTGCCGTAGTCCATCAACCGGCACACGGGTGGATCGGCGGTGGCGGCGATCTCGACAAGGTCGACGTCCAATTCCCCGGCCATGCGCAACGCTTCCATCAGCGGAACGATGCCCAGCGGCTCGTTCTCGACCCCGTTCAGGCGCACCTGCGGCGCCATGATCTCCCGGTTCAGACGGTGCTTGCGCTCCGCGTTGGGCACGCGGCGATCCATGAAGGTAGCGATGGTTCCAGCTCCTGTGGCAACCCGAAGGCGGTGCGGGCCACGTCAAAAATCAAAGCGCGCCACAAGGCAGCCTCAGACCTTGGCAACGATGTCGGCGAGCAGCCTCTCGGCAAAACTCGTCAGCGGCATCGTGCCCAGATCTCGGTTACCCCGGGCGCGCACGGCAACGGTCCCGTCCGCCTTCTCCTTGTCGCCAACGACGAGGATGTACGGGACCTTCTGCAACGAATGCTCACGGATTTTATAGCCGATCTTGTCGGCGCGCAAATCGGCCTGAGCCCTAACTCCTTGTTTTTGCAGCGATTTCACCACTTCCGATGCATAGTCGGCCGTCGGTTCGCTGATCGAGGCCACCACCACCTGCACCGGCGCCAGCCAGGCGGGCAGCGCGCCGGCGTGCTGTTCGATCAGGATGCCGATGAAACGCTCCAGGCTGCCGACGATGGCGCGGTGCAGCATCACCGGGTGGCGCCGGCTGGAGTCCTCGGCCACGTACTCGGCGCCCAGGCGCTCGGCCATGGAGAAGTCGACCTGCATCGTGCCGCACTGCCAGGGGCGGCCGATGGCGTCCTTCAGCGTGTACTCGATCTTGGGACCGTAGAAGGCGCCGTCGCCCGGGGCGATGACAAACTCGCAGCCGCTGGCGCGCAGGCTCTCCATCAACGCGTGCTCGGCCTTGTCCCAGATGGCATCCGAGCCGATGCGCGCCTCGGGGCGCGTGGCCACCTTGTAGATGATGTCCGTGAAGCCGAAGTCCCTGTACACCTGCTGCAGCAGCGCCGTGTAGGGCACGCACTCGGCCAGGATCATGTCTTCGGTGCAGAAGATGTGGCCGTCGTCCTGCGTGAAGCCGCGCACCCGCATGATGCCGTGCAGGCCGCCCGTGGGCTCGTTTCGGTGGCACTGACCGAACTCGCCGTAGCGCAGCGGCAGGTCGCGGTAGCTCTTGATGCCCTGCTTGAAGATCAGGATGTGCCCGGGGCAGTTCATCGGCTTGAGCGCGTAGTCGCGCTTCTCCGACTCCGTCGTGAACATGTTGTCGCGGTACTTGTCCCAGTGGCCCGTCTTCTCCCAGAGGGCCTTGTCGAGGATCTGCGGGCCCTTGACCTCCTGGTAGCCGTTGTCGCGGTAGACGCGGCGCATGGTCTGCTCCACCTCCTGCCACACCGTCCAGCCCTTGGGGTGCCAGAACACCGTGCCGGGGCTGTGCTCGTCGAGGTGGAACAGGTCGAGCTCGCGGCCCAGGCGGCGGTGGTCGCGCTTCTCGGCCTCTTCCAGCATGCGCAGGTAGCCCTGCAGCTCGTCTTTCGTGGCCCAGGCCGTGCCGTAGATGCGCTGCAGCTGCTCGTTGGCCTGGTCGCCGCGCCAGTAGGCGCCGGCCACTTTCATGAGCTTGAAGTGCTTCAGGCGGCCCGTGCTGGGCACGTGCGGGCCGCGGCACAGGTCTTCGAAGCCGCCTTCGCGGTACAGGCTCACCTCCTCGCCGGCCGGGATGCTGCCGATGATCTCGGCCTTGTAGACCTCGCCCTGCGCCTTGAAGTGCGCGATGGCGTCGTCGCGCGGCAGCACGCGTCGCACCACGGGCTCGTTCTTCGCGGCGAGCTCGCCCATGCGCTTTTCGATCGCGGCCAGGTCTTCCGGCGTGAAGGGGCGCTTGTAGGCGAAGTCGTAATAGAAGCCGTTCTCGATGACCGGGCCGATCGTCACCTGCGCCTCGGGGAACAGCTCCTTCACCGCGTAGGCCAGCAGGTGCGCCGTGCTGTGGCGGATGATCTCCAGGCCGTCGGCGTCCTTGTCCGTGACGATGGCCAGTTGCGCGTCGGCCTCGATGCGGTGGCTGAGGTCGACGACACGGCCATCCACCTTGGCCGCAAGCGCGGCCTTGGCCAGGCCCGGGCCGATGCTGGCAGCCACCTCGCCCACCGTGAGGGGGCCGGGGTACTCGCGGCGGGCGCCGTCGGGGAGCGTGATCTGGATCATGGGGTGTCCTTGAAGGGCATGAAAAAAGCGCGGGGGTGCCGCGCTTTGTTCGATGGGGAGGAGATGTTCGGACGTGCGCGGGACACCCGGCTAGCAGCCGGTGGCGGTGAAGCTCGTAGTCCGCGGTGTCATAACCGTCGTGCCTTTCCTTGCCCTTGTTGCGTGGAGACCGGATCACATTGTAGGCAGCTTTGCCCTCAGCAGGGCATCGACAGGCTCAGCCCGAACGAAGCATGTCACGGCAGCGGCTCGACCTCGACACCCTGCCCCGGCCGGCCGCCGCGCGCGACCCATTCCGCGAACTCGTCGGCCAGTCGCTGCGACTCGGCGTAGGCCCCGCGCCACATGGCCTGGCGGCCGGCCTCGTCGTCGCCCCAGTTCTTGAAGTCGCGGCGGTCGGGCAGCTTGCCGCCGGGCAGCGCCGCGATCCACTCGTCGCGCGGTGCCATCACCACCACGCGCGACAGCGCGGCCGTGGCGGCGTGGCGGCGTTTCCAGGGCTTGTCGAGCCAGCCCGGCACCACGTGCGGGCCGAAGTGGGGGTAAAGCACCACGCCGTCGTCGAAGCCGCGGTAGTCGAGATGCAGGTGGTAGTCGGTGATGCCGCCGTCCCAGTAGGTGCCGCTCGGGCCGCCAGGCACATCGCGCACGGCCTCGAGCACGAAGGGGATGGTGCAGCTGGCCAGCACGGCCGCCGTGAGGTTGTGTGTCGTCAACGCCACTTGGCGGGTAGGGAAGTCGGTCAGCGCCAGGGGCAGCGACTCGCGCGCATCCGCGAAAACGATGCGCTCCAGCCAGCCGCCCAAGGCGCGCCGGTGCAGCGCGTTGGCGGCGAAGGCCGCCGCCCAGCCCAGCGGCTGGCGCACGCGCCCGGCGTGGTGCAACAGCCCGCGGCCGCGACTGGTAAACACGTGCAGGCGGTAACGCGGGTGCGACAGCACTTCGGCTGCCTGTGTCCCCAAGCGCTCCTCGAGGCGTCGGCTGAAGTGCTCGGTGACGACAGCCGCCGTGGGCATGCGCCCTGGCGCGTGCGGGTAGCTCTGGGTGATGTAGTCCTCGGCCAACTGGGCCAGCGCCGCGTCGGCTCCGCCCTCGGTGCGCCGGCAGGCGGCGGCCATGCGCCAGGCGCCGATGCTGGCGCCCAGAAGATGCACGGTCTGCGCGCTCTGCGGCAGCCAGTGGCCGAAGATGAAGCGGTCCAGCGGCAGCAGCGTGATGCCCTTGGCGCCACCGGCCGCAGCTGGAACGGCGCGCACATCGGCCGCACCCAGGCCGCGCTCGGCCAGGTGCGCCCGCGCCTGCGGGCCGGCCAGCACGCGCAGTGCCTTCATCTCACGGCCGACCCTGCAGCTTGGCGAAGGCGGCGGCCATGGCGCCGCCGGCCGCCGGTTCGGGTGTGCGGCCCCGGGGCTGCTCGCCGCGGCCGGCCGGGTGGAAACGGTTGTCGGCGGCTCCGCCGGGGCGCGCCGCGTCCCCAGGCGCGTCGAGCTTCATCGTCAGTGCGATGCGCTTGCGGGCGAGGTCCACCTCCAGCACGCGCACCCGCACCACCTGCCCGGCGCGCACCACCTCGCGCGCATCGGCCACGAACTTGTTCGCCAGCTGGCTCACGTGCACCAGGCCGTCCTGGTGCACGCCCAGGTCGATGAAGGCGCCGAACTGCGCGACGTTGCTGACGGTGCCCTCCAGCATCATGCCCGGCTGCAGGTCCTTGATGTCGGAGACACCCTCGTTGAAGCGCGCCACCACGAAATCGGGGCGCGGGTCACGGCCAGGCTTCTCGAGCTCGGCAACGATGTCCTTGACGGTGATGGCGCCAAAGCGCTCGTCAGCAAAGGCCTCGGGGCGCAGCGTCTTGAGCACGTCGGCATTGCCCATCAGCGCCTGCACGGGGCACTTCACCTGGCTCAGCATCTTTTCCACCACCTGGTAGGTTTCCGGGTGCACGCCGGTCATGTCCAGCGGGTTGTCGCCGTCGCGGATGCGCAAGAAGCCGGCGGCCTGCTCGAAGGTCTTCGGCCCCAAGCCCGCCACCTCCAGCAGCTGGCGGCGGTTGACAAACGCGCCGTGCGCGTCCCGCCAGCGGACGATGCTGGCAGCGACGGCCGGGCTGAGGCCCGAGACGCGGGCCAGCAGCGGCGCGCTTGCGGTGTTGAGGTCCACGCCCACCTTGTTGACGCAATCCTCGACCACGGCCTCGAGCGTGCGCGCCAGGCCCGCCTGGTTGACGTCGTGCTGGTACTGGCCCACGCCGATGCTCTTGGGGTCGATCTTCACGAGCTCGGCCAGCGGGTCCTGCAGGCGCCTTGCGATGCTCACCGCGCCGCGCAGGCTCACGTCGAGCTCGGACAGTTCCTTGCTCGCATACTCGCTTGCGCTGTAGACCGAGGCGCCGGCCTCGCTGACCACCACCTTCTGGATCTGCATGTCGGGCGCGAGCTTGGCGATGCGCGCGATGAGGTCGGCGGCGAGCCTGTCGGTCTCGCGACTGGCGGTGCCGTTGCCGATGGCGATGAGGTTCACGCCGTGCGCAGCCACCAGCCGGCCCAGGCTGTGCAGGCTGCCCTCCCAGTCGCAGCGGGGCTCGTGTGGGTAGACGGTGTCGGTGGCCAGCACCTTGCCGGTGCTGCTCACCACGGCCACCTTCACGCCGGTGCGGATGCCGGGGTCCAGGCCCATCACCACCTTCTTGCCGGCGGGGGCGGCCAGCAGCAGGTCGCGCAGGTTGTCGGCGAAGACCTTGATGGCCACGGCCTCGGCCTCCTCACGCAGGCGGCCGAAGAGGTCGCGCTCCAGGCTCAGGCTGAGCTTGACCTTCCAGGCCCAGGCGACGCACTTGCGGATCAGGTCGTCGGCACGGCGACCCGCATGGCTCCAGCCCAGGTGGCGGGCGATCCGGCCCTCCGCCAGGCCGGGCTTGCCAGGCAACAACTCCTCGTCGAGCACCAGCTTCGCGTCCAGCCACTCCAGCTTGCGGCCCCGGAACACTGCCAGCGCACGGTGGCTGGGCACGGTGCGGATGGGCTCGGCGTAGTCGAAGTAATCGCGGAACTTCGTGGCATCGGCGTGGTGGCCGTCCTTGCCCTCGACCAGCCTGCTCTGGAACAGGCCTTCGCTCCAGAGCCAGTCGCGCAGCGTGCCGATGAGCGCGGCGTCTTCGGCCCAGCGCTCCGAGAGGATGTCGCGGACGCCGTCGAGCACGGCCGGCGCGTCGGCAAAGCCGCCCTCGGCGTTGATGAAGGCCGCGGCCTCGGCCAGTGGCTCCCGCGTGGGGTCGGTGAACAGCTGCTCGGCCAGCGGCTCCAAGCCCGCCTCGCGGGCGATCATGCCCTTGGTGCGGCGCTTGGGCTTGTAGGGCAGGTAGACGTCCTCCAGCTCCTGCTTGGTGTGCGCGGCCTCGATGGCGGCGCGCAACTCGGCCGACAGCTTGCCCTGCTCGTCGATGCTCCTGAGCACCGCGGCGCGGCGCTCGGCCAGCTCGCGCAGGTACACGATGCGCACCTCCAGTTCGCGCAGCTGGATGTCGTCGAGGCCGTCGGTGGCCTCCTTGCGGTAGCGGGCGATGAAGGGGACGGTGGCGCCGCCGTCGAGCAGTTCGATGGCGGTGGTCACTTGCGCCGGCCGGACCTTGAGTTCGGCGGCAATCTGCAGGGCAATCGGGTGCAAGGGAACAGGGGTCGAAAACACGAAGCCGCGCAGTGTACGGGGGGCTTCGGCAGGCCCGTCCTGAGCTTGTCGAAGGGCTCAGCCCGCACGGATCGGGCCCAGCCAGGCCGCGGCGCCCGCGCCCGCCGCACGGCCGGTGGCGAAGCTGGCCGTGAGCAGATAGCCCCCGGTGGGCGCCTCCCAATCCAGCATCTCACCGGCGCAGAACACCCCCGGCTTCGCCTTCAGCATGAGTCGCTGGTCGAGCGCCTCGAAGGCCACGCCGCCGGCGCTGCTGATGGCCTCGTCGATGGGCCGTGGCGCCGTTGCGGTCAGGGGCAGCGCCTTCACGAGCTGAGCCAGCCGCGCGACATCCTGCCGTGCCGCGGGCTCGCGGCGCATCACCACCTCCCACAGCAGCGCCGCCTTGGCCGCGCCCAGATTGAGTCGCGACTGCAGGTGCGAGCCCAGCGAGCGGCTGCCGCGCGGGTGTGCCAGCTCGCGCGCCACCCAGGCGGCGTCGCGGTCGGGCAGCAGGTCGAGCCGGAAGCTGGCACGGCCGTCACGCGCGATCGCATCACGCAGCCACGCCGAGGCGGCGTAGACCAGGCTGCCTTCCAAGCCGCCGTCCGTGATCACCATCTCGCCCACCTGCTCGAAGCCCTCGAACGACAGGCGCACGCCCTTCAACGGCGCGCCGGCGTGCTCGCGCTGCAGCTTCTCGCTCCAGCCGATGTCGAAGCCGCAGTTGCTGGGCACCAGCGGCGCCAGCGCCACGCCAGCGTCGCGCAGCCAGGGCCACCAGGCGCCGTCGGAGCCCAACCGCCTCCAGCTGGCGCCGCCCAGGGCCAGCACGGTGGCACGCGGCTTCAGTCTGCGCGGGCCCTGCGGCGTGTCGAAGCGCAGCGCGCCCTCGGCGCCCCAGCCCTGCCATCGGTGGCGCATGTGGAACTGCACGCCCTGCCCGCGCAGCCGGTGCAGCCACGTGCGCAGCAACGGTGCGGCCTTCAGGTCACACGGGAAGACACGGCCGCTGCTGCCGACGAAGGTCTCCACGCCCAGCGCCGCGGCCCAGTCGCGCAGCGCCTGCGCCGGGAGGGCCTCGAGTGCGGCCTGCAGCGCCGGCGGCCGCGCGCCGTAGCGTGTGACGAAGCGCTCCCACGGCTCGCCATGGGTAAGGTTGAGCCCACCCTTGCCCGCGAGCAGGAACTTCCGCCCGGCCGAGGGCATGCCGTCGAACACGTGCACGGCGTGGCCGCGGGCGGCCAGGGTTTCAGCCGCCATCAGGCCGGCAGGGCCGGCGCCGACGACGGCGACATCGATGGAAGGCGCTTGCATGGCGGCGCGACTGTACGGCGCCTGTGCAGCCGCGGCCGCCACCACAATGCGGGCCGATGGATTCGACGTTCGTGGTCGTGATTGCCGGCGCGGTGGCAGCCGGCTTCGTTCAGGGGCTCTCGGGCTTTGCCTTTGGGCTTGTGGCCACCTCGATCTGGGCGTGGTGGCTGCCGCCGCTGATGGTGGCGCCGCTGTCGGTGTTCGGCGCGCTCGTGGGGCAGCTCATCGCCGCTGCCACTGTTCGGCGTGGCATGCACTGGCACCGGCTGTGGCCGCTGCTGGCGGGTGGCCTCACCGGGATCCCGCTGGGCCTGTTGCTGCTGCCGCGGCTCGATACGCCCAGCTTTCAGCTCGGCATCGGCCTGCTGCTGGCGCTTTGGTGCCCGGTGATGCTGTTTTCGGGTCGCATCCCGCGGCTGCAGCGAGGAGGCCGCGTTGCCGATGGCGCGGCAGGGCTGCTGGGCGGCCTCACGGGTGCAGTGGCGGGTTTCGCGGGGCCCATCCCCACGCTGTGGGCCACGCTGCGCGGCTGGGAACGCGACACACTGCGCAGCGTGGTCCAGAACTTCAACCTCGCGATGCTCGTCGTCACGCTGTCGGCCTACGCGGTCAGCGGCCTCGTCACACGCGAGATGTGGCCGTTGCTGCCCTGGGTGGCCGGCGCCGTGCTCCTGCCCGTGCTGCTGGGTGCGCGCCTGTACGCCGGAATCGGCACCAAGACCTTCCAGCGCGTGGTGCTGGCGCTGCTGGCGCTCTCGGGCGCGGCGCTGCTGCTGCGTGCGCTGCCACCGCTGTTGGCGCGGCTGGGCTGAAGCCCGCGCGTTTGCGCGGCTGATCGGGGCCGCTGCCTGCTTGGGGTGCTCCCGCGTCCAAGCTCCGACCGCTTTGGCCGCACTGGCGGAGTGCGCAACCGCCGCAAGCTCCGCGATCCTGAACGTCCCGCGAAGTGCGCGGCAGGAGCACATGCGGGGGAAGCCTGATCGCCGCCGCGCGCGGCAGGCTCAGCCCCCACGCAGCTGCCGCCGCAGCCCGGCCCCGATCTCCGGCCTCTCCACAAAGGGGTCCGTCGGGTTGCGCGGCGTCATGAGGTCCTCCAGCCGCACCTGCACGCCGCCCAGCGCGTGCGGGTGGCTGTAGATGTAGAAGCGGTTGGCGTCGCAAGCCTCGAACACCGACTGCACCACCTGCGCCGCCGAGACCTTGCCGCTGCCCACGGCCTTGTCGCTCATGGCCTGGGCGATGAGCTGGCTCTTGGTGGGCCGGGCCGTCGGCATGTCAGCCGGGCGGTTGCGGTGGCTGCGGCTGATGGCGGTGGGCACGAAGAACGGACAGAGTACGTGGGCGTGCACCTGGTCCGTCACCAGCGCCAGGTCCTGGTAGAGCGTCTCGCTCATCGACACCACGGCGTGCTTGCTGACGTTGTAGACGCCCATGTTGGGCGCGTTCAGCAGCCCGGCCATGCTGGCGGTGTTGACGATGTGGCCCTGCCAGGCGGGGTTCTTCGCGGCGGCGTCCAGCATGGCCGGCGTGAACACCCGCACGCCATGGGCCACGCCCAGGAGGTTGACGCCGATCACCCAGTCCCAGTCGGCCGCGGTGTGCTCCCAGATCAGCCCGCCCGCGCCCACGCCGGCGTTGTTGAACACGAAGGTGGGCACGCCGAAGCGGGTGAACGTGGCCTCGGCCAGCGCCTCCACCTCGGCGGCTTTGGAGACGTCGAGCCGGAACGGCAGCACCTCGGCACCCAGCGCCTCGACCTGCGCCTGCGCGGCGGCCAGCGCATCGGCCTGCACGTCGGCCATGACGATCTTGAGGCCGCGACGGGCGGCCAGCAGGCTGGCCTCGAAACCGAAGCCGCTGGCGGCGCCGGTGATGACGGCGATGCCGCCGGCTTGCAGGGTCATGTTCGCTCCTGTTCGTCCGTTTCGCGAGGCCGCAGCATCTCGCAGTGGGGGATGTTGTCTTCCAGATAGTCGGGGCCCGTGCGCACGAAGCCGAAGCCGCCGTAGAAGCGTTCGAGGTGCGACTGCGCGCTGATGCGGATGCCCTGCCCCGGCCAGGCCGCGGCGCAGCGCGCGACGCCCTCGGCCATCAGCATCCGGCCCAGGCCGGTGCCGCGGGTCTCGGGGCTCGTGATCACGCGGCCGATGGAGGGTTCGGCGTACTTCGCGCCGGGATCCACCACGCGCAGGTAGGCGTGCAGCAGGCCCGTCGCGTCGCGCCCCAGCAGGTGCCCGGCCTGGCGGTCGATGCCATCGGGGTCGAGGTAGGGGCCCTGCTCCAGCACGAACACGCGGCAGCGCAGCGCCAGGGCGTCGTAGAGGTTGTCCACGCCCAGGCCGGCGTAGCGGCTCCAGGTCCAGTTCAGAGCCATTGTCGCGGATTCGTCTGCAGCTTCTCAGACGAGCTTGACGACCTGCTTGCCGAAGTTGCGGCCCTTGAGCAGGCCCAGGAAGGCCTCGGGCGCGGCCTGCAGTCCCACGGCCACGCTTTCGCGGTACCTGATGCGGCCTTCGGCCACGCCGGCACCGAGTTCCTTCAGTGCCGCCGGCCACAGCTGCATGTGTTCGCTGACGATGAAGCCCTGAAGCTTGAGCCGCTGCGTCAGCAGCAGCCGCGCGTTGCTGATGGCCAGCGACTGGCCCTCGTAGCCCGAGATCAGCCCGCACAGCGCCACGCGGCCGAAGGCGTTCATGCGGCTGAGGATGACATCGAGGATCATCCCGCCGACGTTCTCGAAGTTGCCGTCGATGCCCTTGGGCGCTGCGGCGTCCAGGGCGGCAGCCAGCGACGCCGCGTCGCGGTGCGCGCGGTGGTCGATGCAGGCGTCGAAGCCGAGCTCGTCCACCACGTAGGCGCACTTGTCGGCCCCGCCCGCGATGCCCACCACGCGGCAGCCCTTGGCCTTGGCCAGCTGGCCCACCACGCCGCCCACGGCGCCGCTGGCGGCGCTGACGATCACGGTCTCGCCTTCCTTGGGTTCGATGATCATGTTCAGGCCCACCCAGGCGGTGACGCCGGGCATGCCCACGGCGCCCAGGTAGGCGCTCATCGGCACGCGCCGCGCATCCACCTTGCGCACCATGCCCGGCAGCCGAGCATCCAGCACGGCCTGCTCCTGCCAGCCGCCCATGCAGACCACGGCGTCGCCGGACGCGAAGCCCTCGTGACGCGACTCGGCCACCACGCCCACCGTGCCGCCCACCATGAGCTCGCCTATGCCCACCGGTGCGGCGTAACTCTTGGCGTCGTTCATGCGCATGCGCATGTACGGGTCCAGGCTCAGGTAGTGCACCTGCACGCGCACGTGGCCCTCGGGCACAGCGGGCGTTTCGGTGGTCTCAAGGCGGAAGTGCTCGAGGCCGGCCTCGCCATGGGGGCGGGCGGCCAGCACGATGCGGCGATGGGTGCTCATGACGGGGTGTCTCCGGTTGCGGGGTTGCGTTGCAGCGCCTTGGATGCCCGCCCCTTGGTGGGCAGCGCACGCAGGAATTTGAAGGTGCCGGTGGCGTGGGCGCAGAGCAGGTGGTCTTCGTCGTACACCTGGCCCTCGGTGAAGGCCATGGTTGTGGTGCGGTGCAGCAGGTGGCCCACGGCGCGCAGCCGACCTTCGGCGGCGCGCAGGAAGCTGGTCTTCATCTCGATGGTCACGACACCAGGTGCCGTCATGGGGTCGGCCGAGCCAGCGCTGCGCGCGGCGTGGGCCATGGCCACGTCCAGCAGCGTCATCAGTACGCCGCCGTGTGCCACCTCCCAGCTGTTGAGGTGGGCCTCGGCCAGATCCACCTGCAGCTCGGCCTTGCCGCCGCCGAAGTGCCAGAGCTCGAGACCCAGCGCCTCGACGAAAGGAATGCGCAGCGGAAAGGCCAGCGGACCCTGCCTCATGATCGCGCCCCGAAGCCCGACCCTCGCGCGGAACCGGCTCTGCCGGGCCGCTGCGAGAGCCCCCCCGGGGGATGGCGACCAAAGGGAGCCTGGGGGCTCATGTTCAGCCACCGTGGCAAGAGCTCACGCCACCGTCCACCGCCAGGATCTGCCCGGTGATGTGTTTGCCCGCCGCGCTGGCCAGCAGCAGCACGGCGCCCTTCAGGTCGTCGTCGTCGCCCAGACGCTTGAGCGGCGCGGCTTTGGCCAGAGTCTCGGCGCCGAAGGTGGCCAGCACGCCGGCCGTCATCTTGCTGGGGAAGAATCCCGGCGCCAGCGCGTTGACGGTGATGCCGTGCGCGCCCCACTCCGCAGCCAGCGTGCGGGTGAAGTTCACCGCCGCGCCCTTGCTCGTGCCGTAGGCGATGAACTTCACGTCCATGCTGCCGCCCAGGCCCGCGATGCTGGCGATGTTGACGATGCGCCCGCGCCGGTTGGGGATCATCCAGGCCTTGCCCACGGCCTGCGCGAACAGGAACAGGCTGCGGATGTTCAGGTTCATCACCTTGTCCCAGGCCTCGAGCGGGTAGTCCTCGGCCGGTGCGCCCCAGGTGGCGCCGGCGTTGTTGATGAGGATGTCGATGCGGCCCAGGCGCTGCATGGTCTCGCTCACGACGCGTTCCACGTCCTCGGGCTTGCTGGCGTCGGCGGCGATCCAGCGCGCGTCGATGCCGCGCGCGGCCAGGTCGGCGGTGGCTTCCTCAAGATCAGCCGCCTTGCGGCTGGTGAGCATGATCTTCGCGCCGGCCTCGCCCAGCGCCTCGGCCATCTGAAGGCCAAGGCCGCGCGAGCCGCCGGTGACGAGGGCCACCTGGCCGGTGAGGTCGAACAACTGTTGAACGGGCGTGCCCATGGCGGTGTCTCCGGTGCGGGGTGTCGAGAGGGAAATCAGGGGTCGCGCCGCGCTCGCACCGCCACCAGGGCCGCGCCCACGGTGGCAAGCGCGCCGCCGACGACAACAAGGCCCCAGCCCAGGCCGGGGGCGGTGCGCAGCAGGAACAGGCCGAGGCACAGCACCAGCAAGCCGCCGTAGATCAACACCCAGATCAGCTTGTCGAGCGTGTCGTTGCTCATGGTCGATGGGCCGGTGATCAGAACCACTCATCGCGCATGGTGCGCGCGGTGTCGTCCCGGCTGGCCACGACGGCCAGCCAGGCGTCGATCTTGGGCAGTTCGTGGGCGAAGAAGAAGCGCATCGCGGCCCGGGTGCCGGGCTCGCGCGCGTGGCCGCGCGCGGCCAGGGCGACGTCGAGCCACAGCCAGGCCAGCACGACGTGGCCGAAGGCCTGCAGGTAGGGCACGGCGTTGGCCAGCGCCTCCTCGGGCACGCCGGTGGCCCAGGCACTCTTGGTGGCCGCGCCCAGCTTCTGCAGCGCCGCGGCCAGCCGGTTGGCGGGCTCGGCCAGGCCCTCGGCCTGCCCGGCGCGCTCGATCGTGGCGCTGATGCGCGTGGCCAGCAGCTTCAGGCCCGCGCCGCCGTCCATCACCACCTTGCGGCTGAGCAGGTCCAGCGCCTGGATGCCGTGCGTTCCCTCGTGGATCATGTTCAGGCGGTTGTCGCGCCAGTGCTGCTCCACCGGGAAGTCGCGTGTGTAGCCGTAGCCGCCCAGCACCTGGATGGCCAGCGAGTTGGCCTCGAGGCACCACTCGCTGGGCCAGCTCTTGGCTATCGGCGTCAGCACTTCCAGCAGCAGCTTCGCCTGGGCCGCCGCGGCAGCATCGGCCGTGTGGGCATCGTCCACCAGGCGCGCGCAGTAGAGCTCCAGTGCCAGGCCGCCTTCGACGTAGGCCTTCTGCGCCAGCAACATGCGGCGCACATCGGCGTGCTGCACCAGCGTCACGGGCGGTTGGGCGGGGTCCTTGCCGGCACCGGTGACCGGGCGGCCCTGGGTGCGCTGGCGTGCGTAGTCCAGGCTGGCCTCGTAGCCCGCGTAGCCCAGCATCACGGCGCCCAGGCCGACACCGATGCGCGCCTCGTTCATCATGTGGAACATGCAGCGCAGGCCCTCGCCGGGCTGGCCCACGAGGTAGCCTACGGCGCCCGGCACCCCGCGCACCGGGAACCGGCCCTCGCCGAAGTTGAGCAGCGTGTTCGTGGTGCCGCGGTAGCCGAGCTTGTGGTTGAGGCCGGCCAGGGCCACGTCGTTGCGCTCGCCCGTGAGGCGCCCTTCGGCATCGACCAGCCGCTTGGGCACGATGAACAGCGAGATGCCGCGCGTGCCCGGCGGCAGGCTGCCGTCTTCGCTCGGGATCTTCGCCAGCACCAGATGCACGATGTTCTCGGTGAGCTCGTGCTCGCCGCCGCTGATCCACATCTTGTTGCCGCGCAGGCGGTAGCGCGGGCCCAACGGATCGGCGTCGAAGCTCTCGCCATCCGGCACGGCGCGCGTGGCCACGTCGCTCAACGAGGAGCCCGCCTGCGGCTCGCTCAGGCACATGGTGCCGAACCAGCGGCCGGCAAATTCGGCCTTCGCGAACACCTCGCGTTGCCGCGGGCTGCCGTGCGCCATCAGCAGGTTGGCATTGCCGCTGGTGAGCATGGCGTAGCCGCCCATGGCCACGCTGGCCTTGCTGAAGAAGGCGTTGGCCGCCATTTCCACCACGCAGGGCAGCTGCAGGCCACCCAACTCGTAGTCCTGCGCGGCGGCGAGCATGCCGCTGTCGACGTACGCCGCCACGGCGGCGTGCGTGGCCTCGGGCAGATGCACGCGGTCGCCCTCCGGGCCCGAAACGACCTGCGGTTCCTGCGTGTCGGCCAGCCGGTTGAAGGGCGCGAACTTCTCGCGCGCGATGCGCTCGCAGGTGTCGAGCACGGCGTCGAAGGTCTCGCGGGAGTGTTCTGCAAAGCGCGGGCGCTCGAGCAGCGAGCCGATGCGCAGCCAGTCGTGCAGCAGGAAGTCGACCGTGGATCGCATGGGGTTAGTCGTCCTTGGGTGGATCCAGGGGAACGAGGGCCATGGTCGCCGAGGCCTTCATCACCAGCGAGCGTGCGCCGTCACCGGCCTCGCCCCAGACCTCGGCCTCGGTGAAGCTCAGGCGCCGGCCGGCCTTCACCACCCAGGCCTCGCACAGCAGGCGCACACCGCGGCCCGGGCGCAGCTGGCTGGTCTTGAGCTCGGCCGTCAGTGCCCAGTGGCCGGAGGGCGCCAGCAGCTGCGCCGCAGCGCCCATGCAGTGGTCGGCCAGCGTGGCCATGACGCCGGCATGAACCTGCCCGGTGTGCTGCAGGAACCGCGGCTGCACGGCCAGTTCGGCGCTCAGCCGGCCTTCGCCCACCCGCGTGGGTTGCACACCCAGATCGCGCATGAACGGCGCGGCGGCGAAGAACCCGCGTACCTCGTCGAGCGTCATGCGGCCAGCCCGAAGTGGCGCAGGGCGGCCTGGGCGATCGGCCCGCCCCACTCCTGCACGAAGTGGCCGCCTTCGGCCACACGCAGCGGCGCCGGGCAGCCGCGGATCGCCGCGGCCAGGGCTTCCATCACCGGCGGGCCGAGCACCGGGTCGCGCTCGCCCACGGCCATGAAGCTGTGGCCCTGCCAGTGGCTGCGCCAGAAGGCCAGGGCCTCGCGCGAAAGCGCGGCCCCGGGGGCCTCGGCGCCGTCCGGCACGAGATTGGGGAAGGCGCGCAACGCGGCCTTGTGGGCTGCATCGGGAAACGGTGCGTCGTAGGCGACCGCCTCGGCTTCGGTCAGCTCGGGCTTGCCGCGGCGCAGCAGCCGGCCGACGGCCAGATCGGGCTGGCCGTTGCTGTAGGCGCGCCAGGCGCGGAAGCCCTCGCTCAGCTCGCCCGTGGCCAGCGTGGTGTTCATCACCAGCAGCCGGGTGTAGCGCTCGGGCGCGGCCATCGGCAGCGTCAGGCCGAGCAGGCCGCCCCAGTCCTGGCAGACCAGCATCACGTCGCGCAGGTCGAGTTCCTCCACGAGTGCCAGAAGCATGCCGCGGTGGAACTCGAAGCTGTGGACCTGCCCGTCGGCCGGCTTGTCGGATCGGCCGAATCCGATGAGATCCGGCACCACCACACGCAACCCGGCCTGCAGGAACACCGGGATCATGTGGCGGTAGAGGTAGCCCCAGGCCGGGTTGCCGTGCAGGCACAGGGCCACGGGCGCACCGGCAGCCGGACCTTCGTCGACCCGCGCCACGCGCCAGGGACCATGCTGGGTGTAGCGCGGCGCCCAGGGCCAGCCCGGCAAGGCGGCGAACCGCTCGTCGGGCGTGCGCAGCACGGTCATCGGGGCCTCAGATCACCTCGAAGATGCCCGCCGCGCCCATGCCCCCGCCCACGCACATGGTGATGCACACGCGCCGGGCGCCGCGGCGCTTGCCCTCGATGAGGGCGTGGCCCGTGAGGCGCTGACCGCTCACGCCGTACGGGTGACCCAGCGCGATGGCGCCTCCATTGACGTTGAGGCGGTCCATCGGGATGCCCAGGCGGTCGGCGCAGTACAGCACCTGCACCGCGAAGGCCTCGTTCAGCTCCCACAGGTCGATGTCGCCCACCGTGAGGCCCAGGCGCTTGAGCAGCTTGGGCACCGCGAACACGGGGCCGATGCCCATCTCGTCGGGCTCGCAGCCGGCCACGGCAAAGCCGAGGAAGCGGCCCAGGGGCTTGAGGCCTTTGTGCTGCGCATAGGCCTCGCTGACCACCACGCAGGCGCCGGCGCCGTCGGAGAACTGGCTGGCGTTGCCCGCCGTCACCACGCCGCCCGGCATGGCCGAGCGGATGCCCTGCACGGCCTCGTACGTCGTGCCCGGCCGCAGTCCCTCGTCGGCGCTGACGGTGAGCTCCTTGCTGCGCAGGCCCATGACCGCGTCGGCCACGCCGGCCGTGACCGTGACGGGCACGATCTCGTCCTTGAAGCGGCCTGCCTCCTGGGCGGCGCAGGCCCTCTGCTGGCTCTCGGCGCCGAAGCGGTCCATGCGCTCCTTGGCCACGTTGTAGCGCTTGGCCACCTGCTCAGCGGTCTGCAGCATGGGCCAGTAGATCTCGGGCTTGTGCGCCTGGAGCCAGCTGTCCTGGAACATGTGCATGTTCATCTCCTGCTGCACGCAGGAGATGCTCTCTACGCCACCGGCCACATACACATCGCCTTCGCCCGCGATGATGCGCTGCGCGGCCATCGCGATGGTCTGCAGGCCGCTGGAGCAGAAGCGGTTGACGGTGGCGCCGCTCACCGTGATGGGCAACCCGGCGCGCAGCGCGACCTGGCGCGCGATGTTCCAGCCGGTGGCGCCCTCGGGGTTGGCGCAGCCCATCAGCACGTCGTCCACCGCGCCGGGGTCGATGCCGGCGCGCTCGACGGCGGCCTTGACGGCAAAGCCGCCGAGCGTGGCGCCATGCGTCATGTTGAAGGCGCCCTTCCAGCTCTTGGCCAGGGGCGTGCGGGCGGTCGAGACGATGACGGCAGAGGTCATGGGGTGGCTCCTCGTTCGTACTTGATCAGGTAAAGCTCTTGCCTTCGGCGGCCAGCTTCGCCAGCAGCGGTGCGGGCGTCCAGAACCCGGCGTCGTCATGCGGGTTGGCGGCGAACCTCTTCATGGTCTGCACGACGTTGAAGAGGCCCTGGCTGTCGGCGTAGCACATGGGGCCGCCGCGGAACAGCGGGAAGCCGTAGCCGGTGAGGTAGACCATGTCGATGTCGCTGGCCTTGCTGGCGATGCCTTCCTCGAGGATCTTGGCCGCCTCGTTGACGAGCGAGTAGACGAGCCGGTGCACGATCTCGTCGTCGGAGATCCTGCGCGGCGTGATGCCGAGCGTCTTGCGGTGCTCTTCGATCATCTTCACGACCGCGTCCGACGGGACGGCGTCGCGCTTGCCCGGCACGTAGTCGTACCAGCCCGCGCCCGTCTTCTGGCCAAAGCGGCCCATCTCGCACAGCAGGTCGGCCGTTTTGCTGTAGCGCATGTGCGGCTTCTCGACGTAGCGGCGCTTGCGGATGGCCCAGCCGATGTCGTTGCCCGCCAGGTCGCCCATGCGGAAGGGGCCCATCGCGAAGCCGAACTTTTCGACCGCGCGGTCCACCTGGGCCGGCGTGCAGCCTTCTTCGAGCAGGAAGCCGGCCTGCCGGCTGTACTGCTCGATCATGCGGTTGCCGATGAAGCCGTCGCAGACGCCGCTCACCACCGCCGTCTTGCGGATCTTCTTGGCGACGGCCATCACCGTGGCCAGCACGTCCTTGGCCGTCTTCGCGCCGCGCACCACCTCAAGCAGCTTCATCACGTTGGCCGGGCTGAAGAAGTGCATGCCGACCACGTCCTGCGGGCGCTTGGTGAAGGCCGCGATGGCGTCGACGTCGAGCGTGCTGGTGTTGCTGGCCAGAATGGCGCCGGGCTTGCACACCTCGTCCAGGGTCTTGAAGACACCCTCCTTCACGCCCATCTCCTCAAACACGGCCTCGATCACGAGGTCGGCGTCGGCGATGTCGGCGTAGCTCAGCGTGGTGCTCAGGAGCGCCATGCGGGCGTCGTACTTGTCTGCCTTGAGCTTGCCTTTCTTGACCTGGGCCTCGTAGTTCTTGCGGATGGTGGCGACGCCGCGGTCCAGCGCTTCCTGCTTGGTCTCGAGGATGGTCACCGGGATGCCGGCGTTGAGGAAGTTCATGCTGATGCCGCCACCCATGGTGCCGGCGCCGATGACGGCCACCTTGGCGATGGCGCGCTGCGGGGTGTCTTCGGGCACGTCGGGGATCTTGCTGGCGGCGCGCTCGCCGAAGAAGGCGTGGCGCAGCGCCTTGCACTCGGGCGTCATCATCAGCGCGATGAAGGTCTCGCGCTCGTAGAGCAGCCCCAAGTCGAAGGGCTTCTTCAGCGCCTGCTCCACGGCGTCGACGCACTTCACCGGCGCGGGGAAGTTCTTCGCCATGCCCTTGACCATGTTGCGCGCGAACTGGAAGTACGCGTCGGGGTTCGAGTGGCTGACCTTGAGATCGCGCACGCGCACACGGGGTTCGTTCGCCTTGGCCGCGGCCAGCGCCACGGCCACGTCGAGCACGCTCTGGCCCGCGGGCACGATCTGCTCGAACAGCTTCTGGCCCGGCAGGCTGGCCAGCAGCTCGCTCTTGACCGGATCACCGCTGACGATGATGTTCAGCGCCGTCTCCACGCCCAGCACGCGCGGCAGGCGCTGCGTGCCGCCGGCACCGGGGATGAGGCCGATCTTCACCTCGGGCAGCGCCACGTCCACGCCGGCCGCGGCCACGCGCCAGTGGCAGCCGAGCGCGAGCTCCAGCCCGCCGCCCATGCAGGTGCCGTTGATGGCGGCCACCACCGGCTTCGGACAGTCTTCCAGCAGCTTGATCAGGCTCAGCAGATTGGGTTCGGCGATGGCCTTGGGGCTGCCGAACTCCTTGATGTCCGCTCCGCCCGAGTAGGCCTTGCCCGCACCGGTGATGACGATGGCCACGATGGCGGGGTCGGCCACCGCCTGCTCGATGCCGGCGGCCACACCAGCGCGTGTGTCGTAGCCCAGGCCGTTGACCGGCGGGTTGTCGAGCGTGATGACGGCGACGTTGCCGCGGGTCTCGTAGCGGGCAGCCATGGGGCCTCCTTCAGCGGGACAAAAGTGAACGATCGTTCGATTCTAGGATCGCGCGGTGACGAGGCGATGTCCCGGCCGCGACGGCTGGCGGCTCAGACCTCCAGCCACTCCTTGCGGACGTAGGCATTGGCGCGCAGTTCGGCCGGCGTGCCCTCGAACACGATCTGGCCGTGGCCCATGACGAGGCAGCGGTCGGCCACCTCCAGCGCGATGGTGAGTTTCTGCTCGACCAGCAGCACACTGATGCCGCGCCGCTTGAGCTCACGCAGATACTCCGCCACCAGTTCGACGATCTTGGGCGCCAGACCCTCGGTGGGCTCGTCGATCATGATGAGCGCGGGGTCGCCCATCAGGGTGCGGCACAGCGTGAGCATCTGCTGCTCGCCGCCTGAGAGCACACCGGCCTCGGTGAACTGACGCTCCTTCAGGCGCGGGAACAGCCGGTACATGTCGTCGAAGGTCCAGCGCGGGTTTTTCTGGCCGCTCTTCTGGCCGAGCATCAGGTTCTGGTGCACGGTGAGCGTGGGAAAGATGTCGCGGTTCTCGGGCACGTAGCCAAGGCCGGTGTGCGCGATCTCGAAGGCCTTCAGGCCCTGCAGCTCGCGGCCCTTGAACTGCACCGAGCCCTGCAGGTCCACCAGGCCCATCACGGCCTTGACGGTGGTGCTGCGGCCACTGCCGTTGCGCCCGAGCAGAGCCACGATCTCGCCCTCGCGCACCTCGAAATTCACGCCGTGCAGGACGTGACTCTTGCCGTAGAAAGCGTGCAGTTTGTCGACGTTCAGCATCAGTGAGCCCCTGCGGCCTGCTGGTCGGCCAGCACGCTGCCCAGGTAGGCCTCCTGCACCCGCTCGTTGGCGCGCACACGCTCGGGCGTGTCGAAGGCGATGACCTCTCCGTACACCAGCACTGCGATCTTGTCGGCCAGGCCAAAGACCACGCCCATGTCGTGCTCCACCGTCAGCAGCGTCTTGCCCACCGTGATCTCGCGGATGAGGTTGACGAAACGCGCCGTTTCGCTCTTGCTCATGCCGGCCGTGGGTTCGTCGAGCAGGATCACCTGTGCGCCGCCAGCGATGGTGATGCCGATCTCCAGCGCGCGCTGCTCGGCGTAGGTCAGGTTCATGGCCTGGACGTCGCGCCGCTTGTGGAGCTTGATCATCTCCATGACCTCCTCGGCGCGGTCGTTGGCATCATGCGCGTCGGCCAGGAAGCGCCAGAACGAGTACCGGTATCCGAGGCTCCACAGCACGGCACAGCGCAGGTTCTCGAACACCGTCAGGCGCGTGAAGAGGTTGCTCACCTGGAAACTGCGGGCCAGCCCCATGCGGTTGATCTCGTAGGGCTTGAGGCCGTCGATCTTGCGCCCCTGCAGCAGGATGTCACCGCTGGTGCTGCCGAAGCGACCGCTGATCAGGTTGAACAGCGTGCTCTTGCCCGCGCCGTTGGGGCCGATGATGGCCACGCGCTCGCCGGGGCGCACTTGCAGGCTGGCCCCGCGGATGATCTCGGTCTTGCCGAAGCTCTTGCGCACGTCGCGCAGTTCGAGGGCGAACTCGGTCACAGGGCAGCCTCCCGGCGCTTCACTTCCTTCTCGATCCACTCCTGGATCGCGTCCCACTCGCGAACGAAATGCCGTCGCGTGAACTCGAAAAGCAAGACACCCACCGCCAGCACGAATGCGGCCCCGAACCAGCTGTCCACGCTCTTGGCGTTGAGCGTGGCGCCCATGAAGCTGATCTCGGGCCCCAGCGCCTGATTGAGCTGCAGGTGGTAGATCATCTCGATCATCGCGCCCGAGCCGGCCACCACGACCAGGCCCGTGCCGGCCAGCGCCAGATAGCTGCCGAGCAGCGGCCGCAGTTTGCCGAAGGCGGCCACGCGCAGGTTCATCATGATCAGGCTGGAGATGCCGCCGGGCGCGTACATCACCATGAAGGTGAAGATCAGGCCCAGCCACAGCAGCCAGGCCAGCGTCAGCTCCGACAGCAGCACCAGGGCCAGCACCATCAGCACCGCACCGATGATGGGGCCGAAGAAGAACACCGCGCCGCCCAGGAAGGTGAACAGCAGCAGCGCCCCGGAGCGCGCGGCGTTGACGACCTCGGCGGTGACGATCTCGAAGTTCAGCGCCGCCAGTCCGCCCGAGATACCCATGAAGAAGCCGCTGGCAATGAAGGCCGTGTATCGCACGTACTGCGTGTTGTAGCCGACGAACTCGACACGCTCAGGGTTGTCGCGAACGGCGTTGAGCATGCGGCCCAGCGGCGTGCGCGTGAACGCGAACATGGCCACCGTGCACACGAAGGTGTAGATGGCGATCAGGTAGTACAGCTGGATCTGCGGCCCGAAGGTGATGCCGAGGAACTTCTCGCCGGCGACCCGGTTGCCGCTGATGCCGCCCTCGCCACCAAAGAATCCAGGGAACATCAGCGACATCGCCCACACCAGCTCGCCGACGCCGAGCGTGATCATCGCGAACGGCGTGCCCGCCTTCTTGGTCGTCACCCAGCCCAGCAGCACCGCAAACAGCATGCCGAAGAAACCGGCCACCAGCGGGATCAGGCTCACTGGCACGGCCAGCTTGCCGGCGGAAACCAGGTTCAGCGTGTGGATCGCGAAGAACGAGCCCAGGCCGGAGTAGACGGCGTGGCCGAAGCTGAGCATTCCGCCTTGCCCCAGCAGCATGTTGAAAGCCAGGCAGCCGATGATGGCGATGCCCATCTGCGACAGCATGGTGTGCGACAGGCTGCTCGTCCACAGCAGCGGAGCCACGCAGAGGATCAACGCATAGACGCCCCAGACGATCCAGCGCCCGACGTTCCAGGGCCGGAAGCGGTAGTGGGGACGGCCCTCGTGCAGGTGCGCCATCGCCTCAACCCTCCCGAGTGCCGAACAGGCCCTTGGGCCGGAAGATCAGGATCAGCACCAGCAGCAGGAAGGGCAGGATGGCCGCGATCTGGCTGATCTTGACGCTCCACACCGCGTATCCGAAGGTGTCGGGGGTGACGGCCATGCCGACGGCTTTCAGGCCGTCGGCGATGCTGCGGTCGCTGCCCACTGCAAAGCTCTCGATCACGCCGAGGCCGACGCTGGCGACGAAGGCGCCGGCCAGCGAACCCATGCCGCCGATGACGATCACCGCGAACACGACCGCACCGACCGCCAGCGCCATCGATGGCTCGGTGACGCGCAGGGCGCCGCCGATCACGCCGGCCAGCGCCGCCAGCGCCGTGCCGCCGCCGAAGACGAGCATGAACACCCGCGGGACGTTGTGACCGAGCGATTCGACGGCCTCGGGGTGCGTCAGCGCCGCGGTGATGACCAGGCCGAGCCGGGTGCGCGTCAGCACCAGCCAAACGGCGATGAGCATCAGCACCGCCACCGCCATGCCGAAGGCGCGGAAGGCCGGGAACGTGGTGCAGATGGCACCGGCGACGCTGGCGCAGAGCGGCGGCTTGTCGCCCCAGGCGACCGACAGGGAGTCGGGCAGGTCGACGATCGTGAACAGCGGCCCGCGCAGGCTTTCCGGCGGCAGGAAATTCAGCGCCTGGCGGCCCCAGACCAGCTGCACGAGCTCGAGGATGATGTAGCTCAGGCCGAAGGTGATCAGCAGTTCCGGCACATGCCCGAACTTGTGCACCCGGCGCAGCGCGTAGCGCTCGAACAGCGCCCCGAGCACGCCGACGACGGGCGGCGCGATCAGCAACCCCCACCAGAAGCCGACGGCCTGGGTGATGGTGTAGGCGACGTAGGCGCCGAGCATGTAGAAGCTCGCGTGCGCGAAGTTCAGCACGCCCATCATGCTGAAGATCAGCGTCAGCCCGGAGGCCAGCATGAACAGCAGCAGGCCTACTGACAAGCCGTTGAGCAATGAGATCAGGAAGTAGCTGGCGTCCATCTTGTCGAGGGCATCGGGCGCGCCGCGGTCGCTGGTAAAGCAAGCGCGGCGCCCGAGGGCGCCGCGCCAGTCGGCTCAGTCGCGGGGGGACATCAGGGCCGCTTCATCTGGCAAGAGGTCGGCGTCGCGGCCACGAAGGAAGGAATCTCCTTGACGGGCTGGAAGTTCCAGCCGGTGTTCTCGACGCTGTAGGGGTTCTTCGCGTCGGCCTTGCGCCACTCGGTGATGAACAGCGGCTGCAGCAACTGGTGGTCGGCACGGCGCATTTCGACCTCACCCGCGAAGCCCCTGAACTTCAGGCCGCTCATGGCCGCCGCCACCTTCACCGGATCGGTGGACTTGGCCCGGGTGATGCCCTCGATCAGCATCGCGATCCCGTTGTACGTGGCATAGGTGTAGTAGTCGTCGTTGAAGCGCTTCTTGAAATCGTCCTGCATGCGCTTGATGGGGTCGGGCAGGCTGTTGTGGCCGTAGGCCACGACCCGAACCGGGCCACCCACGCCCGCGGCCAGCGCGGTGGGGGTGCCGCTGACACCCGCGTAGTAGGTGTAGAAGGCCGCGTTCAGGCCGGCGTCCTTGGCCGCCTTGACCAGCAGCGTCAGGTCCTGGCCCCAGTTGCCGGTGACGATGCTGTCGGCGCCGCTGGCCTTGATCTTGGCGACGAAGGGCGCGAAGTCCTTCACCTGGCCCAGCGGGTGCAGGTCTTCGCCGACGATCTTCACGTCGGGGCGCTTGCGCGCCATGATTTCCTTGAAGTAGCGGTTGACCTGCTGGCCGTGCGCGTAGTTCTGGCTGATGAGGTACACGTTCTTGACGCTCGGCACCTCCTTCATGTAGCTGGTGAGCGCCTCCATCTTCTGGGAGGTGTCGGCGTCGAGCCGGAAGTGCCAGTAGGAGCAGCGCTCGTTGGTGAGCGCCGGGTCGACCGCGGCGTAGTTCAGGAACACCACTTCCTTGCCCGGGTTGCGCTCGTTGTGCTTCTGAACGGCGTCGAGGATGGCCGCGGCGGCACCCGAGCCGTTGCCCTGCGTGACGTAGCGGATGCCCTGGTCGATGGCCGCCTTCAGCGTGTTCAGGCTTTCCTGCGGGGAGCCCTTGTTGTCGAACGGCACGATCTCGAACTTGACGCCCGCGCTGTTCTTCTTGCTGAGTTCCTCGGCCGTGAACTGCCAGCTCTTCAGCTGGTTCTGGCCGACGTTGGCGAACGGGCCCGACAACGGGTCCATGAAGGCGATCTTGACGGTCTGGCCGGCTTGCGCGAACACCAGACCCGTGCTGAGCAGGGCGGTGGCGGCCACCGAGGCACCGAACAGGCGGCGCTTGAAGAGCAGGGGCATGACGAGTCTCCTTGGGGGATCTTGAGGGTCGCGGGACGGGGCGGAAGGTACCGGAAGCGGAAGGCCCTGCTCCTCAGGACGTTCCCGCAGTGCTGTCGCCGACGGGACAACACGCCCGGACCACGGGTATCGCTCGCGCACCACAATCCGGACCTCGCAGCGGCTGCCGCCAGCTTATCCCCGCCATGAGCCACCCCCACGACCACGACGACCCGCGCTACCCCGTCAGCAAGCCCGACGCCGAGTGGCGCGCCCAGCTCGATCCGATGCAGTACCAGGTGACGCGCCACGCCGCCACCGAGCGCGCCTTCACCGGCCGCTATTGGGATCATTGGGAGGACGGCCAGTACCGCTGCGTGGGCTGCGGCGCCGTGCTGTTCGAGAGCGACACCAAGTTCGACGCGGGTTGCGGCTGGCCGAGCTACCACACGGCAGCCTCCGCCGAGGTGATCGAGCGCGTCGTCGACCGCAGCCACGGCATGGTGCGCGTCGAGGTGCGCTGCCGCGCTTGCGGCTCGCACCTGGGCCACGTGTTCCCCGACGGTCCCGAGCCGACCGGAGAGCGCTACTGCATCAACTCTGCTGCCATCGACTTCGCGCCGCCCGATGACGGGGAAACCCGGCTGTGACGGCCGATGAGCTCGGCGCAAGGCTGCGCGTGGCCCTGGCCCCGGAACGGCTCGAGGTCACCGATGACAGCCACCTGCACGCCGGCCATGCCGGTGCCCGAGAAGGCCGGCACTTCAGCGTGCACATCACCTGCGCGCGCTTTGCCGGCTTGTCACGGGTGGCGCGTCACCGTCTCGTTTATGATGCCCTCGGCCCTTTGTCGAGTCAGGGCATCCATGCCCTGGCCCTGGACACGCGGGCCCCGTGCGAAGCCTGAGTTTCGCGCCCTCGCTGCGATCGCACGCGGCGTCCCACCTGTTGCAACCCCCCGCCCCATGCAGCCAAAACCCATCGCCGTCGGCGCGCTCTTGCTCGCCGTCCTCCTGCCCGCCTCTAGCCCGGCGTGGTCGCAGAACATCGCCATCGTCAATGGCAAGCCGGTGCCCAAGGCGCGCATGGAGACGCTGTTGCTGCAGGCCTCACGCAGCGGTCAGGCCGTGACCCCCGAGATGGAGAAGCAGGCCCGCGACCAGCTGGTGCTGCGCGAGATCTTCGCCCAAGAGGCCGAGAGGCGCGGCATCGGCGCCAGCCGCGAGTTCCGGGCGCAGATGGAGCTGGCTCGCCAGAGCCTGCTGGTCCGCGAGTTGTTCGAAGACCACAAGCGCAAGAACCCGGTCTCCGACGCCGCCGCCAAGGCCGAGTACGACAGGTTCAAGGCCCAGGCCACCGGCACCGAGTACCGTGCTCGCCACATCCTGGTGGAGCAGGAGGCTGAGGCCAAGGCCCTGATCGTGCAGATCAAGGCCGGCGCCAGCTTCGAGGAACTGGCCAAGAAGCACAGCAAGGATCCCGGCTCCGGCGCCAATGGCGGCGACCTCGACTTCGCAAAGCCCGACAGCTTTGTGCCCGAATTCGGCCAGGCCATGGCCCGCCTGCAGCGTGGCCAGCTGACCGAGACGCCGGTGAAGACGCAGTTCGGCTGGCACATCATTCGCCTCGACGACACCCGCGAGGCGGCGTTCCCTGCCTTCGAGGAGGTCAAGGACCAGATCAAGCAGCGGCTCGAGCAGATGCAGACACAGACCCTGCAGGACGACCTGCGCAAGCGCGCCAAGACGGACTACAAGTTCGACTGATCGCGTTCAGGGCAACAGCACCGTCGAGCCCGTCGTCTGGCGCGCTTCGAGTTCGCGGTGGGCGTTTGCAGCCTCGGCCAGCGGGTAGCGCTGGTCGATGCGGATCTTCACGGCACCGCTGCCGACCACCGCGAACAGGTCGTCGGCCATGGCCTGCGTGGCCTCGCGCGTGGCGATGTGCGTGAACAGGGTCTGCCGCGTCACATAGATCGAGCCCTTGGGCCCCAGGATGCCGGGCGAAAACGGCGGCACCGGACCGCTGGCGTTGCCGAAGCTCGCCATCAGGCCAAACGGCTGGAGGCAGTCCAGGCTGCCCTCCCAGGTGTCTTTGCCCACGGAGTCGTACACCACCTTCACCCCGCGGCCGCCGGTGATGGCCTTGACCCGGGCCACGAAGTCCTCGCGCCGGTAGTCGATCATGTGGGCGGCGCCGTGGGCCAGCGCCAGCTCGCACTTGGCCGCACTGCCGGCCGTGCCGATGAGCTGCAAGCCCAGCGCCCGGGCCCACTGGCAGGCGATCAGGCCCACGCCCCCGGCCGCAGCGTGGAACAGCACGAAGTCGCCGGGGTCCAGGCCCTGCACGGGCTTGACGCGCTTGAGCAGGTATTGCGCCGTCAAGCCCTTGAGCATCATCCCCGCCGCGGTGTCGAAGGCAATACCGTCGGGCAGCCGGACCACGTTCTTCGCCGGCATCACCCGTGCTTCGCTGTAGCTGCCTGGCGGGTTGCTGGCGTAAGCGGCACGGTCGCCGGGACGAAGGTGCGTGACCCCCTCGCCCACGGCCTCGACCACTCCGGCAGCCTCCATGCCCAGCGTCAGCGGCAAGGCGTTGGGGTACAGGCCGGTGCGCTGGTAGACGTCGATGAAGTTGAGGCCGCTGGCGTGGTGGCGGATGCGGATCTCGCCCGCGCCTGGCGCGCCCACGGGCAGCTCGACGAGGTGCATCTGCTCGGGGCCGCCGAAGGCGGTGATCTGGATGGCGCGGGGCATGATGGATGTCTCCTTGGCTTCTGACCTTTGTGGCCTGCCTTCGAGGTTACGACAAGCGCAGCGCCCGACACGGGTGCCGGGCCATGACATCCCGTGGCACCATCGTCCGGGCCGATGAAGCGCCTCGCCCCCGCCCCCAACCTTGCGCTGGCCACGCTGTGGGCCGACATGCTCGGTAGCGCCGGCTACCCCTGCCGCGTGATGCGCGCCAACGCGTGTTCCATCGCTGGCGAGATCCCGCCTGACCAGAGCCTGCCGGAGATCTGGGTACTCGACGATCCCCTGCACGCGCAGGCCTTGCGGGAACTGACGGCGCTGCAACACGCGCCTGCCCGCCATTGGGCTTGCCCGGGCTGCCACGAGATCATCGACGGCCCCTTCGAGCTGTGCTGGAACTGTGGCGCGCCCATGCCGGCGCTGCCCATCGACCCAGCATGACGCTGACGCCGCGCCTGGCACTGCTGATGACGCTGCCGCCGTTGCTGTGGGCCGGCAATGCCGTCGTCGGCCGGCTGCTCGCCGGCGAAGTGCCGCCGCTGACACTGAACCTCCTGCGATGGCTGCTGACGGCGCTGATCCTGCTGCCGCTGGCCTGGCGCGCGCTGCGGCCCTGGCGCGCCATCCGCGAACGCGCCGGTTATCTGTTCCTCGTCGGCCTGTTGGGCGTGGGCGCCTTCAACTCGCTGCAGTACCTGGCGCTGGTGAGCTCCAGCCCGATCAACGTCACGCTGGTGGCCGCGAGCATGCCGGTGTGGATGCTGGCCGTGGGCGCGCTGGCCTACGGCGAACGGCCGACACGGCGGCAGCTGGCCGGCGCCGCGCTCGGCCTGGCGGGGGTGGTGTTGGTGATCGGCCGCGGCTCCTGGCAATCGCTCCTGGCGGTGCGCTTTGTGCCGGGCGACCTGTTCATCCTCGTGGCGGTCATCGGCTGGGCCTTCTACAGCTGGCTGCTGGCGAGGCCGCCGGCGCACCTGCAGGGCGCGAACCGCCCGCCCTGGGACTGGGCAGGCTTCCTCCTGGTGCAGACGCTGTTCGGGCTGCTGGCGGCGTCTTTGTTCACGGCCGGCGAGCAGGCGCTGGGCGCCGCGCCCATACGCTGGAGCTGGGGCGTGGCGCTTGCTCTGCTGTACGTGTCGCTGGGCGCCAGCATCGTGGCCTACCGCTGCTGGGGCCTGGGCGTGGCCGAGGGCGGCCCGGCGCTGGCGGCGTTCTTCAACAACCTGACGCCGCTGTTCGCCGCGCTGCTGTCAACACTGGTGCTGGGCGAAGCGCCGCAGGCCTACCACGCGGCGGCCTTCGTGCTCATCGTGGGTGGCATCGGCGTGAGCCTTCGGCGGCGCCAGCTGGCCTGAGCGGACCTGGGCGTCGCTGCTTGGAGCCGCAGCCGGCGCGCTGATCCGCCGGACCTGCCGTGGGCTGGGCAAAACCCTGCACCGGAGGGCGTTCAAAGAGTACCCGGGTACGCCCCGCCGTCGAGCAGGATGTTCTGGCCGGTGATGTAGCCCGCATGCACGCTGCACAGGAAAGCGCAAACCGCACCGAACTCGGCCGGCGTGCCGAAGCGGCGGGTCGGGTTGAGCGCGCGTCGTTCGTCCATCACCGCCTCGATGGGCTTCCCGACCTTGGCGGCCGCGCCAGCCATGGTGCTGCGCAGTCGGTCGGTCTCGAACGGGCCGGGCAGCAGCGCGTTGATCGTTACGTTGCGGCTGGCGATGCCCGGCTGCCGCGCCAGCCCGGCCACAAAGCCGGTGAGCCCGCTGCGCGCGCCGTTGCTCAGGCCGAGGATGTCGATCGGCGCCTTCACCGCCGCCGAGGTGATGTTGACGATGCGGCCGTAGCCGCGCCCGGCCATGCCGTCGACCGTGGCCTTGATCAGCTCGATGGGCGTCAGCATGTTGGCGTCCAGTGCCTTGAGCCAGGCCTCGCGGTCCCAGTCGCGGAAGTCGCCGGGCGGCGGGCCGCCGGCGTTGTTGACGAGGATGTCCACCTGCGGCGCCGCCGCCAGCGCGGCGGCCCGGCCCTCGGGCGTGGCGATGTCGCCGGCCACCGTGCGCACGCTCACGCCCAGGAAACGCTCGCGCATTTGCGCGGCCGTGGCCTCCAGCGCCTCGGCGCCGCGCGCGGTGATCACAAGGTTCACGCCTTCGGCCGCCAGCGCCTCGGCGCAGCCGCGGCCCAGGCCCTTGCTGGCGGCGCACACCAATGCCCAGCAGCCCTTGATGCCCATGTCCATGTGCGGTGTCCTTCGTGGGGATTGGAGGGTTCAGCGCGCCCGCGCCAGCAGCGCCACGCCGGCGAGCACGAGCACGGTGCCGGCGGCGATCCAGGTGTTGAACGGCTCGCCGAGCAGCCACACGCCCATCAGCAGCGTCGACAGCGGGCCGATCATGCCGGTCTGCGCCGTCAGCGTGGCGCCGATGCGCTCGATGGCCAGCATCACCATGATCACCGGCGCACAGGTGCAGGCCAGCGCGTTGAGCACACTCAGCCACAACACCGGTGTCGCCACCTCGGCCACCGCGAGTGGCCGCAGCACGAGGAACTGCGCGATGCACAGCAGCGCCGCGATGCTGGTGGCCCAGCCGGTGAGCCGCAGCGCACCGAGCCGGGCCACGTGCTCGCCGCTGAACACCAGGTAGACGGCATAGCTGATGGCGCCGCCGAACACCAGCGCCGCGCCGATGAGCGTGTCGATGCCGCTGAAGCGCACCTCGTGGCCAAAGACCAGCAGCACGCCGGCGTAGCTGACGGCCAGCGCCAGCAATTGCCGCGCCGTGACACGGTGGCCAAAAAACAGCGCACCGAAGCCCAGCACCAGCGTCGGCGTGAGGTACAGGATCAGCCGCTCCAGGCTGGCGCTGATGTACTGCAGGCCCAGAAAGTCGAGGAAGCTCGCGAGGTAGTAACCGCTGAAGCCCAGGCCGGCCACCAGCATCAGATCGCGCCGCGACAAGGGCGGCTTGCCACGCCCGGCCCACCAGGCCAGCGCCACGAAGAGCGGCAGCGAGAACAGCATCCTGTACATCAGCAGCGTGACCGCGTCGACGCCGTGGCGGTAGGCCAGCTTCACGATGATGGCCTTGCCACTGAAGGCGATGGCGCCGGCCGCGGCCAGCGCCAGGCCGGCCCAGGGCAGTGCCGGCGCCGTCATGCGGCGCGATCGCGGGGTGAGCGGCGCTCGAAGCACCACTCGCGCTCGAATTCCCGCCAGCCCAGCGAGCGGTACAGCTGGATCGCCACGTCGTCGGGGTCGGCCACCATGATCACTTCGGCGGCCTGCCAGGCCTGCAGCGCGTGCCGGCCCACGCCGTGCACGAGCGCGCGCGCCAGGCCACGTCGGCGCCAGTCGGGGTGCGTGGCCACACGCTGGAATCGCGCGGCGCCGCCGCCAGCAGCAGCAGGTTGCCCCAGGAGAAGCTCGGGTTCGACGGCGTGCGCACGACAAGGCAGTCGTCGTGCGGCCCGACGACGCCGGCCACGCCGTGCATCGTGAAGTCGGGGCGCCAGCCCGGGCGCACGAGCGGGCGTGGCGGAATGCTTCACAAGCTCTCAGTAGCCCGCGGCCTGGCCATCGCGGCGAGGGTCGCTGGCGGCGGCATAACCGCGCTCGGCGGCGTCGCCCTCGCCTTCGTCGAGGCGCCAGATGAACTGGCCGGCGCCGTAATCTTGATAGCTGTCGCTGAAGGCCTCGATGCGGTGGCCGCGTTCGGCCAGTCCCTGCGCCGTCGCGGGCGCAAAGCCGGGCTCGACGTTGACGGCGCCGCCAAAGCAGCGCCAGCGCGGCGCGTCGCACGCGGCCTGCGGGTTCTGGTGGTGGTCGAGCATGCGCACGGTGGTCTGCATGTGCACCTGCGGCTGCATGTCGCCACCCATGATGCCGAAGCTCATCACCGGCTTGCCCTGCCTGGTGAGGAACGCGGGAATGATTGTGTGGAACGGCCGCTTCCCCGGCCCGACCACGTTGTCGCGGCTCTCGTCGAGCGTGAAGCCGTGGCCGCGGTTCTGCAGGCTCAGGCCGTAGCCCGGCACGACGACGCCGCTGCCGAAGCCCATGTAGTTGCTCTGGATGAAGCTGACCATCATGCCGCTCGAGTCGGCCGCCGTCAGGTAGATGGTGCCGCCGGTGGGGCCGTGGCCAGGGCCGAAGTCCTGCGCACGCTTTGGGTCGATGAGCCGGGCGCGCGCGGCCAGGTAGGCCGGGTCGAGCATCTGCGCAGGCGTCAGGCGCATGGCGCGCGGCTCGGCCACATAGCGGTACACGTCGGCAAAGGCCAGCTTCATGGCCTCGATCTGCAGGTGCTGGCTGTCGGTGCCGTCGACCTTGAGCGAGGCGATGTCGAAGTGCTGCAGGATGCCGAGCGCGATCTGCGCCGCGATGCCCTGGCCGTTGGGCGGGATCTCGTGCAACGTGTAGCCGCGGTAATCTTGCGCGAGCGGGGTCACCCACTCCGGCGCGTAGGCGGCGAAGTCGGCCGCGGTCATCGCACCACCATGGGCTCGAGCGTGGGCCTCGGCGGCGGCGGCCACCTCGCCGCGGTAGAAGGCCTCGCCCTTGGTCTGGCCGATGAGGCGCAGCGTCTTCGCGGCGTCGGGCAAGCGGAACAGCTCGCTCACGTGCGGCGCACGACCGTGCGGGAGGAAGGTCTCGGCAAAGCCGGGTTGCGAGGTCAGCTCGGGCAGGTTGGCGGCGTTGGTCCACTTCTGCTGCACGATGACCGGCACCGCATAGCCGCGCTCGGCCACCTCGATGGCGGGTTGCAGGAGGTCTTCGAACGGCAGCCTGCCGAAGCGCCGGTTCAGGGCCACCCAGCCGGCCACGGCACCGGGCACGGTCACGCTGTCCCAGCCGCGCTTGGCCGGAGCCTTGACGTCCGTGCCGTACTTGCGGTGGAAGTACTCCGGCGTCCAGGCCTGCGGCGCGCAGCCACTGGCATTCAGGCCGTGCAGCTGCGCGCCGTCCCAGAGGATGCAGAAGGCGTCGGAACCCAGGCCGTTGCTGCAGGGTTCGACGATGGTCATTACCGCCGCGGTGGCAATGGCCGCGTCGACCGCATTGCCGCCGGCCTGCAGCATGCGCAGGCCGGCCTGGGCCGCCAGCGGGTGCGAGGTGCTGACGACGTTGCGGGCAAACAAGGGGCTGCGCTGGCTGGCATAGCCGGCGCTCCAGTCGAAGGTGTGGGGCATGGTGAGGTGCTCGGTGCCGGCGCAGAAAACGCGCTTCTCGCGCGCATCGTAGCGGGGCTACAGATCCGGCGGCGCCACCCGGCCATCGGCCACGAAGCGGCTGAGCTTCGGCGGCTCGGGGCCCAGGTGGAAGGCCAGGCGCTGCCCACGCAGGTCGGCGTCGAAGGCGGTGAAGCGCTCGAGCCGTCGCTGGTGCTCGAGCCAGTTCTCGTCGACGAAGACCTCGATGCAGCGGCCAGGCTGGGCGACGTCGTGGAACAGCCCCCAGCTGAGCGCGCCTTGGCGCAGGCGGGCGCGGCGCGTGCGCTCCATGACGGCCGCAAACTCGGCCGTTCGTGCCGGGTCGATGCGGTACTCCACCGTCACCATCACCGGGCCGGCGTCGTCGTCCACCGGCATCGCGGGCTCGGGCGCGGCAACTGCCGGCGCGGGGCTGAAGTCGGGTGCGACCTCGCCCACGATGCTGGTGCGGCGCAGCGCCGCCGCCACCAGCACGGCAAAGGCCGAGGCCGCCAGCACGGCACCGTTGACACCCGCGAACGCGGCCACCTGACCCCACAGCAGCGCACCGGCCGCCGAGCCGCCCATCAGCGCCATCTGGTAGATGCTCATGCCACGTGCCCGCACCCAGTCGGGCATGGTGCTCTGGGCGGCCAGCGTCAGCGAGTTGGCCACCGAGATCCAGGCCATGCCCGCCACCACCATGGCCGGCAGTGCCACCCAGACCTCGGGCACGGTGACGATGAGCGCCGAGGCCGCCGCGTGCACCAGCGTGCCCGCCACCACGAACTGGTTGGGCGTGTAACGCTCGCGCCAGCGCGGGAAGTACAGCGCGGCAATGACCGCGCCGAGCCCCAGGCACGACAGCATCACCGTGAAGAACCCGGCGCCGCCCCCGTGCAGTCCCTGCGCCACCAGCGGCAAGAGCGCCACCAGCGCCGTGCTCTGCAGGAAAAACAGGAACACGCGCAGCAGGATGAGCTTGAGCCGCGGCGCCTGCATCGCGTAGTTGATGCCCACGCGCATGGCGCCGACAAAGCGCTCGCCGGGCAGCGCACTGGCGCGCGGTGCGCCCTTCCAGCGCAAGATCATCCAGAAGGCGAACAGCGCCAGCAGCGCGTTGAGCACGAACACCGCGGCCGGGCTCACCGCTGCCAACAGCGCGCCGGCCAGCACCGGGCCGATCACGCGTGACAGGTTCATCGCGATGCCGTTGAGCGCCAGCGCCTGCGGAAACTGCGCCCGGCTCACCACCGTGGGCACGATGGCCGCGAACACCGGCCAGCGCATGGCCATGCCCACGCCGTTGAGGAAGGTCAGCGCCAGCAGCCAGCCGGCGGTGAGCCGGCCGCTCAGCGACATCGCGGCCAGCACCAGCGCCACGACGCACACCCACAGCTGCGTGAACGCGAACCAGCGACGGCGGTCCACGATGTCGGCCAGCGCCCCGCTGGGCAAGCCGAGCAGGAACACCGGCAGTGTCGACGCCGTCTGCACCAGCGCCACCATCACGGGGCTGGTGGTCAGCGACGTCATCAGCCAGGCGGCCGCGACGTCGTTCATCCACATCGTGAGGTTGGCCGCCAGCCAGGCGGCCCACAAGCCCCGAAAGACCGGGCTCTCGAGCGGCTGCAGCGCGGCAGGCAGGCTCACTGGACTACCCTCCGTGCTGCGCACTGCGGGATGAGCGCTTGGGAGCGGCCCGGCGCGCTCATGCCGTCAAGCGGCCAAAGGCCGCGCAGGCGCCATCAAGCGGCCGCGGTGGACGGGCTGTGCCCGGCCGCTCGGGGCGCCCCCCTGGGGGGGAGCGCCGAAGGCGCTTCGGGGGGGGCCTCAATCGGGGTCCTGGAAGGCCTGCTCGCGTTGCTTCTTGATGCCGGGAAGCATGACGATCACGATGAGAAGCACCGAGGCGATCAGCAGCCCCGCCGACAGCGGCCGGCTCAGGAAGGTGGTCCAGTCGCCCCGGCTCAGCAGCAGCGCCCGCCGCAGGTTCTCTTCCATCATGGGCCCGAGGATGAAGCCCAGCAGCAGCGGCGCCGGCTCGCAGCCCAGGCGGTAGAACACCACGCCGACCACGCCAAAGGCTGCCGCCATGAAGATGTCGAAGTTGTTGTTGTTGAGCGTGTACAGGCCGATGCAGCAGAAGCTGAGGATGGCCGGATAGAGAAAGCGGTAGGGCACCGTCAGCAGCTTGATCCAGATGCCGATGAGCGGCAGGTTCAGGATGATCAGCATGAGGTTGCCGATCCACATGCTGGCGATCAGGCCCCAGAAGAGATCGGGGTTGCTCGTCATCACCTGCGGGCCGGGCTGGATGCCCTTGATCGTCATCGCGCCCACCATCAACGCCATCACCGGGTTGGGCGGGATGCCCAAGGTGAGCATGGGCACGAAGCTGGTCTGAGCACCGGCGTTGTTGGCGCTCTCGGGGCCGGCCACACCGCGGATGTTGCCCTGGCCGAAGGGCACCTCGCCCTCACGGCCTTTGGTCTTTTTCTCGAGCGTGTAGGCCGCGAAGCTGGCCAGCAGCGCGCCACCACCCGGCAGCACACCCAGGATCGAGCCCAGTGCCGTTCCGCGCAGCACGGCCGGGTAGGCGTCAAGGAAGTCGCGCTTGGTGGGCCACAAGCCCTTGACGTCCTTCGTGAAGACCTCGCGGTGCTCGGCCGGCCGACCCAGGTTGAGGATGATCTCGCCGAAGCCGAACACGCCCATGGCGATGGCCACGAAGCCGATCCCGTCGGTGAGCTCTGGGATGTCGAAGCTGTAGCGCGGCACACCTGAGATGACGTCGGTGTTGATCTGCCCGATGAGCAGGCCGAAGAGGATCATGGCGATGGCCTTGATCAGCGAGCCCGAGGCCAGCACCACCGCGCCGATGAGGCCCAGCACCATGAGGCTGAAGTACTCGGCCGGGCCGAACTTGAAGGCCAGTTCGGTGAGCGGCGGCGCAAAGGCCGCCAGCACCAGCGTGGCCACCGTGCCGGCGAAGAAGCTGCCCAGGCCGGCAGCCGCGAGCGCCGCGCCGGCCCGGCCCTTGCGGGCCATCTGGTAACCGTCGAGCGCCGTCACCACCGAGGCGCTTTCACCCGGCACATTGATGAGGATGGCGGTGGTGGAACCGCCGTACTGGGCGCCGTAATAGATGCCGGCCAGCATGATCAGCGCCGGGGTGGCGTCGAGCGCGTAGATGCTGGGCAGCAGCATCGCGATGGTGGCCACCGGGCCCAGGCCCGGCAGCACGCCGATCAGCGTGCCGAGAACGGCACCGCCGAATGCATAGAGGATGTTCTGCAGCGTGAACGCGACGCTGAAGCCGAGCGCGAGATTGTTGAGCAGTTCCATGCGCGGCTTTCAGGTCAGGCCAGGAAGGTGGGCCACAGCGGGATCGACAGGTTCAGGCCCTTGCTGAACACCAGCCAGCAGCCGAGCGTCAGCACCACAGCGTTGATCACCACCTCCTTGATGCGGAACTCACCGCTGGCCAGGCTGGCCACGCCGATGAGCACAGGCAGCGTGATGATCAGGCCCAGGCGAGGCAGCAACAGCCCGAATATGAGCACCGCACTCAGGATGAGGAGCCAGGGCTTCCAGGGCCAGGGTTCGATCTTGTCGCCGCCGCGCACTTCGAGCGTCAGGGCCTTGAACAGCACGATCAGCCCCAGCAGCGCCAGAAGGATGCCCAGACCAAACGGGAAATAGGCCGGCCCGGGCCGAGCCGCCGAGCCGAAGCTGTAATTGGTGGCGCCCCAGGCAAAGCCCAGGCCGATGACGATGAACATCAGTCCGGACCAGAAGTCCTTCTCGCTCTTGATCTTCAAGCCCTCGTCTCCCGCAGGTGGTTGGGCGCGGTCTCCACGCCGCCAACGCGGGATTCTAGGAAGCGCACCCCGGCGCCCCGCTGTGGTTTCCACGTAAGGGCAGCGGCTCCGCTGCCACGGCCGCGGTGAGCCCCACGGGGCAGGGCCGGATCATCCGCGGCCACTGGCGCGCCGCCAGCTTGAGCCGCCCGAAGCGCTGCTCGGCCAGGGCCGCTCGCGCCAGCAGTTCGGCCCGCGCCGGCAGCCGCGCACCCCGCGTGGCCACGACCACGCTGTTGCCCTGGCGGGTGGGGCGCAGGCTCCAGGTGTGCGCGGGGCCGAACGCGGCGGCGATGCGGCCCAGGCTGTCGCCAAAGCTCGCGTCGCGGCCGAACAGGTTGACCGCCATCGCACCGCCCGGCTCAAGCACGCGGTGGCACGCGGCGTAGAACTCGGCGCCGTCGAGCACCGGCGCTGCGGCCTCGTGGTCGTAGAGATCGACGAAGAGCAACCGCACGCATCGTTCCGGGGCCTGGGCCAGCCAGTCGGCGGCATCGCCCAGGACCACCTCCGCTTCGCGCGGCAGGTGGAAGTGGCGCTGGTTGGCGGCGATCACCTGCGGGTTGATCTCCACCACCGTGGTGGCCATCTTCAGCTGCTGGGCCGTGAAGCGGGTCAGCGCGCCCGCGCCCAGGCCCAGCTGCACCGCCGCACCGTCGGCCGGGCCGTCGGGCGGCAGCCACAGCAACGCCGCGAGCATGCGCTGCACGTAGTCGATCTCCACCACCTGTGGCGCACGGATGCGCATGCCGCCCTGGATCCAGGGCGTGTCCAGGTGCAGGTAGCGCACGCCGTCTTCCTCGGACAGGGTCACGCCGGCCAGGGTCTGCGGGGGGCGCTTGGGCTGCGTGCTGTCCAAGAGCTATCCCAGGCGCGCGCAGTGGTCGGACACTGCCGGATGCAGCGGCGCTGCGGCCTGCAGGCCCGCCAGCCGCGGCAAGGCCGCCGCCGTGTTGGCCACGGTGGCCGCCGCCAGCTCGCCCAGGGGCAAGCCTCGCAGCCGGGCGAGCACCGCACCGATGCGCGGCAGCTCGGCCGGCTCGTTGCGGCCCTGGGGCGCACCCGCCGAACGCTCAGCCGCCGAGCGGTACAGCCAGCAGGGGGGAATGTCGGGCGCGTCGGTCTCCAGCACCAAGGCCTGCAGAGGCAGCGTCGAGGCGAGATGGCGGATCTGGCGCGCCGGCTCGAAGCTGAGCGTGCCGCCGAAGCCCAGCCGGAAGCCGCGCTCGACAAAGCGCTGCGCCTGCTGCGCACTGCCGTTGAAGGCATGGGCAACGCCGCCCGACACGTTGATGCGGTTCAAGCCCGCCAGCAAGGCATCAGCCGAGCGGCGCACATGCAGGATCACCGGCAGGCCGGCGTCGCGGGCCAGGCGCAGTTGCGCCAGGTAGAAGCGGTGCTGGCGCTCGGGGTCCGGCGCGGGCACGGCGTGGTCCAGGCCGATCTCGCCCACGGCCACCAGGTGCGGGTCGTTGCGGTGGCGGTGCAAGGCCTCGGCCAGCCGGTCCAGGTCGCCATCGGCAGCGCGGTCGGTCCACAACGGGTGGATGCCCAGGGCATAGCCCAGGCCGTGGGCGCGCGCCAGCGCCACGACCGCCGCAAAGTGGTCGGCGGCCACCGCCGGCAGCACCAGCATGGTGACGCCTGCGGCGCGGGCGCGGCGCAACACGTCGGCGCGGTCGGCGTCGAACTCAGGGGCATCGAGATGACAGTGGGAATCGGTCCACATGAGCGCCGATGATGCCGCGTCGGCGTCAGGGCCGACGCAGAGGCGCTGCACACCGTGTTTTTCCGTGTTAGGGTGAACAAGAATGCCGACTTGCAGGAGCATGTCTCGCCCATGAACAAGGCCCCGCTGACCAGCCGCTCGCCGCGACGCCCGGCTGTCGCTCCGTCAGCAGGCGCGGGCACCGCTGTGGCCCCTGGCGCCACGCCACCCTTGCCGGCTGACGGCGAGGACGCAAGGCTGCCGGCCGCCCGGCCGACGCTGCCGGTCACCGGCCATCCGGCGCTGTGGGCGGTGGCAGGCACCGCGCTGGCAGCGGCCCTGGTGTTCGGCGCCCTGCACCTCGGGTCTGGCCAGCGCCCCGTGACGCAGGACGACATCGACCGCGCCGTGCGCGAGAGCCTGGAGAAGGCGCCCCTGCCCTCGCAGGCCACCAAGGCCTACCAGGCCATCCTGCCCTCGGTGGTGCGCGTGACGGGCCTGATGAGCGAGGACGACGACGGCGAGGAGAACCCCGAGAAGCGTGCGATGGATCGCAGCCTGGGCACCGGCGTGGTCATCATCGACAACGGCACCATCCTCACCAACTTGCACGTGGTGTGGGGCAGCAAGAAGATCCGCGTGCGCTTTGCGGGCGGCCACGAGAGCGAGGCCGTGCTGGTGGGCGCGCGGCCTGAACACGACCTCGCCGTGCTCAGGGCGCTGGACCTGCCCGACGACCTGCAGGCCGCCACCATGCGTTCCACCGCCGACCTGCAGCCGGGGGACCACGTCATCGCCGTTGGCCACCCTTTTGGCATCGGTCCCAGCGTCAGCCACGGCGTGGTCAGCGGCCTCAAGCGCGAGTTCCGCAGCGAGGCCGGCGAGCGCACGCTGAGCAACCTGATCCAGTTCGACGCCGCCGCCAACCCAGGCAACAGCGGCGGGCCGCTGGTCACCATGGACGGGCAGGTGGTGGGCATCGTCACCGCCATCCTCAACCCCAGCGAGCAACGCACCTTCATCGGCATCGGTTTTGCGGTGCCCATCGAGAACGCGGCCCAGGCGGCAGGCATGCCGCCTTTCTAGGACATTCACGGCGGGCATGCCGCCCTTCTGACACCCTTCACCGAGACACTTCATGCAGGAACAAGCCCAGGCCACCGCCGCGCTGATGGAGCGCATCCTCTACGAGGTCAAGCGCGTCGTCGTCGGCCAGGACCGCTTCCTCGAGCGCGTGATGGTGGCGCTGCTCGCCCAGGGCCACCTGCTGGTCGAGGGCGTGCCGGGGCTGGCCAAGACGCTCACCGTCAAGACGCTGGCGCGCACGATCCGCGGCAGCTTCAAGCGCATCCAGTTCACGCCCGACCTCGTGCCCGCCGACCTGGTGGGCACGCGCATCTTCAACCAGAAGTCCGGCGAGTTCGGCACCAGCCTGGGCCCGGTGTTCGCCAACCTGCTGCTGGCCGACGAGATCAACCGCGCGCCGGCCAAGGTGCAGAGCGCGCTGCTCGAGGTGATGCAGGAGCGCCAGGTCACCATCGCGGGCGAAACGCACAAGGTGCCCGACCCCTTCGTGGTGATGGCCACGCAGAACCCGATCGAGACCGAGGGCACCTACCCGCTGCCCGAGGCGCAGGTGGACCGCTTCATGATGAAGGTGCTGGTCGACTACCCCAGCGAGGAGGAGGAGTTCGTCATCGCCGAGCGCGTGACGGGTCAGCCCGTGGACATCGGCCCCGTCACCGACACGCACGCGCTGGCGGCACTGCAGCGCGAGTGCCGCGCCGTCTACTGCGACCCGGCGCTGATGCAGTACGCCGTCAGGCTGGTGGGCGCCACGCGCAACCCCGCCCGTTACGACCTGCCCGACGCCGCGAAGTACATCACCTACGGCGCCAGCCCGCGCGCCACCATCGGGCTGGTCGAGGGCGGCAAGGCGCTGGCGCTGATGCGCGGCCGCCGCTACGTGCTGCCGGAGGACATCACCGACCTCGTGCACGACGTGCTGCGCCACCGCGTGGTGCTGAGCTACGAGGCGCTGGCCGAGGGCATCACGGCCGACGACCTGATCGGGAACGTGCTCAGGAAGGTGACGGCGCCGGACAAGCCGCTCACGCACCCGCAGTCCTGAACGAGCCTCGCCATGACCGCCCTGGCCCCCGACGCCGACGCCCTGCTCCGCCAGCTGGAGTGGACGGTGATCCGCCGCCTGGACGGCCTGCTGCAGGGCGACTACCGCACGCTCTTCCGCGGCGGCGGCGTCGACCTGGCCGACCTGCGCGAGTACCAGCTGCACGACGACGTGCGCCACATCGACTGGAACGTCACGGCGCGGCTGCAGACGCCCTATGTGCGCCAGTTTCTCGAAGACCGCGACCTGACCGCCTGGTTCCTGCTCGACCTGTCGGGCAGCGTCGACTTCGGAAGCGGCGACGTCACCAAGCTGGCGGTCTCCAGCGGCTTCGTGGCGACGCTGGCGCGCGTGATCACGCGCCACGGCAACCGTGCCGGCGCGGTGCTGTACGGCCAGCGCGTCGACACCGTGCTGCCGCCGCGCGCCAGCCGCGCCCACGTGCTGGAGCTGCTGGCCCGCATGCGCATGCCGCGCGCCCGAGCCGCGCCGGGCCCGCGGCCGGCCGGCACGCAGCTGGCCGAGTTGCTGCGGATGGCCGACGGGGTGATGACGCGGCGCTCGCTGGTGTTCGTGGTGTCGGACTTCATCTCGGCGCCGGGCTGGGCGGATGCGCTGGCGCGCCTGGCGCGCCGCCACGAGATCGTGGCTGTGCGCCTGTGGGACCCCATGGAGATGGCGCTGCCCGATGTCGGCCTCGTGACGGTGGAAGACGCCGAGACCGGCGAGCAACTGTTCATCGACGCCGCCGACCCGGCTTTTCGCGAGCGCTACGCGGCCATCGCCGAGCAGCAGGAGACCGAGCTGTTCGATGCACTCGGGCGCTCGGGTGCCGATGTCATCGAGCTCGCCACCGACGACGATCTGCTGCAGTCCCTGCTGCGCCTGTCGGACCTGCGCCGGCTGCGCGCGCGCCAGGGTGCGCCGCGCCGCGGCCCGGTCACCCTGCAGCGCGCCCGTCCGGCTGCGGCGCGCGCGGCCGCCGCCTGAACCACGCTGACCGACGAGCCTGCCATGTCCTTCATCTGGCCCTCGATGCTGTGGCTGCTGGTGCTGCTGCCGCTGCTGGCGCTGCTCTACGCTTGGCTGCTGCGCAGAAAACGCAAAACCACGGTGCGCCTGGCGAGCGTGCAGGTGGCGAAGCTGGCCATGGGCCGGGGGCCCGGCTGGCGCCGCCACGTGCCGCCGGCGCTGCTGCTGCTGGCCGTGGCAGCGGGCCTGCTGGCCGTGGCGCGGCCCACGGCCACGATCACGCTGCCGCTGGCCGAGCGCACCATCATCCTGGCCATGGACGTCTCGGGCAGCATGCGTGCCGAGGACGTCAAGCCCAACCGCCTGGTGGCCAGCCAGGAGGCAGCCAAGGCCTTCGTGCACGGCCTGCCGCGCGAGGTGAAGGTGGGCGTGGTGTCGTTTGCAGGCACCGCGGCGGTGGTGCAGGCCCCCACCATGAGCCGCGACGACGTGCTGGCGGCCATCGACCGCTTCCAGCTGCAGCGCGGCACGGCCACCGGCAGCGGCATCGTCCTCAGCCTGGCGACCCTGTTCCCCGACCACGGCATCGAGATCCAGCACGTCACCGGGCAGCGCAACTTCCCCGGCAGCAACAACGACATCCGCAAGCCCGACGCCCCGGCGTTCAAGCCGGTGCCGCCGGGCTCGTACAACTCCGCGGCGATCATCATGCTGACCGACGGCCAGCGCACCACCGGCCCCGATCCGCTGGAGGCCGCGAAGATGGCCGCCGAGCGCGGTGTGCGCGTCTACACCGTGGGCATTGGCACCACCAGCGGCGAGACCATCGGCTTCGAGGGATGGAGCATGCGCGTGCGGCTGGATGAAGAGACGCTCAAGAACGTGAGCGTGCTCACCCACGGCGAGTACTTCTACGCTGGCACGGCCGACGACCTGAAGAAGGTCTACGAGAGCCTGAGCGCGCGCATGGTGGTCGAGCGCAAGGAGACGGAGATCAGCGCCCTGTTCGCGGCGCTGAGCGTGCTGCTGAGCGTGGTGGCGGCGGGGCTCTCGGTGCTGTGGTTCGGGCGGGTGGCGTAGCGGGGCTGGCTGTCGGCTTGCGGTCCTTGGCAGTCGTCGCGCCAACCCCGCCCGGGCTGAGCCCTTCGTCAAGTTCAGGACAGGCCTGTCGAAGCCCTCCTCTCCGTTCGGGCTGAGCCCGTTGAAGCCCTCCCCTCCGTTCGGGCTGAGCCCTCCCCTCCGTTCGGGCTGAGCCCTTCGTCAAGCTCAGGACAGGCCTGTCGAAGCCCCGCACCCGCAGCTCCGCGCCATCGCGGCAGGCGGTGCCCCTGGCCGGCGCTGGGATGGAGCGGTCGGCCCTGCGGGCCGACTCCCCTCCGCTGCTCACCTTGAGGGCGCACGGCAAAACTCGCTGCGTTCGCTTCGCTCACTGCGCTCAGACAGTTGCCGTGAGTCAGTCTACGAAGCGCGCTGCGCGCGCCGCCCTCAAGTCTGCGCTGCTCGGCACCCCATAACAGCGCCGGCCAGGGGCACCGCCTGCCGCTCAAGCATCACCGTGGCGTTCGAACCGGAAACGAACACCACCGCGGTGGTTGCAAAGGGCTGTGCGGGTGGGGGCGGGGCTTCGACAGGCCTGTCCTGAGCTTGACGAAGGGCTCAGCCCGAGAGGGGTTGGAGCGACAACTGCCAAGGGCCGTCAGCTGTCAGACGCTCAGGGCAGCACCCGCAGCACCTCGCCGTGGCTGCCGTCGGTCAGCACGTACACGAAGCCGTCCGGCCCCTGCCGCACATCGCGGATGCGCTTGCCCAGGCTTTCCAGCAGGCGCGTCTCGCCCGTGACGCGCTCGCCATCCAGCGTCAGCAACACCAGTGCCTGCGCGCGCAGCGTGCCCATCAGCAGGTGGCCCTTCCAGGCCGGATAGCGGTCGCTGGTCACGAACACCAGGCCCGAGGGCGCGATGGACGTGGGCACCCAGTGGCGCAGCGGCTGCTCGTAGCCCGGCTTGGGGCCTTCCTCGCCGATGCGCGTGCCCAGGCCGTAATTGCGGCCGTAGGTGACCAGCGGCCAGCCGTAATTGAGACCCGCGCGCACCAGGTTGACCTCGTCGCCACCCTGCGGCCCGTGTTCCACCGCCCACAGCGCGCCCGTGCCCGGGTGGAGCGCCGCGCCCTGGATGTTGCGATGGCCGAGGCTGAAGACCTCGGGGGCCGCACCACTGCGGCCCACGAAGGGATTGTCGGCCGGGGCCCTGCCGTCGGCATCGATGCGGATGACCTTGCCGAGATGGTTGGCGGTGTTCTGCGCCTCGTCCTTGCCACCAAAACGGTCGCCCAGCCCCACCAGCAGGTGGCCGCCGCGATCGAAGACGATGCGGCTGCCGCAGTGGTGGCGCGAATTCATCTTGGGCCGCTGGCTGAAGATGGTGCGCACGTCTTCGAGGCGCTCGCTGCCCGGCGCGCCGACCAGCCGCGCCCGGCCCACGGCCGTGCCGTTGCCGCCCTCGCCCGGCTCGGCAAAGGTGAAGAAGATGCGCTGGTTGCTGGCAAAGGCCGGGTCGGCCACCACGTCGAGCAGGCCGCACTGGCCACCCACGCTGACGGACGGCAGGCCCGCCAGGGGGTAGTCGTACTTTTCATGCAGATTGGTGCGCTTTGGCTTGAAGCCCAGCATCCATGCGGGTTCCCGGCGGGCGCCACCCCCGCAAGATGAGCGCCTGACTGGGTTGACGGCGGCCACAGCGGTACAGTGACCGCCCCCCTACCGCTGCCCACTGCCATGCCCGTCTTCGCCCTGCGCTTCGTCGGCCAGGAGGCCTTGCCGCCTCGCCTGAGTGAGTTCGACCGGGAGCAGTTCTTCACGCTCACGTCGGCGGACGTTGCAGCCATCCGGGAGCAGTTCCGCAGCGACCACCGCCTCCCCGCTGCGCTGATGCTTATGTTCATGCGCGTTGCCGGTCGACCGCTCGACGGCTTCAACGTGCTGCCCCGAAACCTCCTACGGCACACCGCCCAAGTCCTGGCCGTCTCGCCGCCGTCCATCGCCAGCCTGCGGTCGATCTACAAGCGCCGGCAGACCCTTTCCAAGCACCAGCTCTGGGCCAAGACCCACCTGGGCCTGCGTGAACTTGAAGTCGACGACGAAGCCGCGCTGACCGCGGCCCTGCTGGCCCAAGCTGCAGACGTGTCCCACGCCGATGACCTGGTCCAGTCGGCCAGCCACTGGCTGTTCACGCGGCGCATCCTGATCCCAGGAGCGCGCCGCCTGCAGGACTGGGCTCGTGACGCATTTGCAGCTGTGGAGGCGCAGATCCTCGGCGCGGTCAATGCCGCCGTACCACCGGCAGCGGCGCAGAAAGTGATCGACGCTTCGTACAGCGCTCGGCCGGGTACCGACACGACGCACCTGGAGTGGCTCAAGACGCCATCCAAGCGTCACGGCCCGAGCACCCTTGCCGAAACCGTCGACAAGGTCCGCTACCTCAAGGAGCTCGGTGCACACGACTGGAATCTGAGCGCCGTGTCGCTGGCCAAGCAGCAGGCCTATGCCCGTCAGGTCCAGGCCAGGCGCCCAGTGAAGACGCGGGAGATCAAGCCAACGCGCCGGCTGATCGAGTTGGTCTGCTTCCTGCGGGTGACGCTGCTCGAACTCACCGATGTCGCCCTCTTGCAGACCAGCCGGCGCAGCCAGCAACTGTTCCGCGAGGCAGCGGACAAGGCCCAGTCAAACCGTGTGCGTGGCACGACGGGCCTGATCCAGCAGGCGGCCAAGGCAAGATCGGTTCTGCACGACGAATCCAAGACCTGGCAGGCGCGAGTCCTCGAAGCCAGAGAGCTGCTCACCGAACTCGGCGATGCGGCCAGCGGCAGCTTTGTGTCCCTCGTTCGCAAGGCGTTGGCCGAGGACAGTCAGCGCGTGCGCGCCTGCCTGGTCGTGCTGAAGGACTTGGACTTCGGCGGCCGCGCCGGGGATCCGGGTTACGAGCAGTGGAAGGCCTGGTCGGAGCTGCATCGCCAGGGCGTGACCGAACTCAAGGACGGGGTGCCCTTGCCGGATGTGGGCGCAGCTTGGCACGGCTTGGTCCGCGACCTTGACCCGCGATCAGGGCTTCGTGCTTTCGAGGCCTGCACGATGCTGTCGATGCGCAAGAGTCTGCGCCGGGGCAGCGTCTGGCTGGACCACTCGCTGAGTTTTCGGGAGCGGGACCAGATGCTCATCCCACCGGCGGAATGGGCATCGCAGCGGGACGAGCAGATCGAGTTGCTGGGCATGCCCAAGTCCGCGGCCGACTTTCTTGAGCCGTTGCTGGCGAACCTGATGGCCGGCATGTCGGCGGTGGCAGAGGCCCAGCAGCGCGGAAAGATCGAGATCGGGGCAGACGGCATGCTCCATCTGCCGGCGATCACGGCAGCGCCAGATCAAGCCGAGCCGGTCCGCACGCGCGAAACCATCTACAACCTCATCGGAAGCGTGCAGTTCCCGGACATGCTGATGGAGATGGATGCCGCCACTGGCTACAGCGAAGCGCTGCTTGGGCACCGCGCCCAGTCGTCGGGCGAGCTCGTGGCCCTGTACGGCGCGCTTTTGGCGCACGGCACCGATGCGGATGCCAAGGGCGTGGCATCCATGATCTCCGGCCTGGAGCCCTCGCAGGTCACGGTGGCCATGCGTGCGCTGGAAGGCAGCGGCCGCCTGCGCCGGGCCAATGAGCGCGTGGCCGAGTTCCAGAGCCGGACCCCTATCGCGGCGCTCTGGGGCGACGGCGATAAGGCATCGGCCGACATGATGTCGCTGGACGTGTCGCGCCACCTCTGGAACGCCCGTGTGGACCCACGCCGGCGCACCTATGCCGCAGGGCTGTACACCCACGTGCGCGACCGGTGGGGCATCGTCTACGACCAACCCATCGTGCTCAACGAACGACAGGCCGGCGTCGCCATCGAGGGCATCGAGCAGCACAACAACGCTGCCGACAAGATTCGAATCTCGCTGCTTGCGGTCGACACCCACGGCTACACGAATCCGGCGATGGCCATCGCGAAGCTGCTGGGCTTTGATCTGTGCCCCCGCCTGCGGGATCTGGCCGAACGAAAGCTCTACCTGCCTCGTGGATTCACCGTGCCCGATGGCTTGGAAGTCGTCACCGTCCGGCGCGTGTCTTTGGCCGCCATCGAGCGCGGTTGGGATGAATTGCTGCGCCTGGCGGCGTCGATCCGCTCGGGACGAGTCTCCGCCACGCTGGCATTGCAGCGCTTCGGGTCGGCCGCCCAGGGGGATCCGCTGCACCGAGCTGCGGAGCACCTGGGCCGACTGCTGCGAACCGTGTTCCTGTGCGACTACATCGCCATCGAGGACTTCCGCCGCGAGATCCATACCTTGCTGAACCGGGGCGAGTCGGTACACCAGTTGCAGCGCGCCGTGTACTCGGGCAAGGTGGCGCCCGAACGTGGCCGGCGGCGTGAAGAGATGAAGGCGATCTCTGGCTCGCACGCGCTGCTGACGAACATCGTGCTTGCATGGAACACTGCCCGGATGCACGAGGTGGTCGAGAGGCTCAAGCGAGACGGGATCCCAGTCGAAGACGAATGGCTGCGCCGCATCGGCCCGGCGCACTTCTCGCACATCAACTTCCGCGGCACGATGAGGTTCGGCGTCGAGAAGTTCGCCGCGGCGCTGATCCAGCGCGTGCCGGGCCAGGCAACTCGCTCTGCTTCGTGACGAGACCCGCTCCCGCACACATTGAGCTGGAAGAAGGTCAGCCGGCGGAGTTGACAACAGTTGTCAAACCACCCAAGATGCCCGCATGAGCCGACAAACCATGAGTTTTGCCTTGCCCGAGTCGATGCGCGAGTACATCGACAACCGGGTCGCCGCCGGCAACTATGGCAACACCAGCGAGTACATCCGCGACTTGGTCCGGCGCGACCAGGAAGAGCAGGCCAAGAAGAGGCTTCGTGATCTGATCGAAGAAGGACTGGCATCCGGGCCCGGCCGTCGTCGCACCAAGGCGGACGAGAAGGAACTGCTGGCGATCGCTCGCGGCGAGATCGATTGAAGCCGGCGGTTCTGCGCCCGCAGGCGCTGCGCGATCAGCAGGGCGAAGTCCGGTATCACCGCAAGAAGGGCGGCAGCCGCGTGGCGGTGAAGCTGGCCAACGCCACCAACGCGGCGCTTGACCAGATCGAACTCGACCCTGGGATCGGCTCACCGACGCTCGGAAAGCTCCTGGGCATACCAGGGCTTCGAACCTGGCGGGTGGCGAAGTTCCCGCTGCTCTGGTGCTACTTCGAACGCGGAGATCACCTGGATGTGGTCCGGTTGCTGGGCGAGCGCCAGGTGTGGGCGCCGGTGCGAACGTGTTGAGTTCTGGCCGGTTTCGAAATGCTGAGGGGATCGCGGAGGGAGTGGCGTGATGCCGGCGCTGACGCGGCACGCAGTGGATGCCGGCGTGCTTCAGATCTCGGCGTGTGACTGGCCGCGGTAGCTCTTGCCTTCGATCACGACGGTCTCGACGTGGTGCAGCAGCCTGTCCAGGAGTGCCGAGGCCAGGGTCGCGTCGTTGTTGAAGATCCCGGCCCATTGCTTGTACGGGCGATTCGTTGTCAACAGCGTGGTGCCGCGCTCGTAGCGGTGGCTGATGATCTGGAACAGGCAGTCGGCGCCGAACTTGTCGATGGGCAGGTAGCCCAGCTCGTCGATGCACAGCACCTCGGGCTTGACGTAGGCTGCCAGCGCCCGCTTGAGGCCGCCGGCGGCCTGCGCGGTGGCCAGCGTGTTGATGATGTCGATGGCGCCGGTGAACAGCACCGAGTGCCCGCGCTGGCACGCTGCATAGCCCAGGGCCGTCATCAAGTGGCTCTTGCCCAGGCCGACGCCGGAGATGAACACCACGTTGGCGTGCCGGGCCACGAAGTCCAGGTGGAACAGGTTCTGTATCTGCGGCCGGTTGATCTTGGTGGGCCAGTTCCAGTCGAACTTGTCGATGGTCTTGAGCACGGGGAAGCGGGCCTGGCGGATGCAGCGCTGCACGCGTCGGTCCTCGCGCTGGGCGGCCTCGCCGTTGAGCAGCTCGGCGAAGTAGGCCAAGTGCGACCACTGCTTGTCGGCGGCGGCCTTGGCCAGTGGCTGGTAGTTCTCGCGCATGAACGGCAGGTTCAGCGCGGTGAGCTTGGCCTGCGCGGACAGGGCATCGGGGTGGGCGTGGCGTGCTCGCATGGTTGTCGCTCCTTCACTCACGGTCGTAGATGGACAGGTCGGGCGCGGGGATCTCGATGTCGAGCAGGTCGGCACTGCGGGTGAGCTGCAGGGCGGCGGGCTCGGCCCCGATGCGCCGGCGCGCGGCCAGGATGTGGGCGATGTACTCGGCGCTGAAGGCCTGCAGCTCCAGACCGTCGTCGATGGCGCGCTCGACGGCCTCGCGGCCGTGCATCTCGGCCAGGGCGAGGATCTGGCGCAGGTGCACCCGGGCGTTCACACGCCGGGCCTCCAGGCCCTCGCGGTAGGCTTGGGCGCGCGGCGACAGGGCCAGGAACTGCACCAGCAGGCGTTGCTCGCGGGCGCTCTTGCGCTGCTGGGCGAGTTGCTGGGCGTGCTCGGCAAGCTCGAAGTCCTTGTTGCGCTGCATGCTTCGCGCGTGGAGCGCGACGAGTTGGTCGTGGGCATAGATGCACAAGCGGTCGGCCCAGGCCTTCAGGGTCAGGCGTTGACCCACATGGCGCGAGGGCACGGAGTAGGTGTTGGAGTCCAGCGCGACGCGGAACTGCTTGTTGACGCTTGCCGTGCGCACGCGTGCGAGGTCGAACCCGACGGGGTTGAGCCGCTTGAGGCGGGCGCGCTCTTCCTCGAACATGTCCACGGGTCGGCGCTGGGTGGCGCCGTGCACGCGCACGTCGGCCACCGTGTCCACCCACAGCTGCGCGGCGGGCTGCACGGCGCTGAAGTCGATGAACTCCTGGCCGGCCAGGAAGTTCTTCTTCACGTAACCCACGCCGTTCTCCACGCGTCCCTTCTCCCAACCCGAAGCCACGTTGCAGGGGGTGATCTGGAAGCCCCAATGGCGCGAGAAGTCGAGGTACTTGGGGTTGAACACCGGCGCCTCACCGACCAGGCGCTTGAGCACGGCGGACTTCAGGTTGTCGACCATCAGCCGCGCGGGCACTGAACCGAAGGCGGCGAAGGCGTTCTCGTGGCAGGCCAGGAAGAACTCCATCTCCTGCGACACGGTGAACTCCAGGTACATGCGCCGGCTGTAGCACAGCACCATCACGAAGAAGCTCAGGCGCCGGCGCGTGTTGCCCACGGCGACGGTGCCGAACTCACCCCAGTCGAGCTGCGCGCACTCGCCCGGCTCGAAGTCCAGCTTGAGGAAGGCCGGCCGCTGTCGCGGGCGGATGCGGTGCACGTAGTCCTTGACGATGGTGATGCCGCCGCCGTAGCCGGCCTCGAGCAGCCGCTGGTAGATCTGCTGGGCGCTGTACGGGTGGGCGTCGAGCCAGCGCACGATCTGGCCCTTGAAGGCGTCGAGCTTGCTGGCGCGCAGCACGGCCTTGCGCGCTCGGAACTGTTCGGCCTGCGCCCACCGGGCGACGGTGCGTACATCCAGGCCCAGCGCTCGCGCGGTCTGCGCCACCGTGAGTTGCTGGCGCACCAGGTGGTCACGGATGCGGCAGTAGGTCTCGTAGTCAACCACGGCGCGCTCGAGCCTGCTGCAGCAGCGCGGCCAGGCTCACGGGCTGGCCGCCGGTGTTGGCCCCGGCAACGCCCGGTGGACGCGGCGCCGGGCGCTGCGCCGCCACGGTCCCCGGCAGGGCCAGCACCTGGTACAGCGGCGAGCGATAGGCGATGAGATCCAGCTCGATGAGCTGCTGGCGTGCCGCGGCGAACTGCTCGTCACTCAGGTGCAGCCGCCGGGCGAGCGTGGCCGAGCCGTAGTAGCTCAGGCCCTGGGCATCGGACACCGTGACCAGGAACAGGTACAGCGCCGCCGAGCGGGCCTCACAGCGGTCGATGAAGTGCTGCTGCACGAGCGCCTGGTCAACCCAGCTGAACTGCTCGGGGACCTGGCGCAGCCGCTCGGGCCGAAGTAGCTGCTTGATGGCCTTCACCGCACCTCCCGTTGATCACGTCGCGCCCAAGTTGTACGAGGCGCCGGGTGGTGCTGGCCATGTCATCTTGTAGCGCCGGCTGGAACAGATGGGCCACAAGCCCCGCCAGCAAAGGCGATTCGGCGATCAAGAGATCTTGTAACGCCACGGTCGGGGGCGCCCCGGGAGCCTCGACACGATTGGCCGATTCCTCAATCGAATCAGGCACTTGCAGCGGCAAGAGATCTTGTAACGCCCGCGGCGGGCGCACCCGGTCGCAGCTGTAGCCGGGATGCGCGGCGCGCCAAGCCTGGACGCGGGCGACGTGCACGGGGCCGCTGAAGTAGTCGCGGTTGGATGGCTTGGACAACCAGGCGGCCTGGCTGGCTGCCTTGCTCGCGCGCCGGCAATCGACGGCGCAGCAGTAGCGCTGACGTTCACCGCTGCGATGGTCGGGGAGGAAAAACTCCCCGCACGACATGCACTTGCGCTGTCCCGCCTTGGCCATCGTCGCTCCCCAACGAACCCGTCGAGCGCGACAACCACCTCGAGCGAACACTCGTCGGCGCAGAGTCTGAAGAAGAAGGAGAACGGAGCTGAAGAAGACCGTCAGAGACGGTGATCCGAAGAAGACGGATCAGCAAGAACACGCACGTTCAGACCGGCTGAAAGAAGACAAATTCAAGCCGGCGCCCACACCAGGACATCGCCGCGATCTTGGGCGACGAGTTCGCTTCGAACTGACAGCACCCGCGTCCCGGCGGGCGCAGTGCGGAGGCCAATGACCGGTCTACGGCAACCTGTTCGCGAAGTTGGCTGGCCGGAACCGACCCATCAGCGACACTCGCCCCCTTGAATTGATCGCCTTGAAGCAGTCGCTCGCGCGGGCGACGCGCCACGAACGCCCCCAAGCAAGGTCCCCAGCTGCGCGGCCGCAACGAGCAGCCGTGAGCGCAGCAGCACCATGCGGCGGGCACACGGATGTGGCCACAGGCGATGATGTTGACGCTGCCGCAAGACTAGGCGAGCGAACCCGGACGCATCGTTCGATGTGCACCATTTGCTGCGGGACGGCGCGCGCGAGGTCTGCCCGCGCCCCACTCTCTTCCTGGCGAATTCGCGCAGGGGCCAACGATCGGGTCAGGGTGCGAACATGGCCTGCAAAGTCTGCAGCGCTGAAGCCAGCGTCGCCGGGCGCAGGGCACCCAGCCGCTTGACCAAGCGCACACGGTCGAGCGTTCGGATCTGATCTAGCACGATTAGGCCCTGCTTGCCCTGGAAGGTGAGCGCAACGCGGAACCGCGCGGGCCGCGACCCAGTGGTCATGGGTGCCACGATCACGGTGCGCAAGTGCGCGTTCATGTCGTCGGGCGAGATCACGACGCAGGGTCGGGTCTTCTGGATCTCGCTGCCCACTGTCGGGTCGAGCTGGGCCAGCCAGATGTCGCCGGTCTTCATCACCAGACCAGTTTGTCGTCGCCCTCGTTGGCGACCTCCGGCCAGACCAGCGCGTCGCCGCCCTGTGCGGCCAAGCGCCGCGCGTCGTCGGCCCATCCTTCACGCGGGTTGCGGTGGATGGCGCGGATCTCGATCACACCATCGCGCACCTGCAGGTCGGCCGTGCCTTCCAGGCCTACCTGGGCCAGGATGGGCTTGGGGATCAACACACCCTGCGAGTTGCCCATCTTGCGGATCGCGACTTCCATGGTCTGCTCCGAAAACTTTCAGTAAGCACAATGGTAGCACGACGGCGGGCGGCTAGTGGCTCTGGCACTCCGGCCGGTGCTGCGGGTGGTGCAGCGCGTGGTCACCCGGCATCTGCTGGACGGCGCCGGGCTCGCGGCCGATGAAGGCCGGGCGGCGTCCTCACGCTGATCCAGCGCTTGGGCTCCGACGATGGACCGGCTGCTGGCTGCCGTCGACGACGACGTGCCGCCGAAGCGGAATGCGATGGCACGGCGCTCGCTGCAGGCGCACCTGTTGAAGCTGCGCGACGACGGACTCATCACCGAGTCCATGCCCCGACACCGGACACCAGACACCGGACACGCGGCACGGCCTGAGCGTCAGTCGCCGTGGTGGCCGGCGTCGCGGGCGAAGCCGGGCGCCAACGCTGCCGACGCGGCCCGGTAGCGCTCATAGGCCGAGCAATGGGCAGCGCGCGTATGCGCTTGCGGTTCGATCCAGCGCTCGATGGCGGTGAAGCGCCGGCTCGCGTCGACCAGGTCAGCCGCACGCCCGGTGGCCACGGCCAGGATGGCGGCCAGGCCCTGCGACGTGAGTTCATGATCGGCCAGTACCGCCACCGGCACGCCCAGCACGTCGGCCTTGATCTGACCCAGCAATGCGCTGCGCGCCAGGCTGCCGGCCAGGCGCGCACTGTGCAGCGCGACGCCGCATTCGCGCATCACGTCGGCAATGTGGCCCACCGAGAAGGCCAGGCCCTCGAAGACCGCGCGCGCCAGATCGGCCGGGCGGCTGCTCAGGCGCAGCCCGAGCATGGCCCCGCTGGCCCAGGGGCTCCACAGCGGCGTGCGCTCGCCCGACAGGTAGGGCAGGAAGCTCAGGCCGTTGGCCCCCGGTGGCGCCTCGGCCGCCTTGCGCTCCAGCGCCTGGCCGGGTCCTCGCGCAGCAGGCTGCGGCACACCCATTCCAGTGAGCTGGCCGACAAGGTGAGACCGGCCCGCGGCGACGCCGACATTGGCCTGCGCCAATAGGTTCAAGGACTTCGAGCGCGCCACACTAGGTGAGCAAGTCCTCGTCGTCATCGTCGGTGGAACCCGCCGGACGGTGCTGTTCGCGAAGCGCACCGTTCACATGAGCCCAAAACGATGTCTTGCGGGCGTGGCGGGTGCGGATCTCGGCAACGTAGGCCTCGTGCGGCGTCAACGGCTGCAACGCGATGCCGCTGGCGGCAATCTCGCCGAGCCGGGACCAGTACCGGGCGGCATGCCCGTAGGCGCGCGCGTTCGCGCGATCCAGGATGCCGTGGAGCAGGGCGCGGTACACCGCGGTTTCGGCGCGCAGGCAGTCGTGCGCACGCAGGGACTTGGCCAGCGGAACCAGGCTGCCATAGTCGCCACCATCGATGTGAGCTGCCCCGGCCAGCAGCCTGTTCTCCGCCGCCTCGACCTCGCCCAGGTGCAGCAGCAGCTTGGCTGCCCCCGCCGGCTCGTCATGCGCCAGGGCCAGTTGCCGGGCGCGCTCCCTGGCCTGGGGGCGATCCGTCTCTCGCTGATGCTCAAGCCAGCGTTCCAGATCATGCACCGACAGCGAGTCCTCGAACGCTCGCTGCCGGATCGGCAGGCTTGTCCGCGCCGATCGAACTTTGACCCACCCTGCCGACTGAACTTTGACCCAGGGCTGGTGACCGGGATCGCTTGATCCCGGGTGTGGACAACTGTAGCTGCTGGCTCCTTTCGGTTTGTGTTTGGATGCCCTTCGCGGGGCGGCAAGCCGCGGAGGGCGTAGCCCGTAGAGGCTTGCCGCCCCGCGACCGCGCGATCAGCCCGGCTCTGCAGGCCGGGCCCGGCGTTCCTGCTCCCGGGCCTTGATGCGCCGCTTCGTGCTGGCTGTGGCCTGCGTGACGCGGTAGCTCTCGTTGCCGGTCTCCACGATGTGGCAGTGATGCGTGAGCCGGTCCAGCAGCGCTGTGGTCATCTTCGCGTCGACGAACACGGTGGACCATTCGGCGAAGTCCAGGTTGGTGGTGATCACCACGCTGGTGTGCTCGTACAGCTTGCTCAGCAGGTGGAACAGCAGCGCACCGCCGGCCTGGCTGAACGGCAGGTAGCCCAGCTCGTCCAGGATCACCAAGTCCAGGCGCAACAGGCTCGCTGCGATGCGCCCGGCGCGCCCTTCAGCCTTCTCGCGCTCCAGCGCGTTGACCAGGTCCACCGTCGAGTAGAACCGCACGCGCTTGCCGTGCTCGGTGATGCCGGCCACGCCGATGGCCGTGGCCAGGTGGCTCTTGCCGGTGCCCGGGCCGCCCACCAGCACCGCGTTGTGCGCGGCGGCGGTGAACTCGCAGCTGGCCAGCTGCGTGACGAGCTTGCGGTCCACCAGCGAGACCTCGAATTCGAAGCCCGCCAGGTCGCGGTGCACGGGGAACCTGGCCGCGGCCATCTGGTGGCTCACCGAGCGCGTGGCACGGTCGCTGGCTTCGGCCTTGAGCATGTACTCGATGAGCCAGCGCGAGCGCTCCAGTTCGCCGCTGTTCTGCTCGCCCAGTTCGGCCCAGGTGGCGGCCATGCCGTGCAGCCGCAGCGCCTTCAGTTCACTGATGACGTCACGCATCTTCGGCTCCTTGTTCAGCCTCGATGCGCCGCAGCCGGTCGTAGCGTGCCGTGTCGGCCACGGGCTTGGTCAGCGCCCCCAGTGCCGTGGCTACGTTCTGCGGTCGCGGCGGCGCGGTCAGCCGCGCCAGCACGTTGCCCACGTGCTCGGGGCTGACCCGGCCGCTGGGCCCCGCACGCTCCATCGCCAGTTCGGCCGCCACCAGCACGGCATCCAGCCCGGCCACCTTCACCAGGTCCAGCACCTGCGCCATCAGCCGGTCACCCCCGGCGTGCTTGAGCAGCGCCTGGCGCAGCCTGGCCAGCGGCTCGGGCAGGTCCTTGAACGGCGCCCCGTTGCGCAACGCGCCAGGCTTCCTCTGCAGCAGCGGCACGTAGTGCATCCAGTCGTACACCGTCTTGCCCTTGCCTGGCTGCCGCTCGTGCTCGGCCACCACGCGATCCTCCGCCACGATCACCACCCGGCTCGGGTACAGCCGGGTGCTTACCGTGTGCCGCGCCCACTCGCACGGCACCGAGTAGCGGTTGCGCGCCACCGTCACCAGGCACGTGCTGCTGACGCGGCTGAACTCCTGCACGTAGCCGTCGAACGGCGTCGGCATCGGCATCAGGTGCTGCCGCTCCAACTCCAGCATCTCCAGCACGCTGAACGCCTTGTACTCGGGGTGGCGCAACTCCGCCCACAGCGCACGGCAGCGCTCGGCCAGCCAGGCGTTGAGCTCGTCCAGCGTGCTGAAGCGCTGGTCCCGCGCGTCCAGCCAGATCCGTCGGCGGCTGTCCTGCACGTTCTTCTCGACGACGCCCTTCTCCCAGCCGCTGGCAACGTTGCAGAAGTCCGCATCGAACAGGTAGTGCGCGCACATGATCGTGAAGCGCAGGTTGACCTCACGCGCCTTGCCCTTGCCCACGCGGTCCACGGCGGTCAACATGCAAGTCGTAGATGCCCCGGCGTGCCACGCCGCCCAGCGCCGTAAACGCGCGGGTGTGGGCATCGAACAGCATCTCGTGGCCCTGGCTGGGGTAGGCCACCAGCCAGAACGCCCGGCTCGCGCACAGCTTCGTGTGCGCCACCTGCAGCCGCTGGTACACGCCACCGATGACCAGTGGCTCCTCGCTCCAGTCGAACTGGAAGGCCTCACCAAGTTCGAAGCTCAGCGGCACGTAGGCATCGCCCGACTGCACGCCACCGCGCTCAGCACGCCACGCACGGATGTAGTCGGTCAGCCGGCTGTAGCCGCCGTCATAGCCCACCGCGGTCAGCTGCGCGTGCAGCGCCTTGGCCGTGCGCCGCTCCTTCTTCGGCCGCCTTGCGTCGGCCAGCAGCGCCTGCTGTACCGCCTCGACAAACGGCGCCAGCTTGCTCGGCACCTCCGGCCGCCTGTACTTCGGCGCCTCTGCCTTGCCGATGCGCAAGTACTTGCGCACCGTGTTCCTCGCCAGGCTCGTCGCCTTGACGATCTCTCGCACCGACTTGTTCTCGCGGCGACGCATCCGCAAGACCTTGCCAATCATGGCCATGGTGATCACTCCTCGCACCCCGCGCCGCTGTGGATAAGTCGGGCAGGGTAGGTTGAACACCCGGGTCAGTTTTCGGTCGGCACGATCCTCGGAAGTGGGTCAAATTTCAGTCGGCGCCAACACCCAGCGCCCGGTCCAGTTCGAGATCACGCCGGCAACCCGGGATGCCTTGCAGGCGTGGATCAAGCAGGCTGGCCTGAAGTCGGATGACTTCATCTTCCCCAGCCGGCTCCACGACTCACTTCACCTCGGTACTCGCCAGTACGCCCGGATCCTCGGGAACTGGGTCGACGAGCTGGGCCTGGACCGCGCCGACTACGGGACGCACTCGATGCGCAGGACGAAGGCGACACTGATCTACCGGCGCACTAAGAACCTGCACGCTATGCAGCTGCTGATGGGCCATTCCAAGCTGGAGTCGACAGGCCGCACGCCGCTGTCGCGCTCGCCCTGACGCACCCACTCGCGCAGCGTCTCATCTCGCGCCAGACAAACTGGCTTGAGAAAGAACGAATGGCGGCTCAGGCTCGGGCGTCTGTCTACATTCCCCAGCGCAAGGCCGCCGTGTGCAGGGGCGCATCCCACAGCGCCAACATCGACGGGTCTGCCGCACAGACGGTGATCGAGCATCCCGCCATTTCCAACGACGTCACGTACGATCCCGTCAGATGCCGGACGGCCTTCACGCCTGCACCAGCAAGGACCTTGTTCGCTGCATTCACCATCACATACAACTCCATCAACGGCGTGCCACCGAAGCCATTTACCAGCAAGAACACCTCTTGCCCGCGCTTGAGCGACAGGTCCTTCAGCACAGCGCCCGTGAGTTCGGCCGCAATCTCTTCCGCGCTGGTCAATCTCACCCTGCGTCGGCCGGGTTCGCCGTGGATACCCACGCCCATTTCCATTTCATCAACGCCGATCTGAAACGTCGGCGAGCCCGCTGCCGGCACCGTGCAGGAAGTCAACGCCACGCCCATGCTCGCCGTGCTCTTGTTCACCGCATCGCCCAGCGCCTTAAGGTCTGCCAGGCCTTCGCCCCGCTCGGCCGCTGCGCCAACGATCCGTTCGACCAACAACGTGCCTGCCACGCCGCGGCGTCCGGTGGTGTAGGTGGAGTTCTCCACTGCCACGTCGTCGTTGATGATGACCGTGTCGTTCTCGCGGTCCAGCATCTCGGCGGCCATCTGGAAGTTCATCATGTCGCCAGAGTAGTTCTTCACGATGAACAGCACGCCCGCTCCCGTGTCCACCTCTTGCGCGGCCGCGAGCATCTGATCAGGTGTGGGCGACGTGAACACCTGGCCTGGGCAGGCCGCATCGAGCATGCCGTGGCCGATGAACCCGGTGTGCAAGGGCTCGTGGCCGGAGCCACCCCCTGAAATCAACGCCACCTTGCCGGGTTTGAGCGTGCGTCGGCGCACAAACTGCAGGCCCGGATCCAGGGTCACGATGTCGGCATGGGCAGCAGCGAAGCCCTGGAGCGACTCGGCAAGAACCGTATCGACGTGGTTGATGAGCTTCTTCATGTCGGGACCTCGATGGCTTGACGTTGAGGGGACGACCAGACGCGGCTCAAAGCCGGTCGCAGATGCTGCTGATGATCAAGGCCATCGAACGCGAGCCGGGGTCTACATGGCCCAGCGCGCGCTCGCCCAAGAATGAAGATCGGCCTCGGCCGGCCTCCATCTGCGCCGTTGCCAGCACACTGTCGTCGGCACATTGCCGAACACGGGCCAGCAGTTCAGCGCCATGGAGCTCACCCGCTGCGGCCAGCAACTGGCGCACGGGGTCCAGCACATCGAGCAAGGTCTTCTGGCCAACTTCAGCCTTGCCCAGCCGGGTCAAGGCCTTGATGCCTGCATCCAGCGCCCGGGCCAGGTCAGCCGAGGTCGGTTGCGCCGGAAGCTCCTTGGCCAGAGTGACCAGCAAGGTGCCGAATACCGGGCCGGATGAACCGCCGATGGTGGACATGCAGGTCACGCCCATCGTCTTTAGCGCTTCGTTGAGGCTCTGGGTGCTCAACACGTCCATCTTGGCCTGGATGGCCTGCGCGCCGCGACGCATGTTCAGACCATGATCGCCGTCGCCGATGGCCTGATCGAGCGCCGTGAGTTCGTCCACATGGTCGATCAGGGTCTGCGTGGCCGCTTGGATGAGTGGGGTGTGATTCATGGGGACTCTTCAAACGATTCATCAAACTACGGATGGGAGCTCAGGCCGACAGCCGCTGGCCGCTGGCGTCGAACCACAGGGCACGCCGCACCTCCAGGTTCACGGCGTCGCCGGATTCAAGGCCGGTGCCGGCAGTCGTGGCCGACACCAGTTCCTGGTCGGTGCCGCTGACTTGCACGTGCACCAGGTGCTGGTCGCTCAGGCGCTCGACGCGCAGCACGCGGGCCGTCAGCTCGGCCGCGTCGCCGGCGCTTGCGCGACTCAAGCCGAGATGCTCGCTTCGGATGCCGATGGTGGCTGCCTGGTCTGGAGCGGCCATGGCAGCCAAGGCGCTGCGCGGCACGAGGTTGATGCGTGGCGCACCCAGTCGAGATGCCACATAGCTGCTGACCGGGTCTTCGTAGATCTCGCGAGGCGTGCCCAACTGCACCAGCCTGCCCTGTTCCAGCACGCCCACGCGGGTGGCCATGGTCAGCGCTTCGGTCTGGTCGTGGGTGACGTAGAGCATGGTCGCACCCAGGTCCTGCTGAATGCGCTTGAGCTCCAGGCGCAGGTCGTTGCGCAGCTTGGCGTCTAGCGAAGACAGCGGCTCGTCCATCAGCGTGACCGCCGGGTTGCGCACCAAGGCGCGGCCGATTGCCACACGTTGCATCTGTCCGCCTGACAAGCGCGTGGCCGGGTTCTGCAACTTGTCGTCGATGCGCAGCATGCGGGCCACTTCGCTCACCTTGCGCTCGATCTCGGCCTTCGGCGTGGGCCGCAAGGGCGAACGCAAGGGGAACGCCAGGTTCTCGAACACGGTGAGGTGCGGGTACAAGGAATACTGTTGGAACACAAAGGTCACGTCACGTCGCGCCGGATCCAGCGCGGTGACGTCGCTCCCGCCGATGAACACCTGGCCTGCATCGGGCTTCTCCAAACCGGCCACCAGACGCAGCGTGGTGGTCTTGCCAGCCCCGCTGGGGCCCAGCAGCACGATGAATTCGCCGCTGCGAATGTCCAGATTCAGGCTGTTGACGGCGTGAACGTCGCCAAAGCGCTTGTCCACACCTTCGAGTCGAAGGTCAGCCATGATGCGCCCCTGTCTGCGTGCGACGAGCGCGTGCGTGTGCAGCAACGGGCGTGTCGTCGCGCGCCGTCTGCAACGCGCGACCACTGGCCTCATCGAACAAGGACACCGCTGACGCATCGAAGCGCAGCCCCACAAGGTCGCCGCGCACCACCGGTGCATCCACACCCACCTTGGCGCGCAAGATGGCGCCCGATGCCGTGGCCACGGTGACGATCTGGCTGATGCCCAGGTACTCGGTACCCAGCACCTCGGCGCGCAGTGCAGAGTCGTCGGCAAAGTCCACATGCTCGGGCCGCACACCACACAGCAAGGTGCTTTGGGGCACGTCTTGGCGCAGCGCGGGCACCGCCACGCGGGCCGGGCCAATCTGCACCGCATCGGTACCCTTGTTCAATGCCGCCTCGAAAGGCAGGAAGTTCATGGCCGGAGAGCCGATGAAGTCTGCGACAAAGACACTGGCCGGCCGTTCGTAGATTTCCATCGGCGCGCCGAGCTGCTCGATGACGCCCCTGTTCATGATGGCGATGGTGTCGGCCATCGACATGGCCTCAGTCTGGTCGTGTGTGACCACCACCGTGGTGGCCTGCAAGCGGTCATGCAGCGCCCGCAGCTCATGGCACATCACCTCGCGGAACTCAGCGTCCAGCGCACCCAGTGGCTCGTCCATCAGGAAGGCCATGGGCTGGCGCACGATGGCCCGGCCGAGCGCGACACGCTGGCGGTCGCCGCTGGACAAGCCCGATACCGACGAGCCCAGCAAGCCCGCGATGCGCAGCGTGGCCGCTGCCTCGTTCACCCGCCGCTCGATCTCGGCCTTCGGCAGGCCCTGAGACACCAGCGGGAAAGCGATGTTCTGGCGCACGTTCATGTGCGGATACAGCGCAAACATCTGAAAGCAGAAGGCAATGTCGCGCGCCGATGCGCGCTTGAAGCTGACGTCTTCATCACCCAGGAAGACTTGCCCCGAGGTCGGCAACTCCAGCCCGGCAATCATGCGCAGCGTGGTTGTCTTGCCGCAGCCCGAGGGGCCGAGGAGGCAGAAGAACTCACCGTCTTGCACCGTGAAGGTGGAGTCCTGAACGGCGGTGAAGTCTGCGAAGGCCTTGTGCAGGTGCAGCACCCGAATTTGTGCCATGGCTCCGGTCTCAGTCAGGAAACTTCGAGACCACCATGAACATCACGGTGCCGACGAGCGTGGTCACGAAGGACCAGGTGTAGAGGACCAGCGCAAAGGGTTGCAGCATCATGAAGATGCCCAAGGCGATGACGATGCAAGCCAGCATTTCCATGGGGCGACGACGCAGCGCCTTGGGCCAGGAGGAGGACTTCACTTGCGCACCGCTCCGAAGGTGATGCCACGCAGAAGGTGTTTGCGCAGCAGTATGGTGAAGACAAGGATGGGCACCAGAAACAGCGTGGTGCCGGCGGCCACCGCAGGCCAGTCCTGCCCACCCTCGCCGATGATGATGGGGATGAAGGGCGGCGCGGTCTGCGCCGTGCCCGAGGTCAGCAACACGGCAAAGGCGTACTCGTTCCACGAGAAGATCAGACAGAAGATCGCAGTGGCCACGATGCCGGTCGTGGCCTGTGGCAGCACCACTTTGCGGAAGGCCTGCAGCCGGGTATAGCCGTCGACCATGGCCGCCTCTTCGTATTCCCGCGGGATCTCGTCAATGAAGCCCTTGAGCAGCCACACCGCCAATGACACGTTGATCGCGCTGTAGAGCAAGATCATGCCCAGCCTGGTGTCGGAGAGCCCCAGTTCCCGGTACATCAGGAAGATCGGGATGGCCACCGCAATGGGCGGCATCATTCGCGTGGACAAGATGAAGAACAGCAAGTCGTCCTTCATCGGTACCTTGAAGCGCGAGAAGGCATAGGCAGCCATCACGCCAAGGCCCACCGCCAGGACAGTGGAGCCAACGGCGATGATCAGCGAATTGACAAAGCGTGGAACAAACTTGGATTGCCCCACCACCACCATGTTGTCGGCGCGCGCCTGGCGCTCGCAGGCGTCGTTGGCGGGTGGCAACTGGGCGATGTATTCCGGTGTCTGTCGCGAACGCGTGGTGAAAAGGTTGCAGAAGCCTTCGGTAGACGGCTCGAAGATGACTTTGGGCGGGTAACTGATGGAGTCGGCTGGGGTCTTGAACGCGGTCAGGATGATCCAGGCCAAGGGCACAATGGTGATGAAGGCATAGAGGGCGACCAGAACGCCAGCCACGATGCGGCTCGTGACCGAGGGCTCGACCACGGAGTGCGCTGTGCTGATGCCGAGTTTCATGATGTGAGCTCTTGCGCGATCAGCGACTCTTGACGTGGTTCAAGGCTTTGACGTAGATGTTGGCCAGGCCAAACACCGCGACAAAGAGCGTGACGGCGAAGGCCGACGCGTAGCCCGTGCGCCACTTCTCGAACGCCTCGCGCTTGAGGGTGATCGACGCCAGTTCGGTTGCCGACCCCGGGCCGCCGGACGTGAGCAGGTTCACCATGTCGAACATCTTGAAGTTCTCGATTCCGCGGAACAGCACGGCCAGCATCACGAAGGGCAGCACCATCGGCAGCGTGATCGACCAGAACTGCCGCCACGGCGACGCGCGGTCGACTTCAGCGGCCTCGTAGATGTAGTCGGGAATCGAGCGCAGCCCGGCCAGGCAGATCAGCATCACATAGGGCGTCCACATCCAGGTGTCGACGATGACGATGGCCCAGGGTGCCAGGTTGACCGAGCCCAGCATCGAGAACGAGGATGGCGCCACATCGCTGAAGAAGGCCACGACGTAGTTGAACAAGCCGATCTGCGGCTGGTACAGGAATGCCCAGAAGTTGCCCACCACAGCAGGCGAAAGCATCATCGGGATCAGGATCAGCGTGGTCCAGAAACCATGGCCGCGGAACTTGCGGTCGATCAACCATGCGAGCGTGAAGCCGATCAGCACCTGCAGCAGGATGGTCCAGAACAGGAAGTGCGCGGTGGTCTGCATCGCCACCCAGATGTCGGGGTCCGTGAGCACGGCGATGTAGTTGTCCAGCCCCACGCCCAGCACCTCGGCGTTGGGCCGGTTGGCGCGGAAGTTGGTGAACGACAGCCGGACCGTCCAGATCAGCGGGAAGATGTTGATGGCCAGCAGCAACGCCATCGTCGGGCCGATGAACAGCCACGCCACGCTGCGGTCGGACAGGCCGCGCATGCGTTTGGCAAGTGGCGCAGGCGTGGCCTTGGCGATGCTCTGCGCCAAGGGCGTGTTGCTGAGACTCATGAGGTTGGGGCTGCGCCGGGTCGAGAGTCGAGGTGCCCCGGGCCGCTGGGGCCCGGGGCCATTCAGCCGATCACTTCAGCTTGCCGTCTTCCTTGAACACCTTCTTCCAGTCAGCCACCAAACCATCCAGCGCTTCCTTGGCGGTGCCCTTGTCGGCCACTACGAAGTCGTGCATGCGCTTTTGCATCGCCAGCATCAGCTGCGCATAGGAAGGCTCGGCCCAGAAGTCCACCACCATGCCCATCGAGTCCAGGAAGGCCTGGGCGAAGGGCGAGCTCTTGGCGTAGCCCGGGTCTCGCAGCACCGCGTTGTGCGCCGATGAACCACCAATGGCCTGCCACTTCCTTTGCACGGCCGGGTCGGCAAACCACTTGATGTACTGCAGCGCTTCGTTCTTGCTGTTGGAATAGGACACCACCGAGATGCCCTGTCCACCGAGCTGCACGCCCTTGGTCTTGTCAGACGGGTTGGTGAAGAAGCCGATCTTGTCGCCGCCGACGTTCGGATCCTTGCTCAGGCCCGGAAAGAAGGCGAACCAGTTCATCATCATCGCCACCTGGCCCGACTTGAAGGCATCCAGCCCCTCGCCCATGTAGGCGTTGGTCAGTCCCGGCGGCGTGCTGCCCTTGTAGAGGGCCTTGTAGAACTCCAGGGCCCTAACGGCATCGGGCGAATTGACGAAGCCGTCCATTGCATAGGGCTTCTTCGGATCCTGGTACCTGAAGCCCATCGGCACAAGCACGTTGGTCACGCCCATCGTGATGCCTTCACTGCCACGCTCGGTGAAAATGTAGGCGCCGAAGACCTTCTTGCCATCGACCATGCGGCCCTGGAAGAACTCGGACACCTGCCTGAATTCCGCCCAGGTCTTGGGCGGAGCCAGGTCGCGGTTGTGCTTCTTCTTGAACTCGGCTTTCAGCTCGGGCTTCGCGAACCAATCCTTGCGGTAGGTCCAGCCCACTGAGTCGGCCATCGCCGGCAGGGCCCAGTAGTTGGGCGTGCCCTTGGGCCACTCGGCATAGCCGGTCACCGTGGCCGGTGCAAAGTCGGACATCTTGATGCCCTCCTTCGCAAAGAAGTCGTTCAGCTTGACGTAGTGGCCGCTCTCGGCCGAACCACCGATCCATTGGCTGTCACCGATGATTAGGTCACACAGCTTGCCCTTGCTGTTGAGCTCGTTGAGCATGCGATCGGCAAAGTTTGGCCACGGCACAAACTCGAACTTCATCTTGATACCGCTCTTGGCGGTGAAGTCCTTGGAAAGTTCGACCAGCGCGTTCGCCGGGTCCCAGGCTGCCCAGCACAAGGTGATGGTTTTGTTCTGCGCATGAGCAGCGGTGCCGCCCAGTGACAAGGCAGCGGCAGTGGCCAGGGCCTGAAGCCCCGCCAGCGTTCTGTGTTTCATGTTCATGAAGTCTCCGTTGGGGTGTATGGACTCTTGGGCACACATCCGGCATCCGCTCAGTCCAGGTTTTCAGCGGTCAGGATTTCAATGCGCGGTTGCGCGACGTTGAGGGCGCCACGTACGTTTTCGCACTGGGCGCGCAGAACACGCGCCGCGGCCAATACGCAGTAGTGGATGTCTTGGTGCAGGAGGTAGGACAGCGCGCCGTTCGTCAAGAGCGTCCGGTGCGTGTCGGTCAGGTCGTGAGCGATCGCGCCGGCCTGCGTCGCCAGGCCACTCTTCACGAGTGCCTGCACGACGCCGGCAGCTCCTGAGCCCACGTTGTAGATGCCGGCTACGCGCGAAGCATCGACGTAGCCGGCAAGGAACTCGGTCAGCGCCAACTCGGCCCCGACTGCATCGGCCGGCAAGTCGGGTACGCGCACCATGCGCAACCGGGGGAATCGCTCTTCGAGCACCTGCGCAAAGCCGACCCGACGTTCAATTTCGGCCGACATACGGGTGGCCTGCGAGCACAGCAACAGCGTGTCGCGCACATCGGGCTGCGCCATGCGCGCCAGCAACAAGCCTGCTGTGCGGCCAGCGGCGCGGCTATCGGCCCCGATGTAGGTTTCGCGCATCGAGCCGGCTACATCGGAAAAGAGCGTCACCACGTGCACGCCGGCCCGTACCAGCTCGTTGATCGCCAGCTTGACGGGTGGCAAGTCCGGCGCCAGCAAGGCGATGCCTTGGCAGTCACCCAATGTCGCCAGGTCCGCGGCGAACCGCGCCGGGTCCCTGGCATCCAGCCGATGGGTGACTTCGGTGATGTGCTGGTGCCGGAAGTCCCCTGCGGACTGGGCAATCTGCCTGTCGATCAGACCGAAGAACGGCGATGCATCGTCGGGCAACACGTAGGCAAATCGGAAATTCTCGCCACGGCGCGGGCGCCCGGGTTGCGGCTTCGCACCGAGCGTGGCCACCACCTGCATCACCCGATCGACCATTTCCGCATTGACGCCGGGGCGCCGGTTGAGCACGCGGTCAACCGTTGCGGTGCCCACGCCGGCCAGACGAGCGATCTCGGCGATGGTGGGAGTCGTGGCCATGCTCAACGGGCGGTGTGATGTGATGACTTTATAAACATCAATAAGTAAATCAATCATGGTTAACGAGGGCCATCATCGCGCCGCTCACAAGCGAAGCGCGGTGGGCGGCCCACACGCGACCGCATCGTCAAGGTCAGGTGTCGCGCCGGCAAGGGCATGGCAGGCGGATTGCCTGTCTGCCGTCAGTCGCGAACGGCCCGAACTGGCCGATGGCGGGTCCCCACCAGCGGCAGCTTACTGGTGCCTCATTCAGACTCATCAGACCGGCTGGCGGTCAAGCAGAAGCCAGTTTCAGATCACAGTTCCGCGCCGAAGCGGCCGGCGCTGAATCTGCCAAGACTCCCAACCGTGTTGAGAGGCCAGCCCATCGGAAACCACGCCGTTCGTCAGTGCTACCAAGATGAATAACATTAGCTTGGCATGCTTGCTATAGATCTAAAATGGTGCGCATGGAAAACGCGCTGTCAGCGCCACCCCGCACGTCCGCGGATCCGACCTGGCCGGACGAGGCTTCGTTGGCCGCATTCCGCGCCTGGCTTCAAGGGGTGCCCAGCCGCGCGGCCGTCGATCGCTATCTGCCCGATCGCCGGGCTGCCGGCGCATCGGCGCGCTCGGTGATCGGGCTAGTGAAACGCCAGCTGGTGGCCTTCGCGACGAGCCGCGCGCGGGCAGACCTGGCCGCCACTTTGTCGGCGGCCAGTCCACTCGACCGGAAACTCGTCAAGGCCGGCGCTGCCGCCATCGAGACGTTGCGCGGGATGCCCGCTCCGCAGCCTCTCCTTGGCGACGCCGTCGAGCGCTGGCTACCTGTGCGGCTCGTTGGCGTGTTGCACGCGGCGGGCATCCGCACGCTGGCCGACCTGACCCTGCGCGTGCCCAGGCGCCGGCGGTGGTGGGCAGGCATCGCGGGGCTCGGTCCGGCAGGTGCCCGTCACATCGAGGCGTTCTTTGCCCAACATCCTGCGCTGACCGAACGCGCTCGCGCGCTGATCACAGTGAACCTAAATGCAGCAGTTACCCCGGCGCCGGGAGCGGCGGCGGCGGGGTTGGCAGGCCGATTTGGCCGACGATGCGCTGGCAGATGTAGGCCAGCAGTGCCCGCCAGCGGTCGAGCTTTGGCAACTGCTCCGCAGCAGCTTTGACGTGCTGAATGGCCGCATGAACGTTGGCGATCATCGACTTGATCAAGCCAGCTTCGGCGTGCATCGGCGTGAGGTACAGCGTGGTCTGGTTGCCGCTGCTGGTGGCTCGACCCACGGCCGCCAGCAGCAGTGGCCGGCTCGTCAGCGCCTCGCGCCGGGCCTGCGGGTTGGCCGCCCTGACGTACCAGCTCCACCAGTTGTAGACCAGTGCCACGGCTCGCGCGGTGACCTGGCTGCGGTGCATGTCTTGCGTGGTGAAGCCGCCCCAGCCCCATTGGTTCTTCAACTCGTCGAACCCGTTCTCGCAGTCGCAGCGATCACGGTAGAGCTGGCCGATCGCCGCGATGTCGTACGTCGCGTTGGTCGCCAGTACGGTGTACTCCCAGACCTGCGCGTTGTCTTGCACCTCGTCGTGCGGCAGCGCCAGGACGAGTTGCCCGTTGGTCTCGTGCTGGCCGCGCTTCTTGCTCGTCAGCGCGATGTCGTGCTTGATGCGCCGTCGCAGCACCACGACGCGCCGTGCCTTGCTCCAGCCGCTCAGGCGCAGCTCGTCTTCGATGGCCTGCCAGCCCTGGCTGGCCTCGGTGGCGCGCGTCCAGTCCTCGCGCCTGAACAGTCGCTCGATGAGCCGCTTGACGTTGGCCGTCTTGCGCAGGCGCAGCAGGTAGCTCAAGGAGCGCTGCTCGCACACGTCGATGATGTCCTCGTTGCCATAGCCGCAGTCACCGCGCACCAGCGCCGGAGTCTTGTCGCCCAGCTCGTCGAGCAGCCGCGCCATCGCGGCCTTGGCGTGGCCCGAGGTGTGTTGCTTGCCCGAACTGAGCACCGCATCGAGCACCAGACGCAGGTTGCCGACCCAGAAGGTGTGCAGCACGTGGCTGGGGCGGCCCGGCTTGTGCGGGTTGTAGCCAATCTCCGCACCTTCCTGGCGGCCGTACAGCGGCTTGATGGTGGCATCCATGTCCAACACCCACGGCCGGTCCAGTGCTTCGCGCACGCTGCTCATCAGCGCGCTGCGCATCCACGGTTCGCTGGCCTCTGGCACCATCGCCGCCAGCGCCCGGCGCACCGAGTCTTCGCTGACCATGCCGCGCAGGCCCAGGGCCTTGGCCGCCACTGCGTCGCCGCGCACGCCGGCAATGTGCGCGTAGCGCTTGCTGCCGGCCAGGATGCCCAGCATCAGCGTGCCCAGCACGTCACGCGGGCGCGATGCGTTGGGGCTGCTGTACTTCAGCGGGCAGTCCTGCACCCAGCGGTCGAAGACACCGGCCGTGGCCAGGAATTCGGCGAAGAACACGATCTGTCCGTGGGGCGTGGCCTGCGCTGTCTCGTCCCAGCGCACGTGCACGCGACCACCCATCGTGTCGACCACCATGGCGTCCTCGCTGGCCTGCGCCAGAGCCGTCTTCTTTGGTTCGTTGCCTTCACCCATCGGGTGAGTGTGCCAAACAGCCTCAACCCCGCGCCAGCGTTGAAGAAACCGGCACGGGCGCGGGTTCAACAGCGGTTCTTAGGGTGAACCAAGCGCAGGAACTGGTCCCCTGGGAGCGACTGGTCATCCCCTTAGACGTCGATGGCTCCCGGGGTACCTTCCGAGCGCCGCGGGCCAGCTGTGCGCTCGACGCCTGCAACGACAGCCAGGCCGTGGACGCCTGGCTGTCGCTGCACGAGTCGGCGGCGACCCAGCGGGCCTACCGCAAGGAGGCCGAGCGGCTGATCCTGTGGGCGATCGTCGAGCGCGGGCGTGCTTTGTCGTCGCTGACCACTGAGGACGCCATTGCCTACCGCGCCTTCCTGCGTCATCCGAGCCCTCGCGCGCGCTGGGTCGGCCCACCGCAGCCGCAGTCGTCGCCGGCGTGGCGCCCCTTCGCTGGCGACCTGTCGGCGCGCTCGGCAGCCTATGCGCTGTCGGTACTCAACGCCCTGTACCGATGGCTCATCGAGCAGCGCTACGTGCTGGCCAACCCGTTCACCGGCGTCAAGGTGCGAGGCGGCCGGCCGGCGCAACTCGACACGTCCCACGCCTTCACCGAGCACGAGTGGAAGCTCGTGCGGGTCGTCGCCGAAGGCCTGGAGTGGTCCTACGGCTGGAGCGAGCCGGCAGCGCAGCGGCTGCGCTTCCTGATGGACTTTGCCTACGCCACGGGCCTGCGAATCAGCGAGCTCGTGGGCGCGCGACTGGGCGCGATCGAGTCGGACGCGCACGGCGACACGTGGATCCGGGTCGTCGGCAAGGGCCACAAGGCCGGCAAGGTCGTGTTGCCGCCGCTGGCCCGTGCCGCCCTCGATCGCTACCTTGTTCAACGGGGGCTGCCCGTGACGCCTTCGAAGTGGCGCCCGTCCACTTCGCTGATTGGCAGCCTTGGAGAGGATGGAAGTGGAATCTCCTCGTGGCGGCTGTGGCGGGTGCTGAAACGGTTCTTCGCCACGGCGGTTGAAGTCGTGGAGGAAGGCTCCCCGGCCCTCGCTGAGAAGTTACGGCGGGCCACGCCGCACTGGACGAGGCACACGCATGCCACGCACCTGCTCGAAGGCGGCGCCGAGCTGACCACGGTGCGCGACAACCTGCGGCACGCCTCGCTCGCCACGACCTCGATGTACCTGCACACCGACGATGCCCGACGGGCCAAGCAGGTGGCCGATCGGTTCGCGGCCCCGCGTTCATAGCCTACAGTCGTCTCGCCCACACGCACACCGCACTACCGGTGCAGCCAATCACCTGCGACGCCTGCCGTCAGCCCACGCCCGCCCACGATGTCGTGAACTACGGGTCGATGGAGGGCGGCTACCGGCAGCTCTGCGGCCGATGCTTCAACGAGGCGGCCGCCAGCCGCCTCGGTCTGCAGGGGTTCGAGCACGTGGTCTTCGAACCCGTGCGCATGGTCGACGGGCGCGGCGCCGAGCACGAGTTCCGGTTTCGCACCAGGCTGTTCGGGCCCGGCATGGCGATCGACGCGTTCGAGCTGCGCGACGGCAGCCCGGCCGGGTATGAGTTTCAGGTGATCGGGGAGCCAGATGACGACCCTCTGGAGTTGCTAGGCAAGCTCATTGGCAAGATGCGCCGGGCCCTGGCTCTCACCCACATTGAGGACACCGACCACGGCCTGCAGGTGAACGATCGCCTGATCTTGCGTGGCACTGTCGACAGCGATCCCGACGACGACCATCGTGTACCGATGGTCGTCATCGATGGTCGAGAGATCTCCTGGGACGAACTCGGCCGCATGGTGGCGGCTTTCGAGGGCTGGCAGTTCAAGCTGGAGTTTCGCGACCGAAGCGACGAGGTCTGACCGGGCAGATCGCGGAAGCCTCGGGTGCGGATCTCATAGGGCCGCCGGAGCCGAAGCGCACCAATCTGCACGAAAAGTACGGAGCGCGCGGAAGTGCCGAAAACGTAAGTGCTTGTCGTGCAAAGGTTTTTCAGAGCAAAGCGCACCAATCTGCACGAAAAGTACGACTACCCCGCCAGCGGCGCGCCCAGGCGGCCATCGGCCGACACCACCCGCAGCGAGCCGCCCTTTTCGGTGACGAGGCGGCGCCCATCGGGAAGGAAGGCCAGGGCCCAGGCGTCCTGAAGGCCCCGCACCACCGGTTCGGTGCGAATGGGCTGCGCGGTGGCTGGGGCGGTCAGCGCGGCGGCCAGCGCCAAGGCTGCCACGATACGGACTGCGGGATGCTCGGTCATGTCGCGAGGATGCCGCGCCCCGTGTGCCCTTGCCGGCGCGCGGACTTCAGGTCGCGGCCTCGGCGGCTTCCACCACCATCTGCACGCGCTGGCGGCCGTTCCACTCGTCCAGGCTCACGCGGTAGGCCAGGCGGGCCTCGGCGGGCAGGGTCTCGGTGCGGTTGAACCAGATGCCATCGCGCTCCTGGCCGGCGTGGCGCAGGCGCAGCTTCAGGTGCTTCTCGCCCACCAGGCGCTGCTGCAGCACCTGCACCGTATCGCAGAACAAGGGCGGCTCGAAACCCTGGCCCCACACCTGATCGTCGAGCAGAGCCACGGTCTCGGGGTTGAACCACTGCAGGTCCAGCGGGCCGTCGGTGCGCAGCGTGCGCGTGAGCGCGCCGGCGTCGAGCCACTCTCGCGCCACGGCCTCCAGCAGCGACCCGAAGCGCGCCACGGCCAGGGCCGCGGCATCGGCATCGGCATCGCCATCGGCCAGGGTGCAGCCTGCAGCCATGGCGTGGCCGCCAAAGCGCGCCAGCAGCGCCGGGTCGCGCTTGGCCACGAGGTCGAGTGCGTCGCGCAGGTGAAAGCCCGGTATCGATCGTCCCGAGCCCTTGAGCCGCCCGTCGGCCCCGCGCGCGAACACGAAGGTCGGCCGGTGCAGCCGCTCCTTCACGCGGCCGGCCACGATGCCCACCACCCCCTCGTGGAAGCTTTCGTCGAAGAGGGCCAGCGCCGGCGGCGGCGCGGGCGCGGCGTCGGTCAGCAGCGCCAGCGCCTCGTCGGCGCGCTCGCGCATGCCGCCCTCCACCTCGCGCCGCTCACGGTTGATGGCGTCCAGCCGCTGCGCCAGCTCCTGGGCACGCGCGGCGTCGTCGGTGAGCAGGCACTCGATGCCCAGCGTCATGTCGGCCAGCCGGCCGGCAGCGTTGACGCGCGGGCCCAAGGCGAAACCGAAGTCGAAACCCGCGGCGCGGGCCGGCTCGCGCCCGGCCACACGGAACAAGGCCGCCACCCCCGGCTGCATGCGGCCGGCCCGGATGCGCCGCAGGCCCAGCGCGACCAGCCGCCGGTTGTTGGCGTCGAGCTTCACCACGTCGGCCACCGTACCCAGCGCCACCAGGTCCAGCAGCGCATCGAGCCGTGGTTCGGCCCCGGCCGCGTACAGGCCGCGGGCCCGCTGCTCGGCACGCGCCGCCAGCAGCACGTAGAACATCACGCCCACCCCGGCCATCGCCTTGCTGCCGAACTCGCAGCCGGGCTGGTTGGGGTTGACGATGACATCGGCCGCCGGCAGCACGACGGCTCCGTCGTCCACGCGCGGCAGGTGGTGGTCGGTGATGAGCACGGCCATGCCCAGCGCCTTGGCGTGCGCCACGCCTTCCACGCTGGCGATGCCGTTGTCCACCGTGACCAGCAGCCCCGGCTGCTGCGGACGCGCCAGCTCCACGATGGCCGGTGTCAGGCCGTAGCCATGCACCGCGCGGTCGGGCACGACGTAGCCCACCGCGCCGGCACCGAGCATGCGCAGCCCGCGCAGCGCCACGGCGCAGGCGGTGGCACCGTCGCAGTCGTAGTCGGCGACGACGCAGATGCGGCGACCCGCCGCAATGGCGTCGGCCAGCAGCCGGCCGGCGTCGGCCGCGCCCTTCATCGAACCCGGCGGCAGCAACCGCGCCGGACTGGTGTCGAGTTCGTCCGCCGACACCACGCCGCGCGCCGCCAGCAACCGCGCCAGCAGGGGGTGCACACCCTGCTGTTCGAGCGCGTAGGCCAGGCGCGGTGGTGCCGGCCGGGGCTGCAGCAGCGGGGCGGTCACAGCGCGTCGAGCCAGTCGGCCAGCGAGGGGCGGCCCCAGCGTTGCCGCCAGCGCTGCCAGGCCGGGGCCGACGTGTCGCCAAGGGTGACGCTGCCACGCTCCCCACACAGCGTCAGCCGCGCCGGCTGCCCGCGCCGTGTGCGCGTCAGCAGTTCGGCCAGCCCGCCGGCCTCGAGCACATCCCAGGCCTTGCACCAGGCGGCCCAGTCGCCAGCCAGGGCAGGCGCGCGCAAGCCCTCGTGCAGCACCACGCCGGCGGCATCGGCCAGCGGCTGCCGAGCTCCGCAGCCGCTGACCCACACACTGTTGACGGCGTGCAGCCCGCGCTGTTCGCGCCCGGCGTTGATGGGGTGGTCGTGCAGCAACATCTGCACCTCGGCCTGAAGGCGGCGGAGCCGACGCGCCGCGGCATCGCTGCCCAGCCAGGCGTCGACGTTGCGGCCGATCACACGGTCGAGGCTGGCGGTGGGCAGGCCACCCAGGCTCTCGTGCGCGGCGAACCACGCATCCGGGCGGCCCCAGGCCAGCACCCAGCCGTCGCCGGTGAACAGAGGGCGCACGGCCTCGCACAGCGCACGCGACGTCGCCTCGTCGAGCACGAGCGCGGCCGGGTCCACCAGGCTCACCTGTTCGGTGCCCAGGTGCCAGTGCACGGGGGTGAGCTGCGCCCAGGCGAGCGCGCCCGTGTCGATGCCGCAGCGTTCAGCCTCCAGCGCTGCCAAAGGCAGCGCGCCGTCGGCACCCTTCCAGCCCTGGGCCCGCGCGTAGGCGCGCTCGTGCGGGGGCGACAGCGTCCACTCGTCGCCCGCGTCGCGCCCGGCTTCGGGCAGGCGATCGCGCAGCGCCGCCAGCACCGGCCGCTGCAGGCCACGCACGGCGGCGCGGCCTGCATCGGGCAAGGGGGCGGCGTAGGGGACGATCAGGTGCATCGGCCATGGATTATCCCGGCCACCCGACGGCGGGCCGGGGACGGCGGCCACCCACGCTCCCAGGGAGGCCACGGCGCGGCCACGCCCCGGGCCCTGCACCCCCTCGGGTAGCATCCGCGCCCCATGCTCGGGCCTTTCCATGCCCCGTTCGAGTGGCAGATCGGCTGGCGCTACACCCGCGCCGGCCGGAGCGGCCGCCGCAACGGGTTCATCTCGTTCATCAGCGCCATCTCCGTGCTCGGCATCGCCCTGGGCGTGGCGGCACTGATCATCGTGCTCAGCGTGATGAACGGCTTCCAGAAAGAGGTGCGCGACCGCATGCTCAGCGTGGTGGCGCACGTCGAGGTGATGGACGCCACCGGCAGCGCCTTGCCGGACTGGAAGGCCACCGCCGCCAGGGCGTCCGAAGACCCGCGCGTCGTGGGCGCGGCGCCCTTTGTCGTGGCGCAGGCGCTGCTCGGCCGCGGCGACGATCTGCGCGGCGCCGTGGTGCGCGGCATCGACCCCGCCGAGGAACCCAAGGTCACCGACCTGGCCCGCGGCAGCGCCGCGCTGATGGCGCAGCTCAAGCCAGGCGAATGGAACATCGTCGTCGGCGTCGAGCTCGCGCGGCTGCTGGGCGCCGGCATCGGCGACAAGATCACGGTCGTCGCCCCGGGCGGCCAGACGACGCCGGCGGGCGTCGTGCCGCGGTTGCGCCAGTTCACGCTGGCGGGCACCTTCTCGGCGGGCCACTACGAGTACGACAGCGCGCTGGCCCTGATCCACATCGACGACGCGGCGCGCCTGTTCCGCGTCGAGGGACCCATGGGCGTGCAATTGCGCCTCGCCGACGTGATGGACGCGCGCGTGGCCGGCTCCGATCTGCAGGCGCGGCTGGGCGGCGACGTCTTCGTGCGCGACTGGACGCGCATCAACCGCAACTGGTACGACGCCGTGCAGATCGAGAAACGGCTGATGGGCATCATCCTGACGCTGATCGTCGCGGTGGCCGCGTTCAACCTCGTCAGCACGCTGGTCATGACGGTGACGGACAAGCGCGCCGACATCGCCATCCTGCGCACACTGGGCGCGAGCCCACGCTCGATCATGGGCATCTTCATGGTGCAGGGGGCCACGGCCGGCATCATCGGCACGCTCGCCGGCTGCGGCCTGGGGCTGCTCGTGGCCTACAACGTCGACGTCATCGTGCCGGCCATCGAGCGGGCGCTGGGGGTGGCCTTCCTGCCCGGCAGCATCTACCTGATCAGCCGCATGCCCAGCGAGCCCATGGCCTCCGACATCGTGCCGGTGCTCGTCACCTCGCTGGTGCTGGCCTTCGTGGCGACGATCTACCCGAGCTGGCGCGCCAGCCGGGTCAACCCGGCGGAGGCGCTGCGGTATGAGTGAGCCCGCGGCCGGGCCTGTGCTGTTGGCCACCGACCTGCACAAGCGCTTCCGCGAGGGCCGCGGCGACGGCTCGATCGACGTCACCGTGCTGCGCGGCCTGAGCCTGCGTGTGGACCGTGGCGAAACGCTGGCCATCGTCGGCGCCAGCGGCTCGGGCAAGAGCACCCTGCTGCACCTGCTGGGCGGCCTGGACGCCCCCTCCAGCGGCCGTGTGGAGCTGATGGGCCGCGACGTCACCCGCATGAGCCCGGCCGAGCAGGGTGGGTGGCGCAACCGGCACCTGGGCTTCGTCTACCAGTTCCACCACCTGCTGCCGGAGTTCACGGCGCTGGACAACGTGGCGATGCCGCTGCGCATCCGCCGCGACAGCGTGGCCGCGGCGCGCGCAGCCGCGCGCGAGATGCTCGGCAACGTGGGCCTGGGCGAGCGCGTGGCGCATCACCCGGCCGAGCTGTCGGGCGGCGAGCGCCAACGCGTGGCCATCGCACGAGCGCTGGTCACGCGCCCGGCCTGCGTGCTGGCCGACGAGCCCACCGGCAACCTGGACCGCGGCACCGCCGCTGGCGTCTTCGAGCTCATGCTGCAACTGGCAGCGCGCGACGGCACAGCCTTCGTCGTTGTCACGCACGACGAGAGTCTGGCCGCGCGCTGCGGCCGCACGCTGCGCCTGGAGCGCTGACGGCCGCGCGGCAATGGCGCACCACCTCACCAACGCCGACCTGCACAGCCACAGCACGGTGAGCGACGGCACGCTCACGCCCGAAGCCGTCGCCGCGCTGGCCGCCGAGCACGGCGTGGAACTCTGGGCGCTGACCGACCACGACGAGGTCGCCGGCCAGGCGCCCGCACGCGCCGCCGCCCACGCGGCGGGCATCGCCCACCTCACCGGCTGCGAGATCTCGGTCAGCTTCGCGGGCGAGACGGTGCACATCGTCGGCCTCGGCTTCGACGAGACCGACGCCGCGCTGGTGCAGGGCCTGGCCGCCACCCGCGCCGGCCGCACGCGGCGCGCGCGAGAGATGGGCGAGGGCCTGGCGCGGGTGGGCATCACGGGTGCCTACGAGGGCGCGCTGCGCCTGGCCGGCAACCCGGATCTGATCACGCGCACGCACTTCGCGCGCTTTCTCGTCGACGCCGGCGTCTGCCCCAACACGCACAGCGTCTTCACGCGCTACCTGAAGGAAGGTCTGCCGGGCTACGTGCCCACGCAGTGGGCGCGGCTCGGTGACGCGGTGCGCTGGATCACGGGTGCGGGCGGTCTGGCCGTGATCGCCCACCCGGCGCGCTACCGCTTCTCGCCCACGGCCGAGTACGCGCTGATCACCGAGTTCATCGGGCACGGTGGCCGCGGCATCGAGGTCGTCACCGGCAGCCATGGTGTCGCGGACGTCGTCAAGTACGCCGACACGGCGCGCGAGTTCGGCCTGCTGGCCTCGCGCGGGAGCGACTTCCACTCGCCTGCCGAAAGCCGGGTCATGCCCGGCGAATTGCCCGATCTGCCGGGCTCTCTGACGCCTGTGTGGCAGGTGCTGCAGGAGCGCATCACCCGCGCCGCCTGAAAAAGAAGCCTCCGGAGAAACCCGGGATCGCCTACACTCACCGGCTGCCCTGAACCCAGGGCACTCGCTCATCTCCTTCGGCCCTCTTCCTCTTCTTGGTGACTTCGGGCTGGCGGCGATGCCGTCTGCGGGCTCCCTCGCCCGCCTCCGAACCCGGGTCATTCCATGTCCTTCGATACCTTGGGGCTCGCCGAGCCCCTGGTCCGCGCCTTGTCGGTCGCGGCCTACACCGAGCCCACGTCCGTCCAGGCCGAGGCCATTCCCGCGGCGCTTGCCGGCACCGATCTGATGGTGTCCAGCCGCACCGGCAGCGGCAAGACCGCCAGCTTCATGCTGCCCGCTCTGATGCGCGTGCTGGCGCTTCGCGAGAGCGAACCGCGGCCAGCGCCGATGCCGCGCCCCGAGGGCGGCCCGCGCGGCCCCCGCTTCGTGCCGCAAGGCCCCAGCGTGCTGGTGCTCGCACCCACGCGCGAGCTCGCGCTTCAGGTGGCCAAGGCCGCCAGCGACTACGGCCGCTTCATCCCCGGCCTGCGCGTGGCCACCGTGGTGGGCGGCGTGCCCTACGGCGCGCAGTTGCGCGCGTTGTCGGGCCCGCTGGACATCCTCATCGCCACCCCCGGCCGCCTGCTCGACCACCTGGGCGCCGGCAAGCTGCCGCTGGGCCGCGTCGGGATGTTCGTACTCGACGAAGCGGATCGCATGCTCGACATGGGCTTCATCGACGACATCCATGCCGTTGCCCAGGCGCTGCCGCAACCGCGCCAGACGGTGATGTTCAGCGCCACCTTCTCGGGGCCTGCCGGCCGCCTGGCCGAGGAACTGCTGCGTCAGCCCCGCCGCATCGAGGTGGCCTCGCACACCGAGACGCATGCCGACATCGAGCAGCGCCTGCATTGGGCCGACGACCTGCGCCACAAGAACGCCCTGCTCGACCACATCCTGACCACGCGCGAGGTTGACCAGGCCCTGGTGTTCACGAGCACGCAGCGCGACGCCGAGGCGCTGGCCCTGCGTCTGGCCGACATGGGCCACGCCGTCGATGCGCTGCACGGCGGCATGCCGCAGGGCCGACGCAACCGCGTGCTCGACGGTCTGCGCAACCGCCGCCTGCGCGTGCTGGTGGCCACCGACGTGGCCGCGCGCGGCATCGACGTCAAGACCATCAGCCACGTGATCAACTACGGCCTGCCGATGAAGGAGGAGGACTACGTCCACCGCATCGGCCGCACCGGGCGGGCCGGCCGCACGGGGCTGGCGGTGACCCTGGCCGAACGCCGCGACTTCGGCATGGTGCAGCGCATCCAGCGCTTCACCACACAGCGCATCCCGGCGGCCACGATCAGCGGCCTGGAGCCGCGCACGCCAGAGCCCGCGCCGCGTGCCAAGCCGGGCTTCGGCGCCAAGCCGGGCGGCTTTGGTGTCAAGCCCGGGCCCAAGCGCTTCGGCAACGGGCCCAAGCCGGGCTACGGCAAGCCGTTCGCGCGCGGCGGCGCGGCCAAGCCGGGGCGCTGAGCCCCGCGGCCGTCGTCAGACGGCCAAGAGGTCGACCTCGAACACCAGGGTGGCGTTCGGCGGGATCACCCCGCCGGCACCGCGGGCGCCATAGCCCAGCTCGGGCGGGATGGTGAGCACCCGTGTACCGCCGACCTTCATGCCCTGCACGCCCTCGTCCCAGCCGCGGATCACCTCGCCATGGCCGAGGCCGAAGCTGAAGGGCTGGCCGCGGTCCTTGCTGCTGTCGAACTTGCGGCCACGCGCGTTGGCGGCCGACGGGTCATGCAGCCAGCCGGTGTAGTGCACGCGCACACGCTGCCCGGCGTGGGCTTCGGCACCGGTGCCGACGACGGTGTCTTCGATCTGCAGGCTCATCGGGTTCCTTCCGGGAGACGGTGGTCAGGGGCCGCGATGATGCCAGCCCAGGCCGTCACGGCCGCGGCCAGCCCCTCGGCCACGCCGCCCGAGACCGGTAGCTGCATCCCCAACACAGCCGCGGCGGCGGCGAGCGCGGCCGACGGGTCGGCCAGGTCCAGCGGCCTGGCGCCGTTCTGCTTGCTGAGCTTGTGGCCGTCGACCGCCCGCACCAGGGGCGTATGGAGGTAGCGTGGGGTCGGCAGGCCCAGCGCACGCTGCAGCGCGATCTGGCGTGCGGTGTTGTCGGCCAGGTCCTCGCCGCGAACGACGTCGGTGATGCCCTGCGCCGCATCGTCCACCACCACGGCGAGTTGGTAGGCCCACAGGCCGTCGGCGCGCTTGAGCACCAAGTCACCGACGTCGGCCCTCAGGTCCTGGGTCTGCAGGCCCAGGCGCCGGTCGGTCCAGTCCATGACGCCGTCGACGCGCAGCCGCACCGCGCGCGGTGGCTTGCCCTGCAGCCCGTTGCGGCAGGTGCCGGGGTAGACACGCTCGCCGAAGCGCAGGGGCGGGCGACCGGCGGCGACCAGCGCCGCGTCGATGTCGGCGCGCGTGCAGCCGCAGTCGTAGGCATGGCCCGCATCGCGCAACGACTGCAGCGCCGCCGCGTAGGCCGCGCTGCGCGTGTGCTGCCACAGCACAGGCTCGTCGGGGTGCAGGCCGCAGGCGGCGAGCTGGCCGAGGATGGCCTCGCCGGCACCGGCCACGCAGCGCGGCGTGTCGACGTCCTCGATGCGCACGAGCCAGGCGCCGCCGTGCACACGTGCATCCAGCCAGCTGGCCAGCGCCGCCACCAGCGAGCCGGCGTGCAGCAGCCCGGTCGGCGAGGGCGCGAACCGGCCGCAATAGCGCGCACGGATGCTGCTCACCACCACCCGGCCGCTACACGCGCCAGACGTGGCGATCGATCAGCGAGCGCCGCGTGGCCGCGCTCTCCAGCTGCTTGAGCCACCACTGCAGCGCACGCCCCAGACCCAGCGCGCTGCGCTCGGCGCGCCAGGCGTAGTGCATGCGCGCCACCGGGTTGGCGCGCACGGTGGCCTTTTGCACCAGACGGCCGGCCTCGACCAGCGGCCGCGCCATCGGTTCGGGCAGGTAACCGCAGCCCAGGCCGCGCACCAGCGCCTCGAGCTTGGCGCGCATCGTCGGCACCGTCAGGACGTCCTGGCCCGGCAGCAGGTTCACGGTGAGCGGTGCCAGGCGTTGCGCGGTGTCGGCCACGGCCACGGCGCGGTGGTGCACGAGCTCGGCGTCGTCCAACGGCTCCGCGACCGCAGCCAGCATGTGGTGCGGCGCCACACAGTAGATGAAGGGCATCTCGCCCAGCTCGCGGAGTTCGATGCTGCCGGGGTTGCGGTGCTCGCCGCTCACACCGATGGCCAGCTCGACCTGGCCACTGACCAGCGCCTCCCAGGTGCCGGCCAGCACGTCGCTGCGGATGCGCAGCCGCGTGCCGGCATCGCCGTGGTCCTGGCAGAAGGCCTCGACGAGTTCGAACACCGTCGTTGGCGACAGGATGTCCTCGACACTGATCGACAGCTCGGTCTCCCAGCCGCCGGCCACGCGCCGCACGCGGCTGGCCACGGCCTGCATCTCCTGCAGCAGCCGGCGGCCCTCGTGCAGCAGCTCACGGCCAGCGTCGGTGAGCTGCGCCTGGCGCGAGCTGCGATCGAACAGCAGCGCATCCAGGCTCTCCTCGAGCTGGCGCACGCTGTAGGTCAGCGCCGAGGGCACCTTGCCGAGCTCGCGCGCCGCGGCGGCAAAGCTGCCCGTGCGCGCGATGGTGTCCACCATCATCAGCGCATCGGGCGTAAGCGCCTGGTGGTGCTGGGGACGGGCGCTGCCGCCGGGGGCCTTGTCGAACATGGCTTCATCTTATTTGAACGCGGCCTTGAAGCCCGCTCGCCCGCCGCGCGTCGGCCCGCGCGCACCATGCCGGTCATCGATCACCTTTGGGCCCGGAGGTCCGACATGCTCACCCTGCGCCGCTCGGCCGACCGTGGCCACGCCGACCACGGCTGGCTCAAGAGTTTCCACAGCTTCAGCTTCGCCGACTACTTCGACCCCGCGCACATGGGTGTGGGCAACCTGCGGGTCATCAACGAGGACCGCATCGCGCCCGGCACCGGCTTCGGCACGCACGGCCACCGCGACATGGAGATCGTCAGCTACGTGCTCGACGGCGCGCTGGCTCACCAGGACAGCATGGGCAACGGCACGGCTGCCGGCCAGGCCGACGGCGTCATCCGCCCCGGCGACGTGCAGCGCATGAGCGCCGGCACGGGCGTGATGCACAGCGAGTTCAACCACCAGCCCGACCGGGCCACGCACTTTCTGCAGATCTGGATCATCCCCAGCCGGCGCGGCATGACGCCCGGCTACGAGCAGAAGCACTTCGCGCCCGAGGTCAAGCGGGGCCGCCTGGCGCTGGTGGCCTCGCCTGATGGCGAGCAAGGCAGCGTGACGATCCACGCCGATGCGCGCATCCGTGCCGGCCTGTTCGATGGCAGCGAGCACGCCGAGCTCGCACTTGACCCCTCGCGCATCGCCTACGTGCACGTGGCGCGCGGCGCGCTGCGCGTCAACCAGCGCGCGCTGCAGGCCGGGGACGCGCTGCGCCTCGACGGCGAGCCGGCGTTGGTGCTGGAAGGTGGCGAGGCTGCCGAGGTGCTGGTGTTCGATCTCGCACCCTGACCAGCGGCGCGCGCGGGCGCCTGCGGCGGCGTCAGCGGGCCGGCGGCTCGGTGCGCAACAGGACCCAGGCGGCCAGCAGGCCGGCGCCCACGTTGAGCAGCGCCACCAGGCCCACCACGAGCAGCCCGGCGGTGTTCAGCGGCAGCGCGCGCAGCGCCCAGCCGCAGACCGAGGACAGCGCGTCGAAGCCGACCATCATCCAGAACATCGGGTTGCGTGGCTGCCACAGCCGCTGCCACTTCACCGCCATGGCGCGGCCTCAGGCGGCGGCCCGGACGAGGCGCTCAGTGGCCAGGCGCGCGCCGGCCACCAGGGCGGCCAGCTTGGCCTCGGCGACCTCGCGGCCCATCGGCGCCAGGCCGCAGTTGGTGCAAGCGATCAGCTTGGCCGCCGGCACGAAGCGCAACGCGGTGCCGATGGTGTCGGCCACCTCCTCGGGCGTCTCGATGGCTTCGCTGGCGACGTCGATCACACCCACCATGACCTCCTTGCCCGCCAGCAAGGCCATCAGGTCGGGCGGCACGTGCGAGTGGAAGCACTCCAGACTCACCTGGTCGATGCGGCTCTGTGCCAGCGCCGGGAACACCCGCTCGTACTGGCGCCACTCCTCGCCCAGTGTCTTCTTCCACTGCACATTGGCCTCGATGCCGTAGCCGTAGCAGATGTGCACGGCGGTCTTGCACGCGCGGCCCCGATGGGCCGCGCTCCAGGTGCCCAGGCCCTGCGCGGCGCGCTCCAGCGCCTTCGCGCCCCAGTCGGCGGCCTCGTCCATGTAGACGTTGAAGGCTGGCTCGTCGAACTGGATCACGTCCACGCCGTCGGCCTCGAGCGCCAGGGCCTCCTGGTTGAGCAGCTCGGCAAAGGCGAAGGCCATCTTCACGCGGTCGCCATAGAAGCGGTCGGCCACGGTGTCGCAGATCGTCATCGGCCCGGGGAGCGTGAACTTCACCTGCCGCGTGGTGTGCGCGCGCAGGAAGCGCGCCTCGGTGGCGTGCACGCGGCCGCGCAAGGCCAGCGGTGCCACCACCTGCGGCACCATGGCCTTGTAGCGGTCATTGCGGATGCCCATCTCGACCTTGTTGACGCGGTCGATGCCATCCACCTGCTCGAGGAAACCGTGCACGAAGTGCTGGCGGCTCATCTCGCCGTCACCAATGACGGAAAGCCCGGCGTCTTCCTGGGCCTTGATCCACAACAGTGTGGCGTCGAGCTTGGCCCGCGCCAGGTCGTCGCCCGCGGCCTTCCACTGCGGCCAGAGCTTGCGGGTCTCCGCGAGCCAGGCGGGTTTGGGCAGACTGCCGGCGATGGCGGTGTCGAACATGGTGATCAGGCGGGTCTTGGGTGCGGGGCGCGGAGCTTAACTCCGATGCCCAAGCTCCTCACCCGCGCCGAGCAGGCCACGCTGCGCGAGCAGGGGCTCCAGCCGCGGCGGGCGGCCACGAAAGGCCGCAAAAGCCGCGTTCGGCTCGACCCCGTTGCCCGCCGCGTAGATGTGGCGCTGCAGCCGCGTCGCAACCTCGGCGTCGAAGGGGCCCGCGCCCTCGGTGAAGGCACCCCAGCCGTCGGCCTCGAGCACCTCGGCCCACAGGTACACGTAGTAGCCGGCGGCGTAGCTGCTGCCCGAGAACAGATGCTGAAAGTGCACCAGGCGGTGGTTGATGCCGCAGCCCGCAGGCAGCCCGGCCCGGGCCAGGAACTCGGTCTCCCAGGCGCAGACCTCGGCCGGCGGTTCGGCCTCGCTGCGGGCGTGCAGCGCCAGATCGAGCAGGGCGCTGGCGGTATAGCGCACGGTCTCGTAGGCCTGGTTGCAGTGCTGCGCGCGCTGCAGCCGGGCGATCAGCGCCTCCGGCATGGGCTCGCCGGTCTGCCAGTGCCGGGCGTGCTCGCGCAACACCGCGGGCTCGGCAATCCAGTGCTCGAACAGCTGCGACGGCAGCTCGACGAAGTCGCGCAGGACCTGGGTGCCCGACAGGCGCTGGAAGCGCAGGTCAGACAGCAGCCCGTGCAGGCCATGGCCGAACTCGTGGAACAGCGTGCGGGCGTCGTCCAGCGACAGCAGCGTCGGACCGCCCGCCTCGCCGCGCGCGAAGTTGTTGTTGTTCAGGATGATGGGCGTCTGCGCCTGGCCGTCGGCGGTGTTGCGGACCTGCCAGCGCAGCGCGTTCATCCAGGCGCCGCTGCGCTTGCCAGGCCGCGCGAAGTTGTCCTGCAGGAACAGCCCCTGCACCGCGCCATCGGCCGCGCGCACCTCGTAGGCGACGACGTCGGGGTGGTAGACGGGCAGGTCATCGCGGCGCTCGAACCGCAGGCCGAACAGCCGCCCGGCACACGCGAACGCCGCCTGCACGACGCAGCCGAGCTCGAAGTAGGGCTTGATCTCGGCGTCATCCAGAGCAAAGCGCTCGCGACGCAGGCGCTCGGCCCAGAAGCGCCAGTCCCATTCGCGCAGGGGCTGGCCGGCCTGCGCGGGCAGCGCGGCGTCGCGCAGCGACTCCAGCTCGCGGCGATCGGCCAGCGCGCGCGGCACGGCGCGCTGCCAGACGGCCTGCAGCAAGGCTTCGACCCGCTCGCGCGTGCCGGCCATGGTGTCGGCAAGCGCGAAGTCGGCATAGCAGGCATGGCCCATCAGGCCAGCGAGTTCGTGGCGCACGCGCAGGATCTCGCACACCACCGGGCGGTTGTCCAGCGCGCCGTCTTGCTCGCCGCGGCCAACCCAGGCGCGCCAGACCTGCTCGCGCAGGTCGGCGCGTTCGCTGAAGCTCAGGAACGGCACCACCAGCGAGCGGGCCAGCGTCACCAGGGCACCGGGCAGGCCGCGGTCCTGCCCGGCCTGGCGCGCGGCGGCACGCACAAACGGCGGCAGGCCGGCCATCGCGGCGGCATCCGGCAGCGGCAACTGCCAGTCGGCTTCGGCGCGGAGCACGTTCTGCGCGAAGCGCGTGTGCAGTTCGGCCAGGGCCTGCATCAGCTCGGTGTGGCGCTGGCGCTGCGGCGGCGGCAGCCGGGCACCGCTGCGCACGCAGTCGAGGTGCTGCCGCTCCAGCAAGCGCAGCGACTCCGTGTCCAGGCCCAGCGTGGCGCGGCGTTCGTGCAGCGCATCCAGCCGCAGGAAGAAGGCGGTGTCGGTGTGGACCGCGCTGTGGAGCGCCGCCAGCGGCGCCGCCAGGCGGCGCTGCACCGCCTGCAGGGCGTCCGACGTGGCCGAAGCGCACAGCGTGCTGAACAGCGCCTGCAGCTGACCAAACCGGCGGCCGGCGCGGTCGAAGGCGGCACAGGTGTTGTCGAAGTCGGCCGGGCCGGCTTGGGCGCCCAGCGCAGCCACCTCGTCGCGGTGCTCCTGCATCGCCTGCATCAGCGCCGGCTCGAAATGCGCCGGCTCGATGGCGCCGAAGGGCGGCAAGCCGTGCGGCGCCGTCCAATCGGCCAGGAGAGGCTGCCCCACCCTGCCGGCGCTCACCGGCCGGCCTTGATGGCGATCTCGTCGTCCTCGCGGTAGCGTCGGTCGGCACAGCTGGTGACCCAGCCCTTGCGCTCTTCTTCGAGCTTGGCGCCGGTCTGGTTCCAGGCGTTGTTGCGCTGGTTCCAGTCGGCGATCGCGGCGTCGAGCTGCCGAGCCTTGGCGTTGAACGCGGCGATGATCTTCTCGCTGTCGGCCGTGATGCTGCCGCGTTCGGCTTCCAGTTCCGTCTGGGCCTTCTGAAGCGCCTCGCGCTCGGTGTTCAGGCGCAGGCGTTCGCGCTCGCCGGCCGGCCCCGCGGGCGGACGGGCATTGAAGGCCTCGATGTCGCGGTTCCAGGCCACCACACGTGCCGCGTGCGCCTCCATGCGGCCACGGAACTCGGTGACGCGCGCGGACGCGGCATCGACCTGGGTGCGCTCGGCGCGCAGTGCCTCCTGCTGAGCGGCGATGCCCTCGCGCTCGCGATCCAGCGGCGCGCGCGCCTGCTGGTGCTCGGCGATGCGCAGCCGGATCGACTCTTCCTGGCCGAGGCAAGCGCGCAGTTCATCGCGGGTGAGGATGGGTTGGCGCGAGGCCGCGCCGGTTCCGCCACTGAGCGTGGCCGTGCGCTCGCCAGCGGATGCCGTCGGGCTGGCCGCCGGGCGTGCGGGGGCCGGCTTGGCGGCGGGTTGCGGGGACGTCTGAGCCACTGCCTGCGACGCGGGCAGAGCAGCGCTGGCCAGCAGCAGCAGCAACGGTGTGAGCTTCATCGTGGGCACTGCCTCGGGGTCGGTCGGTCCGGACGGGCGCGGATTCTGCCACCCTTGCCGTCGCGGCCCGGGGCGCCGACACTCGGGCGCCACCCACGCACCGCTGGAGACCCCGAGATGGTGAAGACCCTGCTGAAGGCCTTGTTCACGCTGGTTGCGATCGCCGGCCTCGTGCTCACGGCCGGCAGCCTGCTGTTGTCGCGCGAGTTCGTGGTCGAACGTCGTCTGGTGATGGCTGCGCCGGCCGAGCGCGTGTTCGAAGAAGTGGCCGACCCGCGGCGCTGGGCGGCGTGGTCGGCCTGGAACCGGCGCGATCCGGCCATGCAGATCACCTACGAGGGCCCGTCCAGCGGGACGGGCGCGGCCTGGGCCTGGCGCAGCGCCACCGAGGGCGACGGACGCATGAGCTTCACGGCCGCCGAGCCTGGACGGCGCCTGGCCTACGACCTGGCCTTCGCCGAGTTCGGCACCACGTCCAAGGGCGAAATCCGCCTCATGCCCACGGCCGCTGGCACCGAAGTGATCTGGGTGATGCAGGGTGACATGGGAAGCAACCCGATGTACGGCTGGTTTGCGCTGTTTGCCGACCGCATGGTGGGCCCGGACTTCGAAACCGGACTCGCCAACCTGAAGGTCCTCGTCGAAGGGCGTTGAGAGACCCCGGGGCCGCGCCGGGTCCGCAACGCGCTGTGGCACAGTCCCTTGCCGCGCCGTGCCCCGCGCCCTTGAGTTTGCCCACCGATGCCCCGCCCGATCGCCGCCCCATGGCGCTGAAGTCCACCGTCTACAAGGCCGCCGTCCAGGTGGCCGACATGGACCGCAACGTCTACGCGACGCATGCGCTGACGCTGGCGCTGCACCCCTCCGAGACTGAAGAGCGGCTCATGGTGCGTGTCCTGGCCCATGCCCTGCTGGCCGACACGTCGGAAGGCGCCGACGCGCTGCAGGCCGCGCGTGGCTTGTCCGACGTCGACGAGCCCGACCTCTGGCAGCACGACCTCTCCGGCCGCCTGCTGCGCTGGGTGGAGATAGGACAGCCCGACGACCGCCGCCTTGCCAAGGCCTGCGGCCGGGCCGACCGCGTCAGCGTCTACGCCTACGCCGGCAGCGTGCCGGTGTGGTGGGCGGCGCTGCGCGGCAAGGTGGCGCGACTGTCCAACCTGGCGGTCTGGCAGCTCCCCGCAGCGCAGAGCCAGGCCCTGGCCGGCCTGGCGCAGCGTTCGATGCAGCTGCAGGTGACGGTGCAAGACGGCCTGGTCTGGGTGGCCGACGGCACCCGCTCGGTCGAACTGCAGCCCCAGGCCCTCTGGCCCGCGACCTGACGATGCCGATCGTGCGCGTGCTGGTCATCCTGGCGCTGCTCGTGCTGCCGCTGGCAGCCCACCCTGCTCCACGCTCCGCTGGTGCGACGATGAACCCCGACGACGACCCCTTCCTCTGGCTCGAAGACGTCACCGGCGAGCGCGCGCTGGCCTGGGTGCGCGAACGCAACGCCCTCACCGAAGCCGCGCTCATGGCGCGGCCCGGATTCGCCGAGCGCGAGCGCACCATCCTCGAGGTGCTGGACTCGCGCGACCACATCCCCACCATCAGCCGCATTGGCGACCGCGTCTACAACCTGTGGCGCGACCCCGCCAACCCGCGCGGCCTGTGGCGCCGCACGACGCTCGAGGAGTACCGCAAGCGGGAGCCCGCCTGGGAGACCGTGCTCGACCTCGACGCCCTGGGCAGGGCCGAGAGCGAGAACTGGGTTTGGGGCGGCGCCACCTGCCACGGGCCCGCCTACCGGCGCTGCCTGTTGCAGTTGTCGCGCGGAGGTGCCGACGCGACGGTGATGCGCGAGTTCGACCTCGTCGGCAAGCGCTTCGTGTCGCCGGCCGAGGGCGGCTTCCGCCTGCCGGAAGCCAAGAGCCTGTCGGCCTGGGCCGACGCGGACACCATCTGGGTCGGTACCGACTTCGGACCGGGCTCGCTCACCCAAAGCGGCTACCCGCGCATCGTCAAGCGCTGGCAGCGCGGCACGCCGCTGGCCGACGCGAAGACAGCCTACGAGGGCCGCGCCCAGGACGTGGTCGCCTTCGTCAGCGTCGACCTGACCCCCGGATTCGAGCGCACCGTCTTCTACCGCGCACCCGACTTCTACAGCACCGAGATGGCGCTGCAAGTGGGCGAGCGCCTGGTGCCGCTGCCCATGCCACCGGACGCCACTCTGCGCTTCTGGCGCCGCCATGTGCTGATGGAGCTGCGCAGCGACTGGCAGCCGGGTGAGCAGCGCTTCGCGCGCGGCGCGTTGCTGGTGGCCGACGCCGAGGCCTACCTGGCCGGCCAGGCGCACTGGACGCTGCTGTTCATGCCCAGCGCCACGCGCTCGCTGGTGGACACCGTCACGACACGCAGCCGCCTGATCCTCAATGTGCTGGACAAGGTCGCCAACCGGCTGGAGGAATGGACGCCTCCCGATCGGCCTGGCGCCCCCTGGACCCGACGCGAGGTGCAGGCCCCGCACCCCGGGCGGCTGTCGGTGGTGCCTCTGCACGATCCGAGGGTGGCCGACGACCCTCTGGCCGAACACCTGCTGTTGAGCAGCGCCGACTTCCTGCAGCCCGACGCGCTGTGGCTGCTGCGCACCGGCGAAGACGCCCGCGAGCAGCTGAAGTCGAGGCCCCGTCTGTACGACGCCGAGGGCATGCGCGTCGAGCAGCGCTTTGCCATCAGCCGCGACGGGGTGCAGGTGCCCTACTTCGTGATCTGGCCCCGGGGTGCAAAGGCTGACGGCCGCAACCCCACGCTGCTGTATGGCTACGGCGGCTTCGAGGTGCCGATGACGCCCTGGTACAGCGGCAGCGTGGGCCGCGCCTGGACGACGCAGGGCGGCGTCTACGTGCTGGCCAACATCCGCGGCGGCGGCGAATTCGGGCCGGCCTGGCACCAGGCCGCGCTGCTGGGGGAGCGCCAGAAGAGCTTCGACGACTTCATGGCCGTGGCCGAGGCGCTGGTGCGCGAGGGCATCACCAGCCCGCAGCAGCTCGGCATCCAGGGCGGCAGCAACGGCGGCCTGCTCGTCGGCGCGGTCATGCTGCAAAGGCCAGAACTGTTTGGCGCCGTCGTCAGCCAGGTGCCGCTGCTGGACATGCGCCGCTACCACCGCCTGCTGGCCGGCGCCAGCTGGATGGCCGAGTACGGCGATCCCGACCGGCCCGAGCATTGGGCTTTCATCTCGCGCTACAGCCCGTACCACAACGTGCGGCCCTCCCTGAAGCTGCCACCGGTGCTGTTCGTCACCAGCACCCGCGACGACCGCGTGCACCCGGGGCACGCCCGCAAGATGGCCGCCCGCATGCTGGAGCAAGGGCATCGTGTCTGGTTGTGGGAGAACACCGAGGGTGGCCATGGCGGCGCCGCCGATAACGCGCAGCGCGCGCGCATGCAGGCCCTCGAGTACGCCTTTCTCTGGCAACAACTGGCAGGCCGCTGACGCCAGACGGCACGCCCGATGTCGCTGCTGCACTGGATCGACGACGGGCAGCCGCTGCCGAACGCCTCCTTGGCGCTGGGCCCGGGCACCGAGGCCCCGGGGCTCGTGGCGGCCGGCGGCCGCGTCACGCCCGATCGGCTGCTCGAGGCCTACCGCGCCGGCATCTTCCCCTGGTACAGCCCCGGCCAGCCGGTGCTGTGGTGGAGCCCAGACCCGCGCATGGTGCTGCCCGTGGCCGAGTTCCGCCTGTCACCTTCGCTCAAGAAGACGATTCGCCGCTTCCTGCGGACACCCGGCTGCGAGGTCCGCGTCGACCTCGACCTGGCCGCCGTCATCGGGGCCTGCGCGGGCACGCCGCGCGAAGGCCAGGAAGGCACCTGGATCGTGCCGGCGATGCGCGACGCCTACGTGGCCTGGGGGGCCATGGGGCAGGTGCACAGCGTGGAGACCTGGGTTCAGGGCCGGCTGGTCGGCGGGCTGTACTTCGTGCTGCTGGGCCGCATGGCCTACGGCGAGTCGATGTTCTCGCACGCCACCGACGCGAGCAAGATCGCGCTGGCCGCACTGGTGGCGGGCTGTCGGCGCCGCGGCATCGCCTGGATCGACTGCCAGCAGAACACCCGCCACCTGGCCAGTCTGGGCGCCCGTGAGGTGCCGCGCGAGCGCTTCCTGGAACACGTCTGGCGTGCCTCGAGAGAACAGGGACCCGCGGCCTGGACCTATGATCCGGACGACTGGGCGCTGCTGCTGGAGCCGCCCGTGACGCCCCTGCCCTCCCCCGCGTGACGCACCCGAAGGAATTGCCGCTGCGGTCGTTGCAGTTCTATGCAACGGCCCCCTACCCATGCAGCTACCTGCCCGAGCGCCAGGCGCGCTCGCAGGTCGCCACGCCCAGCCACCTCATCCACGCCGAGACCTACTCGGGCCTGGTGGCCAGCGGCTTCCGGCGCAGTGGCATGTTCACCTACCGACCCTGGTGCGATGGCTGCCACGCCTGCGTGCCCTTGCGCGTGCCGGTGGAGCGCTTCCGGCCGACACGCAGCCAGAAGCGCGCGCAGCGGCAGCATGGTGCCCTCGTCTCACGCGTGCTGCGTCTGGGCTTCGTGCCCGAGCACTACCAGCTCTACCTGCGCTACCAGACCGGACGTCATGCCGGCGGCGGCATGGACCAGGACAGCGTCGACCAGTACACGCAGTTCCTGCTGCAAAGTCGCGTCAACTCGCGCCTCGTGGAATTCCGTGAGGCCGGGAGCGACGGCCAGACCGGGACGCTGAAGATGGTGAGCATCCTCGACGTGCTGTCCGACGGCATCTCGGCCGTCTACACCTTCTACGAGCCCGAGCCGCACACCAGCTACGGCACCTACAGCATCCTGTGGCAAATCGAACAGACGCGCATCCTGAACTTGCCGCACGTGTACCTGGGCTACTTGATCGCGCAGAGCCCGAAGATGGCCTACAAGGCGAAGTTCGGGCCCCATCAGGTGCTGGTGGACGGCGCCTGGCGCCACACGGACGGATCCTCAGCCGACCGCTGACCAGCCCTCTCCGGCCCCCACGGCACGGCCTTCGCTCTGCAGCTTGAGCAGGTGCGCCAGCAGCGAGCGCGCAGCCACGCCGTGCAGCGCGGCGGGAACGTCGTCGTAGACGCGCGGCAGCAGCGCCTCCAGCGGCTGCGGCGCGGCCGTGAGGGCCTGCAGCACCTTGGCCTCGCGGCGCAAGCGGTGGGCCACCAGCGCGTCGATCACCGCAGGCGGCTCCGCGACCAGAAAACCGTGCCCCGGCGCCAGCCAGTGCAAGAGGCGCGTGCCCTCGTCGTGCGCCCGGCGCAGCGTGCGCAGCGACTCCAGGTAGGCCGCCATGTCGCCATCGGGCGGGTTGATGACGACAGTGGAGCCTTGCATCAGGTGGTCGCCGGTGAACAGCAGCCGCTCCGACTCGAGCCACCAGCACAGGTGGTTGCTGGCATGGCCCGGCGTGTGCACCGCGTGAAGGCTGAGACCGTCACCGAGATCGAGCCGCTCGCCGTCGGCCGGCTCGTGGTCCGGGCGGAAGCTGTCGTCCTGCCACATCCGGTGGCCGGCGAGCCGGCCCCACACCGGCGCGCCAGTGGCAGCGGCCAGCGGTGAAGCGCCGGGCGAGTGGTCGCGGTGCGTGTGGGTGGCCAGAATGGCCAGCGGCCGCCCGCCCGCGGCTGCAGGCAGCGCGGCCTTCAGCGCCTGCAGGTGGCCCTCGTGGGCCGGTCCGGGATCGATCACCACCCAGCGGCTGCCGCTGCCCACCAGGTAGCTGTTGGTGCCCGGGCCCGTCATCGGCCCGGGGTTGGGCGCGGTGATGCGCGCCACGTTGGGTGACAGCCACACGACGCGCCCCGGCAGCAGTTCGGCCAAGACATCGGCACGCCCTTCGGGATCGAGGCGGCCGATCTCGGCGTAGGGCAACTCGTGCGGCAGCACGACCACCGGCTTGCCGGCGCGCACGGCGCGGCGCGGCATCACGCACGGCGTCGGTCCGCGGTCGCGCGCAGCCGCCAGCGCCGCAGCCACATCGGCGAAGGCGGCCAGCTCCTTCAGCGTCACGGCGGTCACCGGCAGCAGCTTCAGGCCCCGCCCGGGCGACAGGGCCTCGGCCGGTGTGAGCCACATCAAGTCGACGGCCTCGGCGAGATCGGGCACGGCCTGCTGGCCCGCCGGTGCTTCGGCGACAAAGAATCGCGTATCGAAACGCTTGGGGCTGCCCGGTGGGGTGAGCCAGTGGCTGTGATAGGCCAGGCCACTCAAGTCGATCGTCAGCCTGGCGGCGTCGCAGAGCATGCCCATGGTGGCTTCGTTGCGGTGCAGCCGGTCGCGCCAGGGTGCAAGCGCGAGCGCCTGGGCGGGTGTCACGGCATGGCCGTCGGCGCCATGGGCGATCAGCAGGCCGACCTCCTCGAAGGTCTCGCGCACCGCGGCGATGGCGTAGTCCATGCCGCCGGCAGGCAAGCCCATGCGCGCACTGAGCGCTGCGTCGTCGGCGCCATGCACGCGGCCGTAGACCTCGTGATCGCGTGGGTCGAGCACGCCGCCTGGGAAGACCGTCACGCCGCTGCGCAGGTCGCCCTGGCGTTCGGCGCGGCGCAGCATCAGCACCTCCAGGCCCGGCTCGCCGTTGCGCAGCAGGATCAGCGACGCCGCGCGGCGCGCGTCGGCGGGTGTCTGGTGCACGGCAGTCCTCACAGCAACACCCCGGCCGCACGCAGCGCAGCGGCATCCAGGCCGGCCTCGGCGAGCACGGCGTCGCTGTGCTCGCCGGGCCTGGCGGGGCGCCGCAGCGCGGGCGCTGGGGTGCGCGAGAAACGTGGCGCCGGGGCCGGCTGCCACTGACCCTCGACCTCGACAAAGCCCTCGCGGGCCTGCGCGTGCGGGTGCGCCGGGGCCTGATCGAAGTCGAGCACCGGGGTGATGCAACTGTCGGTGCCGGCGGCACGGTCCGTCCACTCGGCCTGGCTGTGGCGGCGGAACGCCGCGGCGATGGCGCTGCGCAAGGCGGGCCAGGCGCGGCGGTCGTGCTGCCGGATGCACCACTCCGCATCCAGGCCCAGCAGCGCGACGGCCTCGGCAAAGAACCTCGGCTCCAGCGCCGCCAGACTCATCCAGCGGCCGTCGGCGGTTTCGTAGCAGGCGTAGAACGGCGCGCCGCCGTCGAGCAGGTTGCTGCCACGCCCGGGGTGCCACTGGCCGGCGGCGCGCAGACCCCAGAAGATCGAGCCCAGCGCTGCGGCGCCGTCGACCATGGCCGCGTCAACCACCTGCCCGCGGCCCGAGCGCTGCCGCTCCCACAGCGCCGCCATCACGCCGAAGGCCAGGAACATCGCGCCGCCGCCGTAGTCGGCCACCAGGTTCAGCGGCGGCAAGGGGGCACCGCCGGCCGGGCCGATGGCCTGCAGCAGACCGGTGAGCGCGAGGTAGTTCAGGTCGTGGCCGGCCTGCGGCGCGAGCGGTCCGTGCTGGCCAAAGCCGGTCATGCGGCCATAGACGAGGCGCGGGTTCGCCGCCGCGCAGGGTTCGGGGCCGAGGCCGAGCTTTTCCATCACGCCGGGGCGGAAGCCCTCGACCAGCACGTCGGCGCCGGCCACCAGGCCCAGCGCCGCATCGCGGCCGGCGGGCTGCTTGAGATCCAGCGCCACCGAGCGCCGACCGCGCGCGTTGACGTCGTGCTCCGGTGCCAGGGCCAACCCGAGGCCGCTGGGGGCCATGCGGTCGACGCGCACGACATCGGCGCCGAGATCGGAGAACAGCATGCAGGCCAGCGGCGCGGGGCCGATGCCGGCGAACTCGATGACTCGAAGGCCCTGCAGCGGGCCCTGGGCGGTATCCGTCATGGCCGGCAGTGTGCCCGAGTCGGCGGTCATCACCCCGCAGGGCTCCGGACCAGGATCAAGCCGCTGGCGGCACCGTCGGCGGGGGCGGCGGCGCATCGCCCGACTGGCGCTCGGCCAGGAGCCAGGCAGCGAATGCGGCGCGTGAGGCCTCGTCGAGCGGCGCCTCGTCCAGCCCCGGCAAGGCCCTCCCAGCCGCGCGTTCGGCGGCCAAGGCAGCCACATAGCCGCGCTCGAGCTCCTGCTGCACGCGGACGAAGCGTTGCTGCATGCGCACCAGCGCCCGCAGGTCCTGGCCGACGGCGAGAGCCGGCCCCTCTGCGCCCAGGCGCAGCGCGGTGTAGGCCACCGGGATCTCCTCGTCGCCTGCCGTGCCACCCGACGACCGCAGAAGGTTCACCTCGCGTCGGCGGCCGATCCCGGTGGTGCCGACGTCGGCGAGCAGCTTGTCGACCTTGTGGCGGGTCTGCGGCGTCACCGTGTCGCCGAGCAGCCGGCCCAGCCAGCCTTCGCTGACGGAGGCCAGGCTGCGCGCCTCGTTGTGGGCAATGGCCGTGATGGTGCCCTCGCGGTCGACGACCATCGCGATGTCGCAGGCCAGGCTGGCGAAGGCCCTCGCCAGCTCCGGCGCGTACTGCGCCAGCAGCGCGAGCTCGGCATGGTCGGGCTGGGAGCGGGTCATGATCGGTGGCGCCGGCGGGTGGGGGCGCGTCCGCGGGGTGGGATACGCCAGAGTCAGGCTCGCACGAGGCCCAGCAGGTGCGCCACGTCCTTGAAGAAGATCCTCACGTGCGCCATGGGCTTCTTGCGCGCCAGCTTCTTGTGCATGTAGGACTCGAAGGTGAGCTGCTGCACGTCCTTGTCGCGACAGATGCTGACGAAGCGCTCGCGACGCTTGTCGCTCACGTACCAGAAGCGCTGCATGATGCCCAGCACCCAGAACACCATGCCGTGATCGCGCATGAAGCGCTTGCGCGCCAACTTCAGCGCCTTCGCCTCGCCAGTGCGCAGGAATTCGGCGGCCGCCTCGGCGGCCAGACGGCCGCCGGTCATGGCGTAGTAGATGCCTTCGCCCGAGGCCGGGGCGACCACGCCAGCGGCGTCACCCGCGAGCACCACATCGCGCCCGTTCTCCCAGCGGGGCAGCGGCTTCATCGGGATCGGCGCGCCCTCGCGGCGCAGCGTGGGCGCCGTGTCCAGGCCGCTGGCAGCCCGCAGCTTGGCGGTGGCGTTGCGCAGCGAGAAGCCCTTGTCGGCGCTGCCGGTGCCGACGGACAGCGTGTTGCCGTGCGGGAAGACCCAGCCGTAGAAGTCGGGCGAGAGCTCGCCGCGGTAGACGACGTCGCAGCGGCTCGGGTCGTAGCCTTCAGGCGGCTGCTCTGGGCGCGCCACGATCTCGTGATAGGCGAAGACGTAGCTGGTGCGCTCGGCGCCGGGCACGGCCTGCCGCGCGACCTCGCTGCGCGCGCCGTCCGCGCCGATGACGACCCGAGCCCGCACCTGGGCGCGGGCCGGCGGCTGCGGCCCGCGCTCGCTGCCTGCGCTGGCGTCGGTCTCGAAATGCACGACGGCAGTGCCGTCGGCCGCGCGCCCGAGTTCAGTGAAGCGACCCCGGCGGCGCACGGCGCCGGCCGCGGCGGCCCGCTCGCGCAGCCATTCGTCGAAGACCTCGCGGTCGACCATGCCGACGAAACCGCCTTCGATCGGAATGTCGACGCGCTGGTCGGTGGGCGAGACCATGCGTGCGCAACGGGCCTTGGCGACCAGCAGTGAATCGGGGATCTCGAAGTCCTTGATCAGGCGAGGCGGGATGGCGCCGCCGCAGGGCTTGATGCGGCCTGCCCGGTCGAGCAGCAGGACGCTCAAGCCCTGGCGCGCGAGATCGTGAGCCGCCGTGGCCCCGGCCGGGCCGCCTCCGACGACGACGGCGTCATAGGTACGGGGAGCGCTGGGTGAGTGGTTCATGCGGTTCCTCCTGCCCGCGGTGTGGCGCGGGTTGCGGGTTCAATGCGGGGCGCGGCGGCCGCGGCAGGCTGTGGCAGGGCGATGCGCAGCGCCAACCAGGCGGCGACGATGAAGAGCAGGGCCTCGACCGCGAACACCATCCCGTAGGCGGCCACCTGGGAGCCGAGGGCCCAGCGTGCGAGATCGCTGGCCGCTGTGCCGGCCACTCCCCCCACGGCAAAGCCCACGGCCTGCGCGGCGCCCCACAGGCCCATGCGCGTGCCCTCGCGCGACGCCCGACCCTGGCTGGCCAGGGCCATCATCGAGCCGATGGCGGCGATCGAGAAGGCCCCGTTGGCAACGCCGAGGAGGAAGACGTTGGCGCGCAGCGGCCAGGGTGGCCCGAGCGCGGCACCGGCCACCAGGCCCAGCAGCGTCAGCGCCGAAGCCAGGCAACCCCCGAGGATCCAGTGGCGCAGCGAACCGAGCGAGACACCGGCGACACGGCGCCCGGCCATCGCGGCCAGCAGCATGCCGGCCAGCGTGCCGCCGTGCTGCAGCCCCGACAGCTGGGTACTCTCGCCCGGCGTGAAGCCGAAGCGGACGCCGGCATAGGGCTCGAGGATCAGGTCCTGCGCGCTGTAGGCCAGCATCGACACCAGCACAAAGATGGTGAAGCGTCGGGCGTCTGCCTCGCGCCACACCTCGGCCAGTGCGGCACGGAACGGCGGGCGGTCGTGGCTGGGCGCGGTGACGCGCAAGGCACGGCGCTCGACCCCGGCGATGGCCACCAGCGCCAGCACCAGGGCCACGGCCGAGACCACGCCCGACACCTGGACCAGCCTTTGCGGGCTGAAAGGGTCGAGAAAGCTTCCGGCCAAGCCCGCGCTGCCGGCAAGGCCGACGATCATCATCACCCACACCAGCGTGGCGGCACCAGCGCGCCGCTCCGGCGACACCCGCGCGGCCAGCAGCGCCAGCACCGAGGTGCCGGTGGCCGACACACCCAGGCCCACGAACACAAAGCTCGCGGCGGCCAGTGTCAAGCCGGCGATGGGCGCCGTGGCCGCCCAGGCGGTGCCCGTCGCGGCACCGAAGCCGCCCAAGGCCAGCACCACCATGCCACCGACGATCCAGGGGGTGCGCAGACCGCCACGGTCGGACCCGAAACCCATGCGCGGCCTCGTCAGTTGCACGGCATAGTGCAGCGCGACCATCAGGCCCGGCACCAGGGCCGCTAGCTGCAACTCGACCACCATGACGCGGTTGAGCGTGGAGGTGGTGAGCACGACGATGGCTCCCAAGGCCATCTGCACCAGGCCGATTCGGAAGATGGCGAACCAGCTCACCGCACAGCCCTTGGGGACGGGACCTGCGGGCCGTGCACGCGGCAGCGGGCCGGTCTCATGCCAGGCCCCGGAGCGCGAACGCGCTGACCAGCATGCCGGCCACGAACAGCGTCACGCCCAGGCCACTGAACCAGATCGCGCGCTCCACCGGCGCGGCGACAAAGCGGCGTGCCATCAGCACTTGTGCCAGCACGAGGCCGGCGACGGCGGCGGCGTGCACAGGGCGGCCCCAGTCGAGCAGCAACGCGATCACGAGCGCCTGCGCGAGCACCATGGTGCCGGCCGCGGCGAGGGCCGCGCGTCGCGGGCCCAGTTGCACCGGCAGCGACGCAATGCCCATCCTGCGATCACCGGCGATCGACTTGAAGTCGTTGAGCGTCATGATGCCGTGGGCACCGGCGCTGTACAGCGCCGCCAGGATCAGCGAGCGCAGGTCGGGCATCGCACCACCGGCCATGACGGCGGCGCCGGTGAACCAGGCCAGGCCCTCGTAGCTGATGCCGCAGGCCGCATTGCCCCACCAGCCGTTGCGCTTGAGCCGCAACGGCGGCGCGCTGTAGGCCCACGCCAGCAGCAGGCCCACCACCGCGGCGCCAAAACCCCAGGGCCCGAGCAGCAGCGACAGCAGCAGCGACAGCAATGTCCAGAGGATGGCCACATAAAGGCCCCAGCGGCCCGGCATGCGACCCGAGGGGATGGGCCGGTGCGGCTCGTTGATGGCGTCGACGTGGCGGTCGAACCAGTCGTTCACCGCCTGGCTGGTGGCACACACCGCCGGTCCGGCCAGCAACACGCCCGCGACGACGAGGCCGATCCGCCCGTCCAGCGACTCGCCGGATGCCACGACGCCGCACCCGAACGCCCACATGGGTGGGAACCAGGTGATCGGCTTCAGCAGTTCGGCAACCGCCGAGGGCGCAGGCAAGGCCATGCCGGCATGGTGCCCCCTGGCCTGAAAAACGTCAATCCAAATTTACACGATATGCGTCATGTCGGGTTGACTATCGGGCTTGATGCCGCCCGGGCGCAGAGCTTCAGCCGTCACCCTCGCCAGCACCCTCACCGGTCGCCAGGCCATACCGACGCAGCTTGACGTAGAGGCTCTGCCGAGACAGTCCCAGAAACTGCGCCGCCAGCGCGCGGTTGTTGTGCGTCATCTGCAACGCAGTCTCGATGCACAGCTGCTCGATGACCTCGGCCGTCTCGGCGACGATGTCCTTCATCGGCACTCGACCGACCAGTTCGGTGAGTTCACCGGGGGAGCGCCCCAGGGCCGCCACGCCGCGGTCGGCGTTGTCGATGCGGCGGCCGATGTCGCGGATCGAGAAGGCCAGAGCCGGCGAGGCCCCGACGTCCAGCCGGGTCGCCGACACCTCGACCTCATGCTCCACCCCCACCTCGCCGCGCAGCGCCGTCGGGAAAGCAGCCACGACGTCGGCGTTGCGCAGATTGGTGAGCAGCACGTTGAGCTCGACGCCGGTGCGGCCGAGCCAGCGATCGAGCAGCGCACCGCGGGCCGCTTCGGGGCTGGCCAGTTGCGCCAGCGTCGCAAAGGCAGCGTTTGCGCGCAACACACGGCCCTGGCCATCGGTGAAGGCCAGCGCGTCGGCTGTGTGGCGCTCCCAGGCCTCGAGCAGATGGGTGTGGTCCTCGGCGGGCGCGTGGCCAGCGGCACGGGCCGAGCGCCGACCGTCCGCCGAGGCGGCAGCGGCAGGGCGCACGCGCAGCAGCAACTGCGATGACTGCTGCTGGCGGAACACCGCCAGCGAAAGCTCGAACTCGGCGTCTGGCGGCGAAGCCGAGCCGCTGGACAGACGCACGCGCGTGCGCTCCGGCGCAGCGTCGGCCAAGCCACTGCGGCTGCCCGCCAACCAGGCCTGGAGCCGGCCCTGCGAAGAGCCTTCGAACAGCCCGGGCAGCGCGATCCCGGCCAGCCGGCCCGCCGCGCGGCCGAACAATGCCTCGGCGGCGGGGTTGGCTTCCAGCACCTTCAGCGTCAGGCTGTCGGCAATCAGAACCGCCTCCGAGGCAGTCTGGAACAAGGTGCGGTAGCGGGTCTCGGCTTCACGAAAGCGCCAGTAGTCGCGCTCCATCGCCTGCTGGGCATCGACCAGGCGGCGCTGCAACTGGGCCGTCGCGCGAAGGTCGCGGCCCAGTGCCAGCAGGGCCGGGGCCTGCAGGTCTGTCGCCTCGTCGACCAGGGCCAGGGCCGTGTAGCTCACCGGTATGTCGTCACGCCCGTGCACGGCGTGGTTCACCTGCCGCCAGCGGGCCGGCTGTCCGGCTCGCACGTCCTTGATCAGGGAGTCGATCTTGTCGCGCCCTTCCACCGTGACCAGGTCGCGCCAGAGGCGGCCGCGCCAGCCTTCGCCCAGCAACAGGGCCAGTTGGGGATCCGGGACACGCAGATCCAGGACCACCGCATCGCGGTCGAGCACCAGAACGATGTCGCTGGCGGTGCCCAGAAGGCGGTTCGCCACGCGAGAGTCGAAGTCGCCGATCAGATCCGGCTTGCGGGCTGCCGGCCGCCTCATGGGAGGTCTTTCGGTTGCTGACGGCAGTTCGGGGCCCGAATCAAGGTGGTCGTCTCCCGGGTTTTCGGATCAGGTCACGCGTGCAGCCCCGGACTGCTCCCGCACACGTTGGGTCACCAGCGCCTCGGCCACGCTGGGGGCGTTGCGCCCGTCGGCGGTGGCGTCGGCGCCGACCTGACCCGCCCACTCAGGATGGATCGAGAACAAGGGGCCACCGACGAGCACCACCAGTGACGGGTTGCGCGACGCCAAGCGAACGGCCGCGATGGTATCGCGCAGCCACGGCAGGCCGGTCTCGCTGCCTAGGGAAAAACCCACGGCGTCGAACCAGTCGCGTCTCACCCACGCCACGGCCTCGACCCCGACCCCGGCAACACCACCCAGGACGTCCCAGCCTTCGCGGCGAAAGAACTCGGCGACCATCGACAGGCCGAACATGTGCTGTTCGCTCTCAGGCTGCGTGAGCAGTACGCGGCGGCCGTGGAATGGGTGCTCGACCTCACGGCCGAAGTCGGGGCTGAGCTGGCGCATCAGGCGCTGCAGACGGCCCAGGCTGACGGTGGCCGTGGCGAAGTCGACACGGTCCTGCTCCCAGAGAAGCCCGAGCTCGCGGGCCGCCGGGGCCAGCAGGTCGACGTAGAGGGTCGCCACGGACACGCCCCGCTGGCGCAGGGCCTGGATCATTTGGTCGGTTCGTTCGTCGTCTTCGGCGATGAGCGCGTCGACAAAGGCCTGGATCTCCCTTGGAGCGGGACCGGGACCTTCGGCGCCGGGGGTCTCGCGGTGCTGTCTGACCAGGCGCGGGATGACGTCGGTCTCGAGCGTGCGGGTCAGGCGCGAGACGCGCAGGCGGACGGCGTTCAAGTCGGCATCCACCCGCGCGGGCTGCGGATCGGGGGTTGCGGGAGGCCAGACGGTTGAGCTGGGCGTGCAAGGCTCAGGCTGGCCGGGCTTCGGGGACGGGCTGGGCCGCATGCTGGGTACCTCCTCACCGCCGCCGCTGCGGTCGCTCCGGGGAGCGACCGCAGCGGATCCTGCCAGGGGCCGCCGACCCTCCCCGACCCAGCACCGCCAGGCGGGGCCTTGGTCGGCCCGGAATCCCCGGCCCGGATCCGCTTTGCCGGCCGAGCACTGCAACAGCCTGCCTTGTACACCGGGGCGTCGCTGTGGTCAAAAGGGCCAGACCCACCCGGCGCGGGCGTGGATCGGCCAGTCACGCTCATCCTGATCCTCGTCTTCGGGTCGCGCGCGGCCATCCTGCGGTGGCTGCGCCTGGGCGCTGTGATGAAGGCCCCGCCGCCTCGAATGCAACGGTGGGGCCGGGTGAATCATCCACCTCCCGAAGTGTCAATGTCAGTTTACGTCTATCTCGATTGACATCCGCGCGTCCAGCCCCTAGGCTGCCCACATCCCTGACATGCGGGACTGCCACGGGACCCGCCCCCGCAACCGAGCCGACGATGTCCACCCCCTCCCGCGCCCCCGCCCACCGGAGCCCGCTGTACACCCCGGAGCAGCGGCGTCGGCGCGACGCCTCGGCCTGGACCCTCGTGCAGGGCATCCTGGCGCCGCTGCAGTTCGTCGTGTTCGCCGCCAGTGCGGTGCTGGTCTTGCGCTACCTGGCCGCTGGCACCGGCTATGAGATCGCGACGGCCTCGGTGCTGCTGAAGACGCTGTTGCTCTACACCATCATGGTCACGGGCTGCATCTGGGAGAAGGTGGTGTACGGCGTGTACCTGTTCGCCGAGCCCTTCTTCTGGGAAGACGTGTTCAGCATGCTGGTGCTGGCGCTGCACACGGCCTATCTGGTGACGCTGTTCGCCGGCTGGCTGGGTCCGCAAGGACTGATGGTGTTGGCGCTGGCCGCCTATGCCGCTTATCTCATCAACGCCACCCAGTTCGTCCTCAAGCTGCGTGCCGCGCGCCTGGCCGCACGCGCCGCCGACGCGGCCGGCCAGGGAGTCCCCGCATGAACACCGTCATCCCGCTGCACGCAGCCGCCGGCGGCTGCAGCACCGCCGCCGTCCTGCGCGAGCGTGGCCAGCACGAGGTGTTCTGCGGCCTCACCGGCATCGTCTGGCTGCACCGCAAGATCCAGGATGCCTTCTTCCTGGTGGTGGGCTCGCGCACCTGCGCGCACCTGGTGCAGAGCGCCGCGGGGGTGATGATTTTCGCTGAGCCCCGTTTTGCGACGGCCATCCTCGACGAGCGCGATCTCGCCGGTCTGGCCGACGCCAACGACGAACTCGACCGCGTGGTGGCCCGCTTGCTGGAGCGCCGACCCGACATCAAGACGCTGTTCCTGGTCGGCAGCTGCCCCAGCGAGGTCATCAAGCTCGACCTGTCCCGCGCCGCCGAGCGGCTCTCCGCGCAGTTCCTGCCGCGCGTCCGTGTCCTCAACTACAGCGGCAGCGGCATCGAAACCACCTTCACGCAGGGCGAGGACGCCTGCCTGGCCTCGCTGGTGCCGGTGATGGCGAACACGGCCGAGTCGCAGCTGCTGGTCGTGGGCGCGCTGCCGGACATCGTCGAAGACCAGCTCGCGCGGCTTCTCGGCCGGCTCGGGCTGCCGGCGCGCATCGGCTTCCTGCCGGCGCGGCGCAGCGACCAGCTGCCCGCCGTGGGCGAGGGCACGCGCTTCCTGCTCGCGCAGCCATTCCTCGGCGACACCGCCCGCGCACTCGAGGCCCGCGGAGCGCGCCGCATCGCGGCGCCCTTCCCCATCGGCGTCGAAGGCACCACAGGCTGGCTGCAGTCTGCGGCCCGCGCATTCGGCGTGGCCGACGCGGTGGTGGAGCACGTCACCAGCAGCGCGCGCGAGCGTGCCGCCGTGGCGCTGGCGCGGCTGCGCGAGTCGCTGGAGGGCCAGCGCCTCTTCTTCTTCCCGGACTCTCAGCTTGAGATCCCGATCGCGCGCTTCCTCGCGCGCGAACTGGGCGCGAAGCTGCTTGAGGTGGGCACACCGTTCCTCCACCGGGACCTGATGGCCGAGGAACTGGCCCTGCTGCCTGCGGGCACTCGCCTGTCGGAGGGCCAGCACGTCGAGCAGCAGCTCGACCGCTGCCGCGCCGACCGGCCCGACATCACCGTCTGCGGGCTGGGCCTGGCCAACCCGCTGGAGGCCGAGGGCCTGACCACCAAGTGGGCGATCGAACTGGTGTTCACGCCGATCCACGGCTACGAGCAGGCGGCAGACCTGGCCGAGCTGTTCGCCCGCCCGCTGCGCCGCAAGGCCCTGCTGGCGCGGTCCAACCCCGCGCGCGTGGCAGCCTGACACCATGCAACTGACGCTCTGGACCTACGAAGGCCCGCCGCACGTGGGCGCCATGCGCGTGGCCACGGCCCTCACCGACGTCCACTACGTGCTGCACGCGCCGCAGGGCGACACCTACGCCGACCTGCTGTTCACCATGATCGAGCGGCGCGACCGCCGCCCGCCCGTCACCTACACCACCTTCCAGGCGCGCGATCTGGGCGGCGACACCGCCGAGCTGTTCAAGACCGCCACGCGCGAGGCCTTCGAGCGCTTCCGGCCCAAGGCGCTGCTGGTGGGCGCCAGCTGCACGGCCGAGCTGATCCAGGACGACCCCGGCGGCCTTGCCCAGGGCCTGAAGCTGCCGGTGCCGGTGGTGCCGCTGGAGCTGCCGGCCTACCAGCGCAAGGAAAACTGGGGCGCCTCGGAGACGCTGTACCAGTTGGTGCGCGCGCTGGCGCCTCGCCGCGATGCCGTGCCGCGCCGCCCGGCGCGCGAGCGCCAGTGCTGCAACCTGTTGGGCCCCACGGCGCTGGGCTTCCGCCACCGCGACGACGTCGCCGAGGTCAGCAAGCTGCTGGCCCAGATCGGCGTCGACGTGCACGTGGTGGCGCCGCTGGACGCCAGCGCCGCCGACATCTCCCGCCTGCACGAGGCCGACTTCAACGTCGTCCTCTACCCCGAAATCGCCGGCCAGGCCGCCAGCTATCTTCAGCGCGCCTTCGGTCAGCCTTTCACCAAGACCGTACCCATCGGCGTGGGCGCGACGCGCCAGTTCATCGCCGAGGTCGCGGCGCTCGCCGGCATCGACGCCACGGCGCTGCTGGCGCGCAGCAGCTCGCGCGCCAGCTGGTACTCGCGCTCGGTCGACAGCACCTACCTCACGGGCAAGCGCGTGTTCGTGTTCGGCGACGCCACGCACGCCATCGCCGCCGCGCGCGTGGCGGCCGAGGAACTGGGCTTCCAGGTCGTGGGTCTGGGCACCTACAGCCGCGAGTTCGCGCGCGATCTGCGCGAGGCCGCCGCGAAGTACGGCGTCGAGCCGCTGATCAGCGATGACTACCTCGAGGTCGAGCAGAAGATCGCCGAGGCCCAGCCCGAGCTCGTGCTGGGCACACAGATGGAGCGCCACATCGCCAAGCGGCTGAAGCTGCCTTGCGCGGTGATCAGTGCACCCGTGCACGTGCAGGACTTCCCGGCGCGCTACTCGCCGCAGATGGGCTTCGAGGGCGCCGCGGTGCTGTTCGACACCTGGGTGCACCCGCTGATGATGGGCCTCGAGGAGCACCTGCTCACCATGTTCCGCGAGGACTTCGAGTTCCACGAGGGCGCCGCAGCCTCGCACCTGTCGCACGCCGGCGCGCCGCGGGAAGCACCCGAGAGCGTGCCCGTGGCCAGCCAGGCGCCGGTGGTCGAACCCGCGCCCGCGCCCGCCGCCAACGAGCCCGCACCGGTGGACGCTGCCGTGCCGGTGGCTGCGCAGTCCGGCGCCACCTGGGCCCCCGACGCGCAGAAGGAGCTGCAGAAGGTGCCCTTTTTCGTGCGCGGGAAGGCCCGCCGCAACACCGAGCGCTTCGCCGTGGAGCGAGGTTTGGCCCTGATCACCGTCGAGACGCTGTACGACGCCAAGGCCCACTTTGGACGCTGATCAGACGCATCAACTGACGCATCACATGAAGACCACCGCCCCGCCCTCGCTGCGCTTCGTCCTGGTGACCATGGACCCGCACCTGCAAGGCGCGGCCGAGCGCGCCCGCGGCACACTGGAGCGTCAACTGCCTGGCCTGCGTTTCTCCATGCACGCGGCCTCCGAGTGGGCCTGCGACACGCAGGCCCTGCAGCGCTGCAGGGACGACATCGCGCAGGGCGACATCATCGTCGTGACCATGCTCTTCATGGAGGAGCACTTCAAGCCGGTGCTCGATGCGCTGGCAGCGCGCCGCGAGCACTGCGATGCCATGGTCTGCGCGATGAGCGCCGGCGAGGTGGCCAGGCTCACGCGCATGGGCAAGTTCGACATGGCCAAGCCGGCCAGCGGCGTGTTGGCGCTGCTGAAGAAGCTCCGCGGCAAGAGTGGCGCCGAGCAGGCCAAGGACGGCAACGCCCCCAGCGCCAGCAGCGGCGAACGCCAGATGAAGATGCTGCGCCGGCTGCCGCAGCTGCTGAAGTTCATCCCCGGTACCGCGCAAGACGTGCGGGCCTATTTCCTGACCCTGCAGTACTGGCTCGGCGGCTCGCAAGACAACGTCGTCAACATGGTCCGCTTCCTGGTGGACCGCTACGCCGGCATGGCCGTGGGCACCGGGGCTCGGGCCACGCTGCGCGGTCACACCACGGCGGACGGCCCGGTGGAGTACCCCGAGGTCGGCGTCTACCACCCGCGCCTGCCTGGCCGGCTGTCTGACGAGATCGCTGCACTGCCGCAGCTGGTGCCTGCCGATCGGGCCAAGGGCCGCGTCGGCCTGCTGCTGCTGCGCAGCTACCTGCTGGCCGGCAACGCGCGCCACTACGACGGCGTGATCGCCGCACTCGAGGTGCAGGGCCTGCAGGTGGTGCCGGCCTTCGCGTCGGGTCTCGACTCACGCCCGGCCATCGAGCGCTTCTTCATGGCTGACGGCCGCGCCACCGTGGACGCGGTCCTCTCGCTGACCGGCTTCTCGCTGGTCGGCGGACCGGCCTACAACGACTCTCGAGCCGCCGAAGAGATCCTGGCCCGGCTCGACGTGCCCTACGTCGCCGCGCACTCGGTGGAGTTCCAGAGCCTGCCCGAGTGGGGCGGCTCTGCGCGTGGTCTTCTGCCGGTGGAGACCACGATCATGGTCGCCATCCCCGAGCTCGACGGCGCCACCGGCCCCGGTGTCTACGGCGGCCGCGGCGGCGCGGCCGGCAGCACCTGCCGCGGCTGCGAGAAGGCCTGCCACTTCGAGCAGGCCGATACCGACATGCAGACCTGCAGCGAGCGCACCGCGATGCTGGCTGCGCGCGTGGCCAAGCTGGTGGCGCTGCGCCGCAAGGCCCGCAGCGAACGCCGCGTGGCGATGGTGGTGTTCAACTTCCCGCCCAACGCCGGCAACCTGGGCACGGCGGCTCACCTTTCGGTGTTCGAGAGTGCCTTCGAGACGCTCAAGGGCCTCCAGCGCGAGGGCTACACGGTCGATCTGCCGGCCAGCGCCGACGAACTGCGCTTGCGGCTGCTGCAGGGCAACCGGGCGCGCTTCGGCGCCGATGCCAACGTGCTCGCGCAGATCCCGGCGGCTGACCACGTGAAGCGCGAGCGCTGGCTCAAGGAGATCGAGGCCGCCTGGGGCCCGGCGCCGGGGCGGCAGCTCTCCGACGGCCGCTCGATCTTCGTGCTCGGCGTGCACCTGGGCAACGTGGTGCTCACCGTGCAGCCCGGCATGGGCTACGAGGGCGACCCGATGCGCCTCCTGTTCGAGCGCGGCTTCGCGCCGACGCATGCCTTCAGCGCCTTCTACCGCTGGTTGCGCGAGGACTTCGAGGCCGACGCCGTGCTGCACTTCGGGACCCACGGCTCGCTGGAGTTCATGCCCGGCAAGCAAAGCGGCATGACGGGCAACTGCTGGCCCGACCGGCTGATCCGCGACCTGCCCAATTTCTATCTCTACGCCAGCAACAACCCCAGCGAAGGCGCGATCGCCAAGCGCCGCGCGGCGGCCACGCTGGTGAGCTACCTCACGCCGCCGGTCTCTGAGGCGGGGCTGTACCGTGGACTGCTCGACCTGAAGAGCTCGATGCAAAGCTGGCGCGGGCGCGATGCGGGCGCCGAGCAGCAGGCGCTTGCCACCTTGATCCAGTCGCAGGCCGCGCGCCTGGAACTGGCCGCCGCCGAGCCCCCCTGGCTGCTTGACGAGGCCGAACGCCAGGTGCAACGCCTCACCGCCGAGGTGCTGGAGCTCGAGTACACGCTCATTCCCCACGGCCTTCACGTCGTCGGAAAGCCTCCACGCCCGAACCAGCGTGCCAGCTTGTTGTGGGCCATCGTCGAGGCCGACAACCCCGCGGGGCTGAGCCGCGAATGCGTCGAGGCCATCACCCGGGGCCGCACGCCCGGGCAGGCCCTGGCCGACGCGGGCCGCCCGGCCAACGCCGACGCACTGGCCGCGCTGGCAGCGCTGGCCCACCACAACCACCTCTTGGCCGAGGACCACGAGATCCCTGGCATCGTGCGCGCCCTCGACGGCCGCTTCGTGCCGCCCGCCCCCGGCGGGGACGTGATGCGCAACCCCGAAGTGCTGCCCACCGGGCGCAATCTGCACGGCTTCGACCCCTTCCGCATCCCCAGCGCCTGGGCCGTGCGCGACGCCACGCGCCAGGCAGAGAAGTTGCTGGAGCGCCACGCGCAAGACGGCCACGGCTTGCCGGAGACGGTGGCGCTGGTGCTGTGGGGCACCGACAACCTCAAGAGCGAGGGCGCGCCGCTGGCCCAGGCGCTGGCGCTGATGGGCGCGGCGCCGCGCTTCGACGGCTATGGACGCCTGGCCGGGGCCATGCTGATCCCTCTGGAGCAGCTGGGACGCCCCCGCATCGATGTGGTGATGACGCTGTCGGGCATCTTTCGCGACCTGCTGCCGCTGCAGATCCGCATGCTGGCCGAGGCCGCCTTCATGGCCGCCAGCGCCGACGAGCCCGAGACGCAGAACTTTGTGCGCAAGCATGCCCTGACCTGGCAGCGCGAGCACGGCGGAGATCTTGAGACCGCCGCGCTGCGCGTGTTCGGCAATGCCGACGGCGCCTACGGCGCCAACATCAACCTGCTGGTCGACAGCAGCACCTGGCAAGACGAAGACGAACTCGCCGAGGCCTACACCAAGCGCAAGGGCTACGCCTACGGTCGCGCCGGCAAGCCGGTCGCGCAGGCGGCGCTGCTCAACCACGTGCTGGCCGACGTGGCGCTGACCTATCAGAACCTGGATTCGGTGGAGCTCGGCGTCACCACCATCGACACCTACTTCGACACGCTCGGGGGCATCAGTCGGGCGGTCAAGCGCGCCAAGGTGGCCGGCGGCGCCACAGGCGCGGCGGCCGAGGTGCCGGTCTACATCTCCGACCAGACACGCAGCGAAGGCAGCGGCACCGTGCGCACGCTCTCAGAACAGGTGGCGCTGGAAACCCGCACCCGCATGCTCAATCCCAAGTGGTACGAAGGCATGCTGGAGCACGGCTACGAGGGCGTGCGCCAGATCGAGGCGAGCATCACCAACACCTTCGCCTGGAGCGCGACAACCGGTCAGGTCGCCCCCTGGGTGTACCAGCACCTCACCGAGACCTTCGTGCTCGACCCGGCGATGCGCGAACGCCTCGCCACCCTGAACCCCACCGCCAGCGCCAAGGTTGCGAGCCGTCTGCTTGAGGCCTGTGACCGCCAGTACTGGCAACCCGACGCCGACACCCTGGCCGCGCTCAAGCGCGCGGGCGAGGAACTCGAAGACCGCCTCGAAGGGGTCTTCGACGGCCCGTACCAGGACGTCCACCAGAGAGCCGCCGCATGAACGTCACCGAAGTCCCCGTCACGAACATCGGCCGCGGCGCCCGCCCGGCCCCGGACCCCCGCGAAGATGGCGAGGGCAGCGTGCAGGTGCAGCAGGACGGCAACGTCAAGATAGGCACTGCCAAGGTCTTTGCCATCTACGGCAAGGGCGGCATCGGCAAGAGCACCACCAGCTCCAACCTCAGCGCCGCCTTCAGCAAGTTGGGCAAGCGCGTGCTGCAGATCGGCTGTGACCCCAAGCACGACAGCACCTTCACGCTGACGAAGAAGATGCTGCCCACCGTCATCGACATCCTTGAGACGGTGAACTTCCACGCCGAGGAGCTGCGCCCCGAGGACTTCGTCTTCGAGGGCTACAACGGCGTCATGTGCGTCGAGGCCGGGGGCCCGCCCGCGGGCACGGGTTGCGGCGGCTACGTGGTCGGCCAGACGGTGAAGCTGCTCAAGGAGCACCACCTGCTGGAAGACACCGATGTCGTGATCTTCGACGTGTTGGGCGACGTGGTCTGCGGCGGCTTCGCGGCGCCGCTTCAGCACGCCGAGCGGGCGATGATCGTCACGGCCAACGACTTCGACTCGATCTTCGCGATGAACCGCATCGTGCAGGCCATCGGCGCGAAGGCCAAGAACTACCGCGTGCGGCTGGGTGGCGTCATCGCCAACCGCAGCGCCGGCACCGACCAGATCGACAAGTACAACGCCCGCACCGGGCTGAAGCTGGCGGCGCACCTGCCGGACCTCGACGCCATCCGCCGCAGCCGGCTGAAGAAGTGCACGATCTTCGAGATGGAGAGCACGCCTGAGATCGAGGCCGTGCAGAAGGAGTACCTGCGACTGGCGGCCAGCATGTGGGCGGGTTCCGACCCCCTGCCCTCGGTGCCGATGAAGGACCGCGACATCTTCGATCTGCTGGGCTATGACTGAGCGCCCAACCTCGCTTCGCTCGGCACCCCCCGAGGGAGCCGTTCGCCAGCAGCCCGGCGAAGCCGGTTCTGCGGCTCTGGCTTGGCCGGGCGCCGACGCGCGCTACGTGCAACGCCGCGGCGAGATCGAGCACTACTTCGACCGCACCGCGGCCGACACGTGGGCGCGCCTGACGAGCACGGCCCCCGTGAGCCGCGTGCGCGCCACCGTGCGCGCCGGGCGCGACCGCATGCGCGACACGCTGCTGGGCTGGCTGCCGGCCGACCTGCGCGGCCAGCGCGTGCTCGACGCCGGCTGCGGCACCGGCAGCTTCGCCCTCGAGCTGGCACGCCGCGGCGCCCAGGTGCTGGCCATCGACCTGAGCCCGCAGCTCGTGGACGTGGCGCGCGAGCGCTGCCTGGCGCAGCTGCAGGCCGAAGGCGCACGCGGCTCCATCGACTTCCGCAGCGGCGACATGAGCAGCCCCGAACTCGGCCGCTTCGACCACGTGGTGGCGATGGACTCGCTGATCCACTACCGCACGGCCGATGCCGTGCGCGTGCTCGGTCAGTTCGCCGACCGCACCGCCGGCAGCATGGTGATCACCTTCGCGCCCGCAAGCCCGCTGCTGTGGGCCTTCTACGGCGCCGGCAAGCTGTTCCCGCGTGCCGACCGATCGCCGTCCATCGTGCCGGTGTCGCAGGCCGCGCTGGCGCGCCAATTGCGGCTGCACGCACCCATGGCCGGCTGGCAGCTGGCCGACTCGCGACGCATCGCCAGCGGCTTCTACACCTCGCAGGCCTACCGCCTGCAGGCTCCGCGGGCTTGAGTCGGCCCATGGACCTCTTCGGCTCCGCCCTCGGCCTCGTCCGTCGCCGCGGCCTCGTGGACTGGTCGGGCGTGGCCACGCGCTATCTGCCCTTTGCCGACGTGGCCACACCCGAGCTGCCACTGGCCCAGCTCGTGCGGCTGGCGCTGTTTCAGGTGAGCGTGGGCATGGTCGGCGTGCTGACGGTGGGCACGCTCAACCGCGTGATGATCGTCGAGATGGGCGTCGGGGCCTGGCTGGTGAGCCTGATGGTGGCACTGCCCCTGCTGTTCGCACCATTTCGCGCGCTGGTGGGCTTCAAGTCCGACCATCACCGCAGCGCCCTGGGCTGGCGTCGCGTGCCTTTTGTCTGGTTCGGCAGCGGGGCGATGTTCGCCGGACTGGCGATCATGCCCTTCGCGCTCGTCCTGCTGACAGGGGAGACCACCGTACAGCAGGTGGCGGGCCACGTGGCGACAGGGCTCGCCTTCCTGCTGGCCGGTGCCGGCGCGCAAACGGTACAGACCGCCGGCCTCGCTCTGGCCACCGACCGCGCCACCGAGGCTACGCGCCCACGCGTGGTGGCGTTGATGTACGTGATGCTGCTGGTGGGCATGGTGGGCAGCGGTTTGCTGTTCGGTGTGCTGCTGGCCGACTACACCCCCACGCGACTGGTTCAGGTCGTGCAAGGCACGGCCGTCGTCTGTCTGGCACTCAATGCCGTCGCGGTGTGGAAGCAGGAGGCCCGCAACCGCAGCCGCGCCACAGCGCCACCCGACACCTCGCGTTTCTCGCAACGGTGGGCGCAGTTCGCGCAGCACGGTCGAGTCGCCCGCTTCCTGCTGGCCGTGGGCCTGGGCACGGCAGCCTTCGGCATGCAGGACATCATCCTCGAGCCCTACGGCGGCGAAGTGCTGGGCCTGAGCGTCGGCCAGACCACGAGCCTGACCGGCATCATGGCCGCCGGGGCGCTGCTGGCCTTCGCGTGGGCCGCGCGGCAGCTGTCGCGCGGGACCTGCCCGCGCCGGCTTGCCGCCCATGGCCTGCTCTTCGGGTTGGCCGCGTTCTCGCTCGTGCTCTTCGCCGAGCCGCTGGGCTCGCCGCTGCTGTTCCGTGCCGGTGTGGCGCTCATCGGCTTTGGTGGCGGCCTGTTCTCCGTGGGAACGCTCAGCGCCGCGATGTCGCTGGACAGCGGTGGCCTGCACGGCATGGTGCTGGGTGCCTGGGGCGGTGTCGTTGCCACTGCGGCCGGCCTGTCAGTGGCACTGGGCGGCGCGCTGCGCGACGGCGTCGGCCACCTGGCGATGAGTGGTGCCCTGGGCGAGGCACTCATGATGCCCGCCACGGGATACGCCATCGTCTACCACCTCGAACTCGCGTTGCTGTTCGCCACGTTGGCCGTCCTGGGCCCGCTGGTGACGCGGCCACGCAAGCGCCACCCGACCAGGCACGACAGCGGCGGCACCGAGCCGCGCCGCTTCGGGCTGGCGGACTTCCCGGGTTGAGCAGTTCCGACCCCGCCCACCAGGCCCAACAGGCATCTCTGCAAGCCAACCCTTCTAGGAGCCCCTCATGGGAACCGGAGCCATCACAGCCTATGTCGACGTCGCACAGCTTGTGCTGTACGTCTTCTGGATCTTCTTCGCCGGCCTGATTTACTACCTCGCGCGCGAGAACCGCCGCGAGGGCTATCCGCTCGAAACGCACCGCGGCACCACGCACCAGGGCTGGATCGGCGTGCCTGCGCCCAAGACCTACCGGCTGCACGACGGCTCCGAGATCCGGGTGCCATCGGGCTCGGCCGGCGCGCAGCACGTGAACGCCGAGCGCACCTACGACAACGAAGGCTCGCCGCTCGATCCGATCGGCAACCCGCTGCTGGCCGGCCTGGGCAGCGGCGCCTGGGCAGACCGCGCCGACCGGCCGGATCTCGATGCGCACGACCAGCCCAAGATCCGCCCGCTGGCGATGTTCCCCGAGATGGGGGTCAGCGAGAAGGACCCCGATCCGCGCGGCATGCAGGTGATCGACCCCTATGGCGACATCGCCGGCACGGTGCGGGAGCTCTGGGTCGATGGGCCCGAGATGATGTTCCGCTTTCTCGATGTCGAACTCGCCGACGGCAGCCGCCGCGCGCTGGTGCCGATCACCTTCTGCCGCATCACGCGCGAGGCCGTGTACGTGCATGCACTGCTGGCGCATCAGTGGCGAGAGGTACCGGTCACCCGCTCCGCGGACAGCATCACGCTGCTCGAAGAGGAGAAGATCGCCGCCTACTTCGGCGCCGGTCTGCTCTTCGCCGAACCGAAGCGCTCGGAGCCGCTGGTATGAAGTCGGTCGCAGCCGCCACCGCCAAGGCCCCGCACCGGGGCCAGGAGCATGAGTTCGAGCCGCAGTTCGGGCTACCCGAGCGCCTGCCCCCAAGCGAGCGGCTGCTTTGGCAGGGCCAGCCTCTGCCGAGCATCGTGGCCCGGCGGGTGTTCCACCTGCCGCTGGTCACCGTCTACTTCGCCGTGATGCTGACCTGGAGCATCGGCGCCCAGCTGCAGGACGGCGTCGCTCTGATGGCGGCGCTGCGCGGCTCGCTGGTCCTGGGCTTGCTCGCGGCCGTGGCGATCGGCATCCTGGCCGCCCTGGCGCGGCTGACGGCCAGCACCACGGTCTACACACTCACCGACCAGCGCATCGTGATGCGCATCGGCATTGTATTGACCGTGACCTACAACCTACCGCTGAAGCACCTCGACGCGGCCCACTTGCTGCCCTTGTCGGGCACGCAGGGCGAGATCGCGCTGCAGCTGCGCGGCGACACCCGCATCGCCTATCTGCACCTGTGGCCCCACTCTCGGCCCTGGCTGTTCGCGAGGCCGCAGCCCATGCTGCGTGGCCTGGCCGACGCCCAAGCGGTCTCGCGGCAGTTGTCCGAAGCCTGGGCGATGGTCAACGCCCAGGCGGCCCGACCCGAGGCGGCGATCCAGACGCCGACGTCGATGGAGCTTCAACCCCAGGGGAACGCTGCATGAGGGCCGTCCACAGCGTGCACGTCCAACCGGACCGCATCCCGCGCTGGCTGGTGCGTGTCATCGCCGTATTGCTGCTGCTGGTGCTGGGCGGCGTCGGCGTGATGCGCCTCTCGGGCTTCAGCCCAACGGTGCACCCGCCCGCGGCGCTGGCCCAACGCGCCCTGGCCTTCGCCGACACCGCCGAGGGTGCCGTGCGCGTGAGCGACGCGTCCACCGGCGAGGTGCTGGCCGAGCTGCGCGGCGAGCAGGGCTTCCTTCGCGGCGTGCTGCGTGGCCTGGCGCGCGACCGGCGCGCGCACAGCGTGGGCCAGGAGCCGCCCTACCTTCTATCGCTTCACGCCGACGGCCGGCTGCTGATCACAGATCCCGAGACCGCCCGACGCATGGACCTCGCGTCTTTCGGCCCCGACAACGCGGTCGTGTTCGCGCGCTGGCTGCCCGCCGGAGCGCTCCAGTCGCTGCAGACCACGCCCCAGGAGAAGTAATCCATGAGCACGATCCAAGCCATCGCCAACACCAACGAGGTGATGCAGCGCGCCAAGACCGAGAACCTGATCTCGCCGCGCTTCTACACCACCGACTACGCGGCCATGGACAAGCTCGACGTCAGCGCGCTGCGCGCCGAGTGGGACGCCATGCTCGCCGAGTACGAAGGCGACAACAACCACGACCACTTCAAGCGCGACGAGGCCTTCGCGTCCGAAGTGAAGCCGCTGCCGCCCGAACTGCACCAGGAGTTCCTGGACTTCCTGATCACCAGCATCACCAGCGAGTTCAGCGGCTGCGTGCTCTACAACGAGATCCGCAAGAACGTCGACAACCCCGACATCAAGCAGCTGATGACCTACCTGACGCGAGACGAGTCCCGCCACGCGAACTTCATCAACTACTCGCTGCGCGACTACGACCTGGCCGTCGATCTGCAGGCGCTCAAGGCCAGCAAGGCCTATACCTACTTCAAGCCCAAGTACATCTTCTACGCCACCTACCTGAGCGAGAAGATCGGCTACGCGCGCTACATCACCATCTACCGCCAACTCGAGAAGCACCCCGAGCTGCGCTTCCACCCCATCTTCCGCTGGTTCGAACGCTGGTGCAACGATGAGTTCCGCCACGGCGAGAGCTTCGCCCTGATCATGCGCGCCAACCCGCAGCTGCTGCAGGGCGGCAACGTGCTGTGGATCCGCTTTTTCCTGCTGGCGGTGTACGCGACGATGTTCGTGCGAGACCACACACGCCCGGTGCTGCACCGCGCGATGGGGCTGGAGCCCGACGACTTCGACTACCGCGTCTTCGACATCACCACCGAGATCAGCCGGCAGGTGTTCCCGGTGTCGCTGGACACCGATGCGCCGGCCTTCCGCCGCGGGCTGGCGGCGCTGGTGGAGGCGCGGGTGGCCTTCGACTCTGGCGCCGCACGCGGCGGCCTCGGTGGCCGCCTGCAGCAGGCCGGCGCGGCACTGAAGGGCGCGTGGCACTTCGCGAAGCTGTACCTGCACCCTGTGAAGAAGCACGCGCTGCCGACCCAGATCCGCGTCGCGCCGGTCTGGTGAGGCGCGCTCGGACGCGCCCTTTCTGATGGAGTACGCCCTGCCCCCGATCGCCGCGGTGCTGCTGTGGTGGCTGGGCACGGGCATCGTGATCCTGCTCGACCGCATGCCGGCGTCCTGCGGCGGTCGCAAGACCGTGGCCTTCGTCGCGGCCACGAGCTGCGCCGTCGCGGCGCTCGTGTGCATCGCCGAGACCGCGCATGACCGCGGGGTGGGCGCGGCGTATGCCGGGTTCACTTGCGCGGTCGTGGTGTGGGGCTGGCACGAGCTGGCCTTCCTGGGCGGCTGGATCACCGGCCCGCGACGTGTCGCGGCCACGCCGGGCGCGCGCGGGCTGGGCCGCTTCGGGCAGGCGCTGCAGGTGCTGCTCTGGCATGAGCTGGCCCTGCTGGCAACGGCCGTGGCACTGTGGCTGCGGCTGGGCGGGAGCGCCAACCCCACGGCGGCCTGGACCTTCACCTTGCTGTACGCCATGCGCGTCTCGGCCAAGCTCAACCTCTACTTCGGCGTGCGCAACCTGGCACTGGACTTCCTGCCGCCGCACCTGCTGTACCTGGGCAGCTACTTTCGCCAGCGTGCCATCAACGCCCTCATGCCCTGGTCGCTGCTGGGCGGCGCGGTGGTGACGGGCTGGCTGATCGTCGGCGCACAGGCCACCACGGGCGGTGCGCAGGCCGCCCACCTGCTGCTGGCGTCGCTGCTGACGCTGGCTCTCGTCGAACACCTGATGATGGTGCTGCCGCTGGAGCCTTCTGCGCTGTGGCGCTGGGCCCTGCGCCGGCCCGTGGAGGCGCGATCGTGAATCCCAATCCCAGCGGCAGCGGCAACGCCCTCGTCATCGGCAGCGGCTTTGGCGGCTTGGCCGCGGCCATCCGCCTCAGCGTGCGCGGCTGGCGCGTTCAGGTGCTTGAGCGCCTGCCCCAGCCCGGTGGCCGCGCCCGCGTGCACCAGCAGGACGGCTTCCGCTTCGATGCCGGCCCTACCATCATCACGGTGCCGCACCTGTTCGAGGAACTGTGGGCGCTGGCGGGACGGCGCCTGGCCGACGACGTCACGCTCAAGCCGCTGAATCCCTACTATCGCGTGCGCTTTGACGACGGCCGCTGGTTCGACTACAGCGGCGACAACGCGGCGATGCGCGCGGAGGTGGCGCGTTTCGACCCGTCGGATCTCCCCGGCTTCGACGCGCTGGCGCGCGAGGCCGACGTCTGCTATCGCGAGGGCTTCGAGAAGCTCGGCGCGGTGGCCTTCGACAGCGTCGCTCAGCTGCTCGTGGCGGTGCCGAACATGATCCGAATGAGAGGCTGGCAAACCATCTGGCAGATGGTTTGCAGGCATCTGAAGAATCCCTACCTGCGCGTCGTGTTCAGCTTCCACCCGCTGCTGATCGGCGGCAACCCGCTCAAGGTGACGGGCAGCTACGCGCTGATCCACTCGCTGGAACGTCGCTTCGGCGTGCACTGGGCCATGGGCGGCACCGGCGCACTGGTGCAAGCCATGGTCAGGCTGCTGGCTGACCGTGGCGTGCCGGTGCGCTGCGACGCCGACGTCCAGCGCATCCTGGTCGAGAACGGCCGCGCCGCCGGGGTGCAGCTTCAGAACGGCGAACGCCTGGCCGCCGACATCGTCGTCAGCAACGCCGATGCCGCCTGGACCTACAAGCACCTGGTACCTGACGCCCGCCGACGGACCTGGACTGACCGCAAGTTGGCGCGAGCGAAATACTCGATGAGTCTGTTCGTCTGGTACTTCGGCACCAACCGCCGCTACGACGGCGTGCCACATCACCAGATGGTCCTCGGCCCACGCTACGAAGGCCTGCTGACCGACATCTTCCTCAAGCACAAGCTCACCGAGGATTTCAGTCTTTACCTGCACCGCCCGAGCGCCAGCGACGACAGCGTCGCACCGCCCGGACACGACTGCTTCTACGCGCTGTCGCCGGTGCCGCACCTGGACAGCGGCGTCGACTGGGCCACCGAAGCCGAGGGTTACCGCCAGCGGGTCCAACGGCGGCTCGAGCAGACCGTGTTGCCCGGCCTGGGCCAGCACATCGTGAGCTCACGCGTGACGACGCCGCAGCAGTTCCACGACGATCTGCTGTCCTACAAGGGCGCCGCCTTCGGCATGGAGCCGCGGCTGTTGCAGAGCGCCTGGTTCCGCCCGCACAACCGCAGCGAAGACCTGCGGGGCCTGTACCTCGTGGGTGCGGGCACCCACCCGGGTGCGGGCGTGCCAGGCGTGCTGATGTCGGCCCAGGCGCTCGAGACGGTGCTACCACCGCTGCCACCGCTGCCGGTGACGGCCGCGGCAGCGCCGCGCTCGCTGTCCAGCGCGGGGGTGGTGGCGCGATGAGCAGCGCCCTGATGCCGGCTGCTGCCACGGGCGACGCGGCGTTGCGGGCCTGCCGAACGCTGATGCGCGGCGGCTCGAAGTCCTTCTTCACCGCGTCGCTGCTGCTGCCAGCGCGTGTGCGCGGGCCCGCGACAGGCCTGTACGCGTTCTGCCGCGTCGCCGACGACGCCATCGACGGCAGCACCGAGCCAGAGCGCGCGATCGGACAGCTGCGCCAGAGGCTGGATGCCGTCTACGACGGCCGCCCCGGCCCCGAACTCGCCGATCGCGCATTGGCCTGCGTGGTGCAGCGCTGCGAGATTCCGCGCACGCTGCTGGACGCACTGCTCGAGGGCTTCGAGTGGGACGTGGCCGGCCGCCGCTACGAGACCATCGACGACGTGCATGCTTACGGCGCACGCGTGGCCGGCGCCGTGGGTGCGATGATGGCGCTGGTGATGGAGACCCGCAGCGCGCCCGCGCTGGCTCGCGCCTGCGAGCTGGGCGTGGCGATGCAGCTCACCAACATTGCCCGTGACGTCGGCGAGGACGCGGGCCTCGGCCGCCTGTACCTGCCCGCGCAGTGGATGCGCGAGGAAGGCCTGGATCCCGGGGCCTGGCTCGCTCGACCGACCTTCGACCAGCGGCTTGCGCGCGTGGTGCGGCGCCTCGTCGATGAGGCTGAGCGGCTTTACGAACGTGCCGAGTGCGGGGTGCCAGCGCTGCCGCGCGACTGCCGCCCGGGCATCCAGGCCGCGCGGCTGGTGTATGGCGAAATCGGCCAGACCCTGGCGCGTGCCGGCCTTGACTCGGTGACTCAGCGCACCGTGGTACCTCGCAGCCGACAGCTGGCCCTCCTGGCGCGCTCGATGCTGGCCAGCCTGGTACCACCGGGTCACCCGCTGACGGCCGGCGGCACGGTGCCGCCGCTGCCGGCGGTGCGCTTTCTGGTTGACGCTGCCGCCGACGACCGGCTGCCGGCTCGCACCTTCTACCAGCGCACGCTGCGCGTGCTGGCTCTGCTGGAGCGTCAGGCGCAGCGCGAGCTGGCCTGACGGGCCGGAGGATTGCACCGTGTCCACCGCCCCTGCATCACCGGGCCGTCCGACCTGGCTCATTGGCGCCACCGTACTCGCCTACCTGGCCAGCGCCGTGGCTGGCTTCATGCTGGGTTTCGGCTTCGTTCAGAACGCGGGCGGCGGAACCCTCCTCGGCCTCGCGGCCGGCCTCAACGGTGCCCTTTTCTGTACGCTGATCGCAGACGGGGTGCTGACGAGACTGCTTGGACGGCGGTCCCGCCGCTGAGCACAACCACCAGAAAAAACGGCCACGCTGCTGCGCGGCCGCCTGGGCTCGGGCGTCGATCGACGCTCAGGCGCTGGTCGTTTTGCGCTTATGGTCGTATTTGCGGTTCGACTTCTTGAACTGCCCGCCGAGCCAGAAGGCAAAGACGATGAACCAGGCGATGAACAGCAGGTGGTGGACTTCCATCGAGGAGCTCCGACAGGCCTCGCGGCCTCAAGAGGGGTTTGAAGAAGGGGTGCCCTGCGGAAACGAGGCACCGCAGAAGGCCCGGGATCCGACGCCGACCAGCGGCCTCATCACCCAGACGGTGGCGATCAACAACACGATCTCGATCGCATAGACGACAGCATAGCCGCTCACGGGGCCGCGCAGCGCCCCGCCGCCGAAGACCCCAGGCCCCCAGGCGATCACCGCGTCGCGGAGCAGCCCGCCGGCAGCCACGGCGACCCCTGCCGCGGTGGCTTGCACCGCCCCCCAGGCCCCAAGAGCAAGGCCGGCATGCTCCCGCGGTGCACGGTTCATGGTCAGAGTCAGTGTGCCGTGGGCGAACAAGCCGCCGCCGAAGCCGATGCCCACGACCCCCAGGACAAACAGGCCGACGGAGTGCGCCAGCGCAGCAACCAGCACTGCACCGAAGGCAGGTACCCCAATGACAGCCCCCAGCGCGGCCATGCCGGCGGGGTCTAGGGCGCGGGCGCGGCCGCCCAGGACGAGCGGCCAACCGCGGGTGAGCAAGCGCGATGCCAGCGTGAAGCCGGCCAGCCCGCCAGATGCGAAAGCCGCGGTCAGCCAGGTGGTCTGGCCCACGCTCATGCCCAGCACCTGGCCACCATAAGGCTCGAGCAGCACGTCCTGCATCGCGAAGCCCATCGTGCCCAGGCCGATGACGCACAGCCGCCGCCACGTGCCGTCGAGCGCGGCGTAGCCCCGCCAGGCCTCGCGGAAGTCGGGCTCCGGCGCAGGGTCGCGCAGGCGGCTGCGCCCGATCGACTCCTGCTTCCACAGCGCGACGGTGTTCAGCACCAGCGTCACCACGGCGCAGGCCTGGATCACCTGCACCAGACGGCCGGGCGAAAACTCAGCCAATACGGCGCCGAAAGCAAACGCGCTGACGATGGTGCCCAGCAGCAGCATCACGTACATCAGGCCCACGACCTTGGGCTGGTCTTCGACGGGTGCCAGGTCGGTGGCCAGCGCCAAGCCCGCAGTCTGCACAGTGTGGACACCGGCGCCCATCAGCAGAAAAGCCACCGCGGCGCCGGCTGGCCCCAGCCACGCGGGCCAGTGCGCCGACTGACCTTGGCCCGCGAGCACCAGCAGCGCAAACGGCATCACGGCCAGGCCCCCGAACTGCAAGAGGGTGCCCATCCAGATGAAGGGTACGCGCCGCCATCCCAGCGCACTGCGGTGGTGATCCGACTTGAAGCCGATCAATGCACGCACCGGCGCATAAAGCACCGGCAGCGCCACCATCAGTGCCACCAGCCCGGCACTCACGCCGAGTTCGACGATCAGCACACGGTTCAGCGCGCCCACCAGCAGGGCCAATGCCATGCCCACGCTCACCTGGAAAAGCGACAACCTCAGCAGGCGCGACAGCGGCAGCGTCTCGCTCGCCGCGTCGGCAAAGGGCAGGAAGCGCGGGCCCAAGCCGGCCCAGCTGCGCATCAGGCGACGGCTGAAAGGGCTCATGGGTCGCTGGCGGCGAGGCGGTGGTGGACGACGATGACGCTCTTCCCATGGGCGCGGGCCACGCGCATCGGAAGAGCGCCCGGCAGGCAGGCCTGCCGGGGCGTCTCGATCACCGCCGCTACTGCTTGGCGGTGGGGGGTGCCGTCGCCGCGGTGGACGTCGGCGTGGTCACCATCGCCGTGGCGGTGCCCTTGCCCTCCAGGAACTTCTTTACCCACGTGGTGTTCGTGACCAGCATGTAGTGCACGCTGAACGAACCAATGGCCACCGCGCCGAGGAACAGCGGGATGCCCACCGTCGGCTTGACCACGAGCCAGAGCTTTCCGTAGATCATGTTGGCTCCTTCGTGCTTACTTCAGCCAGGGGGAGTAGATGTACGCAAACAGGTGCGCGAGAGCGGCGATGAAGCCGAAGATCTGCGTGCCCTGGATGAGGTGCTTGTGGATCTCTTCCGACTGCTCTTCGGTCAGGCCGGTCGGCCAGACCTTGTCGGATCCGGTTGCGTCTGCCATGTTTTCTCCTTGTGTGGGAGCACTGCGAACTCGTGCAAAACCTGCACGCGGGTATCGAACAGCCGCGCCTGGGAAGGGTGGGCTGTTGTCATTGTGACCTTACAGTTTTTGAAGTCAAGCCGTATTGACACTGTGACGCCGGAGTGCGTCGGCTGCACCCCACGCGCCGTCATCCTCAGCCTCGCCTTGGCATGCGGAAAGGCAACAAGGCCTGCACCCAAGGCGCAGCGAAACGGCGGGCCGACAGCGTCTCGTGCACTCCGGTGGCCTCGTGGCCGTCCAGCTGGGTGCGCACCAGCGTGCGGGCGTAGAACGGCGTGTCCTCGAGCGTGCGCTCCACGCGTGCGACGGCCTCGCTGCGCAACCGACGGCCGATGCGCCAGCCGGTGGCAGGAAGGCCGTGGCGGGGCGGCAGAGCGAGCGTCGTGACGCGCCCGTCGGGATGAAAGCGGCGCCCAATGTGGCGCTCGCCGCCCTGGCGCAACCCCACGTCGTAGGCAACCACGCAACTGCCGTCGGGCAGCGGCACGCGCATCCAGTCCCAGGTCGTGAAGGGCTCGCTGATCGGCTCATCGCCCTCGTTGCTGTCGAGGTAGGCACTGCCCTGCCAGCGCAGGCCGGGGCGGTCGAACGCCACGTCCACGCGGGCGCAAGGTGCGATCGGGCCCCAGCGGTGGCGGCCGGCGGCGTCCAGCGGTGCGACGAAGTCCACCAGCGCCCGCGGCCGCACGACGACCCGTCCGCGCACCGGTCGCGGCAGCGGCGAGCCGATCTCGTCGATGTCAATCACCAAGGCGCCGTCTGACCAGGCCATGCGACTCGGGCCAAGCTCAAATTGCGTGGCGCTGCGCAGCACATGGCGCGCGGCGCGTTCGGTCATCGTCCAGCGGCCTTGGCCACCGCCGTACAGGCAGACGTTGAGCGCGCAGTGTTCGTCGGCCCTCGCCCGCCCCTGCTGCCAGGCGCGGCGGTAGTAGGGGGAAAAGACACTGCCCACGAAACCGATCAGCGTCAGGGCGTGGCGGCCGTCGTCGCTGAGCGCATCGACGTACCACCAGCAATACGCACCCGGCTCGACCGCTGTGTCGAACCGAGGCGAGCCATCAGCGTGGCGGCCGCGAGCCGTCCCGACATGGCCGCCATCGGCACGCCCGGCCCCGGATGCACACTGCCTCCCGCCAGGTACAGGCCCGGCAGCGCCGTGGCCGCCGCCGCGCGGCGGAACAGCGCCATCCAGCCGTGCGTCGAAGGGCCGTAGAGCGCCCCGCCCGTGGCCGGAAAGAGCCGGTGAAAGTCCACCGGCGTGCGCCGCAGCACCTGGTGCGGGTGGTCGATCTGCAGCGTCAGGCCGCAGCGGCGCAGCAGATCCAGACTGCGGGCTTGACATGCATCGGTCTCCGGGTCGTCGAAAGAACGGCAGTCGCCGTCAGGGGGTGCGTTCACCAGCATCAGCAGCCGCTCGGGTGCGCCATCGACCATGGGCAGCGGGCCGCCGTCCAGGCGGTCCTGTGCGCAGAGGTAGACGGTGGCGCGGCGTGGCAGACGGCGGGCGCGGAACACGTCGTCGAACTCGCTGGCGTAGTCGCGGTCGAAGAAGACGTTGTGCCGTGCCAGGCCGAAGCCAGTGGTGCGCACGCGCATCGCCCAGGTCACGGCCGACAGCGTGCGTGCCCTCGGCGGCGCGGGCCGGGGCGCCAGGCCGGGCAGGCCCTGCAGCATCGGCGCCAGCGCACTGGCATCGCCGTTGAACACCACCGCGTCGCTGGCCAGCGTCTCGCCATCGGCCAGCCGCACGCCGCTGACCTGGCCCTGCGTGTGCTCGATGGCCTGCACGCGCGCGCCGTAACGCAGTCGTGCACCACGGGCCAGGGCCAGCCTTGCCAGCGAATCCGCCAGCGCCGCCATGCCGCCCTGCACGGCCCACACGCCCTCCTGCTCGACGTGCGCCACCAGCATCAGGGTGGCCGGCGCGCCCCAGGGCGAGGCGCCGCAGTAGGTGGCGTAGCGCCCGAACAGCTGGCGCAGCCGCTCGTCGCGGAACTCCCGCTGCAGCGCCGAGGCGAGGCTGGCCAGCGGCCCCAGCGCGGCGAGCGTGGCCAGCCCGCGCGGGCCGAGGTCGCGGATCATCTGCAGCACGCCGGGCTTGCCGCTGCGGATGTGCGGCCTCTCCAGCTGGCCATAGACACGGGCTGCGCGTTCGCAGAAGGCCAGATAGGCGCGACCGTCCTCCGGGCCGGCGAAGGCCGCGATGGCCTCGGCCGAGCGGGCCCGGTCGGCGAACAGGTCCAGCCGACTGCCATCCCGCGCCCAGGCGTGGCGCGCCAGCACCGGCAAGGGCGTCAACGGCGGCAGCGCCTCGGCCACCGAGCTGCCGACGTCGGCCAGCAGCTCGTCGAACACCCACCGCATCGTGAACACCGTGGGCCCGGCGTCCAGCAGGGCGCCGTCCACGCGCACCGGGTGCATCTTGCCGCCGGGGCCGTCGGCGGCCTCGAGCAGGGTCACATCGAGCCCTCGCGTGGCCAGCAGCAGCGCGCTGACCAGCCCGCCGATGCCGGCACCGACAACGACGACACGGGGCTCAGGCATCACCGCCCGCCAAGACCCCAGGCCGCACGAAGTCGAAACCGCTGCCGGCCCAGCGGCCCTGCATCCACAGCGGCACGAAACGAACGAACATCGATTCCGAAAAGTAGCCCTCGCGGGTCGAGGCCTCGATGGCGCGCTGGTGCGCGCCGGTGCGCGCATAGGCGTTCATCGCTGCGACGTCGTCCCACAGGCTCAGCGTGGCCTGGCGCAAGACCGGTGCTTCGCCCAGGCCAACCGCCAGACGGCAGCCCGGGGCCGCAGCCAGCGCAGACTCGGACGCTGGCGAGTGACGCCAGAAGCGCAGCGCCTGTGTCGGCCGGATGGAGGCCCGCGTGAGCGCCACCAGTGGCTCGCCAGGACCCGGCGACGGTGAGATGGCGCGCATGGCTTGTCCGCCCCAGCGCCCACGCGCCGACGAGGCCTGCAGCACCGCCACCAGGCACTGCTCGGCACGCTCCCGGTAGGCGGCCACGCGCGGCGAGCGCCAGACGCAGCGCATCGCGTCGGCCACGTCATCGAACATCATGAACACGCCCTGGTGGTCGAGTCCGGGGCGCAGGCCGAAACCACCCCCGCGGCCACTGCCCAGCACGCGCACGAAGCGCAGCCCCGGCTCGGCCCGCCAGGGGCGACCTCCCCGTGCAAGCTGCACCACCGCCCAGGGCACGCTGTCGCTGCGCAGGCGGGCCAGCACGACGACGGCCAATCCCGGGTCGGGGAGGAACCCAGGCGGGCGGGACGCAGCGGAGGTGTCGGACCCGGTACGCAGCACGCGCGTGCGCCCGCTGCTGTCGTCGGCTTCGCGCGGCAGCGCCAGTGCCCTCCAATCCCTGGGCGACCGTTCAGCGGTCATGCCGGGCTCCGAGACAGCATCGACAGCGTCGGGCGATTACTGCAAGCGCACCTCGACGCGACGGGCGGCCGGGTCCTCGCCGGCCACGTTGGCCTCGGTCTGCCTTGGCTTGTCCAGGCGCACCCGGGCCGGGGCGATGCCGGCGGCCAGCAGGGCCTCGCGCACGGCCTGCGCACGCTTCTTGGCCAGTTCCTCGTTGGCAGCCTTCTCGCCGGCCACCGAGTGGTAGCCCGACACCATCACCACCGACTTCGGGTTGCCGCCGAGCGCCGTGAGCAGAGACTCCAGGCCCTTGCCCTGATCGGCTGCAAGCTCGTTCGAGTCGACACCAAAAAACAGCACGGCGCGGCCGGCCTCGGTGACCGGCGGCGGCAGCGTCAACAACGGTGCCAGTGCCTGCAGCCCAGGGTAGAGCTTGGCCATCTCTTTGCCGCCAAGTGGCTTGTTCTGGCCGGCGTGGCAGGTTGCGCAGTACGCCTTGCCGACGTCGCCGTGCGGGCCGAGGCGGTCTTTGGGTAACGCGCCAGTCAGCGGCACCACGTAGGTGTTGTTGATGTCGCGCTCCATGCGAATGCCGTGCCAGGCCGTCACCTTCTTCGGGACCCACCCGGCGAAGCTCTGCGAGTTGTGGCAGAAGGTGCAGTTCTGGCCCAGGCCCTTGCTGAAGTGCATCATCAGCGCGTAGGTGCGCTCGGCCTGCTGGATGGGCGCGCCGTTGCCGATGCCCTGCGGCAGTGGCTGCTTGCCGTAGACCTTGATCTCGTCGTCGCCCAGCAGATAACCCGAGTAGGGGTCATAGGGCAGCGAGGTCAGTCCGGGCCCGGTGGCCTTGTTCTGGCCGAAGTCGTTGCCGAGGGCACCGCCCAGCGAAGCGTTGCGCACCGGCGTGAGCGGCTTGAACCACATGTTCGCCGGCACGGGGGCGCCGCGGTGGCAGGTGTAGCAGGTCACGCCGGTGGCGCCGGTGTGTACCTTCCACTGGCTGTTCAGGGCCTGCGTCATCTGGATCATGCGCCGCGCCACGACCTTTGTGTACTTCGAGTCGTCGGCGAAGTTGGCGCCGATGTGGCAGTGGTTGCAGCCCTGCTCAGGCGACACCCACTGCGTGATGGCGTTCATGTGGCGGTTGAACTCGGCCACGGACAGATCGCCCAGCACCTTGACGTTCTGGTAGACCTGCCCCGCCTTCGGTCCATCGGCGCTGGCCGGCGGCGCATCCTCGGGGGGAGTGGCCCGAGCCGCGGCTTCCTGGGCGGCCAGGCGCGGGTTCACGGTGTGCTGCATCGCCGTGCCGCGGAAGCCCTGCTGGGCGGTTTCCACCGGCGGGCGTTCACAGCCCGCGAGCAGCAGGGCGGCGGCGAGGGCGGCCAACGTACCCAGCCTGGCGGGCCAGGAGGCGGGGGAGTGGGTGCGCGCGGTCATCACTTGGCTCCCGTCGTCAGCGTTGAGGGGTCGATGGCCGTGCCCAGGACTGCCGGGTAGCTCGGCGCCACGCCGTGCTTGACCGCCCACAGGTACCAGTTGTCGACCACCGTGCCCGACAGCAGGATGCCGATGCCGCCGGTGATGGGCGTGAGCACCGCGAACCACCAGGCCCAGCGGTGGATGGACTCCATCGTGGCGTTCCAGCCCATCGTCCAGCGCCAGAACAGGGCCGCGCGTTCGCTGGCCGTGCCACGATCGACGATCTGGTCGATCTCGCGGTCACCGCCATAGCGCGTGACGGCCAGGATGGTGGCGCCGTGCATCGCGAACAGCAGCGTGCTGCCGTAAAGGAAGACGATGCTCAGCGCGTGGAAGGGGTTGTAGAACAGGTTGCCGTAGCGCAGCGAAAACGCCGCGGTCCAGTCCAGGTGCGGAAAGATCCCGTAGGGAACCCCCTCGCTCCAGCTGCCCATCAGCAGCGGCCTGAACAGGCCGAGCACCAGGAACAGCCAGATGGCCGCCGCGAACGCCCAGGCGATGTGGGTGCCCATGCCGAGCTGGCGGGCGCGGTTGTAGGTGCGCATCCACCAGGTCAGCACGCTCACGAGCAACAGCGCTGAAGCCAGAAGCCACCATCCGCCTTCGTTCATCGGCGGGATGGACAGACCGTACTTGGGGTGCGGCGGCTCAAGCGCCAGCCACGGCAGCTGGCGGATGAATTCGATGGGGTTCCAGTTCACCGAGGCGAGCTGGTTCAAGCCCATGATGTTGATCGCGAGCGTGCCCGTGATGAGCGAGATCAGGCCCAGCGACCCCAGGTACAGCGGCCCGATCTGGGCATTGCCCAGGCGGCCGAACAGGTGCACGAGGAAGGGCTGGCCAACGCGCGTGTCGTTCTTGGGCGGCAACTCGACGCCGTCGTGCGCGGGCCCGACGGGTTGCACGCGGGTGAAGAGATTCTGGTAGGGAATCTGGCTCAGCATGATCGGCTCCTCACTTCCAGATCGGCAGCTGCAGCCACCAGTTCCACCACTCGGGCCATCCGCGGGTCCAGAACGGGCCGCTGATGACGATGCAAACCGCACTGAAGAATCCTGCCGCCATGGCCAGGAACAGGCCCAGGCGGTGGATGCCCAGCGTGCCCACCGAGTAGCCGATGAGATCTCGGAAGAAGGTGTCCTCGTAGTCCGGCGTCTTCACCCGCTCGCCCTTCGGCGGGTTGGTGGCGCTCAGCACCAGGGCACCGTGCATGGCCAGGGCGAGCGTCGTCGTGAAAAAGAACGTGATCGCCAGCATGTGCGCCGGGTTGTAGTGGAAGTGCAGGTACTGGTAGCCGATGTTCGACACCCAGTCGAGGTGGCTCCAGATTCCATACGGGAAGCCGTGCCCCCAGGCACCCATCAGCACGGGGCGGATCACCACCAGCGTCACGTAGGCCAGGATGGCCATGCCGAAGGCTGCCGGCACGTGATAGCCCATGCCCAGTTTTCGGCAGATCTCCACCTCGCGCAGCGCCCAGCTCACGAAGGCGCCGATCGCGCACACGGTGACGATCTGCCAGATGCCGCCTTCCTTGAGCGGCGCCAGGGCCAGGCCGTACTTCAGGTCGGGCGGAGCGATGTTGATGGTCCACGGGTTGAAGGTGCCCTGCACCGCCGCGCCGTAGAAGATCATTGCCGTTCCCAGGAACGTGAAGAAGATGGTGGTGACGCCGAAGAATCCGACGTAGAAGGGACCGACCCAGAAGTCGAACAGGTCACCGCCAACGAGGGTGCCGCCCCGCACCCGGTACTTGCGCTCGAAACTCAGCATGGCCATGGCTATGGGTCCTCCGCGCCCCGCGCCGCGCGCAGCCTGACTGCCAGGTGCCGCGGCCCGGAGGCCTTGTGTTCGGGTGGCAGGGGGTCACGGCGAGGCTTGAGGGCTGCCGCGCCACCTGCCGGTTACTGCTGGTACTGCGGGGGTACTGCGGGGGTACTGCGTTGACTGCGGATACGGTGCAGGCGGGCGCTGGCCCGCCGGGTCACTTCTTCGCGGCCGTCTTGTCGACCACGGCCCGCGCGTTCGGACCGTCGAACCAGTTGTAGGTCGCGGTGCTGAGCAGGATGAGGTGGATCATCGCCGCCAGGCCAAAGAGGAAGATCCCCTGCACGACCATCGCGCGCAGCGGGTCGTAGAGCTTCCAGATACGCCACATAGAGAGTTCTCCTATTGAAGGTGGGACATGAAGGTGTAGACCGCGGACTTGACGCCACCGGTCATCGACTTCACGCCTTCCGCGCCGGGCAACCAGGAACGCCACTGGCAACCGAACAACTGCCCGATCACCGCGATCAGCCCGAAGAGCACGAAGCCCAACAGAAAGATCGTCGAAGTCGAGACCGAGTCGGCCTGTCCCTCGTGCCGATGAGAAAGGTGTCGTGCGTCAGCCATTGCCGTCTCCTTCAGTCGCTTCGGGGGTCGGTCAGAGCCAGGGTCGCCAGATCCAGACCAGCAGGTGTGCGACCACGGCAACAGCCGTGAACCCCACGAACCCCTGGACCCAGAACCGGTGGAACTCCTGGGCCTCGTCGTCAGTCAGGCCCGAGATCGAGCCCTTGCGTTCAGCCATTGGAATGACTCCTTTGCTTCGGCCTCGCGGCCGCCTTTGCGCCAAGCCCGCGCAATGGGGCAGCCGTGGCCCAACGCCACGACATCGGGTGGGGAGCGTGCGAAAAGCCGGCTCCTGGATTCAGCCCGAAGACCGTCGCGTGCTGCGTCATGCCGGCACCCCGCGCGTCTCGGGAAGGTGATCGACGGTCACGGCAGCGGCCCCGGCACGGCGTGCGACGGCCTCGGCGGCGTCGCGCCACTGCTTGGCCGCCGAGATGCGCACCAGAACCGGTTCCTTCTCGACGCGCTCGGCGAGCTGCGCCTGAGCCTCGTCGTCCCAGGGCAGCGGCGCTTCTTGCCCGGCGCCGCCGCGGACCGGCGTGGCCTCGATGCGGTCGAGCTCGGTGCCCAGCGGCAGGATGTGGAACAACGCGTCGAACAGTGCGTTGCAGAACTCCTGCACCAGGTAGGTGGCGCCGGCATATCCCATGAACGGTGTGCCCGTGGCGCGGCGGATCAGTGCGCCCGGAAAACTGGCCGGAATCCAGCACGGCCTGGGCCCAGGGCCGCTGCTGGCCTCGGCCAGGTACATGCGTTCGTTGTACGAGCCGTAGAGAACGAGCGGCGTCTTGTCGTGCACGAGGCGACGCACCGTCTCGTTGTCGGTCTTGGCCCCGGCCTTGCGCGGCACTGCAAAGTGGCAAGGCAGTCCCAGCTCGTCTTCGAAGAAGTGGCGGATGCCGCGCGTGTAGGTTTCGTTCGCCACCACCGCAAAACTGGCGGTGCCAAAAAAGTCTTGCGTGACGCTGCGCCAGAGGTCCCAGATCGGCTTGATCGTGGTGTGCTTCTCGCGCTCGATGAAGGGCTCGGGATCCAGCTGCAGCAGCGCACCCAGCTCGCGCAGGAACGCGGTCGTGCTGAACAGGCCGATGGGTGCTTGCAGGTAGGGGCGTTCCAGCGCCTCGCAGAGCATGCGGCCGTATTCGCGGTACAGGCACACGTTCACGTCGGCGTTGGCGAGGTTGGCCACGTCGGCCAGATGGCTGCCGAGCGGAAACACCATGTTCACGTCGGCACCTATGCCCTCCACCAGGCGACGGATCTCGGCCACGTCGCTGGGCATGTTGAAGGTGCCGTAGCAGGGGCCGATGAGGTTGACGCGCGGCTTTTCTCCAGCAGGCCGCTCGGCGAACGGCGTGCGGGCAGGCACCTTGCGCGGGCCGTACTGCTGCCACAGCCAGTACATCGCTCGGTTGGCGCACTGCCACTGGTCCTCGTCGATGGTGCGTGGCAGGAAGCGCTGGATCGTCGTGCCCTCGGGCGTGACGCCGCCGCCGATCATCTCGGCGATCGAGCCCGTCACCACCACCGCGGGCAAGTCTGGGTCGAGTGCGGCGTGCGCCTTCTTCATCGCGCCTTCGGTGCCTTCGCGGCCGAGCTGCTCTTCGGCCAGGCCCGTCACCACGATAGGCAGCTCGTGCGGCGGCAACGCGTCGGTGTAGTGCAGCACGCTGGTCACCGGGAGGTTCTCGCAGCCCACTGGGCCGTCGATCACCACCTGCAGGCCCTTGATGGCCGTGAACACGTAGACCGCGCCCCAGTAACCGCCAGCCCGGTCGTGGTCGATCACGTAGTTGAGCTTCGGTGATCCGGACCGGTCCATCAGATCATCTCCTCGGCCTTGCGCTTCTTCATCAGCTTGATGACCTGACGCTGGGTCTCGGCACGGAACTCGGGGCGAAGCACGGGCTTTTCGCTCCAGACACCAGCCTGGTCGCCCTCGCCCACCTCGCCGAAGAACTCACGCATCTGCTCGAAACGCGCCTTGTTCGCGATGGCCGCGTTCACCACCTGCGCCAGACTGCCGGCACCCGCGGGGCCCATGAGCGGACGGGCGCTGATGAGGTTGGTGAAGTACAGGCCCGGGATCGTGGCCGCCTTGGCGGCCTGCACCACGGGTGTCGTGCCGATGGCCAGATCGGGGCGGAACTCGCGCACCGCGGCAATGTCCTGCTCCAGGCTGGCGCGGAACTGAACGTGCACGCCGCGGGCCTGCAGCCAGGCCAGATCGGGCGCGCTCCAGGGCGTCTGCGGGCAGGCCGTACCCACGTAGGGCACCTCGGCGCCGCTCTCGATGAGCAGACGGGCCACGAGCAGCTCACTGCCTTCATAGCCGCTCACGGTGATGCGGCCTCGGATGGGTGTCTTGGTCAGCACCGCCCGGATGGCAGGCAGAAAGCGGTTCTTGGCCGCGTCGATCTGCGCCTGCGGCACATTGCAGGCCGCGCCCACGGCCTGCAGCCAGGCCTCGGTGCCGTCGTGGCCCACCGGGGCCGACGGCAACACGGTGCGACCGGCGGCCTCGAACTCGCGCACGCTGGCGGTGTAGAAGGGGTGGATGGCGGCCACGGCCGCGCAGTCGAGCGCGGCGTAGAGCTCGCGCCACTCTCGCGTAGGGACCACGGGGCCCGCGGCCAGGCCCAGGGGCTCGAGCAGCGCGCCGATCACCAAAGGGTCGGCCGGGAACATCTCGCCCAGCAGCGTGATCGTGGGTTTGCTGCTGACGCCCTGGCGAGGTGCCATCACCGGGCCGGCCTCGGCCTCGGCACGGGCGTAGCGCAGCATGGCGCCGGCCAGCACATCCTTGGCCTCGGCGTGAGTGGGCACGCCAAAGCCAGGCACGTCGATGCCGATGATGCGCACGCCGTCGATCGCCTTGGGCAGCAGCTGCAGCGGCACACCGCTGGCCGTGGGTACACAGAGGTTGATGATGACGATGGCGTCGAGGTTTTCGCCCTTGGCCTGCGCGTGCACGGCGTCGCGGATGTCCTCGAACAACTTGCCCGTCACCAGCGTCTCGCTGTTGAAGGGCACGTAACCGACGCTGCGGCGCGCGCCGTAGAAGTGGCTGGTGAACGTGAGGCCGTAGACGCAGCAGGCGCTGCCGGAGAGGATGGTGGCCGTGCGCCGCATGCGCAGCCCCACGCGCAGCGAGCCGAAGGCCGGGCACATGCTTTGCGGCTGCTCGTGCGGGCCCCGACCTTCTTCAGGTCCGGCCACCGGGTAGTCACGGGCGTACTGCGCCAGGACCTCGCTCTTGCCCGCGGCCTGGGCCGCGGCGAGCATGCCGTCGCGGTCGCTGCAACTCAGGGCGTCAGGCTGCGTCATAGACGACCTCGAGGGTCGGCTTGACCAACTCGGTCTTGCCGACCATGTCGAACAGCGTCGCCGGCTCCATCTTGAAGTCGCGACCCGTGACCTCGGCGCTGAAGAGGCCCAGCAGTTCGTCCTGCGTCTGCGGCTTCGGGCGCACCGGGGGCGCTTCGGCGACGTTGCGCGCCAGCTCGGCGAACAGCGGGCCCCAGGCGCCATCGGGCTTGCCGATGATCTCGTAGCTGGCACTCTTGCGGCGGATGTCCTCGTGCGCGGGAATGGCCGCGAGCACCGGGATACCGGCATTGGCCGCGAACTTCTGCGCCTCGCCCGTGCCGTCGTCCTTGTTGATCACCATGCCGGCCACGCCGACATTGCCGCCGAGCTTGCGGAAGTACTCGACCGCGCTGCACACATTGTTGGCCACGTACAGGCTCTGCAGGTCGTTGCTGCCGACGACGATGACCTTCTGGCACATGTCGCGCGCAATCGGCAGGCCGAAGCCGCCGCAGACCACATCGCCCAGGAAGTCGAGCAGCACGTAGTCGAAGCCCCAATCGTGGAAGCCGAGCTTCTCAAGCGTCTCGAAGCCGTGGATGATCCCGCGCCCGCCGCAGCCGCGGCCAACCTCGGGGCCGCCGAGCTCCATCGCGTAGACACCATCGCGCTTGAAGCAGACATCGCCGATGGCGACGGCCTCGCCGGCCAGCTTCTTCTTGCTGCTGGTCTCGATGATGGTGGGCGTGGCCTTGCCGCCGAACAGCAGGCTGGTGGTGTCGCTCTTCGGATCGCAGCCGATCAGCAGCACCTTCTTGCCTTGCTGGGCCATCATGTAGCTGAGGTTGGCCAGCGTGAAACTCTTGCCGATGCCGCCCTTGCCATAGATGGCAATGATCTGGGTCGTCTTGGTCGCCGCACTGGTGGGCACCGGATCGGGCTCGATGGCCGCTTCGGCCTTCAGGCGCTCGTCGCGCAGGAAGATGACGGGGGACGCAGTACCGCTCATTGGCAACCCTTCCAGTCGAGAACCATCTTCAGGCAGTGCATGTCGCTGAAGGCCGTTCGGTAGGCGCCCGCGGCATGCTCGGCACGCTCGCGGTGCGTGATGAGGCCCGACAAGTCGAGCCGGCCTTCCTCGGCCAGCTGCCGCACAGCCAGCATGTCGGCGCGCTGCCACTCGGCGGCGGCGCGGATGTGAGCCTCGCGCATGAAGGCGGGCGCAAAGTTGAAGGCCACCGGCTCGGCATAAAAGCCCGCGAGCACGATCTCACCGCCCTTGGTCAGATGTGGCATGGCCTTGTCGATGATGCGCACATCGCCGCTCACGTCGTAAACAGCGCGGTAGTCGCGGCGCTTGTCGGCCTCGGGGCGGATGACCTCGTAGCCGGACGCGCCCTCGCTGCGCGTGGCGTCGAGTTCCCAGACCGTGGGCGGCGGCAGGCCGGCGGCCACCGTCAGACGCGCCAGCAGCCGGCCAAGGACGCCGTGGCCGATGATGAGTTCGGGCGCATTCACCGGGTGCTTCTTGCCGCCGCAGGAGACCGCGTGGTAGGCCGTGGCGGCCAGCGCCAGCAGCACCGCCTGCTCGCCCAGGCCGGGGTCGACGCCATAGACACGCTCGTCGCCCACCACCAGCCGCGCCGCCGCGCCGCCGAACAGGCCGCGAACGGGCCCGAAACAGCGCGCGCCCGGCACAAAAACGGTCGAGCCCACCTTGTGCTGCGCCTTGGGGCCGGCCTGCACGACCCGGCCAACCGATTCGTAGCCCGGCACGAGCGGGTAACCCATGCCAGGAAACATGGGCATGCGGCCGGTCCACAGGAGCTTCTCGGTGCCGGTGCTGATGCCCGACCATTCGATGTCGACGACGAGGTCGGCCTCCCCGGCGGCGTCGAGCTTGAGTTCATCCAGCGACAGCGCTTCTGGCGCCTGCATCACGACAGCGGCGGTCTTCATGCGGGCTCCCGGTTGACGGCCGATCCAGGCCGGCCGGGACCGGAGAGCCTGAAGGAGGTGTGGAATCGAGACATCGCGGGTGTCATCCTAGCCTGACACTTACCCATGTCAATAGGTCTTTACTTGGTTTGGTCGCGAAACGATCGGTCCGGGGCTGCCGCTGCCCCGGTCACACCCGCCCCGCGCCGGGCCACCAGCACGCCGGCCTGCAGCGGCATTCGGGTGCGACGGGCGCGCACGTCGGTGAACCCGGCCTGCTGCAAAAGCAGAGCCAGCGCCTGCGCAGTGCGCGGCTGGCCGCGCCCCATGGCCAGCAGGTACAGACCGAAGTAGGCGTCGCCCATCGCATGCGCACCGGGCGCGTCGGCCATCGGCTCGGCCACCACCAGGGTGCCGCCGGGCGGCAACACCCGCGCCACCGCGCGCAGGATCGACAGCGCGTGCTCGTCGTCGTGGTCGAACAGCACGCGCACCAGGGTCGCCAGGTCGGCACCGGTGGGCAGCGGGTCGTCGAAGAAGCTGCCCCCATGCACCTCGACGCGCCCACTCAGGCCCTGGCTCCCCAGGCGCGTGCGTGCCAGCTCGGCCACCGGAGGCAGGTCGAACAGCATCGCGCGCAGGCGGGGTGCTGCGGCCAGCGCCGCAGAGACGAAGCGACCCTCGCCGCCGCCCACGTCGAGCAGCACGCGGTGCCGCCCCAAGGGGTAGGCGTCGAGCAGTTCCTCGATGACCATCGACTGAGACGCCGTCATGAGCGCGGAGTACTCGGCCACCTGGCGCATGGGCAGCGCTTCGGCGCCCTGGTCGGAGTCGCCCTGGCGAGCCGGGTAACTGGCGTAGGGCCAGTAGGCGGCCATTGCGCTGCCGGCGCCTTCGTCGCGGAGAAGCGCCACGGGGTCGCGCAGGTCGGCGTACAGCGTGGCATGGTGCTCCACCATCGCCGTCAGCGCGCTGTTGCCGACCATCGGCGCGCCCAGAGCGCCCAGCCCGTAGCGACTGCTGCCGTGCCGGCGCAACAGTCGCAAGGCCACGCCGGCATCGAGCAGGCGCTGCATCGAGCGCAGCGGCAAGCCGTGTCGCTGCGCCATGCGCACCGCGGTGTCGGGGCCAGAAGCCAGGTGCTCGAACAGTCCCAGCCGCACGCAGGCGAGCAGCACCTGGGTATAGACAAAGCCGGCGACGATGTCGAACAGTTCGCCCGCTCGCCGCTGCACCAGCGGCCGCGTCAGCCAGAACCCGCTGGCCCAGCGCCGAAACCCGGGGCGGACGACGAGACCGTCGAAGAAGCCGTGCCAGCGCTCGCGCCAGCCCGCCACCGGCTCAGTCGCCGAGGCCGACCACTTCAGGACCTCGCTGTCGCGCGGCTCGGTGCGGCCGATCATCATCAGGCGGCGCTCAGGCCACTGCACGGAGCTTCGGCCCGGCGCGCAAGGACGGCGGAACCAGCCGTTCGGACTCGGCCCGCACCAGTGCGCGCAGAAAAGGTGCGCCGCGGCACGCGGGCACGGCGTCAATGGCGGCCTGCACGAGGCCCTCGAACTGCGCCAATGCGGCGTCCATGCCCTTCTCAAGCGCCACACTCGGACGGCCGAGCGCGAGGTCCTGACCGATGGGCTTGCCCAGCCACTCGGGCTGCGCGGCGACGTCGCGGATGTCGTCGGCCACCTGGTAGGCCTCGCCGAGGCAGTCGCCCAACGGCGCCCAGGCCTCGGAATCGCCTCCGGCAGCCAGCGCGCCGGCCCGCGTGGCCGCGGTGAACAGTGCGCCGGTCTTCAGTCGCTGGTACTCGCGCAACGGTACCCGTGGCTCGCACTCCCAGGCCTGTCCAGCAACGATGCCGCCCGGCATGCCCACACCGGCGGCCACCGTGTGCAGGAGCGGAGACAGGCGTGTGGGCTGCAGCGCGCCGGCTCGCGCCAGCACACCAAAGGCGGTGACGATCAGCGCGTCGCCCGTCAGCACCGCCAGCCGCTCGCCATAGGCACTGTGCACCGACGCCTGGCCGCGGCGGATGGGTGCGTCGTCGAAGCACGGCAGGTCGTCGTGCACCAGCGAAGCGCAGTGCAGCAGCTCCACCGACACCGCCGCGGCATCGGACAGCGCAGGCGCATCGTCACCGCAGGCCCGGGCCACCGCCAGCGCCAACTGCGGCCGGATGCGGGCGCCACCCGGGAACACCGCATGCTGCACCGCCGCCTGCAGCCGCGGCGGGCAGCCCGCGCCCGTGGCGGTGTCGAGCGCAGCGCGCAGAGCAAGTTCGATCCGGGTAAGTGTCGGCATGGTGGCAAGCTCCCGGGATGCCGGCGCGTCAAATGCGCATGTCGCATCCATATGTCAATTGGACTGGACACAGCATAGGCATCGAGCAGGCCGCCGTCAATGCGCGCGAACGTTGAAGCTGGCGCCGCTGTCCGGAGGGCGCGGCGACTTCCGTCGCGAATCGCGCAGGGGCCCGGCGTTCAGTTCGTCAGGAGCAGGCGCTCGATCAGCGCCGATGCCGCAGCCGGCGATTCCTCGTGCGCCAGGTGCCCGAGCCCCGGCAACCGGTGCACCGACGCATCCGGCACGCGAGCCGCCAGGGCTTCGGCCTGGGCAGGAGGCACGGCGGCATCGTTCTCCGCAGCCACCAGCCGCAGCCGCGTGCCGAGGGCCGGCAGGCGCGGCAGATCGCGCAGCAGCGGCGCAAGGTCCCAGGCGGCCATCATGGCGATGACGGCACCAACGTGCCTGGTGTCGCCGGCCAGCCGCGCGTAGTGCGCACGACTGCCGGCATTGAGCGAGGAGCCCGTGCCGCGCAGCAGCCGATCCAGGGCGGCCGGGCGGGCAGCGTGCCAGGAGAACAGGGCCGGCGCCAGAGGATTCAGTGCCAACAGACGCGCCAATGGCGCGTACCACCATCCGGCACTGCCGCCGGGCGGGAACCACGCGCCGTTGAGGCTGACCAGTGTCCGGGGGCGAGCCAGCCCGTCCAGAACCAGGCGGGCGCCGACGGCGGCCCCGGCGCTGTGGCCTACGACCGCTTCGGGTGCCACGTCCAGCGCCTTCAGCAGCGCTCCCAGGCGCGCCGCCATGCCAGGCAGCGACAAACCCTCGACGCGGGGACGCTGCGTGAAGGCGTGGCCGGGCAGGTCAGGGACGATGAGGCCATGGCGCTGCGACAGGTGCTCCACCAGGCCGGCGTAGGAGTGTGTCGACGCGCCCGTGCCGTGCAGCAGCAGCAGCCACGACGCGCCTGGATGGGGTGGGGCCCAACGCTGCACATGCCAACGCAGGCCGCCTGCGTCGACCTGCATGCTGTGGCCCGCATGGGGCCAGTCAACGGGCAGGCGGGGGCGTGCGCCCATGTGGTGGGCCCCTCAGGGCGCCTGCGGCGCTCGCAGCACCGCCTGCACAGCGCCGCTCAGTGCGTGCGCATCGGCCTGTGGCAGCGCCAGGTAGCGGGCACCCATGGCCAAGGCCAGCGCCGCCGCTGCCGGCTCAGGCCGCACCGAGGTGTCCACGAGCAGGCTGCGCACGCGCAGGGCGCGCAGCCGGTGGGCCGCGGCCAGTGCGTCTTCGGCCGCCTGAGTGCGCCCGCCCTGCCCTCCCAGCGTCACGTTGGCGCGGCCGTCGGTGAGCAGCACCACGAGCGGCGACGCGCCTTCACGCTGCACCTGCGAGACCACGCGAAGCGCCATCTCGATGCCCGCGGCCAGCGGCGTGCCGCCGCCACCGGGCAGGCCGGCCAGGGAACGCCGCGCGCGCACCAGCGAGCGTGTGGGCGGCAGCAGCAACTCGGCACCGCGCCCGCGGAAGGCCAGCACGGCCACTTCGTCGCGCCGCACATAACACTCGGCCAACAGCAGCTCGACGGCCCCTTTGGCCTCGGCGAGACGGTGCAATGCGGCCGAGCCGGACGCGTCGACCGCGAACACCGTGGTCGTACCGCGCCTTTCGGCGTAGCGACGCACGTGGAAATCGTCGGGCCGGACGTGCACGCGCGGGCCTTGAGCGCGGTCCGGCTGCGCGGTCCAGGCCCTGCGGCGCAGTGGCTGCCAGGGCGCGGCGGCGCGCAGCGTGGCCACCAGGTGCAGCCGCGCGCCCTGCGATGGCGGGCCGCGGCGCGCGCCCAGCGGCCGCCCACGGCTGCGCGAGACCTGCGTGGCGCCGGCCTTGCCCCCGCGCGCCGAGCGCGCACGCGCGGCATCGCCGTGCAGCAGCTGCGCCAACAGGCCGGGCGGGATGGCGGCGGTGGCGGCATCGAGCACGCGGTCCTGAAGCGGCGTCGTTTCTTCGTGCGGTGACGCGGGGGTTTCGCCCGGCGGTGGTGATGCGGCTTCGTCGGGCGGCGGGGTCGGTGGCGGAGTCTGCTCGGCAGTCTCCTCAGCCCGGTCCGGCGGCAGGCGCGTCGCGCGCGGCGCAAGCACCAGAGCCGCGGCGCGGTCGGCGTCCCCGGCGTCTGCCATGCCCCGGCCGAACAGCGCCGCAGAGGCTCGCGCAAGCCGCACCGCGGCCCAGGCAGCGCGCGGCGAATCGACGCCCAGCACGAGCGTGGCCGCGACCAGCGCGGCCACCAGTTCGTCGGGCACCTGCACCGTGGCAACGCGGCGCCGCGCCTCGGCCACGGCTTCGGCCCAAGCGGCCACGTCGGCGGCTTGCGGCGCGTCGCGCCAGCCCAGGCCGCGCAAGGGCAGCCACAAGGCCAGTCGGTCGGCCAAGGCCGCCGCCAGCGGGCTGTCGTCGCCCTCGGCCTCGTCGAGGGCGAGCAGCGCAAAGCCGGCGGGCACCACGGCGCTCAGACCGTCGCGCTCGACGCGCAGCGTGCCGCTGTCCAGCGCCGCGGCCACTTGCGCTGCGGTGCCGGGTGTCAACCGCTCGGCCATCGCAGCCACCACGATGCCACCGTCGGCGGCAGCCAGCAGCCCCTGCTGCAGAACTGCGCGGCCCGTGGCCAGCGTCGCCTGCAGATCCAGCCCCCCGGACAGGCGGTCTTCACTGGCGTGCTGCGGCAGCCGCCGCCAAGGTGTGCCCGTAGGCAGCAGCGCGCGCAGGGCCTCGAGCCAGGCGTCGCGCACCGGGCCGGCAGGGCCCATCAGGCGAGCGCCCCCAAGGCCGCGTGGATCGACGGCCAGCAGCGCCGCAGCCAGGGCCAGATCCCGGCCGGCGGACTCGCTGGCGTCGGCCATCGTCGGCTGGCGGCTGCAGGCGGCCCGCTCAGGCAGCCGCGGCCTGCGGAGCGCCGAAGGCCTCGGCCAACACACGCTCAACACGCACGCCGGCATCGGTGTCGTCCAGGGGGTCGCGGCGCAGGCGGTGGCGCAGCGCGGGCCGGGCGATGGCGTGGACATGCGCGTCGGAAACCGCCGCATCGCCCTGCAGCGCTGCAAAGGCCCGTGCTGCGCGCATGAGCGTCAACTCGCCGCGCAGGCCATCGGTGCCCAGCGCCGTGCAGAGGCTGGCGATGCGCACCAGTGCGGCATCCCCCAGGCTCACCTTGGCGAGCCGCTCGCGGGCGCGCACGACACGGCGGCGCGTGGCGTCCTCGTCCTTCTTCCAGCGTGCGGCGAAGGCCTCGGGATCGCGCTCGAAGGCGTCGCGGCGCTTGATGACCTCGATGCGCGTGGGCAGGTCCTGCGGTGTGCGCACGTCGACCGCGAGGCCGAAGCGGTCGAGCAGCTGCGGGCGCAGTTCGCCCTCCTCGGGGTTGCCGCTGCCCACGAGCACAAAGCGCGCGGGGTGGCGCACCGACAGGCCCTCGCGCTCGACAACGTTCTCGCCCGAGGCGGCGACGTCGATCAGAAGGTCCACGAGGTGGTCCTCCAGCAGGTTGACCTCGTCGATGTACAGGAAGCCGCGGTTGGCACGGGCCAGCAGCCCGGGCTCGAAGTGCTTCGTGCCTTCGGTGAGGGCGCGCTCGATGTCGAGCGCGCCGACGACACGGTCTTCGGTGGCGCCCAGCGGCAGGTCAACGACCGCCACGCCCACCGGCGCGCTCTTGCCGCCGGCTCGGCCAGCGCAGGGCTCGGCCTTGCTGCAGAACGGACGTACGGGGTCGCAGGCATAACGGCAGCCGACGACGGCCTTCATCCTGGGCAGCAGCGCCGCCAGTGCGCGCACCGCGGTGCTCTTGCCGGTGCCGCGATCGCCGAAGATGAGCACGCCGCCGACGGCGGGATCGACCGCGGCGACCAGGATCGCGAGCTTCATCTCGTCCTGACCGACGATGGCGCTGAAGGGGAAGGCGTGGTTCATCGCTGCCTGAGAGTGTCAACTTCAATATACACGACGACAGGTCTGCGCATCTGACGAAGAGCCTGCGCCGTCAGGAATCCAGGTCCAACGGAGGGCGCCACTGCGATGTCGGCACTTCGCGCGAGCGACCTGTCAGCAGCCCCAGCGCCAGGGCTGCCACGCCAATGGCAGCCACGGTGCCCAGCGGCGCCGCCAATTCGCCCTCGAAGGCGCCAAACAGGCTGACACGGAACGCCCGCACCACCCACGACAATGGCAGATAGGGGTGGATGGCCTGGAACTCGGCATCGGACAGCTCAATGGGCAACAGCGCGCCGGCTGCCGACACCTGCACCACCAGCAGCAGCACGGCGATCACCTTGCCCAGGTCGCCGAGCAGGCGCACCAGCGCGAACACCAATGCCAGGAAGGTGGCCGACGCCACAAACAGCGTCGCCGCAAAGGCCGCCGGTGCGGCCACCGGCACCTGCAGCACGCCGCGCAACAGCGCCAGCATCAACAAGGCCTGCAGCAGCACCGCCGCCAACGGCAGCGTCAGCTTGGCCGCGCCCACCTGCCAGGTGGGCGCCGTGCCCAGCGGCTCGGGTACGCGGCGCCAGTGCACCAGAAAGGCCGCCATCACTGCGCCCACCCACAGCGCCAGCGGCACGAAGTTCGGAGTCAGCGCCGTTCCGTGATTGGGCACCGGCGCAGCCACCTCGATGCGCGGCTCCACCGACAGCGCCAGGCCCTGCGCACTGCCACCTGGCGCATCGACGCCGCCCGGCAGGCTGCCGCGCACGAGGCCGATGCCAGCGGCGAGGCGGTCGGCGCCGTCGGCCAGTTGGACCAGGCCGGAATGCAGCACCTGCTGGCCCGAAGCCAGCTGGCGCAGGCCGCCGTTCAAGGACTCCTGGCCCCGCACGAGCTCACGGGCGCCGTCGACGAAGCTGTCGAGTCGGGCATCGTCAGGGAGGCGCCCCAGCACCGGCGCAAGCGCCGCACCGGCACGCTGAGTGCCCTCGGCCAACGCGGTGACGCCATCCTCCAGACGCTCCGCACCGCCAAGCAGGCGGGCTTGGCCGGCCACGGCCTGATCGAGGCCGCTGACGAGTTGGCCGGCGCCGTCCTCCAAGGGCACGATGCCTTCCACCAGACGGGAACCGAACAGAGGCACTTCGTCGGCCGCGGTCTTGAGCGAGCCGAGGCCGGCCTCGACGCGCCGCGCCCCGGCAGCGAGCCCGCCAAGCCCCCGCCCGAGTTCCTGTTGCCCGTCGACCAGGGCCCGCGCCCCACCGCGCAGCGCCAGCAGATCGACGTCGGAGGGCCGTGTGCGGTCGATGCCCTTCAGCACCGGTCCGAGCTGGCGCAGGCCGGCTGCGAGCTGTTGCGCGCCCTCGTTGAGCTGCGTGGCCCCGGCTCGCAAGCCCTGCGATCCATCGGCCGCCGCTGCCGCGCCATCGGACAGCCGCGCCCCGCCTTCGCGCACGCGCGCCATGCCCGCGGCGAGCTCGGCACTGCCGCCGTGCAGGTCGACCAGCGCACCGCGCAGCGCCTCCAGGCTGCGCTGCGAGCCGGCGGCGGTCGACAGCACCAGCTCCCAGCGGGCCTCGCCGAGCATGGTATTGACGCGCTGCGCCACCTCAGGGGCGAAGCGCCTTGCGAACCCGGCGCTTGCGTAGTGGTTGCCTTCGCTGGTGTAGATCGTGAGCTTGGCGGCGCCGGGCTGCTCGGCCGGCAGCGCGCTGCGGCTGAAGTCCCTGGGCAGCTCGAGGCTGAAGGCGAGCAGACCGCGGCGCACGTCGCGGCGGGCCTGCTCGGCATCGTCGTAACGCAGGTAGCGGAACTGGCCGTGCCGTCGGATGGCCTCGATGACCTCGGTGCCGAGGTTCAACGAGCGGTCGCGGTAATGGGCGCCTTCGTCCAGGTTCACCAGCGCGGCAGGCAGCTCGCGCGTGTGCGAGGCGGGGTCCCACATCGCCTTCAGGTAGATGAAGGCGTAAAGCGCCGGCACCAGCAGCACACCCGCGAAGGCGATCGCCAGCCGCCGGTGGCGGCGCATCAATCGCCACTCGGCATGCAGGACTTGCAGGAAGGGGGAGGCGTTCGACAAGGCTCCACCTTAGCCGCATCGGCTCAGAAAGACCAACGGCACACGAAGGTGCCGCTTGATGCCTGCGCAGCCGCAGGCCGATGCTGGTGGGCGGTGCAGGGTTCGAACCTGCGACCCCTGCCGTGTGAAGGCAGTGCTCTACCGCTGAGCTAACCGCCCGGAATCTGCGAACAAAACGTGTTCCGGGTAGCCCGGCATTATGCCACGGCCGAGGGCAGCTCGTTCGGACGCCAGACCGCGCCCTGCTTGCAGGCCTTGTCCAGCTCGCGCAGCAACTCGTCATGTGCCTTCCGTTCAGGGCCGCTCGCCTCGAGCAGCGGCAGCACGAGGGCGCGCAGGTCGGACGAAACCTCCTCGCTGCGCGCGCCCCCCAAGGGCGATGCCCCTTCCGCGGAATCGACAACCAGCGAGTCCTGTCCACGCGTCATCGCCAGGTACGCCTGGGCCAGCAGGTCGGCGTCGATCAGCGCTCCGTGAAGGTCGCGCCCGGAGGTGTCGACCCCCAGCCGTCGGCACAGCGCATCCAGAGAATTGCTCTTGCCTGGGTACTGCTCGCGGGCCATGAGCAGGCTGTCGGTGACCTGCGCGCAGTGCTCCGAGAAACGCGGGCGACCCAGCCGGTAGAGCTCGGCATCGAGAAAGGCGAGGTCGAAAGCGGCGTTGTGGATGATCACCTCGGCGCCGTTCACGAAGGCCAGCAGTTCGTCGACCACGACCGCAAACGCCGGTTTGTCGGCCAGGAAGTCGTCAGTGATGCCGTGCACCCGCACCGCGTCGGGGTGGCTGCTGCGCCCGGGGTTCACATAGTGGTGAAAGCGGCGGTCGCTGAAACGGCGGTTGTCGAGCTCGATGCAGGCGACTTCGATGATGCGGTCTCCCTGCTCGGCCGACAGGCCGGTGGTTTCGGTATCAAGAAAAATCTGGCGCATGGCGGCATGCTAGGAGCGTGGGCGGCAGAAATCCAGCCCCGCGTTGGGCCGACTTCGGGGCCCAGGCCAGGCGCCGCGCGCAGCCCGGGCTGTGCGCCCGGGCCAGCGTGGCAACGCCGCATGGGCCCCGAAATCGGCCCAACCCGAGGGGCCGGGGCGGCCAAAGCCGCTGGCGGGTGTTGCGCCGCTGGCGCGGGCGTCAAGCCCGCGCTGCGCGACGCGCCTACGCCAGTGGCTTTGGCCGCCCCGGCGCGGGGCTGGATTTCTGCCGCCCACGCTCCTAGGAGCGTGGGCGGCTGGCGGGCTGCCGGCCGCACCAAAGCCACAGCGCCACGCCGCCCCCGATCATGGGCAGGCACAGCCACTGGCCCATGCTCATGCCCAGGGCCAGGATGCCCAGGAAGCTGTCGGGCTCGCGGAAGAACTCGGCCACAAAACGCAGCACACCGTAGCCCACGAGGAAGGCAGCCGCCACCTGGCCGCGGGCACGCTCGCGCTGGCCATACCACCACAGCAGCGCGAACAGCAGCAGGCCCTCGAGCAGGAACTGGTAGATCTGCGAGGGGTGCCGCGGCAGCGCGCCGCCACTCTGCGGGAACACCATCGCCCAGGGCAGCGCGGGGTCGGCGGCGCGGCCCCAGAGCTCGCCGTTGATGAAGTTGCCGATGCGGCCCGAGGCCAGGCCGGTGGGCACGCAGGGCGCCACGACGTCCATCATCTCGAGAAAGGGCCGCCCGCGCGAGCGCGCCCACAGCGCCAGCGAGACGATCACGCCCAGCATGCCGCCGTGGAAGCTCATGCCCCCCTTCCAGAGCATGAAGATCTCCACCGGGTTGGCGAGGTACTGGCCGGGCTTGTAGAAAAGCGCATAGCCCACGCGGCCGCCCACGACGCCGCCGATCACCCCCCAGAAGAGCAGGTCCTCGACGTCACGGCGCGTCCAGCCGCGCGCGGCGAACTGCGGCAGCGCCACGCGGCGCGTACCCAGCCACCAGAACAGGCCGAATGCCACGAGGTAGGTGAGGCCGTACCAGTGCACGGCCAACGGGCCGATCGCGATGGCGACGGGGTCGAACTGCGGGTGCTGGAGCATGTGCTCGGGCGCCAGGCGGCGCCAGGGGCGGCAACGGGATCCCGATTCTCACCCGGCGGGGCGACGGCACGCCATGCGACGCTCTACTCGCCCAGGTAAGCGGCCCGCACCTTGGGATCGGCCAGCAGCGCCTTGGCCTCACCCGACATGGTGACCTCGCCGGACTCCATCACGTAGCCGCGGTCCGCCAGACCCAGCGCGCGGCTGGCGTTCTGCTCCACGAGCAGAACCGTGGTGCCGCGGCTGTGGATGTCGGCGACGACCTCGAAGATCTTGTCCACCATGATGGGCGAAAGGCCCATGCTGGGCTCGTCGAGCAACAGCACCTTGGGCTGCGCCATGAGCGCGCGACCCATGGCCAGCATCTGCTGCTCGCCGCCGCTCATCGTGCCGGCCAGCTGCGTGGCGCGCTCTTTCAGCCGCGGGAAGATGCCGAAGACGCGCTCGATGTCGGCGGCGATGCCGTCCTTGTCGTTGCGCACGAAAGCGCCCATCTGAAGGTTCTCGACGATGGTCATGCGCGTGAACACGCCCCGACCCTCCGGCACCATCACCAGGCCCTGCTTGACAAGATCCCAGGCGCCCTGCCCCTTGATGGACTTGCCGAGGTAGTGGATCTCGCCGTCGGCCACCGGCAGCGTGCCGGTCACGGCCTTCAGCGTGGTGGTCTTGCCGGCGCCGTTGGCGCCAATCAGGCTGACGAGTTCGCCCTGCCGGACCTCGAAGCTCACGCCCTTGACGGCCTGGATGCCACCGTAGGCGACCTTCAGGCCGCTGACCTTGAGCAGGGCCGCGCCCTTGTCGCTGGACGTCATCGAATCCTCAATGCGCTGCGTGACCGGCGCCCAGGTAGGCCTCGATCACCTTCTCGTTCTTCTGCACCTCGGCGGGCGTGCCTTCGGCGATCTGTTTGCCGTAGTCGAGCACGGTGACGCGGTCACACAGGCCCATCACCAGCTTCACATCGTGCTCGATGAGCAGGATGGTGCGGCCGTCCTTGCGGATGCGGTCGATCAGCTCGCGCAGCACCACCTTCTCGGTGGCGTTCATGCCGGCGGCGGGCTCGTCAAGGGCCATCAGCTTGGGCTCGGTGGCCAGCGCGCGGGCGATCTCCAGGCGCCGCTGGTCGCCGTAGCTCAGTGTGCGCGCACGGTACTCGGCATAGCGCCCGATGCCGACGTAATCGAGCAGTTCCTGAGCCCGTTGCGTAATCGCAGCCTCTTCGGCCTTGAATCCGGCGGTGCGGAAGATGGCGCCCGCCAGACCCGACTTCGTGCGCACGTGGCGGCCGACCATCACGTTCTCGAGCGCCGTCATCTCGGGGAAGAGGCGGATGTTCTGGAAGGTGCGCGCGATACCCTGGCGCGCCACTTCATGCACCGCCGAGGGCTCATAAGGGGCGCCGCCAAGCTCGAAACTGCCGCCGTCGGGGGTGTACAGCCCGGTGATGACGTTGAAGAAAGTCGTCTTGCCCGCGCCGTTGGGGCCGATCAGGCCATACACCTGGCCGGCGCGGATGGTGACGCCGACATCGGACAACGCCTGCAGGCCGCCGAAGCGCTTGCTCACGCCGGCGACCTTGAGGACGACCTCGCCCGTGAGGGTGCTGTGCGGGGTGCTCATGCCTTGGTCGTTCCGACAGGTCCGGGTTGCGCCGCCGCCTTGCCATGCTCACGCGCCGGCCACAGACCTCGCGGCCGCAGCAACATGATGGAGATCATGGCCAGCGCAATGAGAAGTTGGCGCAGGATGGATGCATCGAGACGCCCTCCCGTCATCTGCTGGAGTGGGCCCGACACCGCGCGCAGCACCTCGGGCAGCGCTGCCAGCAGAAGAGCCCCGAGCACCACGCCGGGCAGGTGGCCCATGCCGCCGAGCACGACCATGGCCACGATCATCACGCTCTCCATGAGGCTGAAGCTTTCGGGGCTGACGAAGCCCTGGAAGGCCGCGAACATGCTGCCGCTGACCCCACCGAAGGTGGCACCCATGCCGAAGGCCAGCAGCTTCATGTTGCGGGTGTTGATGCCCATGGCCTTGGCGGCGATCTCGTCTTCGCGGATCGCCATCCAGGCGCGGCCGATGCGGCTGGTCTCGAGACGGTGACAGATGACGACGCTCACCACCACCAGGGTCAGGAACAGGTAGTAGTACAGCGTGACGGACGGGATCGAAAAGCCGCCCACGACCAGCGGCTTGCCGAAGTTGACCCATGGGTCGGCAGCCGGTCCGATGGTCATCGGGTCGATGCGGTCCAACCCCCGCGGCCCATTGGTGATGTTCACCGGGTGCTCGAGGTTGTTCAGGAACACGCGGATGATCTCGCCGAAGCCCAAGGTGACGATGGCCAGGTAGTCGCCCCGCAACTTGAGCACCGGCGTGCCCAGCAGAACACCGGCGATGGCCGCCAGCCCCGCGGCGAGCGGGATCACCATCCAGATTGGCGTGTGCAGCCCGTTCGGGAACATCGCGGCGATGGCCGGGAAGGTCTCGAAGAGGTGCGGGCTGGCCAGCAACGCGTACATGTACGCGCCCACCGCGTAAAACGCGACGAAGCCCAGGTCCAGCAGACCGGCGTAGCCAACGACGATGTTCAGGCCCAGCGCGAGCAGCACGTACAGCAGCGCCGTGGCCAGGATGCGGATCCAGAAATTGCCCATGCCCACGGACTGCATCAGCAGCGGCAGCGCCAACAGCGCCAGTGCGCACAGCACGAAGACCACGATCTTGGTGTGCATCGACTGCATCGCGGCTCTCCCTCAGGCGCGGTCGGCCACGCGCTCGCCGAGCAGGCCCTGCGGCCTGAGCGTGAGCACGAGGATCAGCGCCACGAAGGCGAAGATGTCGGCGTAGTGGCTGCCGAGCACGCCGCCGGTGAGCGCGCCCAGATAACCGGCACCCAGAGCCTCCACCAGACCCAGCAGCAGGCCGCCCACCACGGCGCCGGCCAGGTTACCGATGCCCCCCAGCACCGCGGCCGTGAAGGCCTTGAGGCCCGGCAGGAAGCCCATGGTGTGCTGCACCGTGCCGTAGTTGGCCGCCCACATGATGCCGGCTACCGCGGCGAGCACCGCACCGATCACGAAGGTGGCCGAGATCACGAGGTCGGGCTTGACCCCCATGAGCGCCGCCACGCGCGGGTTCTCTGCCGTGGCGCGCATGGCGCGGCCGAGCTTGGTCCGGTTGACGATGTACATCAGCACCGCCAGCACGATGGCCGTGACGCCCAGGATGAGGATCTGCGTCACCGTGATCACCGGGCCGCCCAGGTTGATCGGCTCGGTGGGCAGCAGCTGCGGATAGGGCTTGGGGTTGGGCTTCCAGAGGATCATGGCGATGGTCTGCAGCAGCAGGCTGATGCCCATGGCGGTGATCAGCGGCGCCAGCCGCGGCGCGTTGCGCAAGGGGCGGTAGGCCAGCTTCTCGATCGAGAAGTTGAGCGCCGCGCACACCACCACGGCACAGCCCATCGACATCAGCATCAGCGCCCACCCCGGCAGCCCGGTGTCCACCAGCAGCGTCACCACCGTCCAGCTGGTGAGGGCGCCGAACATCAGCACCTCTCCGTGCGCGAAGTTGATGAGGTTGATGATGCCGTACACCATGGTGTAGCCCAGGGCCACGAGGGCGTACATGCTGCCCAGGACCAGACCGTTGATGATCTGCTGGAGGAATGTTTCCATGCGTGGGGATCTCCGTTGACCGGGGAGTCATGCAAGAACCCGGCCCGGGGTAGACGGCGCGGATTCTAGGTGTCGGTCGCGGGGTCCTCGGCCGGGGGTTTGCGAGCGGCTTCCGCGTCGCGGCGGCGGAGTTCGGCGAGCTTGTCGGCGATGCGCAGCTCCAGGCCCCGGGGCAGCGGCTCATAGTAGCGGCGGCCGGCCAGGTGTGGCGGCAGATAGGTCTCGCCGGCTGCGTAGCCTTCCTCCTCGTCGTGGGCGTAGCGATAACCCGTGCCGACGCCGAGAGACTTCATCAGCGCCGTGGGCGCGTTGCGCAGGTGCATGGGCACCGGGTGGGTGCCGTCGCGGCCCACCTGCTCGCGCAGCGCGCCCCAGGCCTTGTAGACGGCGTTGGACTTGGGCGCCACGGCCAGGTAGGCTGCAGCCTGCGCCAGGGCCAATTCGCCCTCGGGCGAGCCCAGGCGCTCGAATGCTGCCGCGGCATCGAGGCACATCGCGAGCGCGCGTGGGTCGGCCAGGCCGATGTCCTCGCTGGCCATGCGCACCAGGCGGCGCGCGGCATAACGCGGATCCATGCCGGCGTCAAGCATGCGTGCCAGCCAGTACAACGCCGCATCGGGGTCGGAGCCACGCACACTCTTGTGCAGGGCCGAGATGAGGTCGTAGAAGACGTCGCCACCCTTGTCGCCGCGCCGCAGCAGCTTGCCCAGGGCGGCCTCCAGTTGCACCGGGCCCAGCGTGGTGGCGCCAGGGTGGGCGGCCACGGCGCTCTCGTAGGCGTTGAGCAGGCGGCGGCCGTCGCCATCGGCAAAGGCGATGAGCTGCGCGCTCGCAGTCTCGTCGGGTTGCGGGCCCTGGATGGCGGCCTGCGCGCGCGTGAGCAGTTCGCCGAGCTCGGTCTCATCCAGCGGTTCGAGCACAAACACCGCCGCGCGCGACAGCAGCGCGGCGTTGACCTCGAAGCTCGGGTTTTCGGTGGTGGCGCCGATGAAGCTGAACAGCCCGGCCTCGACGTGCGGCAGGAAGGCATCCTGCTGCGACTTGTTGAAACGGTGCACCTCATCAACGAACAGAACCGTCGCCCTGCCCTGGCGCGCCAGGCGCTGGGCCTGCTCAACGGCCTCGCGGATCTCCTTCACGCCCGAGAGCACGGCCGACAGCACGATGAAATGCGCGCCCGTGGCGCCGGCCAACAGCCGCGCCAGTGTCGTCTTGCCCACACCCGGCGGGCCCCACAGGATCATCGACGGCAGCCGTGCGGCATCGAAGGCCACGCGCAGCGGCTTGCCCGGCGCGAGCAGATGGCGCTGGCCCACCACCTCGTCCAGCGTGCGCGGTCGCAGGCGCTCGGCCAGCGGCACCGTGACCGAGGACGGCGTGCCGGCCGCCAGCGTCTCGTCGAAAAGGCCGTCCTGCGCCATGCGCCTGGCCCCAGTTACTGCTCGACGAGTTCGGCGCCCGGCGGCACGGCGAAGCGGAAGCGCTCCGCCGGCAGCGCCACGTTGGCCTCGAAGCGCGAAAACACCAGCCGCGACCGTTGGCCGAAGCCGTCCTGCACCTCGATGACGGCGAGCTCGTTGCCGCGGAAGCCCACGCGCATCCACTCGAAGGCGCCGTCGCGCGCCTGTGGCGTGGCGCGCACCCAGTCCAGGCCCTCGGCCGAGGGCTCGGCGCGCAGGCCGAAAGCCGGCTCCAGCGCGCCGCCGGCCAGAAGTGCGGCCGGAGTGGATGCCAGCGCCTGCCCGAGCGGGCGAGAGCTCACCTGATTGAGGTCGGGATCGTGCATCCAGACCTTCTGGCCGTCGGACACCAGCGTCTGCTCGAAAGGCTTGCGGTAGACGAAACGGAAACGATCCGGCCGCGCGAAGGCGAACTCGCCGCTGCTGCTGCGGCGGCGCTGGCCATCGGGCGAGGTGACGGTCTGCGTGAACAGCGCCTGGCCCGAGCGCGTGTCGCGCACGAAGGCGCGCAGCCGCTCGGCGGCGTCCTGCGCACGGGCGGCCGGCGCCAGCGCCAGGCCGGCAGCCAGCAGCAGCGCGCGGCGGGAGACCGGGTGGCGCTTCATTCGTCGCGTTTGGGCACCAGGATGTCGCGGTTGCCGTTGTGGCCCATGGGCGACACGAGACCGGCCTGCTCCATCTGCTCGAGCAGCCGCGCGGCGCGGTTGTAGCCGATGCGCAGGTGGCGCTGCACCAGCGAGATGCTGGCGCGCTTGTGCTGCAGCACCACGGCCACGGCCTGGTCGTACATCGAGTCGCCTTCGCCGCCGCCCGTGGCCGCTCCGCCGCCGCCCTGGGCCGCGTCGCCTTCGCCGTCGAGCACGCCGCCTTCGAGGATGCCCTCCACGTAGTTGGGCTCGCCCTGCTGCTTGAGGTAGTCCACCACGCGGTGCACTTCGTCGTCGGACACGAAGGCGCCGTGCACGCGCACCGGCAGCCCGGTGCCGCTGGCCATGTAGAGCATGTCGCCCATGCCCAGCAGCGCCTCCGCGCCCATCTGGTCCAGGATCGTCCGGCTGTCGATCTTGCTGCTGACCTGAAAGCTCATGCGCGTGGGGATGTTGGCCTTGATGAGGCCCGTGATCACGTCCACGCTCGGCCGCTGGGTTGCCAGGATCAGGTGGATGCCGGCGGCACGTGCCTTCTGCGCCAGCCGCGCGATCAGCTCCTCGATCTTCTTGCCGACCACCATCATCAGATCGGCCAACTCGTCGATCACCACCACCACGTGCGGCAGGCGCTCCAAGGGCTCAGGTTCGTCGGGCGTCAGACTGAACGGGTTGCCGAGCTTCTCACCGCGCTCGGCGGCCTCGGCGATCTTCTTGTTGTAGCCGGCAAGGTTGCGCACGCCCAGCTTGCTCATCAGCTTGTAGCGGCGCTCCATCTCGCCCACGCACCAGTTCAGCGCGTTGGCGGCCTGCTTCATGTCCGTCACCACCGGGGCCAGCAGGTGCGGGATGCCCTCATAGACGCTCATCTCGAGCATCTTGGGGTCGATGAGGATCAAGCGCACGTCGCGAGCCTCGGCCTTGTAGAGCAGGCTCAGGATCATCGCGTTGATGCCGACCGACTTGCCCGATCCCGTGGTGCCTGCCACCAGGCAATGCGGCATCTTCGCCAGGTCCGCCACCACCGGGTGGCCGACGATGTCCTTGCCCAGGCCCATGGTCAGCATCGAGGCGCTGGCGTTGTAGACCTCGCTGCCCAGGATCTCCGAGAGTCGGATGGTCTGCCGGCGCGCGTTGGGCAGCTCCAGCGCCATGTAGTTCTTGCCCGGGATGACCTCGACGACGCGGATGCTCACCAGGCTCAGGCTGCGCGCCAGGTCCTTGGCAAGGTTGACGATCTGCGCGCCCTTCACACCCGTGGCAGGCTCGATCTCGTAGCGCGTGATGACCGGGCCGGGGCTGGCCGCCACCACGCGCACCTCGACACCAAAGTCCTTGAGCTTCTTCTCGATGAGCCGGCTGGTCATCTCCAGCGACTCGGGCGTGACGGTCTCCTGGCGGTTGCCCGCCACGTCGAGCAGGTCCACTTGCGGCAGCCTGGTGTCGGTGAGTTCGGCGAAGAGCGGCTGCTGGCGTTCCTTGGCCACGCGGGCCGAGGGCACCGGCGGCGCAGCCGGCGGCGTGACGACCAGCGGCGGGTGTTCGTCGATCGCATCGCGTTCCTCGACGACGCCGAGCTCGCGCTCGCGCGCCGCGAGCTCGCCCAGGCGCAGGTCCTCTGCGCGCTCGCGATTCTCGGCCCTTCGCTCGCGAAGGTGATCGACCCAAGCGCCCAGCGACTCCATCACCGCCAGCCACGAGAAACGCAGGGCCAGCGAGGCTCCACCCAACAGCGCCACGATCCACAGCACGCCCGAACCGGCGAAGCCGAGCCACTGCATCGACAGCGGGCCCAGCCACCAGCCCAGCACGCCGCCGGCATGCCCCGGAAGAGCAAGCTCGAAGCGGTACAAGCGGGTCCACTCCAGCGCGCAGCTGGCCGCCAGCAACAGCAGCATGCCCGCCAGCACCCGCAGGTGCCCGGGTCCGGGCGGCCTCGGCTGCCTGCGCAGACTGCGCGCCAGCGCCCACAGCCAGGCACGCAAACCCACCGGCACCAACCACCAGGCCGACCAGCCGAAAAGGAACAGCGCCAGGTCGGCTGCCCTCGCACCCACGAGGCCGACCGCGTTGCTCACCGGCTCGCCGCTGCCAGAGGTGGAGAACGCCGCGTCGCCAGCATGGCGGGTTGCCATCGCCAACAAGAACAACAGCCACGCCAGGCCACCAAGCGTCAACGCGACCTTGCGACGCCAGGGCAGCGCCACGCCGGATTCCGGCGCGTCACCGTCGTCGTGCCCGAGGTCGCCCTGAAGCGAGCCGAGTGGAAAGCTCATGGGCGGCATTCTGGCCGATGCCGCGGCCAGCCCAGCGACGCCAGCTTCAATCGTTCGTCAGCCGTTCCTTGATGACAACCGAACCGCTCTCCTGCGTCTCGATCACGCCGCGCTCCTCGAGATCCTTCATCACGCGGCTGACCATCTCGCGTGAGGCGCCCACCACCTTGGCCATGTCCTGACGGCTGACTTTGTGGCGCACGATCCTGAGGCCATCGATGTCCTCGGCCATGTCAAGAAGCGTGCGCGCGACGCGCCCGTAAACGTCCAGCAGTGCCAGGCTCTCGATCTGCCGGTCGGCGTTGCGCAGCCGCTTCACCAAGCCGCGCAGCACGCCATAGGCAAGCGTGCTGTTCTCGGGGAGGCAGCGCACGAAGTCGGCGCGGGCGAGCACCAGCATGTCGGTCTGTATCTCGGCACGCACGGTCGCGCTATGCGGCTCGTTGTCGATCAGGCTCATCTCGCCGACGTAGTCGCCCGACTGCAGCACTGCCAGGATGACTTCGCGGCCGCGGTTGTCGGCCGTGAGCACACGGGCACGGCCGTTGAGCAATATGAACAGGGCGTTGCTCTTGCATCCCATCTCGACGACCAGTTCGCCCCGTCGGAAACGCCTCTTCCCGACGCTGTCGGCGATCGCCCGGGCCTGATCGGCCGTCAGCATCGAGAACAGCGGGACTCGCCGGATCAGATCCAGGTTGGACAACATCGACACGCAGGGCTCCCATTTTCTGTAGCAGGCCGCACCCCCCGCAGGACAAGCATGCGGTCTGCAAGAATCGGTCTTGAACGTCACTCTATTGTGCCCATGGCAGGGCGTGCAACCCACGGGTGCGCACCCAAGCTCATGATCCGTTCCTCACCCGAGCGACGCGCCATCTTCACACGCATCCGCACCGACCATGCCCAACGCCCCGCTCCACGCCCGCGTCCTGATCCTCGGTTCCGGTCCCGCAGGCTATACCGCCGCCATCTACGCCGCGCGTGCCAACCTCAAACCGGTTCTGGTGACCGGCATCGCGCAGGGCGGCCAGCTGATGACCACCACCGACGTTGACAACTGGCCGGCCGATGTGCACGGCGTGCAGGGTCCCGAGCTGATGCAGCGGTTCCTGGAGCACGCCGAGCGCTTTGACACCAGCCTGGTGTTCGACCATGTCAACGAGGTGGATCTGCGCCAGCGCCCGTTCAGGCTCAAGGGCGACAGCGGCAGCTACACCTGCGACACGCTGATCATCGCCACCGGCGCCAGCGCCAAGTACCTGGGCCTGCCCAGCGAGGAAGCCTTCATGGGCAAGGGCGTGAGCGGCTGCGCCACCTGCGACGGATTCTTCTACCGCGGCGACACCGTGTGCGTCGTCGGCGGCGGGAACACGGCGGTGGAAGAGGCGCTGTACCTGTCCAACATTGCCGACAAGGTGCATCTGGTGCACCGCCGCGACAAGTTCCGCGCCGAGGCCATCATGGTCGACAAGGTCATGGCCAAGGTAGCGGCCGGCAAGATCGAGCTGCACCTGTGGCATACGCTTGACGAGGTGCTGGGCGACGACTCCGGCGTCACCGGCGTGCGCCTGAAGAGCACGCGGGGGGGTGCGGTCAAGGACCTGGCGCTCAAGGGCTGCTTCATCGCGATCGGCCACCAGCCCAACACCGACATCTTCAAGGGCCAGCTCGAGATGAAGGACGGATACATCGTCACCCGGACCGGACTGGACGGCATGGCCACGATGACCAGCGTGCCCGGCGTCTTTGCCGCGGGCGACGTACAGGACCACGTCTACCGCCAGGCCATCACTTCGGCGGGCACAGGCTGCATGGCGGCGCTGGACGCGCAGCGCTTCCTGGAGCAGCAGGAGGCCTAAGCGCCCGCTCGCGCTATACTTGCAGGCTTTGCCGGCCTTTGGTAGCCCGGCTCGGGAAACCGCCACCCGCTCATGGCGAGGTCAAGCCGCAACACACCACCGTCGGGCTGGTTCAGTCCTTCAGGCCCCGGGGTGCCGGCTGTTCGTGGAGATGTGACGATGTCACGCGTCTGCCAAGTCACGGGCAAGGGCCCGATGGTGGGGAACAATGTGTCCCATGCCAACAACAAGACCAAGCGCCGGTTCCTGCCGAACCTGCAGTACCGCCGCTTCTGGGTCGAGAGCGAGAACCGTTTCGTGCGCCTTCGGGTCACGAATGCCGCCCTGCGTCTGATCGACAAGAAGGGCATCGACGTCGTCCTGGCCGACCTGCGCGCGCGCGGCGAAGCCTGATCAGCGAAGGAGCATCACCATGGCCAGCAAAGGCGGACGCGAGAAGATCAAGCTGGAGTCGACGGCCGGCACCGGGCACTTCTACACCACGAGCAAGAACAAGAAGACCACGCCCGAGAAGCTCGAGTTCCTGAAGTTCGACCCCAAAGCGCGCAAACACGTGCTTTACAAGGAAGTGAAGCTGAAGTAAGTCGCTTCGGCGGTTTCCCCTGCAGACCCGCCCGGATGCCCTGTCCCGGCGGGTTTTCAGTTGCCCGGCGACACCCGCAGACGGGTGGGCGCCATGAAAAAAGCTCCCCGCAGGGAGCCCTCTTCAGCACGGCGTTCGTTGCTGGTCAGCGCACGATGCCCAGCGACTCCTTCTTGCCACCCTTGTAGGTGTAGAGCGTCAGGGCGCCGTTCTTGATGTCGCCCTTCTCATCGAAAGCGATCTTGCCCGTCACGCCCTGGTACTCGATGGCCTTCAGCGCCGGCAGATACTTCTTGGGGTCGGCCGAGTCGGCCTTCTGCATCGCGGAAACCATGGTCATCACGGCGTCGTACACGTACGGCGCGTAGATCTGCACGTCGGCGTTGAACTTGGCCTTGAAGTCAGCCTCGAACTTCTCCATCGCGGGCTTGCCGGCCTCGTCGATGCCACCGGCTTCGGCGCACACGACCTGGCCGTCGCGCATGGCGCCAGCCGCCAGCTTGGGCAGCTCGCCCGAGCAGATGCCGTCACCGCCCATGAACTTGGCGTTGATGCCCAGCTGCTTCATCTGGCGCATCATCGGGCCGGCCACGGCGTCCATGCCACCGAAAAACACGACGTCGGGCTTCTTGGCCTTGAGGCTGGTCAGAATGCCGGTGAAATCGGTGGCCTTGTCGCTGGTGAACTCACGGCCCACCACGCTGCCACCCGCGGCAGCGACGCCCTTCTCGAACTCGTCGGCGACACCCTGGCCGTAGGCCGTGCGGTCATCGATGACGGCGATGCTCTTGCCCTTGAGTTCGGTGACGGCGTACTTGCCCAGCGTGCCGCCGAGGTGCACGTCGTCAGCCACCACGCGAAACGCCGTGGCGTAGCCCTGGCGGGTGTACTTGGGGTTGGTGGCGGAGGGGCTGATCTGCGGAATGCCGGCGTCGCTGTAGATCTTGGAAGCCGGGATCGTGGTGCCGCTGTTCAGGTGCCCAATGACGCCGTGGACCTTGGCATCGGCCAGCTTCTGCGCCACGGCCGTCCCCTGCTTCGGGTCGGCGGCATCATCTTCGGCCAACAGCTCGAAGCTGACCTTCACGCCCTGGATCGTCAACCCCTTGGCATTGAGCTCGTCGATCGCCATGCGGGCGCCGTTCTCGTTGTCCTTGCCCAGGTGCGCGATGGCGCCGCTGGTGGGAGCGACATGGCCGATCTTGATGGTGGTGGCCGCCGGTGCGGGCGCGGCAGCGGGGGTGGCGGCCGGCGCAGGCGTCGCATCTTCCTTTTTGCCGCAAGCGGCAAGCAGCGCGACGGTCATCGCCGAGGCGGCGACAAGCTTGAGATTCATCAAGGGATCCTCCTGGGGGGACGAAAAAACGTTCGGATTGTAGGCGCGCCGCGCGCCGCGCCATCCGGACAAGCTCTAGCCGCTGCGCGGACCCGGCGCCGTTGCGCGCCCGTCGAAGCGCACCACCGGCCTCAGCCCTCGCTCCTTGTAGGCCCGCCAGCGCAGTCGCCCGCCGTCGACTTCGTCAGGCTGCTGCGACACCAACTCGATCAGGCGCTCGCAACCGTCCAGGAGCCCAGGCGCATCGGCGCCAAGATTGACCCACACGCCGGGACATGGCGCGGCGTCGCAGGCTGCGCGGGTCTCGGCAAAGCCGGACACGACCCACAGTGGGCTGCGCCGCCACACGGTGTCAGCCACGCCGAGCCTGGCGTGCGCCAGGAACTCGCGGGCTTCGAAGCTCCAGAACTGGCGCGACATTGCCTCCCAGCGGGGCGAGACGACGCAAACCCGGCTGCCCGCACGCAGCGCCTTCCGCACCAGGCGCATGGCGTGGTCCAGCGGCTCGGCCAGCCCGGTGTGGAACTCCACCTCCACGCCACGCGCTCCCGGCACAGGGTAGCGACGCTCAGCGCACGCGGCCGAGCACGAAGTGCGTCAACAGCGGCACCGGGCGGCCGGTCGCGCCCTTGGCTGCGCCGCTCTTCCAGGCGGTGCCGGCGATGTCGAGGTGCGCCCAGCACAGCTTGCCGGCGAAGCGCTTGAGGAACATCGCTGCGGTCACGGCGCCGCCGGCGCGGCCGCCGACGTTGCCCATGTCGGCGAAGTGGCTCTTCAGGGCCTCGTCGTACTCGTCGTCCAGCGGCAAGCGCCAGGCGGGATCGAAGGCCGCGTCGCCGGCGGCCTGCAGCTCGGCGGCCAGGGCGTCGTCGGGGCTGAACAGCCCGCTGCGGTGGTGCCCTAGCGCGATCACGCAGGCTCCGGTGAGGGTGGCAATGTCCACCACCGCGGCTGGCTTGAAGCGCTCGGCGTAGGTGAGTGCGTCGCAAAGGATCAATCGGCCCTCGGCGTCGGTGTTCAGGATCTCGATGGTCTGGCCGCTCATGCTGGTGACAACATCGCCGGGCTTGACGGCGCGACCGCCGGGCATGTTTTCGGTGGCCACGACGATACCCACGAGGTTGACCTTGGCCTTGAGTCGAGCCACTGCCGCCATCGTGCCGAGCACGCTGGCCGCGCCACCCATGTCGAACTTCATCTCGTCCATCTCGGCCGCAGGCTTGAGGCTGATGCCGCCGGTGTCGAAGGTGACGCCCTTGCCGACCAGCACCAACGGCGCGTCGGCCTTGGCCCCGCCCATCCAGCGCATGACGATGAACTTGGGCGGCTGCTCCGAGCCCTGGGCCACCGCCAGGAAGGAGCCCATGCCGAGCTTCTGGCAGTCCTTGCGCTCCAGCACCTCGACCTTCAGACCGTGGCTGCGCGCCAGCGCCAGCGCCTGCTCGGCCAGGTGGGTGGGGGTGCAGTGGTTGCCGGGGCGATTGGCCCACTCGCGGGCCAGGGTCACGCCCTCTGCCAGGGCCTCGCCGGTGCGCAGGCCCGCGGCCACAGCGGCGGCCTCGGCCTTGTCGGCGCACAGCAGGCTGATCGTCTTCAGGCGCGAGGATGCCGGGGCACTGGGCTTGGTTTCGCGATAAAGGTACGTGGACTCGGAGGCCACCACCGCCAGTGCCTCGCCGTGACTGGCGTCGAGCGATCCGAATCCAGCCGTGCAAACGGCCAGCGTACGTGCGCCGCCGCCCTTGAGCACGCCCAGGCCAGCCACCAAAGCCCGCCGGAACGCACGCGTCGTACCCGCACCGGCGAAGGCGAAAGCCACGCGCGCGGCCTTCACGCCGGCCAGCCGGTGCGCATACAAGACCTGCCCGGGCTTGGCGTCGAGGTCGCCTTCGCGCAGAGCGCGCGCGAACTCGTCAGCCAGGGGAAGATCGAGCGCCGCAGCGGCTTCGGCCGACGCCACGATGACCAGCAGGGCATCGGCGGTGGCCGTCGAGGCCGAGCCGGCCGTCGTTGTCTTGAAGTCCATAATGGAACGAGTCAGGTAAAGCCGCAAATGATATTCGATTCGACCATCCGCAAGGAGTTGGCCCGGGGCTTCGGAGCCACCCTCGTGGTCATCCTGACCATCGTGCTTACCAACGCGCTGATCCGCTCGGTGGGCCAGGCCGCCAGTGGCAACGTGGCACCGCAGGACGTCGTGCTGCTGCTGGGCTACGTCACACTCGGGCAGTTGCCCACGCTGCTGTCGTTGTCGCTGTTCGTTGCCGTGGTGGTGGCGCTGTCTCGCATGTACCGCGACAGCGAGATGATCATCTGGTTCGCCAGCGGAGTCGGCATAGGCCGCTTCGTGCAGCCCGTGCTGCGCACGGCTTGGCCGGTGTTGCTGGTCGTGGCGCTCCTGGCGCTGTTCGTCTGGCCCTGGGGCAACCGCGCGAGCCTGGAACTGCGCGAGCGGTACCAGCAGCGCAGCGATCTCGCCCGCGTCACGCCTGGCGTGTTCCAGACCTCTTCGGACGGCAACCGCGTGTTCTTCGTTGAACGCGAAAGCCTGGACGGCGTGAACGCGCGCAACGTGTTCATCCTGACGCGCAGCGGCGCCACGGAGTCGGTCACCACGGCCCGTGCCGGGCGGCTCGAGCGTGACGGCAACGACCGCTTCCTGGTGCTCGAACGCGGCCAGCGAAACAGCGTCGACCTCGACCGCGGCGGGCGAGCGCTGGCCCGCTTCGAGAGCTACCGGCTGCTGACCGGCGAGCGCGCCGCGCACTCGGCGGAACAGCGCAGCCCGCGCACCGTACCGACGGCCGCGCTGCTGGCGCAACCCTCCCCACGCCACCAGGCCGAGCTCGCATGGCGCCTCGGCCTCGTGCTGGGTGCAGGCAACCTGATGCTGCTGGGCATCGCGCTGGCGGCTGCCCAGCCTCGGCGGGCCAGCAACTGGAATCTGCTGTTCGCGCTGCTGGCCTTCGTCGTGTACTACAACCTGATCAATCTCACCCAGTCCTGGGTGGCCAGCGACCGCGTCAGTCTCGGCGCCGCGCTGGCCGGCCTGCACGGCGGCGTGTTCGCGCTGGCGCTGGCGATGCTGTGGTGGCGCGACCATGCCAGCGTGACGCGCTGGCCCGGGCGGCGCCGCACGGTGACCGCACCATGAAGACCATACGCGCGCTGCTGTACCGCGACATCGTGGCCTCTGTGCTGTTCGTGGCGCTGGCCTTCCTGTCTCTGTTCTTCTTCGTCGACTTCGTCGACGAGCTCGAGAGCGTGGGCCAGCGCGGCCGGACGGCCTGGCACGCCGGGCAGGCGGCGCTTCTCGAGCTGCCCGGGCACCTGTACGAGCTGCTGCCGATTGCGGTGCTGATCGGCAGCATCTACACGCTGTCGCGACTGGCCCAGACTTCGGAGTTCACGATCCTGCGCACAGGCGGACTCGGGCCTGGGCGGGCCTTGCAACTGCTGGCGGTGCTCGGCGTGGCTTTCGGCATCGTCACCTTCGTCGTCGGGGACTTCATCGCGCCATGGGCGGAACGCCAGGGCGTGCAACTCAAGGCGCGATTCGCAGGCGGGCTGGCGATCGGTGGCGCCGGCGCCTGGCTCAAGGAACGGCGCGACGCCGCGGCCGGAACGACCGCCCAGGGGCGCAACGTCTCGGTCAACGTCGCGGCCACCGGCAGCGGCGGTACGCTGATGGGGGTGCGCATCTTCGAGTTCGACGACGACGGTGCGCTGGTCCGGCGCATCTCCGCGCCGCAGGCCCGCGTGGGGAACAACGGCAGCTGGACGCTGGACGACGCCGAACTCACGCGATGGCCGAGCGCGCGCGAGCCCGGCCCGCTGCATCTGACGCTCACCCGCCACACCACCCTGACCTGGCCCAGCACCCTCGACGAACGCGTTGTGGCTGCTGCTGTGATGCCGGTGGCGACGATGAGCACACTGGAGCTGTGGCGCTACAGCCAGCATCTGAGCGACCAGGAGCAGGCCAGCCAGAACCAGCGCATCCGTTTTTGGCGCAAGGCGCTGTACCCGCTGTCTTGCCTGGTGATGATTGCATTGGCGTTGCCCTTCGCCTACCTGCATGCGCGCGCCGGAGGCGTGAGCCTGAAGGTCTTCGGCGGCATCATGCTGGGGATCAGCTTTGTCCTGCTGAACAATCTCACTGGCCACGTGGGCAACCTCCAGGACTGGACGCCCTGGGTGGCCGCTGCCGTGCCCAGCCTCGCGTACTTGTTGCTGTCGATGGCCGCGTTCGCGTGGCTGGTTCGTTACCGCTGATCCCGCCGCCCGCCCACCCAGCCCATGCACCCCGGATTGATTCTCTGTGCCCACGGCGCGCGGGACCCGCGTTGGGCCTCGCCGTTCGAGGCCGTGGCCGCCGCCGTGCGTGCGGCGCGGCCGGGGCTGCCGGTCCGCCTGGCCTTCCTGGAGTTCATGGCGCCCACGCTCCCCGAAGCGGGCGCCGAGCTGGCCGCGGCCGGCTGCACGCAGCTGACGGTGCTGCCGATGTTCCTCGGCGCCGGTGGCCACGTGCGCAAGGACCTGCCGCTGCTGATGAGCACGTTGAGCGCCGCGCACCCGGACCTGCAGGTGAGCCTGCTGCCCGCGGTGGGCGAGATCGACAGCGTCGTCGCAGCGATGGCCGCCGCCGCGTTGGCGCAGCTCCCACAGACGGGGGTGCGTCGATGAACCTGCAGCAGTTCCGCTTCGTCCAGGAGGCGGTGCGCCGCAACCTCAACCTCACTGAGACAGCCAAGGCACTGCACACCTCGCAGCCCGGCGTCAGCAAGGCCATCATTGAGCTCGAAGAGGAGCTCGGCGTCGAGATCTTCGCGCGCCACGGCAAACGCATCCGTCGCGTCACCGAGCCCGGCCTGCAGGTGCTGCGCTCGGTGGACATCATCCTGCGTGAGGTCGCCAACCTCAAGCGCATCGGGGAGGATTTCTCCAAGCAGGACGTCGGGCTGCTGTCGATCGCCACCACGCACACACAGGCACGCTACTTCCTGCCCGGCCCGGTGACCGAGCTTCGCCGTCGCTTCCCCAAGGTGCAGGTCCAGCTGCACCAGGGCATGCCCGAGCAGGTGGCGAGCATGCTGCTCGATGACGTGGCCGTGATGGGCATCGCCACCGAGGCGCTGGCCGGGCACGAAGGCCTGGTCACGCTTCCCTGCTACGAGTGGCAGCATGTGATGGTGGTGCCTGCGACGCACCCCTTGGCTGCCGTTGAACAACCCACGCTGGATCAGCTGGCGGCCGAGCCGCTGGTGCTGTACCACCCCACGGTGACCGGACGCACCCGCATCGACCAGGCCTTCGCGCGCCATCAGCTGAGCCCGCGGGTGGCCCTGGAGGCCATCGACTCCGACGTCATCATCACCTACGTGCGCCTGGGCCTGGGCGTCGGCATCGTGGCCGAAAGCGCCGTGGCCGCAACCTTGCCCAACGAACGGGCCGACCCCGGACTCGTGGTACGCCCTCTGGGCCACCTGTTCGGCAGCAACCTCGCGCGCGTGGCCTTCAAGCGCGGCGCCTGGCTGCGACGCTACGTCATCGCCTTCGCCGAGCTGCTGTCGCCGCGGCTGTCGCAAGCGCTGATCGAGCGTGCCATGCGGGGCGATGGCACCGACTACAAGCTCTAGGAGCGTGGGCGGCAGAAATCCAGCCCCGCGTTGGGCCGACTTCGGGGCCCAGGCCAGGCGCCGCGCGCAGCCCGGGCTGTGCGCCCGGGCCAGCGTGGCAACGCCGCATGGGCCCCGAAATCGGCCCAACCCGAAGGGCCGGGGCGGCCAAAGCCGCTGGCGGGTGTTGCGCCGCTGGCGCGGGCGTCAAGCCCGCGCTGCGCGACGCGCCTACGCCAGTGGCTTTGGCCGCCCCGGCGCGGGGCTGGATATCTGCCGCCCACGCTCCTAGGTCCGAACCCATGCCCGACAACGCCGTCCGCACGCCAGCCCTCGCCAGCCGCCTGCCGCAGGTGGGCACTACCATCTTCACCGTCATGTCGGCTCTGGCCGCCGAGCGTGGTGCCGTCAACCTGGGCCAGGGTTTCCCCGATTTCGACTGCGACCCGGCGCTGCTCGACGCCGTTCACGCGGCCATGCGCGAAGGGCTGAACCAGTACCCGCCCATGGCGGGTGTGCCGCTGCTGCGGCAGCGCGTGGCCGACAAGATCGCGGCACTGTACGACCGCCGGTATGACGCCGACAGCGAGATCACCATCACCGCCGGTGCCACGCAGGCCATCCTGACGGCCATCCTCGCCGTGGTCCACCCGGGCGACGAGGTGATCGTGCTCGAGCCCTGCTACGACAGCTACGCGCCGAACATCGAGCTCGCCGGCGGCCGGGTCGTGCGCGTACCGCTCACCCCGGGCAGCTTCCGCCCCGATTTCCAGCGGATCAGCGCAGCGCTCACGCCCCGCACTCGCCTGTTGATCGTAAACAGTCCACACAACCCCAGCGCCACGGTCTGGACGCAGGCCGACTGGCTGCAGCTGGCGGCGCTGCTCGCACCCACCGAGGCGCTGCTCGTCAGCGACGAGGTCTACGAGCACATGGTGTTCGACGCCCGGCCGCACATCAGCGCCAGCAGCGTGCCGGCCCTGGCCGCGCGCGCTTTCGTGGTGTCCAGCTTCGGCAAGACCTTCCACGTCACCGGCTGGAAGGTCGGCACTGTGGCCGCGCCGGCCGCGTTGACGACGGAGTTCCGCAAGGTCCACCAGTTCAACGTCTTCACCGTCAACACCCCAGTTCAGCACGGGCTGGCACGTTACCTGGCCGACCCGGCGCCCTACGCCACGCTTGCGGCCTTCTACCAGCGCAAGCGCGACCTCTTCCGGGACGGTCTGGCGGCGACGCGGCTGCGGCTTCTGCCCTGCGAAGGGAGCTACTTCCAGCTTGTGGACTACTCGGCGGTGAGCGATCTCGATGAACTCGGCTTCTGCCGCTGGCTCACCGCCGAGATCGGTGTCGCAGCGATCCCGCTGTCGGTGTTCTACGACGGCGGCCTGGATCAGAAGCTCGCGCGCCTGTGCTTCGCGAAGCGGGACGACACGCTGGCGCGTGCGCTGGAGCGGCTGGCGAGCTTGTAGCGGCGTGGTGGGTGGGCGGCAGAAATCCAGCCCACGCTAGGGTCGAAGACGCGACTTCTCTTCGAGCAGATCGGAAAGGCTCGTGTCCCGGTCGCCGCCGGTGAGGACGAAGTCCACGGGCGCATTGGTCAGACTGTCATCGGGCCGCATCGTGTCCTTGAAGGCGTCGTGGCCCAGCCGTCGAAGCGAGGCTGGAGCGGTGATGTCGTTGGCGCCGACGTCGGACATGGGCAGCAGCAGATCGACGCTGCCGGCATCCGCAACGTCGAGGTCGAGCAGGTCGCGCGCCAAGGCGTACAGGATCAGCACCTCGCGGTAGGCAGGCAGGTCGAACAGCTCGCCGCGGCTCTTGCGGTACAGCAATGCTTCAAGCTCTGCCACAGCGTCCAGCGGCCGCCCCCAGACCTGCTGCAGACGCGGGACGATGCCGGGGTAGTCTTCCAGCAAGCGGCCGCTGGTGAGATCGACACCCCACTGCGGCGCGTAGGCGTTGAAGCGCTGGTTGAAGCGCTGGCGCATGCGCTCATAGGCCGCGTGGTCGTCTCTGCGGTGGTGGATCTCCAGCAGCTTCAGGTAGGGCAGCGGACTGCCGCCACCGGTGCTGCGCAGATGCTCGGCCAGCAAGTTGACCGCGGCCTCGTCCTGACCCAGCACCATGAAGAACTCGGCCTGCTGCTCAAGGTCAAGCAGTTCCTCTATCGACACGTCGCGAGGCGACGCCTCGTTGCCACGTCCACCCCCCGGCTGCGTGTCGGCGCGGTTCAACGGTCTATCGGGCAAGCCGCCTGGCTCGAACAAGGCCACGGCCGGCGGTTGGCCAAGGAGATTCACATCAGCGTCTTGGCCAGGCAGTGTCTCGCTGCGCATGCCAGGAGGCAGCGTGGTCGGGGGCGGCGGCCAGGCCAGGGGTGGGGCCGCTGGCGGCCACCCGCGCTGAGCACCAGCGCTGGCTGCGGCCAGCTTGCGCCCGGCTTCCGTCACGGTGCCGCTCTCGGGGCTGCTGCTGACGGGGGAGCTGCCACCCTCCCGCGACATGAAGGCCACCGGCGCCGCCGGCATCCGGGACGACGGCGTTGCGTCGAGACCGCCCTGACCCGACAGCGATGTGTCGGGCCCGGCGCCGCCGAAGGCGTCGGCCTGCTGTTGCCACTGCTCGCGCTGTGCTGCCTGCACGCGGCCCAGGCGCCACGCCAGCCACGCCGCCACCGCGGCCAGCAGCAGCCAGGACAGCATCAGGGGCATCGTCCAGCGTGACGACGATTGGGCCTCGAGCAGCTGCCCGCTCAGCGAGGCAATCAGGTCGCGGCTGGCCGCACCCTCGCTGCGCAGCTGGGCCAACTCCAACTCAAGCGCCTCCACGCGCTGTGCCGAAGCCGAGGCGGCGTAAGCAGCCGCTTGCGCGGCACTGGCGGCCTGGGCGACGGCCGCCATGGCCTGCGCTACGGCATTGGGCTGCGATTTGCCGCTGCCGCGTCGGGGTGCGACCTCGGTCAGGTCAAGCTGCAGCCGCGGTGCCGCGCCGGCACGCTCCGCTTCGGCGCGCTGCCGGGTCTCGCGGGCAGCACGCTGTCGGGCCAGCCGCTCCTCGCTCAGCCGAGCCCGACGTGCCTCACGTGCAAGGTCCTGCTCCGCGGACAACGCAGCCGAGGGCGCGGTCCGCGGTGGTTCGGCAGGCGCTGCCGGCATCGCATCAACACCCCGCCCGGCTGACACGGCCGCCGAAACGACAGGCGGGCTGACTGCCAGGGCCTGAGTCGGCGACGGCGACGACATGCCCATGTCGGGGGGGTCGGCGAACACCACGTAGCTGCGGGCCATGCGGTTGCTGCAGATCACGACCAGTTGCACCTGCACGACGGGTTCGTCCACGTTGCCCTGGGTCTGCACCCGCACGCGTGCCGCCGTCGCGCTCGTCATGTCCACGAGAGTGCGCACCAGCGGCGGTGGAACGCGACGGTCGCCGATGACGACATCGGCCGACACGCACTCGGAGCTGAGGACCTCGCCCGGGTCGAGCCGGGCGGCCACTCCGAAGTTCAGGGGCTGGCCCAGCGTGGCGCCAGATTCAGCAGGACCAAGGCTCGCGGCGCCAGCCCCGCCTGCCATGGCCAGCAGACAGGCGGTCGCGTACCGGATCATGGCCCCGCCGGTGTTCCGTGCGAACCAGGGCCAGCGGCGATGCATCAGGTAAGTCTTGTGTCGAGTTACTTCAGCGAATTCACTCTAGCAGAAGGGTGCACGGAGCGCCGCAGGGGGCGAGGCCCTGCCTGGCAGCAGGAGCAGGATCGTGTCATCTTTCGTGGCCGGGCAGCCTGCGGCGTTCGGCACTCAGCGATCCCATCCCGGGTGATGGCATGCCAAACGCCGGAGCAGGCCCGGCCAAGCAATTTGTGCGCCAAGGCCGCGCGTGCCGGCGGCAGCCTGCTCTCGCGCGGTGGCCACGATGCCCGGATCGATGCCGATGAGCGCGCCGCCACCGGCCTGCGCACGCAACTGGATGCTGCACGAGGTCTCGAAGAAGTACATCGCCAGGAAGGCCTCGGCCACGCTGCGGCCCACCGCGAGCAGACCGTGGTTGCGCAGCATGAGGTGGGTGTTGGTGCCGAGGTCGGCCACGAGGCGCGGCTTCTCGTCATCGCGCAGTGCCACGCCTTCGTAGTTGTGATAACCGAGCGACGACAGCACGAAGATCGAGTGCTGCGAGATCGGCAGCAGCCCGCCCTTCTGCGCCGAGACCGCCACGCCGTTGATGGTGTGCGTGTGCAGCACACAGCCGGCGTCGTGGCGTGCGCCGTGCACGGCGCTGTGGATGACGAAGCCCGCGGGGTTCACGGCATGCGGCGTGTCGTCGAGCTTGACGCCGTGCGCATCGACCTTGACCAGGCTGGACGCCGTCATCTCCTCGAACATCAGGCCGTAGGGATTGATGAGGAAGGCGCCCGTGGGTTCACCGCGATCGTCGTCGACGCGGGCGCTGATGTGCGTGAAGACCAGGTCGTCCCATCCGAACAGCGCCACCAAGCGGTAGGCCGCGGCGAGGTCGCAGCGCAGCCGCCACTCCGCGTCGGCGATGTGGGTGGGGCGGACCGCGGCGGGCTCGGCGCTCGTGCTCATGGGCGACTCCGGAGAGGGCGACAATGCATGTTCCGCCCCTGTCGCTCGCACGACAAGCCATGAATACCCCGGTCCTTACACTCGACGAACAGCACAACATCGACAGCGGCGCGTGGTTCAGCAAGCTCTCGACCCCCTTACGAGCAGACATCTTGTCACGCGCCCGGGTGCGGCGCTTGGCCGACGCCGAACCCTTGGCCAGCCGTGGCGCGCCGGCCGAGGAGTGGTGCGCGGTGGCACGCGGCGCAGTGCGCATCAGCTCGGTGTCGCTGTCGGGCAAGCAGGTGACGCTCACCTACGCCGAGCCAGGCAGCTGGTTCGGCGACATCGCACTCTTCGACGGCCTGCCGCGCACGCACGATGCCGATGCGCACGGCCCGACGACGCTGCTCACCGTGCGCAAGACCGATTTCCGCGCGCTGCTGCAGCACCACGTGGAGCTGTACGACGCGCTGCTGCGACTGAACTGCCGCCGCCTGCGCCTGATGTTCGACAGCTTCGAGGACCTGAACACGCGCCCGCTGCAGGCGCGGCTGGCCAAGCAGCTGTTGCTGCTGGCGCGCAGCTACGGCGTCGCACATGGGTCCGACGGCAGCGAGATCCGCATCGGCCTGGCGCTGGCGCAGGAAGATCTGGCGCAACTGCTCGGTGCCTCGCGCCAGCGCGTCAATCAGGAGCTGAAGGGCTTCGAGCGCGAGGGCGCCCTGCGCGTGGAGCCGACGCGGCTGGTGGTGACCTCGCGCGAGAAGCTGATGGCTGCGGCCGAGCGTTGAAGACGCGCCCGCCACGCTTGAACGACTAGACCGGAGACCCGCCCCACATGGACCGCTACACCGGCACCAGGCCGATGGCCGAGAGCCACGCCTTCGACGTCGCCGCGCTCGAGCGCCACCTCGTGCAGCACCTGCCCGGCTTCGACGGCACGCTGACCGTGACGCAGTTCAAGGGCGGCCAGAGCAACCCCACCTACCTGCTGGCCACGCCCACCCGGCGCTGGGCTTTGCGCAGCAAGCCGGGGCCGGTGGCGAAGCTGCTGCCATCGGCGCACGCCATCGAGCGCGAATACCGCGTGATGAAGGCGCTGGCCGGCCGCGGCGTTCCGGTGCCGGCGATGGGCCTGCTGTGCGAGGACGAGTCCGTCATCGGCCGCGCGTTCTACGTCATGGAGTTCGTCGAGGGCCGTGTGCTGTGGGAGCAATCTCTGCCCGGCATGAGCACGGCCGAGCGCGGCGCGGTCTACGACGAGATGAACCGTGTCATTGCGGCGCTGCACACGGTGGACGTGGCCGCCGCGGGCCTGGCCGACTACGGCAAGCCCGGCAGTTACTTCGAGCGCCAGATCGGCCGCTGGAGCAAGCAGTACCTGGCCTCACGCACCGAGGACATCCCCGAGATGGAGCGCCTGATCGATTGGCTGCCCGCGCGCCTGCCGGCCAGCGCGCGCGACGAGCGGCAGGCCTCGGTGGTCCACGGCGACTTCCGCCTGGACAACCTGGTGTTCCACGCCACCGAGCCGCGGGTCTTGGCGGTGCTCGACTGGGAGCTGTCGACGCTGGGCCACCCGCTGGCGGACTTCAGCTACCACTGCATGGCCTGGCATATCCCGCCGGGCGTGTTCCGCGGCATCGGCGGGCTTGATCTCGCAGCGCTGGGCATTCCCACCGAGGCCGAGTACGTGCGGCGTTACGCCGAGCGCACCGGGCTTGGCGGCGCATCCACCGGGGCGCTGATGGCCGACTGGAACTTCTACCTCGCCTACAACCTGTTCCGCCTGGGCAGCATCACCCAGGGCATCGCCAAGCGCGTGGTCGACGGCATCGCGTCGAGCGCCGAGGCACGCGCCACGGGCGCCGCCACGCGCACGCTGGCCGAGCTGGCCTGGCACTTTGCCCGCCAGGCGGCCTGAGCGCGGCCACCCCGCATCAACCGGAGACGACACGATGGACTTCGACTACTCGCCGCGCACCCAGCAACTCGCCACGCGGCTGAACGCCTTCATGGCCGAGCACGTTTACCCGGCCGAGCCGGCCTACTTCGAGGAGATCGAGGCCAACACGCGCGCCGGTCGCCGCTGGACGCCGCTGCAGACCATCGAACGGCTCAAGCCCAAGGCGCGCGAAGCCGGGCTGTGGAACCTGTTCCTCCCGCCGACCGCGGAGGGACAGGCCGCGCTGGAGCGTGGCGAGGCCGAGTACGGCTTTGGCCTGAGCAACCAGGACTACGCGCCGCTGGCCGAGATCATGGGCGCCGTGCCCTGGAGCAGCGAGGTCTTCAACTGCAGCGCGCCCGACACCGGCAACATGGAGGTGTTCGCGCGCTACGCCACGCCCGAACTCAAGAAGCGCTGGCTCGAGCCGCTGCTGGCCGGCGAGATCCGCAGCGCCTTCGCGATGACCGAGCCCGCGGTGGCCAGCTCCGACGCCACCAACATCCAAGCCGACATCCGCCGCGACGGCAGTCGCTACGTCATCAACGGCCGCAAGTGGTGGACCAGTGGCGCCGGCGACCCGCGCTGCGCCGTGTACATCTTCATGGGCAAGACCGACCCGCAGGCTCCGCGCCACTCGCAGCAGTCGATGATCGTAGTTCCCGCGAACACGCCGGGCATCACCGTGCTGCGGCCGCTCACGGTGTTCGGCTACGACGACGCACCGCACGGCCACATGGAGGTTGACTTCGTCAACGTGCGCGTGCCGGACGACCACATCCTGCTGGGCGAGGGCCGCGGCTTCGAGATCGCTCAGGGCCGGCTCGGCCCCGGTCGCATCCACCACTGCATGCGGCTGATCGGCATTGCCGAGCGTGCGCTCAAGCTGATGTGCGAGCGCGCCGTGGCCCGCACTGCCTTCGGCAAGACCATCGCGCAGCAGACAGTGACGCAGGAGCGCATCGCCGAGGCCCGCTGCCTGATCGACCAGGCGCGACTGCTCACGCTGAAAGCCGCGTGGATGATGGACCGCGCCGGCAACAAGAGCGCCAAGGCGGAGATCGCCATGATCAAGGTCGTGGCACCGCAGATGGCCTGCAAGGTGATCGACTGGGCGATGCAGGTCTTCGGCGGCGCCGGCATGAGCCAGGACACGCCCTTGGCCTACTTCTACACGTTGTCGCGCACGCTGCGCTTCGCCGACGGGCCCGACGAGGTGCACCGCAACGCGATCGCGAAGCTGGAGATCGGCAAAGTGATGCCGAGGGTGTGAGGCTGTCCGAGCTCTTGGGCCGAAGGCGCTTCGACCAAGGCGAAATCCCTCGGCTGCTTCGGCTGCTGCGAGTTGCCGTGGTTCCGGCAGTCGGTCGTGGCAACAAGCGCTTGATCCCGAATCCTTTGGCCGCGCAAGGAGAGCGGTCAACTGCCGGATCCAGGCTTACCTGCTGCGCTCGTCGCCGGGCAGAGCGCTGGTGCTCGACAACCCGGGCAGCAGGCTCGGCGAATTCGCGTCGCGGCTCCCGGCGGCCACGCGCTGCGCCTCGCGCATCGCGGTCTCGAACAGGCGCAGCCAAGCCTGGAGCGCCGGCAGCTCGGGATCGGCCAGCGCAGTGCGCAGCATGAGGCGACCGCGGCCGATCATCAGCACCATCGGCACCGCGGCCTCGACACGCAGCGCTGCCAGCGACTGCGCCAGAGGTCCGGCCAGCCACTGCAGCAGCCAGGGCTTGAGGCTGGACAGCGCGACGTAGCGGTCGGCGAGCTGGCCCAGGTCCTTGCTGTCGAGCCTGGGGAACATCACCAGCCAGCGCATCTCGGGCGGCGTCTGGTTGTCGATGCGCGTCTGCACGCCCTCGACGTACTGTTCGAAGACGTCCTTTTCCATCTGCTCCTGCAGTGGAACGTTCATCACCACCACCTGCAGCTCGGCGCTCAGGCCCAACTCGGCTCGGATGCGCAGTTCGTGCCCGGCGATGTACGGCCGCTGTGAAGGCCCCCACTCGAGCCTCCAGGGCGATGCACCGAGTCGGCCGTCAACCACGAAGCCTTCGTCGGGCACAGGGCGGAAACCGTATTGACGCTGATGTGCCCAGGGCACGAGGTCTTCCCAGTCATGACTCTCCTGAGCGGTGCCACCGGCGCCGGAGAACAGCCGCTTCAGTACGCCCAGCATGGTTCAGAATCCCTCGGGTCCGCCAGGAGACGACACGATGATCGAAGTGTATTCGTGGGCCACCCCCAACGGCCACAAGGTCCACATCATGCTCGAGGAGTGCGGCCTGCCCTACCGTGTGCACGCGGTGGACATCGGCGCGGGCGACCAGTTCAAGCCCGAGTTCCTGGCCATCAGCCCCAACAACAAGATCCCGGCCATCACCGACCCCGACGGGCCCGACGGCCAGCCGATCTCGCTGTTCGAGAGCGGCGCGATCCTGCTCTACCTGGCCGGCAAGACCGGCCGCTTCCTTCCCGAGGGCACAGCCGCGAAGTACGAGGTGCTGCAGTGGCTGATGTTCCAGATGGGCGGCGTCGGCCCGATGCTGGGCCAGGCCCACCACTTCCGCATCTACGCGCCCGAGAAGATTGCGTACGCCATCGACCGCTACACCAACGAGGCCCGCCGCCTTTACGGTGTGATGAACAAACGGCTGGCGCGAAGCAAGTACCTGGGCGGGCCCGAGTACTCGATCGCCGACATCGCGGTCTACCCCTGGCTGCGCAGCTGGAAGAACCAGGGCATCGACTGGAACGACTATCCGAACCTGCGCCGCTGGTTCGACGAGATCGGCGCCCGGCCCGCGGTGCAGCGCGGCTGCGAGGTGCTGGCTGCGGCGCGCAAGCCCCTCACCGACGACAAGGCGCGCGAGTTGCTGTTTGGCCAGGGGCAGTATCGGCAGCGCTGACGCGGGCTGCCCGACAATCGGGCCCTGCTGCCCGTAGCTCAACTGGATAGAGCAGCGGCCTTCTAAGCCGCAGGTCGGGGGTTCGAGTCCCTCCGGGCAGGCCAGCCGTCGGCTTTTCTGGCCTGGATGCCTATACAGTCCGCGCCATCGTGACGATGGCCGATCTCTCCACCGTGGCGCGCACCGGCGAGCTGAGCGCCGAGCAGCACGCCGCCGTGCACCACGGCGACGGGCCGCTGCTCGTGGTGGCCGGCGCCGGCAGCGGCAAGACCACCACGCTGGCTGCCCGCCTGGCAGCGCTGGTGCAGCGTGGGGCCGACCCCAGACGCGTCCTGCTGCTCAGCTTCTCGCGCCGCGCGGCCATCGAGCTGGCCGAACGCGCCGCTGCGCGGCTGCACGCCATGCTCGGACTGCCCGCCAGCACGCCGGCGCCGCGGCTGCCCTGGTGCGGCACCTTCCACGGCATCGCGGCCAGGTTGCTGCGTGCCGAGGCCGTGGCACTGGGGCTGGATCCTGGCTTCTCGGTGCTCGATGGCGCCGACGCCGAGGAGCTGATGGCCCAGCAGCGCCTGGCCCTCGGCCTGGCCGGCCGTTCAGTGGCCGCCCACCGCGTGCCCACAGCCGCCGTCTGCCTGGCGATCCACGCGCGCGGCGTGGCCACCGGCCTGCCCTTGGCCGAGGTGCTGCGGCTGCACTTCCCCTGGTGCCAGCTGCCAGGCGACGACGACAGCCGCACACTCGCGTCGCTGTTCGCGGCCTATGGCAACGCCAAGCTGCAGCAGCGCCTGCTCGACTACGACGACCTGCTCGACGCCTGGCAGCTGGCGCTGCAGCAAGGGCCGGTGGCCGAGCGGCTGCGCGCGCGCTTCGATCACGTCCTCGTCGACGAGGTGCAGGACCTCAACCCGCTGCAGTGGCGCATCGTCGAGTTGCTGCGCCCGGGCGGCCGGGGGCTGACCGCGGTCGGCGACGACGCGCAAGCCATCTACGGCTTCCGAGGTGCGGCCGTGGCCGGCATGCTGGGTTTCCCGGCGCGCTGCTCGCCACCGGCGCGCGTGCTCGTGCTGACCATCAACCACCGCAGCACGCCCCAGATCGTGGCCAGCAGCAACGCCGTGATCGCACAGGCCACCGAGCGCTTCGCCAAGACGCTGACGAGCCCGCGGCCGCCGGGCGCGCGCCCGACACTGCACCTGGCCGCCGACGAGGCCGCCGAGGCCCGCGGCGTGGCCGGCGCCGTGCTCGAGGCGCGAGAGGGCGGCCTGGCCTTGCGGCGCCAGGCCGTGCTGTTCCGCACCGCCACGCACAGCCAGGCGCTGGAGCTGGAGCTCCTGCGCCGCCGCGTGCCCTACGTCAAGTTCGGCGGCCTGCGCTTTATGGAGGCGGCGCACGTCAAGGACGTGCTGGCCGTGCTGCGCTGGGCCGATAACCCGGCGGCCACGCTGGCCGCGCAGCGCGTGGCGAGGCTGGTGCCCGGCATCGGGCCGGCGGCGCTGCAGCGCCTGGCGGCGGTGGGGTACGACCCGGATCGCTTCGAGCCGCCCCGCGCCGCTGCCACCCCCTGGGCGGCATTGCGTGCGCTGATGCAGACCCTGCGCGGCCCGCAGGCGCGCTGGCCCGACGACATGGCCCGCGTGCTCGATTGGTACCGCCCGCACCTGGAGAGGCTGCACGCCGACGCCACGCCGCGCGCCACCGAGCTGCAGCAGCTGGCCACCAGCGCAGCACGCCACCGCGACCGCCTGGCCTTCGTCACCGAGCTGGTGCTCGAGCCGCCCTCGGGTCATGGCGCCGAGGCGGGCCCGCCACTGCGCGACGACGACTGGCTCACGCTGTCGACGCTCCACTCGGCCAAGGGCCAGGAGTGGAGCGCTGTGCACATCCTGCGCGTGGTCGACGGCGCCATCCCGTCCGACCTGGCCACGGGTCGCGCCACCGAGATCGAGGAGGAACGCCGCCTGCTCTACGTGGGCATGACGCGTGCACGCGACACGCTGGCGCTGTGGGCGCCGCAGGCCTTCCACGTCACGCAGCAGCGCGCGTGGGGCGGGCGTCACGTCACGGCGCTGCGCTCGCGCTTCGTCGACGAAGCGGTGCTGGCGACGCTCGACATGGCGGTCGAGACCACCGACCAGGTCCCGGCCCCCGAGGGCGCGGGGCGGTCCGCCTCGGCCGTGCCCTCCGATTCCGGGGGCCTGCTCGCCGAACTCGCGCGTCGGCGCCACCGCGGCTGGGCACCTTGACCGGCCTCGTTGAGGACATCGGCCGTGGTTGCGCGCAGCGCCTTGACCACGTCGGCCGGCAGCCCCTCCCCCCGATCTTTCGCTGGATGACGATCTCCGAGACCGTGCTGGGCTCGTGCCAACCGCTGGCGTAATTGTTCTTCCCCGCGTTCGGCAGTCCCGGGCGCGCGTCGAGGAACGGGACGACGAACTCGGCTGCATCGATCACGCCGCGCTCCAGTGCCGGGAAGTTCTCGCCGCCGGGCAACTGGCGCACTTCCACGCCGAGCGCCGAGCAGATGCGCCCCGCCAGCCCCGGAATCCGCATCTTCACGCCCTTCCGGTCCGCCAGGCTGCGGATCTCCTTCTTGAACCAGCCCGTCGTCTGCACGCCCGAGCAGCCGGCCGCAAACGGCACCACCTTCAGCGGGCGGTAGGTCTCCTCCCACAGCGCATTGCCGCCGCCGAACGGCAGCCACGCGCAGTGGCCCAGGAAGCTCATGCCGACGGGCACGGTGGCAACGTACTGCGCCGCGAAGGCCGGCAGCAGTTCGCCGGCGGCGAACACCTGGATCTTGATGCGGCTGTTGGACCTCTTGTCCACGCGCTCGGCAAAGGTGGCCGCACTGCCGGGGCCCACCTGGTAGAAGGGCAGACCGGCCGGCCAGGTGGTGGTCATGCGCCAGCGGAAGTTCACCAGGTGCCGAACCCGATCAGCAAGAGCGCCAGCGGCACCGACACCACGAACACCAGCGCGGCCCACAGCGGCGCGGACCAAAAAGGTGCGAATCTGCCAGTTGTAGTGGGACACGAGCCAGGTGCCGCGGGCGTCGCTGCCCTTCACGCAGTTGATGACCACCGCGATGATCGAGGGCCAGCCGAAGATGAAGGCGCCGATGAACCTTGGGTGATCGCCTGGTTGATCACGGGGTCGTCACAAGTCGATCCCGAGGGCGTTTGCTCGTCCCAAGGAAGGCCAGTGCGAAGGTCGGCCGCCGCTTCAGGCGACTGCATGCGCAAGGCCCGATCGCCAAGATCCCGCGCACCCGACGCTGGCGCGTCAGCGACCACGGGCGCAAGGTCATGGGGTCCACCATGTACCTGCGCGAGCGCCACTTCCCGAATGTCTACGCCGGCGTCATGCACTGATCTTCCTTGCAGAGAACAAGGAAGCCGCAGCAAGAAAATCCATCCACCTCGACGATCTCCACCGCCTTCTGCACTTTCTCTTGCACGGTGTCGACGACTTGGTCCAGTGCCCACTCTTTCGTTTTTGATTTGGCCTTTCGACCTGAAAAACCACTTCTTTTTGCTGCATGCGGGCAGTAACCCAGGTTCCATCTATCGCTAGCATCCGAGTCTATCGGTCTGTCCCAGGATGCCGTCATGGACAACACCCTCCTCGGCGCGGCGCAATGGCTCTGGCCGGCTGTAAGCCTTGCCCTGGCCTCCGGCTCGGCCGCGCTGCTGGCGCTTTGGATTCGCGCCCGCCGCAACGCCGCGCGCGAGCGCGACATAACCGCCGTCCTGACACAGTCGATCGAGCTGCTGCCGTGCCAGTTCGCCGCCTTCGCCCCCGATGGCCGCCTGCTGCTGCACAACGACACCTACCAGGACCTCCACAAGGTCAGCTTCGCCAGCCTGCCACGGCCGCTGACTTACGAGGCGATCATGCGCGTGGCCGTGCAGGCGACCCACCCGCACGAGGTCGAGGCCGAGCTTGCCCGCCGGCTGGCCGCGCACGAGGCCGCCGACGGCACCCCGTTCGAGCGCCTCTATCCCGACGGCCGCTGGATGCACGTGGTCAAGAAGCGCCTGCCCAGCGGCTGCGTCGCCGGCTTCGCGCTCGACATCAGCGCGACCAAGGCGGCCCAGGCGCAGATCACGCACCTGGCCCGGCACGACCCACTGACCGGCCTCGGCAACCGCGCCGCGTTCCAGGCCGCCCTGGCCGAGGCCGCGTCTGACCCTGCCGGCGCGACGCTGGCTCTGGCCGACCTCGACCACTTCAAGCAGGTCAACGACCTGCACGGCCACGCGGTGGGCGATGCACTGCTGGCCGAGGTGGCAGGCCGCATGCGCGCCGCCGTGCGCCCGGCCGACACGGTCTGCCGCCTGGGCGGTGACGAGTTCGCGATCGTGCTGCGCGGCGTCGGCGGCGACACCGCCTTCGGGCTCGCCCGGCGGCTGCACGGCGCGATCACCGCCCCCTGCACGATTGAGGGCAGCGCGCTCGACTTCGGCTGCAGCATGGGGCTGGCCTCCACCTGCGCCGGCGTCCCCGGGCCCGCGCAGCTGCTGCGCCACGCCGACCTCGCGCTCTACCAGGCCAAGCGCAGCGGCCGCAGCGCCGTGCTGGCCTACTCGGAGGAGCTTGGCGCGGCCGAATTCCGCGCCGAGCAGCTGCGCGTCGAGCTGCGCGAGGCGCTGCTCGACCCCGACAGCGCGGGTGCTCGCCTGCATCTGGCCTGGCAGCCGCAATTCGAGATCCGCACCCGCGCGCTGGCCGGCGCCGAAGCGCTGCTGCGCTTCGATAGCCCGCGCCTGGGCCGCGTCTCGCCGATGGAAGTGGTGGGTGCGGCGGTCGCCATGGGCCACGCCCGCGCGCTCGACGATCGGGTGATCGCGCTCGCGCTGGACCAGGCAGCCGCGTGGCTGGGCCGGCCCCGCCTGCCGCCGGTGATCGCCATCAACGTCACCGCGGAATCGTTGACCGACCCGACCTTCCCGGGCCGGCTGGGCGTCGCCCTGGTCGCGCGTGGACTGGAATCCGCGAGGATCGAGATCGAGATCCCCGAGGCGATCGCGATCCGCGACCTCCATGCGGTGGGACCGCAGCTTGCGGCCCTGCGCGCCTTGGGCGTGCGCCTGGCGCTGGACGATTTCGGCGCCGGCCATTCCAGCCTGGCGCACGCGCTGCGCTTGCCGGTGCAGCGGCTGAAACTCGACCGCAGCATCGTGTCGGAGTTGCCGCAGGGCGTACGGTCGCGGGCGATGCTGCGGGCGATCACGGCACTGGCCCGCAGCATGGAGATCGAGCTGCTGGCCGAGGGCGTGGAGACCGAGGCGCAGGCCTATGCGCTGCGGCGCGAGGGCGTGACGCTGGTGCAGGGCTACCTGTACGGCGTGCCGCAGCCGGCCTCGGCGCTGATCGCCGCGCCAGCACTGGCCGCGGCCGGGTAGCGGCCGGGCCGTCGGCGCTTGCGCCGCGGGGTCAAGACAGGTCTTGCTGGTCCATGATTGGCGAACCCACCCCGGGTCTGCGGCGCTCGGGCCAGCCCGCCCGCAACCGCCCCGCCCGCAACCGTGCGCACGTGGCCAAACCGCTGAAAGGAGCTGTTGTCGCAAGGGCCTGCACTGGCGGCTTGACTCCGGCAGCCGCAACTGCCCGAACCGCTTCAGCAGATTGCGATCGCACGCACAACAATAGGCGTCGGCCGACGACCTCGGCGGCCCGTCGGGCCCCCTCGCACCCCGCCACCCCGATGCCCAGCCCGTCATCCACCAAAACAACCGGAGAGCCCGTCATGACCCGGCCCATCAAGATGCTCAGGCGCCGGGGTGTGCTGGTCGAGGACGAGGCGATCTTGACCCACCCGGGGCTGGACCCGCAGCCCCCGCCCAGGGTCAGAGCGCGCGAGGCGGGGCAGGACTGAAGCCGCCTGATCCGCGCCGGCCGTCACATGCCCGTCGCCCCCGGCTGCAACGCAAGACCGCAGCTGCGGCGGCGTCGACCGACGCGTGAGTGCGGCACTGTCGGAGTCAGGGTCAACGACGAAGACGCGATCACCAGCGAGCGCTTGTGAGCTCTGAAGAGCCGCTGAAGAGCCCGCCGAAGCCGTATCGCGCGACGTCATGGTCGCCAAATCCAAGCACCCCAGACCGCCGCAGGATCGGCACAGGTCGACGCCGAAAGCGTTGAAATTCCTACGCACTTCGTCGCACCCGGCTGGCACAATCTGACGCGCTCTGCCCGACTCCGAGGTCTCGTCATGCCCAGCTTCCGCTCGCGCCGCCGCCTCATCCTCGCCTGCCTCGGTTCAGCACTTGCGACGAACGGCGTTCGTCCGGCCTGGGCGCAGGCCTCCGCTGCCTATCCCTCGCGACCGATCCGCCTGATCGTCCCGTTTCCCCCGGCCGGCGCCACCGACATCCTCGCGCGTGAACTGGCGCGGCAGCTGTCGGACCGGCTCAAGCAGCAAGTGGTCGTCGACAACCGCCCTGGCGCGGGCGGAACGCTGGGCAGTGACCTTACCGCCAAGGCGCAGCCCGACGGCTACACGATCCAGATGGCCACCAGCTCGACCCACGCCATCGGTCCGCTGCTCAACCCGAACATCCCGTACAACCCCAAGACCGACTTCACGCCAGTGGCGCACGTGGCCGATTCGGCCAACGTGCTTCTGGTCGCACCGAACGTGAAGGCCGCCGACGTGCGCGAGCTGTTGGCCCTGCTGAAGTCGCAGCCGGGCAAGTTCAACTACGGCTCGAGCGGCAACGGAACGATCGTTCACCTGACAGGCGAGCTCTTCAAGTCGATGACGGGCACCTTCGTCGTGCACATCCCGTACCGCGGCACGGCGCTCGTGATCCCCGACATGATCGCGGGCCAGATCCACCTGCTGTTCGACAACGTGGCCTCGGCCCTGCCGCACCTGAAGGATGGCCGCGTGCGGGCACTGGCCGTCACCTCGCGCACACGTTCCCAGGTGTTGCCCGACCTGCCAACGGTGGCTGACACCGTGCCCGGCTTCGAGTCCTCGACCTGGTTCGGCGTGTTTGGGCCCAGGAACATGCCGGCCGAAGCCACCCAGCGCCTGAACGGCGAGATCAATGCGGTCCTGAAATCACGCGAGTTCATTGATCGGCTGAAGACGCTTGGCTACGAGGCAGCCGGCGGCAGCCCGGCTGACTTCGCACGGGTGGTGCAACGGGACACCGACAAATGGGCGCGCCTGATCAAGGAGCGGAAGATCACGGGTGAGTGAGATCGACGCCGGCCCCGACCCCTTCTTGCGCGAGCTCAGACCCGACTCTGACAGTTGCGGGGCACATGGACCTTGTTCTGGCTCGTCGCGCCTTCGTAAGTTATTGATTTGACGAACCTCGGAGTGGCCGATTTGCGCCAAGCGCCCAGAGGCAGGGATTGGCGTAGAACCCTTGCTTGTCCGACGTAGAGCTGCCTACGCTTGGGCACATAGGCCTACGCGAGTCCAAGCCAGCGCGAGCTGATGTCACGCTGGTGTCGTATCTGCAGTTGGCCGAGAACGTGTGGTCGCGCGAGCGACGCCGCTCCGAGACCCACGGGGTCTACAACTGGAGGTGGTCGTGCTTCGGGTTGGGCCGATTTCGGGGCCCATGCGGCGTTGCCACGCTGGCCCGGGCGCACAGCCCGGGCTGCGCGCGGCGCCTGGCCTGGGCCCCGAAGTCGGCCCAACGCGGGGCTGGATTTCTGCCGCCCACGCTCCTAGACCGGCTGTTCCTCGGCGAAAACCGGTCGGCTCCACTCGGCCATGAGCTGACAGCGATGGCGGGCAGCCGCCTGGCTGTTCGCCCCTCTGCCGCCCATCAGCAGGGCCGTTCCCGTCCACGCGCTGGGGTAAACCTCGAACCGGCGAGGAATTCCTCGGGATAGGCTGCTGAGGGTCGTCCATCCTCTTCATCCAGGAGTGACCATCGCGTGAGTCTCTACAGCAAGTTGCAGCAGCGTCACGCCGAGGGCCGGCCGGTACGCATCGGCCTCATCGGTGCAGGCAAGTTCGGATCGATGTACCTGGCCCAGATTCCGCGCACACCCGGTGTGCATCTGGTCGGCGTTGCCGACCTCTCGCCCGAAGCTGCCAGCCGGAACCTGGCGCGGGTGGGCTGGGATCCGCGACGCATACAGGCGGATTCGCTGGACGCCGCTGTCAAGGCTGGCACCACCCATGTCGGCGACGATTGGCAGGCGTTGGTATCGCACCCGGCCATCGACGTCATCGTGGAATGCACCGGCCACCCGATCGCGGCGGTGGACCACTGCCTGGGAGCCTTCGCGCACGGCAAGCACGTCGTCAACGTCACAGTCGAGGCTGACGCTTTCTGCGGCCCGCTGCTGGCGCGGAAGGCGGCGCAGGCGGGCGTTGTCTACTCCATGGCCTTCGGCGACCAACCCGCACTGATCTGCGACCTGGTCGACTGGGCACGCACCTGCGGCTTCCCGGTGGTCGCTGCCGGCCGCGGGCACAAGTGGCTGCCACACTTCTGCGAATCGACGCCCGACACTGTGTGGGGCCACTATGGCCTGACGCCCGAGCAAGCCGACCGCGGCGGACTCAACCCGAAGATGTTCAACAGCTTTCTGGACGGCAGCAAGCCGTCGATCGAGTGCACGGCGGTGTCCAACGCCACGGGCCTTGCGGTGCCCAGCAACGGGTTGCGGTATCCACCGGCCAGCGTGGAGGACATCCCCTTCGTCACGCGACCGACAAGCGAAGGCGGCGTGCTTGAGCACAAGGGCATGGTCGAAGTGATCTCGTCGTTGGAGACCGATGGCCGCGTCATCCCCTACGACATCCGCATGGGCGTGTGGGTGACAGTCGAGGCTGAGAGCGACTACATCAAGCACTGCTTCGAGGAATACAACGCCCATACCGACCCCAGCGGGCGCTACTTCACGCTGTACAAGCGCTGGCATCTCATCGGGCTCGAGGTCGGCGTGTCGGTGGCCAGCGTGGCCTTGCGTGGCGAGCCCACGGGCGTGCCGACCGCTTGGAACGCCGATGTGGTGGCCACCGCAAAGCGCGACTTGAAGCCCGGTGACATGCTCGACGGTGAGGGCGGCTTCACGGTATGGGGAAAGCTGCAACCGGCCAAGTCGTCGATGGCCATGGGTGGGCTGCCCTTGGGTCTGGCGCACAACGTGCGCGTGATGCGCCCCGTGAGCAAAGGGCAGTGCCTCTGTTGGGCCGACGTGGCGGTCGACACCGGCACCCATGCCTGGCGGATGCGCAAGGAAATGGAGCAGGCGTTCGTCCCTTGACGCGTCATGAGGTGCCCTGATGCCGTGCGTGCGGAGTTGGGGGCCGCTCCGTGGCTGCCGGTAGGTGCACCAGTTGACCCCAAACGCTTCGTCGACGGCATGGAGGCTGCGTTCGGCCGGATCGAGCGCTTCGGTCGCTCCACTGCCAGGGGCATCTGCGCCACGGGCGACCTCGTGGTCAGTGCCGACGGTCGATTTCGGGCAGCCAACTCGACGAACAGTCTGCCGCAGACCGGTCATTGAGCTCCGGCCCTGCGCCCGCCGCGACGTGAGCAACGTTGGTTCGAAGCGAACTCATCGCCCAAGATCGCGGCGAGGTCCTGGCGCTCGCCCAGCAGCCGGACCATATCCAGGTGGTCTCCGCGTTCGAAGCAGCACCACAGCAGCGGGAACTTTGCGACCCGCCGGGTCCGAAGCCCTGCAATGCCAAGAAGCTCGCGGGCGAAGAAGACCGCGTCACGCAGGCGCCGGGCGACGGATCCTCAGCGAGCCGCGCAGGCACGCGCACAAACGCTCCGAGGCAGACCCGCCTGCGGCAGCCCGGCCTGGCGGAAGGGGTTGGCACTCGGGCGAGCCTGTCGCCGACTGATCAAGGGACGCCAGTCAGCGACGATGGCTGCCCAGTCGCGCCAGCAAGGGGTGGACGGCTCGCAAGCGCACCCAGCGCGCGCAGACCCGCGTGTGGATTGCGCCTGAACCTTCAGTTTCGACCGCCTCGACGCCAGCCGCTTCAAGTTTGCGCGCGGTGCCCGACAGGAGGCATGCAGGCACGACTTCTTCAGGCAAGGCTGGCACGGAACGCATGCCCAAGACCAAACGGTGCCGCTCAGGCGCGATCGATGGAGAAGCGGGCGATCAGCCCTTCTCACAAACGGATCGTTCGACCGCTGCCGGCTGCTGCTACCCCGGCGCTACCCCGCCAACCAAACTCACCCGCTGCGCGCAGGCCAGTTCTTGAATTGCATGGTCGGGGTGACACGATTCGAACGTGCGACCCACTGGTCCCAAACCAGTTGCGCTACCAGGCTGCGCTACACCCCGACGAATGCCGCATTCTAGTCAGCCGCCGTCCCGTGCAGCGGCCGTTCGCCGAGGACGATGCCATCGGCGTCGGCGTACAGCCAGTCGCCCGGGCGCACCGCCACGCCCTGCAGCCGCACCGGGCCTCCCTCGTGGCCGCCGCCGCCGCGCTTGGCCGGCGGCATGGGGCACAGCGCCAGCGCGCGCACGCCCACGGCGGTGGCGCGCAACTCGGCCGCATCGCGCACCGCGCCGTCGATAACGATGCCGGCCCAGCCGTTGCGCGCCGCTGCCGCCGCCAGGTTGCCGCCCACCAGCGCGGTGCGCAGGCTGCCGCCGCCGTCCACCACCAGCACGCGGCCCTGGCCGGGGCTGTCGAGCAGGCTCTTCACGAGCACGTTGTCCTCGAAGCAGCGCACGGTGGCCACCGGGCCGGCAAAGCGCGGTTGGCCGCCGTAGTCGTGCCAGCGCGGCGGCAGCACGCGCAGCGCCGTAGGCTCGTCGCGGAAGGGGTCGCAGAGGTCGCAGGTCGAGAAGTCGATCATGGCGTGGCGCAGGGGGCCCGGGCTGGGCGTCTCGCCGAGCCTAACATCGCACCTTCATGCCGAGTTCAGCCCCGCCCCCACCAGCGCCGGCACCGGCCGCACCCGGCACCGCGCTGGTGGCCGCCTGCCTGGCGGCCACCTGGCTGATCTGGGGCTCGACTTACCTCGCCATCAAGTGGGCGCTGGTGAGCTTTCCGCCGTTTTTCCAGATGGGCACGCGCTTCCTGGCGGCCGGCGGCCTGCTGATGGCCTGGATGCTGCTGCAGGGGGCGCGGCTGCCCACGCGGGCCGAATGGATCAGCGCCCTCGTGCTGGGCGCGCTGATGTTGGGCGGCGGCTACGGAGCCACCGCCGTGGCGCAGACCACGGTGAGCTCGGGCCTCGTGGTGGCCTTCATCGCCGTGGTGCCGGCGCTGGTGGCGCTGGCCGAGTGGCCCTACGGCGTGCGGCCGAGCCGGCGCGAGGCCGCCGGCATCGTGTTGGGCCTGGTGGGGGTGGTGCTGCTGGCGCGGGGCGCGGGCTTCGGCGCGTCGTTGCCCGGCCTGTTGTGGCTGGTCCTCGCCTGCGTCACCTGGAGCGTGGGCAGCGTGTGGGCACGCCATGGCCTGCCGCGGGCCCTGGGGGGTGGCGCGCTGGCGCTGGCGCACGGCGCCACCGGCTATGCCAGCCAGATGCTGGCCGGCGGCGCCTTGCTCGCACTGTCTGCGCTGGCCGCCGGCGAGCAGCCAGCCTGGCCGCCCGAGGGCCGCGCGCTGTTGTCCTGGGTGTATCTCGTGCTGGCCGGCAGCCTGGTGGCTTTCTCGGCCTACATGGTGCTGCTGCAGCGCACCAGCGCAGCGCTGGCGTCGAGCTACACCTTCGTCAACCCGGTGATCGGCCTGCTGCTGGGCGTCACGCTGGGCGGCGAGGCGGTGACGGCCGGCGAGTGGCTGGCCGCGGGCGTGGTCTGTGCGGGGGTGGTGCTGCTGCTGATCAGGCCGCGCCCTTGAGCGCCGCCGCGCGCACCGCCGTGAGCGTGGTGCGCGAGGTGATCACGTCGGTCGGCAACTCCAGGTGCAGCAGCGCCGGGCGGCCCTGGGCCTCGATGGCGGCGATGCAACGGTCGATCCCTGCCACTGCGTCGGCCGTGGTGGCGGCGAACTCGCCGTGCCAGCCATAGGCGCGCGCCAGCGCCGCGAAGTCGGGGTTGAAGAGGTCGGAGCCGCTCACGCGCGCCGGGTACTCGCGCTCCTGGTGCATGCGGATGGTGCCGTAGCTGCGGTTGTCGACGACGATGCTGAGCAGCCGCTTCGCGCCGTAGGCGGTGGCCGTGGCCAGCTCCTGCCCGTTCATCAGGAAGTCGCCGTCGCCGGCGAGGTTGACGGCCCAGCGTCCGGGCTGCAGCAGGCTCGCCGCCACCGCCGCCGGCAGGCCGTAGCCCATGGCGCCGCTGGTGGGCGCCAGCTGCGTGCGGCCGTGGTGCTGCAGGCCCGGCAGAACGCCGTAGCGGTGCAGCCAGCCGGCATAGTTGCCGGCGCCGTTGGTGTAGACGGTGCTCTCGGGCAGGCGCTGCTGCAGCGTCTTCACCACCACCGCCAGGTCCATCGGCTCCACCGCCGCTGCCACGAGGTTGGCCTCGTAGTCGGCGCGAGCGGCCTCGGCGTGGGCGCGCCAGCGCAGCTCGGGCGGCGCGGTGAGCGCCTCCAGCGACTTGGCCGCGGCCGGCGTCGCGGCCTGGATCAGCAGGTCGGCGGCGTAGACGCGGCCCAGCTCCTCGGGCCCGGGGTGGATGTGCACCAGCGCCTGCGCCGGCCGCGGCGCGGCCAGCAGCGTGTAGCCGCTGGTCGTCATCTCGCCGAGTCGCACGCCCAGGGCAATGACGAGGTCGGCGTTGCGGATGCGCGCCGCGAGCCGCGGGTTGATGCCGATGCCCACGTCGCCGGCATACAGCGGGTGGCGGTTGTCAAAGGTGTCCTGGAAGCGCCAGCCGCAGGCCACTGGCAGCTGCCAGTTCTCTGCAAAGCGCTGCAGCGCTGCGGCGGCCCCGGCGTCCCAGCCCGGGCCGCCAGCGATGACGATGGGCCGCTCGGCGACCAGCAGCCGCGCGCGCAGTTCGCGCAGCGCGCCCGGCGCCGGCCAGGCGCGCGCCGGCTCCGCGCGCGGCAGCACCCGCGCAGCCGTAGGCGTGGCAAGCATGTCCTCGGGCAGCGCCAGCACCACCGGGCCCGGGCGGCCCTGCTGCGCGGTGTGAAAGGCGCGCGCCACGTACTCGGGAAGGCGGTCGGCGCTGTCGCACTGCGCCGCCCACTTGGCCATGCCCAGCGTGCCGGGGCCGAACACCTGGCGGTAGTCGAGCTCCTGGAAGGCCTCGCGGTCGCGCTGGTCGCTGGCAACCTGGCCGACGAACAGCACCATCGGCGTGGAGTCTTGAAGGGCCGTGTGCACGCCGATGCTGGCGTTGGTGGCGCCGGGGCCGCGCGTCACGAAGCACACCCCGGGCCGGCCCGTGAGCTTGCCCTGGGCCTCGGCCATGAAGGCGGCGCCGCCTTCCTGCCGGCAGGCGATGAAGCGGATGCGGTCGCGGTGTTCGTGGAAACCGTCGAGCACGGCGAGGTAGCTCTCGCCAGGCACGCCAAAACAGGTGCTGATGCCCTGTTCGATCAGCGTCTCGACGAGCGCATGGCCGGCCAGGCGCGAGGGGGTGGGCGGGTTGGACATGGCAGCCACCCTAAGCGGCTGCCGGGCGCAGTGCGCGCAAGCGCAGCGCCACCAGCGAGGCTGAGCCCACGCCCAGGAGCAGCGCCAGCGCCGAGCCGCCGAACACGCCGCCGGCGTGGCCGTGGTCGAGCAGCCAGCCAAACACCGGCGCCGCGAGCGCGAAGCCGACGTCCAGGCCCGAGTACACCGTGCCGTAGACCCGGCCCGTGGCCCCGGGCGGCGCGGCGCGCTTGATGAGCATGTCGCGCGAGGGTCCGGCCAGCCCGGTGCCGAAGCCTGCCAGCGCCGTCACTGCCGCGGCCGCCAGCGGCGGCAGCATGCCGCTGGCCACCAGCAGCAGCAGCGCCGCGCCGGCGGCCATGGCCATCCCGATGATGAGCTCCAGCCGCTGCACGCGCGCGACCACGAAGCCGCCCATCACCATCCCGGCCGCGCCACACAGCATGTAGCCGGTGACGACGAAGGCCGTGGCCGACAAGGGCAGGCCGTACAGCATGGCCAGCGCCGGGCTGGCGAAGCTTTGGATGGCCGCCAGCGCGGCCGTGCTCCAGAAGAAGAAGCTGAAGCACAACCACACCGAGGGCAGGCGCAGGAAGGCCAGCGGGTGCTCAGTGGCGGCGGCAGCCGCACCGGCGCGTGGCGCAGCAACGGCATCGGGGCGGCGGTCGTTGATGTCCTCGCGGCGCAGCGCCAGCAGCAAGAGCACCGCCAGCGCCCAGAGCGCCGCGGCCAGGTAGGCGGCACGCCAATGGCCGAAGAGCTCGGCCACACCGATCAGCAGCACCGGCGCCACCGCCCAGCCCAGGTTGCCCGAGATGCCGTGCACCGAGAACGCATGGCCCAGGCGCGGCGACGACACGCGCTTGTTGAGTATGGTGAAGTCGGCCGGGTGAAAGGGTGCGTTGCCGATGCCGGCGAGGACCGCCGCCAGCACCAGCCCGCCCGGGCCGCGTGCGGAGGCCGCCGCGAGTGCCGCCGCGACGAAGCAGCCCAGCGCCGCCAACAGCACCGGCCGCGCGCCGACGCGGTCAACCAGGAAGCCCGCCATCGCTTGTCCAACGCCGCTGATCACGAAGAACGCCGACACCAGCAGCCCGAGTTCGGAGTAGCTCAGGCCGAATTCGCGCATGAACACCGGGAACATCGGGGGCAGCAGCAGGTGGAAGAAGTGCGAGGTGCCGTGTGCGACGCCGACCAGTCCGATCACGGTGAAGTCGGCACGGGCTGCAGCCACCGGCACCAGGGGCTTGGGGGCGAGGGACGTCATGCCGGCAGCCTAGCGACGCGCGCAGCGACCGGGTTACGATAGTCGGCCAGATTCTGTCGCGATTGCGCCATGGCCCGCCCTGTCTTCAACTGTCCCTCGGCGCCGCGACCGGCGCGCCGCAGTGCCCCAGCGGTGCCACGGGTCCACGCCCACGTGCCGGCCCCCGGACCGACCGACTTCGCGCCCACGCCCGAACACCCCCTGCGGGTGCGCGCGCGCCGCATGACGGCGGCCTCGCGCATCGCGCCGCACCGCCATGCCTGGGCGCAGGTGGCGTGGTCGGCCACGGGGGTGCTGCGCGTCAGCGCCGGCAGCCACACCTACATCGTGCCGCCGTCCCGCGCGGTGTGGATTCCTCCAGGCGTGGAGCATGTGGTGACGGTGGTGGAGGACGCCGAGTTGCGCACGCTGTACCTGCTGCAGCCCGGCGGCCGCTGCGGACCGGCCGCGCTGGATGCGGGCGTGGCGCGCGTCGGCTGGCAGCAGTGCCGGGTGCTGGAGGTGTCCCCCTTGCTGCGCGAGCTGGTGGAGCAGCTGGTGGAGCCACCCGACGACGCCGCGCGCGGGGCCTGCCTGGTGGCGCTGGTCCAGGACGAGCTGGCGCGTGCCCGCCCGGTGCCGCTGGGCGTGGGCCTGCCGGCCGACAAGCGGCTGCGCGCGCTGTGCGAGGCGGTGCTCGACGACCCCGCGCGCCACGCCACGCTCCAGGACTGGGCCGCTGGCTGCGGCGCCAGCGTGCGCACGATCGCACGTTTGTTCCGCCAGGAGCTGGGCACCACCTTCGCCGAGTGGCGCCAGCAGGTGCTGCTGGCCAAGGCGCTGTCGATGGCCGCGCGCAAGCGGCCGATGGCGCACATCGCCGCCGAGCTGGGCTACGCCAGCGCCAGCGCCTTCACGGCCATGGTGCGGCGCTCGGTGGGCATGCCGCCCAGCCGCTTTTTCGCGTCGGCCTGACCCAGCCCTGCTTGACGGGCGCGCCACGCACCCCACATCCCCATTCTGTTGCCGAGGATCCCATGAACGAGACCGTGCAGGTCAACTACACCCGTCAGGACGCAGGCGGCGCCTGCAGCACCCAGCAGGCCTGGGCCCGGGTACCCGCAGCGCTGCCGCCGCCCGAGCGCCAGGCGGCCCTGGCACGCGCTGCCGCGTTGCTCAAGGCCCGAGGTGCCGTGCTGGTGGCCCACTATTACGTCGACGGCGACCTTCAGGATCTGGCGCTTGCAACCGGCGGCATCGTGGCCGACTCGTTGGAGATGGCGCGCTTCGGCCGCGAACACCCGGCCCGCACGCTGGTGGTGGCCGGGGTGCGCTTCATGGGCGAGACGGCCAAGATCCTGAGCCCGGACAAACGGGTGCTGATGCCGGACCTCGAGGCCACCTGTTCACTCGATCTTGGCTGCCCGCCCGAGGCCTTCGCCGCCTTTTGCGACGCCCACCCCGACCGCGAGGTCGTGGTCTACGCCAACACCAGCGCCGCCGTGAAGGCGCGTGCCGACTGGATGGTGACGAGCTCGTGCGCGCTGGCCATCGTGCAACACCTCAAGGCCCAGGGCAGGAAGATCCTTTGGGCACCCGACCGCCACCTCGGCCGCTACATCCAGGAGCAGACCGGCGCCGACATGCTGCTGTGGAACGGCGCCTGCATCGTGCACGACGAGTTCAAGGGCCTGGAGCTCGAACTGCTGAAGGCCGAGCACCCGGGTGCGCAGGTCCTGGTGCACCCCGAGTCGCCGGCGCCCGTGGTGGCGCTGGCCGACGTCGTGGGCAGCACTTCGCAGCTGCTGAAGACCGTCGTCGACGGCACGGCCCGCGAGTACATCGTGGCCACCGACAACGGCATCCTGCACCGCATGCGCCAGCTCGCTCCGGGCAAGACGCTGATCGAAGCACCCACGGCGGGCGCCAGCGCAACCTGCAAGAGCTGCGCGCACTGCCCCTGGATGGCCATGAACGCGGTGCAGGGCGTGCTGGCCTGCCTGGAACGCGGAACCGGCGAGATCCAGGTGCCCGAGCCAGTGCGCAGCCGGGCCGCCGGCTGCATCGAACGCATGCTGGACTTCGTCAAGGCCCACCCGGCCGCGCTGGCCATCCCGCAGCGCGGCGCGCCGAGCGGCCTGACGCCAGACCTTGGCGCCGCCTGACGGCTGCCTTTTCGCTTCAGACCGGCAACGGCGCGCCGATAAGCCCATCTCAACCCGAAGCGCCGTCGCTGGGGGGAGGAGACGCCATGAGCGCCGATTTCACGACCGTCCGCAACCACAACGAGCGCGCCGTGTTCGACACTGTGCGGCGTCTGGCTCCGCAGTACCCGGGCCTGGACCACGACCTTGAGCTGCTGGCCGACGTGGCCTGCGTGGCCCTTAACCGACTCGCCCCGCGATACATCCGTCACGAGGTCGACTTCGTCTTCTACCTGAGCGAGCGCGAACGCAGCGACAGCGACCGCCAGCTCATAGAGGCCATCGAGTACGCCTTCGGCTTCGTGCAGGCCCGCACCGCCATGCGCGCCCGTGGCTGAGCACAGCAAGGACGTCGCCGCGGCACGCCAGCGGCTCCGCGAACTCTGCTACCTGCAGCCCGAGGCGGCCGCCGAGCTCGGGCGCCTTCTCGTGCCACTCGGTGGCGCCCTGGCGGCCGAGGGCTGGCTGCACATCGCGCTGGCCGAATTGCGCACCGGGACTGCTGCCGACACCGGCCGTCAAGCTGACGCGGCACTGGCCGAGGCCCGCCAAGTCTTCGAGGCGCTGGGCGACGGAAGCGGCACCGCCTGGTGCGACGAGGTGCGCGCGATGGCGCTGCGGCGCCAGGGCGACTTTGCCGGCTCGGCGCGGCTGCAGACCGAGATCGACGGCCGGCCCGGCGTCGAACGCGACGCGATGTTCCGATTCCTCGCGCACAACTCGCGCGCCCTCACGCACAAGCTCAACGGGCACGTCGACGAGACCTTGCACCACTTCTACGCCGCCCGGGAGGCCGCCTTCGAAACCGGCCTGGACGGGCCGCGCATCACCGTCGTCGCCAACCTCGGCGGCTTCCACCAGGCGCTGTACAACCTGGACGACGCCCGTCAGCTCAGCGAGCAGGCACTGGCCGAGGCCCGGCGCTGCGGCATGCGGCTGCTGGTGACGGCCTCGTGTGCCAACCTGGTGCTGGTTCATTACGCGGCGGGCAACCCCCCTGCCGCGCGGGCCATGGCGGGGTTCTTGCTCGAGCATCCGGCCGAGACGGTGGACGACCTGCCCCGCCACCATCCTTTGCCGCTGGCCCTGGGCTTTCTGGCCAGCGGCGAGATCGACCAGGCCCTGCGCTACCTGGCGACCGGTGCCGTGAGTGGCATCGCCGACGGCGATGGCCATTGCGAGTGGGCCTGGATCAAGTCGCGCTGCCTGCTGGCCCAGGGCAACGCCAAAGGCGCACGCGAACTCGCCGAGCGCACGTTGGCGCAGCGGGTGGATCGCCAGCGGTCAGACCCGCCCTATGCCTCGATGCAGCTTCGTCAGGCGCTCGCCGACGCCTGCGAGCACCTGGGGGATCACGCGGCGGCCCTGCGCTGGCAGCGTGAGGCCCATCAACGCTACACACACCTCGTGGGCCGCAGCGCGCGGGCGCGCATCATTGCGCTGGAGGTTGGCCATCGGCTGGCGGCCACCCAACGCGAACGTGACCTTGCGGTGCTGGGCCACCGGGAGGCCGACGACGACCGCCGCCGCCTGGCCGAGCTCAATGCCCAGCTCGAGGCCAAGGTGGCCGAGACCGAACGGCTGCACCAGGCCTTGCGCGAGCAGGCCCTGCGAGACCCGCTGACCGGGCTGCACAACCGCCGCTACCTGTTCGAAGCCGGCCCGGGCCTGCTGGAGCGGGCACACCGCAACCAGTGCATCGCCTGGGTGGCGCTGCTCGACCTCGACCACTTCAAGCTGCTCAATGACACTTACGGCCACCAGGCCGGCGACCAGGTGCTCAAGCGCTTTGCCGCGCTGCTGAGGGAGACCCTGCGCAAGAGCGACATCCTGTGCCGCTACGGCGGCGAGGAGTTCGTGGCCGTGATGCCGGACATCGACGGCGAGCACGCCCACGCCGTGCTCGAGCGACTGCTGCAAGCGCTGCAGCAGCTGCCGCCGGAGCCCGGGCGCCGCCGCGTGCCGAACGGCAGCTTCTCCGCGGGGGTGGCGATGTTTCCGCGCCACGGGACCACCCTGGAGAAGCTCCTGCTTCGCGCCGACAAGGCGCTGTACGTGGCCAAGCGCCAGGGGCGCGCGCGCATCGAGCAGGTGCCGGCCACCGGCTTCAGCACCCTGGCTTGACGCCGGCACAGCCGGTCGGGCTCAGCGGCTTCTGGCAGGCCGCGTCAGCACCGTCGGAAAGCTCACCGGCAAGGTGTGCGGGAAGTCGCGGCTGTAGTGCAGGCCACGGCTCTCGTGGCGGCGAAGCGCACTGCGCACGATGAGCTCGGCACACACCACCAGGTTGCGCAGCTCCAGCAGGTCGCGGTTGACGCGGAAATTGGCGTAGTAGTCGTCGATCTCGTCGCGCAGCAGCTTGATGCGGTGCAGCGCCCGCTCCAGACGCTTGGTCGTGCGCACGATGCCGACATAGTTCCACATCAAGAGGCGCAGCTCGTCCCAGTTGTGGGCGATCACCACCTGCTCGTCGGCATCCTCGACCTGACTCTCGTCCCAGGGCGGCGGATCGGGCGCATCGACCGCCGGCAGCCGCGCGATCGCGTCGGCGCAGCTTTGACCCAGCACCACGCACTCCAGCAGCGAGTTGCTGGCCAGGCGGTTGGCACCGTGCAGGCCGGTGTAGGTGGTCTCGCCAACGGCGAACAGCTGCGGCAGGTCGGTGCGGCCGTCCAGATCGGTGACGACGCCGCCGCAGGTGTAGTGCGCCGCCGGCACCACCGGGATCGGCTGGCGCGCGATGTCGATGCCCAACTGCCCGCAGCGGGCATGGATGGTGGGGAAATGAGACTTCAGGAAGGCCTCGCCCTTTTCGGCAACGATGGGCCGCGCGTCCAGCCAGACGTGGTCCAGCCCGTGCTTCTTCATCTCGAAGTCGATGGCGCGGGCGACGATGTCGCGCGGCGCCAGCTCCAGGCGCGCATCGTGCTCCGGCATGAAGCGCGTGCCGTCGGGCAGCGTCAGGTGCGCGCCTTCCCCCCGCAGCGCCTCGGTGATGAGAAAGCTGCGTTCCTGCGGGTGGTAAAGGCAGGTCGGGTGGAACTGGATGAACTCCATGTTCGCGACACGGCAACCGGCACGCCAGGCCATCGCGATGCCGTCGCCGGTGGCGGTGTCGGGATTGCTGGTGTAGCGGTAGACCTTACCCACCCCGCCGGTGGCCAGCACCACGGCCGCGGCCGGCAGCGTCTCCACCCGCTTCGCGTCCATGTCCAGCGCGTAGACGCCATGACACCGGGGCTCTGGGTCACCCTGCTTCAGGTGGCGCGAGGTGATCAGGTCGACCGCCACCCAGCGTTCGCGCAAGGTGATGCGCGGGTGCTCGCGGGCACGCGCCAGCAGCGCCTGGTGGATGGCCAGTCCGGTCGCGTCGGCGGCGTGGGCGATGCGGCGCACCGCATGGCCGCCCTCGCGCGTGAGGTGCAGGCCCAGCGGGCCTTCGGGGTCGGGCGAAAAGCCCACACCCTGGTCGACCAGCCAGCGCACGGCGGCAGCGCTGTGCTCGGCGATGAAGCGCGCGGCGTGTTCGTCGACGATGCCGGCACCGGCCGCCTGGGTGTCGCGGACGTGGCTCTCGACACTGTCGTCGGAACCCAGCACGCCGACGATGCCGCCCTGCGCCCAGGCCGTGGCGCTCTCGGACAGGCTGCGCTTGGCGAGCACCACCACCGGGCGGGAGCGGGCGAGCTCCAGCGCCACCGTCAAGCCCGCCAACCCGGCGCCCACCACGACCACCGGCCGCACCTGATGTGTTTCGATCATCGGCCTTCAGTCCATACGCATCGGCGACGATTCTAGAGAGCCGCGCCCTCAGTGCACGACACGCTCGAAGCCGAAGCCGCCGTCGATCACATCGACCGGGATCACATCCTTCGGCCCGAAGCGGCCCTGCAGGATCAGCTTGCTGACCGGGTTCTCGATGCGCTGCTGGATGGCCCGCTTCAGCGGCCGCGCGCCGAACACCGGATCGAATCCCACCTTGGCCAGCTCGGCCAGCGCCGCCGGGCTCACGTCGAGCTTCATCTCGAGCTTCTCCAGCCGGGCCTGCAGGATCTTCAGCTGGATGCGGGCGATGCTCTCGATGTGGCTGCGGTCGAGCGCGTGAAACACCACGGTCTCGTCGATGCGGTTGAGGAACTCGGGCCTGAAGTGCGCCTTGACCTCGCCCCAGACGGCGTCCTTGATCTGCTCGCCCGGCCGGCCTGCCATCTGCATGATGAGCTGCGAGCCCAGATTGCTGGTCATCACGATGACGGTGTTCTTGAAGTCGACCGTGCGGCCCTGTCCGTCGGTCAGACGCCCGTCGTCCAGCACCTGCAGCAGCACGTTGAAGACATCGGGGTGGGCCTTCTCCACCTCGTCGAGCAGCAGCACGCTGTAGGGCTTGCGGCGAACGGCCTCGGTGAGTGCGCCGCCTTCGTCGTAGCCCACGTAACCCGGGGGCGCGCCGATCAGGCGGCTCACCGAGTGCTTCTCCATGTACTCGCTCATGTCGACGCGGATGAGGTGGTCTTCGCTGTCGAACAGGAAGCCGGCCAGCGCCTTGCACAGCTCGGTCTTGCCCACGCCGGTGGGGCCCAGGAAGAGGAAGCTGCCGAGCGGCCGGTTGGGATCTGACAGGCCCGCGCGCGAGCGGCGGATGGCATCGGCCACGGCCACGATGGCCTCGTCCTGGCCAACCACGCGCTCATGCAGACGGGCCTCCATCTGCAGCAGCTTGTCGCGCTCGCCCTGCATGAGCTTGCTGACCGGGATGCCAGTGGCCCGGCTCACGACCTCGGCGATCTCTTCCGCGCCGACCAAGGTGCGCAGCAGCTGCGGCTTGCCACCGCCCTTCTTGCCGGTTTCCTTGGCCTGGGCTTCCTTCAGGCGCTTCTCCAGTTCGGGCAGCTTGCCGTACTGCAGCTCGGCCACCTTGTTGAAGTCGCCCTTGCGCTTGAGCTCCTCGATTTGCTGGCGGGTGCGGTCAATCTCTTCCTTGACCTGGGCCGAGCCCTGGGCCTGCGCTTTCTCGGACTTCCAGATCTCGTCCAGATCGGCGGCCTCGCGCTCGAGCTTGGCGATCTCGTCCTCGATCAGGCCCAGGCGCTTGATGGATGCCTCGTCCTTCTCCTTCTTGACCGCCTCGCGCTCGATCTTGAGCTGGATGAGCCGGCGGTCGAGCTTGTCCATCGCCTCGGGCTTGGAGTCGATCTCGATCTTGATCTTGGCCGCCGCCTCGTCGATGAGGTCAATGGCCTTGTCGGGCAGGAAGCGGTCGGTGATGTAGCGGTGGCTCAGCTCGGCCGCGGCCACGATGGCCGGGTCGGTGATCTCCACGCCGTGGTGCACCTCGTACTTCTCCTGCAGGCCGCGCAGGATGGCCACCGTGGCCTCGACGCTGGGCTCGTCGACCAGCACCTTCTGGAAGCGGCGCTCCAGCGCAGCGTCCTTCTCGACGTACTTGCGGTACTCATCCAGCGTGGTGGCGCCGATGCAGTGCAGCTCGCCGCGCGCCAGTGCCGGCTTGAGCATGTTGCCGGCGTCGATGGCGCCCTCGGCCTTGCCGGCGCCCACCATGGTGTGCAGTTCGTCGATGAACAGGATGATGCGGCCCTCATCGGCCGCCACTTCCTTGAGCACGGCCTTCAGCCGCTCCTCGAACTCGCCGCGGAACTTGGCGCCCGCCAGCAGCCCGGCCATGTCGAGCACCAGCACGCGCTTGTCCTTCAGGCTCTCGGGCACTTCGCCGTTGACGATGCGCTGCGCCAGGCCCTCGACGATGGCCGTCTTGCCGACACCGGGCTCGCCGATCAGCACCGGGTTGTTCTTGCTGCGCCGCTGCAGCACCTGGATGGCGCGGCGGATCTCGTCGTCACGGCCGATCACGGGATCGAGCTTGCCCTGGCGCGCGCGCTCGGTGAGGTCGAGCGTGAACTTCTTGAGCGCCTCTCGCTGGCCTTCGGCATCGGCCGAATCGACCTTGCTGCCGCCGCGCACCGCCATGACGGCAGCCTCAAGTGCCTTGCGCGTGAGGCCGTGGCCGCGCACGACGCTGCCGAAGTCGCTCTTCGCGTCGGCGGCGGCCAGCAGGAACATCTCGCTGGCGATGAATTGGTCGCCACGCTTCGTGGCTTCCTTGTCGGCCGCCTGCAGCAGCAGCACCAGGTCGCGGCCCGGCTGCACCGGCTGGCCGCCGCCCTGCACCTGGGGCAGCGCGTCGATCGCCGTTTCCATGGCCATGGCCAGCGCGCCCACCTTGGCGCCGGCACGCTCCAGGAGCGCGCGCGGGCCGTCGGGCTGGGCCAGCATCGCCGCCAGCAGGTGGGCCGGCTCCATGTAGGGGTTGTCGCGGCCGACGGCGGTGCTCTGCGCGTCCTGCAGGGCCTGCTGGAAGGCGGTGGTGAGTTTGTCGAAACGCATGGGGTGAACCTCCGGTCTGCCTTCGATGTGAGGCATGGGCGCCGCCTTTCAAGCCCATCGGCCGGGCCCCGGGGGCGCGCTTAAACTGGCCTTGACCTGAAGCAACAACGCCCGGGGCCACGGCCACCGGGCTGCACGAGGAGACCGCACTGAACCCGAGTGTGAGGCCGACCGCGCCCTGGCCGCGTGCGGTCGTGGGTGGCGCCGTGGGCGCCATCACCAGCATCGCCATCGTGATTACGCTGGGGCTGGTGGCACTGGCCCCGCTGGGCGCCGCCACGGCGGGCGTGGCCGCCGCGTTCCTGACCGTCATCGTCGGCGCCGCCGTGTACGCGCTGCTCGGGCGCAGCACGATGCCCGTGGGCGGCCCCACCTCGGCGACGGTGGTGATCGTGGCGGCGATGCTGGTGCCGCTGGCCTCGAGCCCGGCCCTGCCACCCGGGCCCGCCGGCCTGGCCGCCGTGCTCGTGGCGCTGGGGCTGGCCGTCGTCGGCATGGGCCTGCTGCAGGTGCTGATGGCCTGGGCGCGGCTCGGGCGGCTGGCCCGCTTCGTGCCGCAGCCGGTGCTGTCGGGCTTCATGAGCGGGGTGGCGCTGCTGATCGTGCTGGCCCAGTTGCCGCCGCTGCTGGCGCTGGAGCCCGACCGCTGGGCGTCCGAGGGTGTGCAGGCGCTGGCCCGAGCGCAGCCCGGCGCGCTGGTGCTGGGCCTGGCCACCACGGCGGTGATCGTGTGGCTGGCGCGCGTGCGGGGGCGCTGGCCCGGCGCGCTGATCGGCCTCGGGCTCGCCACGCTGGTGTGGCATGGCGTGGCCGCCGTGTGGCCGCAGGCCGGGCTGGGGGTGACGCTGGCGCCGGTGACGCTGCCCTCCACCTGGCCCGGCGCGGTTGCGGCGCTGCAGGGCGACGCCAGCGTGCTGGCCCTGGTGAACGCGCACCCGGCCACCCTGCTGCTGGGCGCGGTCGTGCTGGCCCTCGTGGCCGGCCTGGAGAGCCTGCTGAACCTGCGTGCCGTGGACCAGCAGGTGCAGGGTCGCCACGACGAGAACCGCGAGCTGCTGGCACTCGGCGTCGCCAACTTGTTCGGGGGCCTGCTCGGCGCGCTGCCGACGGTGATGTTGCGGGCCCGCGCCACCGCCATCCTGCAGGCCGGTGGCGTGGGCGGCGCGGCGGCGCTGTCGGCCGCGGCGGCTTCGCTGCTGCTGCTGGCTGCGGCCGGCACGCTGCTGGCGCTGCTGCCCAAGGCCGCGCTGGCCGGGGTGATGCTGGTGGTCGCGGCTTCGCTGGTGGACGGCTGGTCGCGCACCATGCTGCGGCAGTGCCGGAACCGCCAGCGCCGCGCCGCCCTGGCCCCAGCGATGCTGACCACCGCGCTGGTGGCCGTGGCCACGGTGGTGCAGGGCCCGGCGGCGGGCGTGGCGGTGGGCATCGCCGTCGCCGGCGTGGTGTTCGTGCGCCGCATCCGCGGCCAGACACTGCGCTGGCGCGGCACGGCCGAGGCGCGGCCGTCTCGCCGCGTCTACCCGCCGCCGCTGGAGCTGGCCCTGTCGTCGCTGCGCCCTCGGATCGCCGTGCTCGAGCTGCAGGGCGCCTTGTTCTGGGGCAACGCCGAACGCGTGGCCGAGGAGGCCGAGGCGCTGCCGACCGGGGGCCGCTTCGTCGTGCTCGACCTGCGGCGCGTGAGCGCGGTCGACGAGTCGGCGGCGGTCGAGCTGCTGCGGCTGGACCAGCGGCTGGCCGAGCGCGGCGTGACCCTGCTGCCCGTCGGCCCACCCTGCCCGGCCACCGAAGGCCGGCCCTGGGGCGACCACCTCGCGCAGGCCGGCGGCGGGCGGCCGTTGGCCTGCTGGCCCGACGCCGACCGCGCCGTCGAGCACGCCGAGCGCGTGCTGCTGGCCGAGCAGGGGGTCGCGCCCGACCTGCTGGTGCAGCCGATCGCGCCCGAGGACACGGTGCTGCTGCGCGGGCTCGATCCCCGCCACCAGCAGGCGGTGCTGGGCCGGCTGCAGCCGCGCCGGCTGTCCGCTGGCGAGCACCTGTTCCGCGAGGGCGACCCGGCCGATGCCGTGTACCTGCTGACGCGCGGCTCGATCACGGTGGTGGCCCAGGGCACGACGCGCTACGCGAGCTTCTCGCCGGGCACGCTGCTGGGCGAACTGGCGGCACTGGACAGCGGCGGGCGCAGCGCCGATGCCGTGGCCGACCGGGCCTCCGAGGTGCTCGTGCTGCCGACCGTGGCGCTGGCGCAGCTGGACCGCGACGACCCCACACTGGCGGCGCTGCTGTACCGCCAGATCGCCACCCACCTGGCCGACCGGCTGCGCCGCGCCTCGGCCGCCTGGACAGACGCGGCCGCCTGAGCGACTGCGGCCGGCACGCGCCTACAGTGCGTGGCCGATGGTGCGGTAGTGGCCGGACTGGAACAGCAGAGGCGCCGCCGTGGTCTCGGCGCAAGCCAGCACGCGGCCGATGAACAGCAGGTGGTCGCCCGCCACCTGGGTCGAGACCGTCTCGCACTCGAACACCGCCGCCGTGCCACCGAGCACGGGCAGGCCGTGCAGCCCGCTGGCCCAGTCGCCCTCGGCGAAGCGGTCGGCCTTGCGCGCGGCGAAGCGGCGCGACACCCCCACCTGCGACTCGGCCAGCACGTTGACGGCGAAGTGGCGCGCGGCCGAGAACGCTGCGGCCGACGGGCTCTCCCGCCGCAGCGACCACAGCACCAGCGGCGGCTCCAGCGACAGCGAGCTGAACGAGTTGACCGTCAGGCCCACGCGCTCGCCGGCGGCATCGGTGCAGGTGACGATGGTCACGCCCGTGGTGAAGCGGCTGAGGGCGGTGCGCAACCGGCGCGGATCCCGCGCCTGGCCGTCGGGCGCCACGGGCTCAGCACCCGGCTGCATTGCGCGCCTCGATGCCCCAGCGCGCCAGTGCCTCGTCGTCGGCCACGCGGGCATCGACCCAGCTCGCACCCGCGGGCGTGGTCTCCTTCTTCCAGAACGGTGCCTGGGTCTTCAGGTAGTCCATGACGAACTCGCAGGCCTGGAAGGCCTGGCCCCGGTGGGCTGAACTGACCGCCACGAGCACGATCTGCTCGCCCGGCTGCAGACGTCCGACACGGTGCACCACGCGCACGGCGCGGAGGTCGAAGCGGGCATGCGCCGCGTCGATCATGGCCTCGATGGACCGTTCGGTCATGCCCGGGTAATGCTCCAGTTCCAGTTCGCGCACCCGCTCGACGTCGGCCGGGTGACCCCGCTCACGCACGGTGCCGACGAAGCTGGCCACGGCGCCGACGCCCAGATCGCCGTCGCGCAGGGCCGCCACCTCGGCGGCGAGATCAAAGTCGGCGGTCTGGATGCGCACGCGGGGCGGGGGCGTTGTCGGGGCCATCTCAGCCCCCCGTCACGGGCGGGAAGAACGCCACCTCGTCGCCGTCAGCCAGCACGGCATCGTCGGCGCAGACCACCTGGCGCAGCGCCGCCCGCACGGGGCGACCGGGCGCCAGCACCTCGGCATGCGGACCGCCGCGCGCCTGGAGATGCTGGCGCAGCCGGCCCACGGTGCTGCCCGCGGGCAGCGTCACCCGCTCCTGCGGACCCAGGGCCTCGCGCAGCGACGCGAAGTAGCGGACATGGACGGTGAGCATGGATTCGGCGGAACTGACGCGCAAGCAGCCCAAGACGGGCATCAGGCGAGCATCGAGCCCGCCAGGGGCCGGTAGCTGACGACATCACCCGCGCGGATGGTATGCCCGGCCGGCAGATCCACCAGACCATCGGCCCAGACGGTGGACGTCAGCACGCCCGAGCCCTGATTGGCAAACAGCGTCAGCCTGCCATCGGGCCCCACGCGCACGCGCAGGAACTCCCGCCGCGGGTCGGGCCGGGGCCAGTCGAAGCCGGCCACCATCGGCAGCGCCGGGGGCAGACCCGGGGGCAGGCCCTGCAGCGCGGCCAGCACCTCGCGCACCGCCAGCAGCCAGGTGACGAACGACGACACCGGGTTGCCCGGCAGGCCCACGAGCAGCGCTTCGCTGCCGTCGGGCCGGCGGATGGCCCCAAAGGCCAGCGGCTTGCCCGGCTTGATGGCGAGCTGCCAGTTTTCCAGCCGCCCCTCGGCCATCGCGGCGGGCTTGAGGTGGTCTTCCTCGCCGACCGAGACGCCGCCGCTGGTGACGATGAGGTCGTGGCCGGCCGCAGCGCTGCGCAGCGCCTCGCGCGTGGCGTCGAGGCGGTCGGGAATGTGGCCGAGGTCGGTCACGTCGCAGCCGGCGGCCTCGGCCAGCGCGCGCAGCGTGTAGCGGTTGCTGTTGTAGAGGGCGCCGGGCTTGAGCGGCTCGCCCGGCATCGCCAGCTCGTCGCCGGTGCAAAGAATGGCCAGGCGCGGGCGCCGCCACACCGGCAACCTGGCCAGGCCCACCGAGGCCGCCAACCCGAGCGCCTGCGGAGAAAGCCGGGTGCCCGCGGCCAGCACCACGGCGCCCTCGGCCACGTCCTCGCCCCGGCGACGGACAGCCAGGCCCGGCAACGGCACGATGTTGACCCGCACGGCCCCGCCACCGCCCAGCGCATCGCACTGCTCCTGCATCACCACGGCGTCGGCGCCCTCGGGCACCAGCGCGCCGGTGAAGATGCGCGCGGCCGTGCCCGGCTGCAGCGGCGGCCCCACGTGGCCGGCGGCGATGCGCTGAGACACCGGCAACACCGTGCCGGCGGCCGGCACGTCGGTGGCGCGCAGCGCATAGCCGTCCATCGCCGAGTTGTCGGCGCCGGGGACGGCGATCGGGCTCTGCACGTCGGCCGCCAGCACGCGACCGCGGGCGCCGAAGGTGGAGACGGCCTCCACATCGGTGATGCGGTGGGCCGCCGCAGCTGTAGCCAGGCGCTGCAGGGCCTCGTCCAGCGGCAGCAGCGGGCGGGGCGCGTTCATGCCGGGGCGTGGGTTTCGATGTAGGCCTTGACGGCCGTCACGTCGGGCGGCATCAGCACGAAGCGCCGCGGCAGCGACTCCAGATGCTTCAGCGCCGCGGGTGGCTCGGGCTCGATGTCTGTGGCCTCGCGGATGGTGGCGGCGAACTTGGCCGGCAGCGCTGTTTCCAGCACGATCATCGGCACGCCGGCCTCGCGCTGTTCCCAGGCCACTTTCAGGCCGTCGGCCGTGTGCGTGTCGACGAGCGTGCCGTGCTGTTGCCAGCAGCGGCGGATGGTGGCCAGGCGGTCGGCGTGCGTGCTGCGGCCGCTGGCAAAGCCGAACTCGCCGCGGGCGCGCGCCATGGCGGCGGCGTCGAGCGTGAAGCCGCCTTGCCGCGGCACCTGCTCGCCGAACAGGCGCGCCACGGCCGCGCCGTCGCGGCCCAGCAGGTCGAACACGAAGCGCTCGAAGTTGCTGGCCTTGCTGATGTCCATGCTCGGGCTCGAGGTCTCGTGTGTCTCGGTGCTGCCGCGTACGCGATAGACCCCGGTGCGGAAGAACTCGTCGAGCACGTCGTTCTCGTTGGTGGCCACCACCAGGCGCCGGATCGGCAGGCCCATGCTGCGTGCCACATGGCCGGCGCAGACGTTGCCGAAGTTGCCGCTGGGCACGGTGAAGCTCACCGCTTCGTCGTTCGAGCGCGTGGCCTGGAAGTAACCCGCGAAGTAGTAGACCACCTGGGCCAGCAGCCGCGCCCAGTTGATGCTGTTGACGGTGCCGATCCTCCAGCGCCGCTTGAAGGCGAGATCGTTGCTGACGGCCTTGACGATGTCCTGGCAGTCGTCGAAAACGCCCTCCACCGCCAGGTTGTGGATGTTGGCGTCTTGCAGGCTGAACATCTGCGCCTGCTGGAAGGGGCTCATGCGGCCGTGCGGGCTGAGCATGAAGACGTGGATGCCATTCTTGCCGCGCATGGCGTACTCGGCGGCGCTGCCGGTGTCGCCGCTGGTGGCGCCCAGGATGTTGAGCGTCTCGTCGCGGCGGGCCAGCTCGTACTCGAACAGGTGGCCCAGCAGCTGCATGGCCATGTCCTTGAAGGCCAGCGTGGGGCCGTTGGACAGGGCCTGCAGGTGCAGCGTGTCGTCCAGGCGCTTGAGCGGCGTGATGGCAGCGCTGCCGAACACCGCCTCGGTGTAGGTGGCGCGCACCAGGCGCTGCAGGTCAGCGGCCGGGATGTCGTCGATGTAGAGGCTGAGGATCTCGAACGCCAGGTCGGCATACGGCAGTCCGCGCCAGCGCGCGAGCGTGGCGGTGTCGACCCGCGGGTAGTGCGTCGGCACGTACAGGCCGCCGTCGGGGGCCAGGCCCTCGAGCAGGATGTCGGAGAAGCCGCGGCGCGTACGGTCCCCACGCGTGCTGAGGTAGCGCATCAGCTCAGCTCTTCCTTGCGCAACTTGACGATCTGCGCCAGCACGGTGGGCAGTGACTGCATCTGTGCCAGGGCCGCGGCCATGCGGCCTTCGACCGTGTCGTGCGTGAGGATGATCAGGTCGGTCTTCTGCCCGCCCGCGGCGGGGAGTCCAAGTTCATCGCCTTCGGCGCTGGGGCGCTGCAGAACCGCATCGATGCTGATGTCGTGCCCGGCCAGGATGCCGGTGATGCGCGCCAGCACGCCGGCCTTGTCGGCCACCACCAGGCGCAGGTAGTACGCGGTGACGACCTCGCCAATCGGCAGGATCGGCGTGTCTACCAGGCTGCCGGGCTGGAAGGCCAGGCTGGGCACGCGGTGGCCAGGGTCGGCCGTCTGGAGGCGGGCGATGTCCACCAGGTCGGCGATCACGGCGCTGGCCGTGGGCTCACTGCCGGCGCCCTTGCCGTAGTACAGCGTGGTGCCCACGGCATCGGCCTTCACGACCACGGCGTTCATCGCGCCTTCGACGTTGGCGATCAGGCGTGTCGACGGGATCAGGGTCGGGTGCACCCGCAGCTCGATCCCCTCGACTCCCTCGGAGCTCGCTGCCGCTCGCGTGCGCCGCCGCGCGATGCCCAGCAGCTTGATGCGGTAGCCCAGTTGCTCGGCGTATCGGATGTCGGCAGCCTGCAACGCCGTGATGCCCTCGACATGGGCTTTGTCAAACTGCACCGGCACCCCGAACGCGATGGCCGAGAGGATGGTCGCCTTGTGAGCGGCATCCACACCCTCGATGTCGAAGGTGGGGTCGGCCTCGGCGTAGCCCAGGCGCTGCGCTTCCTGGAGCACCACGCCGAAGTCCAGCCCCTTGGCGCGCATCTCGCTCAGGATGAAGTTGGTGGTGCCGTTGATGATGCCGGCCACCCACTCGATGCGGTTGGCCGTGAGGCCCTCGCGCAGCGCCTTGATGATGGGTATGCCGCCGGCCACGGCGGCTTCGAAGGCCACCGTGACGCCGCGTTCGCGCGCCGCCGCGAAGATCTCGGTGCCGTGCACCGCCAGCAGCGCCTTGTTGGCCGTGACCACGTGCTTGCCCTGGCGGATGGCCTCCAGCACCAGCTGCCTGGCAACGCCGCAGCCGCCGATGAGCTCGACCACCACGTCCACGTCGGGGTCGGCCACCACCGCCGCCGCGACGGCCACCACGCGCGCCCGGCCCTTGACGACGGCCTCGGCGCGCGCGGTGTCCAGGTCGGCCACCACGGTGATCTCGATGCCGCAGCCGGCGCGCCGACGGATCTCTTCCTGGTTGCGGGCCAGCACCTCGAAGGTGCCGCTGCCCACGGTGCCGATGCCAAGCAGACCGACGCGGAGGGTGGGATTCATGCGGAGTGACGTTTTCGGTAGCCGTGGAGGAAACGTTCGATGCGGCCGAAGGCCTCGGTGAGGTCGTCGACGTTGGGCAGGAACACGAGCCGGAAGTGGTCGTGCGCGGGCCAGTTGAAGCCGGTGCCCTGCACGATGAGCACCTTCTGCTCGGCCAGCAGCTCGTAGGCGAACTGCTGGTCGTCGGCAACGGGGTACATCCTTGGATCGAGCCGCGGGAACATGTACAGCGCCGCCTTGGGCTTGACGACGCTCACGCCCGGTATCTGCGTGAGCAGCCCGTAGGCCAGGTCGCGCTGCTTGCACAGCCGGCCGCCAGGGGCCACGAGGTCCTTGATGCTCTGGTAGCCGCCCAGGGCCGTCTGGATGGCGAGCTGCCCGGGCGTGTTGGCGCACAGGCGCATGCTGGCCAGCATGTTCAGGCCCTCGATGTAGTCGCGCGCGGCGCGCTTGGCGCCGCTCACCACCATCCAGCCCGAGCGGTAGCCGCAGGCGCGGTAGTTCTTGGACAGGCCGTTGAAGGTGACGAAGAGCACGTCGTCGGCCAGGCTCGCGATGCTGGTGTGCGTGGCGCCGTCGTACAGCGTCTTGTCGTAGATCTCGTCGGCGAAGACGATCAGCTCGTGTCGGCGGGCGATCTCGACCATGCCCTGCAGCACGTCCACCGGGTACAGCGCGCCGGTGGGGTTGTTGGGGTTGATGACGACGATGGCCTTCGTGCGCGGCGTCACCCGGGCCTGGATGTCGGCCAGATCGGGCAGCCAGCCCGAGCCCTCGTCGCAGCGATAGTGCACCGGCGTGCCGCCTGACAGACTCACCACTGCCGTGTACAGCGGGTAATCGGGGCTGGGTATGAGCACCTCATCGCCGGCGTCGAGCAACGCGTTCATGCTCATCGCGATCAGCTCGCTGGCGCCATTGCCGAGGGTGATGTCGTCCACCGTCACGCCAGCGATGCCCTTTTCCTGCGTGTAGTGCATCACCGCCTTGCGCGGCGCGAACAGGCCCTTGCTGTCGGTGTAGCCGGCCGCCACCTGCGAGGGCAGGTTGTGGATCATGTCCTGCACGATCTCGTCGGGCGGCATCACGCCAAAGGCAGCCACGTTGCCGATGTTGAGCTTGATGATGCGCTGGCCCTCTTCCTCCATCTGCCGCGCCTTGTCGAGGACGGGACCTCGGATGTCGTAGCCGACGTTGGCGAGCTTGGCGGACTTGGCGATCGGCTTCATGGGGCGGCCCTGGGGCGCTGCATCGGCGACGACGGAACCTAGAATTATCCATCCATGAAGTTCCAGCCCGACACGCTCGCCGGCACCAACGCAATCACGCGCTTCGAGGGGAGCCGGCTGTGGGTAGGCGCCACCTTGCACGAGGCCAGCGTGCTGGTGCCCTGGCGAGGCAGTGTCCTGCCCTGGCCGCCCGCGACGGCGACAGACCTGGCCGCGGGGCACTTCGAGCAGATTCTGGCCTTGCAGCCCGAACTGGTGATCTACGGCAGCGGCGCTCGGCTGGTTTTCCCGCCAGCGGCACTGGCCCGGGTGCTCTTCGAGCGCCGAGTCGGCCTGGAGACCATGGACACCGCCGCCGCTTGCCGCACCTACAACGTGCTGGCGGCCGAGGGGCGCACGGTGGTGGCGGCGCTGATCCTCCCGCGACCCTGACCGTGGGGCGGCGGCCCGGGGATGACCCTTCGCGCCGACCTATAATTCGATGTTGAGGCTTGGCTCGCAGCCAGGCCAGGGTCAACAAGGGAACTTCCGAGAACATCCTCCATGACGCCTGTCATCAACAAAGCACTCCCGGAATTCGAAGCATTGGCCACCAGCGGTGTGAAGTTCACGCCCCAGTCCCACGTCGGCAAGGCCGTCGTGCTGTACTTCTATCCCAAGGACAACACCCCCGGCTGCACCACCGAAGCGATGCAGTTCCGCGACCAGCACAAGGACTTTGTCAAGGCCGGTGCCGTGGTGTTCGGCGTCTCGCGTGACAACATGGCCAGCCACGAGAAGTTCAAGGCCAACCTCGAGTTGCCCTTCGAGCTGATCGCCGATACCGAAGAGAAGCTCTGCCACATGTTTGGCGTGGTCAAGAACAAGATCATGTACGGCAAGAAGGTCAAGGGCATTGAGCGCAGCACCTTTCTGATCGACGCCGAGGGCGTGATGCGAGCCGAGTGGCGCGGCATCAAGGTCGCCGGCCATGTCGACGAGGTGCTGAAGGCCGTGAAGGCGCTGAAGAAAGCCGCTTGAAGCTGACTTTGGACCGACCGCGCCGTGCCGGCCGGTGGCGCCCCGCCACCGCCGCCTCCGCCCCTCCCCAGCCGCGCGGCTTTGCCGACGCGGCTTTTTTCTCGCCGCCCGTCCCATTTCCCATCCCGGACCGACACCATGCCTCTGCCCAAGCCGCCGTCCAAGAAAGGTGACCTGCCGCAAGCCGCCGACTACGAGGTGCAGGCCGCGCCGCGCGCTGAGAAGCGCACGCTGAAGTCGCGCGCGCCCGACGCGGCCGCTGCGCCCGCGCCTCTGGAACTGCGCGAAGGCGGAATCAGCACCGGGGCGGCTCGCCCCACGGCCCCTGCCGCAGCCAACCCCGCGCCGGCCGCGGCGCCGCAGCGCCCGGTGGAGCCGCGCACCCGGCTGCGCAAGCCGCGCAGCACCGGCACGGCCAAGCTCTTCGTGCTCGACACCAACGTGCTGATGCACGACCCGATGAGCCTGTTCCGCTTCGAGGAACACGACATCTTCCTGCCGATGATCACGCTGGAAGAACTCGACGGCCACAAGAAGGGCATGAGCGAGGTCTCTCGCAACGTGCGCCAGGTCAGCCGCGAGCTCGACGCGCTGGCCAGCTTCGACAAGGGCGCCGGCGGCAGCGACGCCGCCGAGGGTATCCCGCTGGCCAAGACCGGCCACCGCGAGGCCGGTGGCAAGCTCTTTTTCCAGACCATGCTGCTGGAGGTGAAGCTGCCCGCCGGCCTGCCTCAGGGCAAGGCCGACAACCAGATCCTCGGCGTGGTGCAGAGCCTGCGCGAGCGCTTCCCGGGTCGCGACGTGGTGCTGGTGTCCAAGGACATCAACATGCGCGTCAAGGCGCGCGCCCTGGGCCTGCCTGCCGAGGACTACTTCAATGACAAGACGCTGGAGGACGGTGACCTGCTGTACACCGGGGTGCTGCCGCTGCCGGCCGACTTCTGGGACCGGCACGGCAAGACGATGGAGAGCTGGCAGCAGGGCGGCCACACCTTCTACCGCATCAGCGGGCCGCTGGTGCCGGCGCTGCTGATCAATCAGTTCATCTACCACGAGATGCCGGGCGGCCCTAACCTCTACGCCCGCGTCGCCGAGATCACGGGCAAGACCGCGGTGCTGAAGACGCTGCGCGAGTACACGCACGGCAAGAACGCCGTCTGGGGCGTGACAGCGCGCAACCGCGAGCAGAACTTCGCGCTGAACCTGCTGATGGACCCGGACTGCGACTTCATCACCCTCACCGGCACCGCCGGCACGGGCAAGACGCTGATGACGCTGGCCGCGGCCCTGAGCCAGGTGCTCGACGACCGCCGCTACAGCGAGATCATCGTCACGCGCGTGACCGTGCCCGTGGGCGAGGACATCGGCTTCCTGCCCGGCGACGAGCAGGAGAAGATGGGCCCCTGGATGGGCGCACTCGACGACAACCTCGAGGTCCTGGCGCGCACCGACAGCGCTGCCGGCGAATGGGGCCGGGCCGCCACGAACGATCTGGTGCGCAGCAAAATCAAGATCAAGAGCCTGAACTTCATGCGCGGGCGCACCTTCCTGAACAAGTTCGTCATCATCGACGAGGCGCAGAACCTGACGCCCAAGCAGATGAAGACGCTGATCACGCGCGCCGGCCCGGGCACCAAGATCGTCTGCCTGGGCAACCTGGCCCAGATCGACACGCCCTACCTGACCGAGGGCTCCAGCGGCCTCACATATGCCGTCGACCGCTTCAAGGGCTGGCCGCACGGCGGCCACGTGACGCTGGCGCGCGGCGAGCGTTCTCGGCTGGCGGATTACGCCTCCGACGTGCTGTAGCGGGTGCAGCTTGCGTCAGTCGTCGCTGCGCACGCGCCAGTAGCGCGCGAAGCGGGGCAGGCCGTCGTCGGTGCGACCCTCGTGGCGAAAGCTCACGCGGCTGCCGATCGGCGGCGGCGCAGCCCGCTCGGCGTCGCTGAAGCCGGTGCCCAGGCGGAACTCGCGGCCATCGGCCAGGCGCAGGCGCAGCGCCCCCAGGCGGCCCTCGTGGCGGCCACGCCCCGGCAGGTGGGCGACCACGATGCCCTCGGCATCCTGCACAGGCTTGAGCTTCAGCAGTGCGGTGCTGCGACCGGCGCGCCACAGCGCGTCGGCCCGGTGCAGCATCAGCCCTTCGCCACCGGCACGCACCACGGCCGCCAGCTCGCGCGCCAGCGCCGCGGCGTCCGGCAGCCGCTGCTGCGCCAGCGCCTGCACGAAGGGCAGATGCAGAGACGCTCCCAGGTTGGCCAGCGCCGCCGCCCGCTCCGCGAAGGGGCGAGGGTCGCCCGGCAGGTCGAAGAGCGCGTACCGCAGCCCGCGCCAGGCGTGCTCGTCGGGCCGGGCCCGGCGCACGATGCCGACGGTGGACTCGAAACCTCCGCGGCCCGCCCACAGCTCGCCGTCCAGCGCCTGGGGCGGCAGCGCCGCCGTGAACCAGGCTGGCGCAACGATCAGCCCGCCACCGCGGAAGCGCAAGTGCGCACCGTCCCAGAGCGCGCGCACGCCGTCGAGCTTCTCGCTGACGAGATAGCCGGCGGGGTCGATGTCCGGGGGTGCGTCCTGGGCCAGCATCGCGGCCGGTGGTCGCGTGGGCCCCGGAGCTGCGCGCACGGCCGGGGCCAGCAGCAAGGCAGCCAGGGAGCTCAGGGCATGACGGCGCGGCAGAGACATCGTGGACTCCTCGGGACCGAGCTGCAGTCTCGTCCGCGCCGCGGCCAGGGCCCATCCCCCGCGCGAGCCGCCGGCACGCCCACCCTCGGGCGCCCCCAGGCAGGGTGCGGCGGGGATCAGCCCACGACCAGGTCCTTCACCTGCTGAAGTGCGCTCGGGTCCTCGATCGTGGTGAGGTCGCCCGGGTCCCGGCCTTCGCATACCGCCTGGATCGCGCGCCGCAGCAGCTTGCCGCTGCGCGTCTTGGGCAGCACGGTCACGAAGCGCACGCGCGCCGGCCTCGCCACGGCGCCGAGCTGCTCGTCGACGAGCTTCATGATCGCACCCTCCAGCTTGAGCGCGGCCTCGGGCGTGGCGGCAACGGCCGGATCCTTCAGCACCGCAAAGGCCATCGCGACCTGGCCCTTGAGCGCATCGGCCACACCCACAACGGCCACCTCGGCCACGGCAGGGTGGCTGGAAATGCTCTCTTCGATCTCGCGCGTGCCCAGGCGGTGGCCGGCGACGTTGATGACGTCGTCGGTGCGGCCGAGGATGAAGTAGTAGCCGTCTTCGTCGCGGATGCCCCAGTCGAAGGTGCTGTACACCTGCCGGCCGGCGATGCTGCTCCAGTAGGTCTTGAGGAAGCGCTCGTCGTCGCGCCACACGGTCTGCATGAAACCCGGCGGCAGCGGCCCTTCGATCACCACCACGCCCTTGCGGCTCGGGCCGCTGATGTCCTGGCCGGTCTGCTCGTCCACCAGCTTGACGTCGTAGCCGTACATCGGGATGCCGGGGCTGCCGAACTTGCTGGCCTGCTTGTCAACGCCGTTGGCCACGGTGAGGATGGGCCAGCCGCTCTCGGTCTGCCAGTAGTTGTCGATGATCGGCACGTTCAGTGCGTCGGCGATCCAGCGCGCGGTAGGCTCGTCCAGCGGCTCGCCCGCCAGGAACAGCGCGCGCAGGCTCGACAGGTCGTGCTTCTTCAGCGCCGCTGGGTCCTGCTTCTTGAGCACGCGCACCGCGGTAGGCGCCGAGAACATCACTGTCACCCTGTACTTCTCGACCAGGCTCCACCAGATGGCGGCGTCGGGCCGGATCGGCAGACCTTCGTAGAGGACGGTCGCCATGCCGGCGATCAGCGGGCCATAGACGATGTAGCTGTGACCGACGACCCAGCCGATGTCGGAGGTGCTGAAGTAGGTTTCGCCAGGGTTGCCGCAGAAGATGTGCTTCATGCTCGCGGCCAGCGCCACGGCATAGCCGCCGGTGTCGCGCTGAACGCCCTTTGGCCGGCCCGTGGTGCCGCTGGTGTAGAGCGTGTAGCTCGGGTGCGTGGCGTCCACCCACTCGCAGGGCACCTGGGCGTCGGCGTGGCGCGCGGAGAGTTCGGCCCAAAGCTCGTCGCGCCCGGCCTCTCGCTCGAAGCGGCTAAGGCCGCGGTCCACCATCAGCACCTTGGCGGGCTTGTGGGCGGAGAGCTTCAGCGCCTCGTCGAGCAGCGGCTTGTAGGGCACGACCTTGCCGCCGCGGCTGCCGGCATCGGCGCTCACCACCACCTTGGGCTCGGCGTCCTCTATGCGGCTGGCCAGGCTCACGCTGGCGAAGCCCCCGAACACCACGGAGTGGATGGCGCCGATGCGCACACAGGCCAGCATCGCGAACACGGCCTCGGGAATCATCGGCATGTAGATCAGCACGCGGTCGCCCAGGCCGACGCCCAGCTCGCGCAGGCTGGCGGCCATCACCTGCACCTGATCCAGCAGCTGGGCGCTGGTGTAGACGCGCTCGGCGCCGACCTCGGTGGACACCCACACCAGCGCTGGGCAGTCAGGGTGCGTGGCGGCGTGGCGGTCCACCGCGTTGTGGCACAGATTGGTGGTGCCGCCCTCGAACCAGCGGGTGAAGGGCGGCCGGTCGTTGTTGCAGATGCGGCTCGGCGGTGTCCGCCAGTCGATCAGCGCCGCCTGCTCGGACCAGAAGGCCTCGCGCTCGACCAGCGAGCGGTGGTGGAAGGCGTCGAACCTGGACGTTGCGGCCATGTGCGGTCTCCTGCAGTCGGTCTTGGAGGCCGATTGTCCAGAGCCTGGGCTTGCAGGGCACTGACGCGGCAAGGTCAGCGGCGCGAGCCGCAGGAGCCACTGCTATGCTCCCCCGCCGATGACTCCGCAAGCCCTTGCCCGCGTGCTCGCCCCGGCCGTGCTGTTGCTGACAGCGGCGGCAGCGGCGGCTGCGCCGCCGCCGGCCGCCAGCCCGCCCGCCTCGGCAGCAGGCGGTGACGCCGTGCTGGAGCTGCTGCGCGAACGCGGGCTCTTGCCCACACCGGGGCCGGCCCCGGCCAGCGGCTTCGTGCAACAGGTGCGCGACTCGGCGTCCGATCTGGTGATGACGGCGATGAACTTCCTGGGCGTCCCCTACCGCCGCGGTGGCGGCAGTGTCGAGCAGGGTTTCGACTGCAGCGGCTTCACCCGCCATGTCTTCGAGCACAGCATCGGCCTCGTGCTACCGCGCCGGTCTCACGAACAGGCCACGCAGCCCGGCTTGCTGGCGGTGAAGCGCGACGAGCTCAAGCCGGGCGATCTGGTTTTCTTCAACACCATGCGGCGGGCTTTTTCGCATGTGGGCATCTATGTCGGCGAGGGGCGCTTCATCCACGCGCCGGCCAGCGGCGGTGAGGTGCGTGTCGAGGACATGCGCATGGCCTATTGGCAGCGCCGCTTCAACGGCGCCCGTCGCGCTCCGGCAGGCGCCCTGCCGGCCCCGCCAGCCGCCCCTTCGGCGGCGCCCTGAAGGTGCCCCGGCGAAGGGCACACGGCCGAGCGCAAGTGAAGCCGAAGGCAGAATAGCCGGCCATGGGTGAGTCCGTCGTTCCGTTGGCCGATCTGCGTGCGCCCGCCATCCCCGCACGCCTGCCGGCGCAACCGATAGCTGCCACCGGGCTGCTGTCGGACCGCCTGGCCAGGCCGCTGCGCGATCTGCGCATCTCGGTCACCGACCGTTGCAACTTCCGCTGCAGCTACTGCATGCCCAAGGAGGTGTTCGACCGCGACTACCGCTTCCTGCCGCAGAGCTCGCTGCTGAGTTTCGAGGAGATCACGCGCCTGGCCTCGCTGTTCGTCGCCCACGGCGTGGTCAAGCTGCGCCTCACTGGTGGCGAGCCGCTGCTGCGAAAGGGGCTGGAGGCGCTGGTCGCGCAGCTCTCGGCCCTGCGCACGCCCGCGGGCGAGCCGCTGGACATCACGCTCACCACCAATGGCTCGCTGCTGGCGCGCAAGGCCGCCGTGCTGCGCGAGGCGGGCCTGCGGCGCGTGACGGTGAGCCTGGACGCCCTCGACGACGGCATCTTCCGGCGCATGAACGACGTCGACTTCCCCGTGGCCGACGTGCTGCACGGCATCGATGCCGCATTGGCAGCCGGGCTGGCGCCGGTGAAGATCAACATGGTGGTCAAGCGCGGCACCAACGACCACGAGATCGTCCCCTTGGCCCGCCACGTCCGCGAGCGCTACGGGCCCGCCGTGATCCTGCGATTCATCGAATACATGGACGTGGGCGCCACAAACGGCTGGCGGCAGGGCGAGGTGCTGCCCTCGGCCGAGGTGCGGGCGCGGCTGCAGGCGGCGTTTCCGCTTGAAATGCTGCCCATGGCGGCGCCAGGCGAAACGGCGGAACGCTGGCGCTATGCCGATGGCGGTGGCGAGATCGGCTTCATCAGCAGCGTGACGCAGGCCTTCTGCGGCGACTGCAACCGCGCGCGGCTGTCCACGGAGGGCAAGCTGTTCCTGTGTCTGTTTGCCACCCAGGGGCACGATCTGCGCGGCCTGCTGCGGGGCGGTGCCAGCGACGCGGAGATCGCCAGCGCCATCGGCCTGGCCTGGCAGGAGCGCGAGGACCGCTACTCCGAGCTGCGGGGCTCGGGCACCGCCGCGCCGGGAAGCGGCGAGCGGCGCATCGAGATGCACTACATCGGGGGTTGATCAGGGCAGGTTCAGTCAGCCCGGCCGGGGGCAGGCGTCAAGGCGTCGTCTGCCGGCGTGGTGATCTCGCCCGGCGTGCCTTTGCGCGCCAGCAGCGTGTAGACCGTGGGCACCACGAAGATCGTCAGCAGGGTGCCCACCGTCATGCCGCCGACGATGACCCAGCCGATCTGTTGTCGGCTCTCGGCACCCGCGCCGCTGGCCAGCGCCAGCGGCAGCGCACCCAGCACCATCGCGCCGGTGGTCATCAGGATCGGGCGCAGGCGCAGGCTTGAGGCCTGCACCACGGCCTCCATCACCGTCTTGCCCTGCTGACGCAGCTGGTTGCTGAACTCCACGATCAGGATGCCGTGTTTGGTGATCAGGCCGATCAGCGTGACCAGGCCGATCTGCGAGTACACGTTGAGCGTGCCGCCCGTCAGCTTCATCGCCAGCAGCGCGCCCAGCATCGACAGCGGCACACTCAGCAGGATCACGAAGGGGTCGACAAAGCTCTCGAACTGCGCCGCCAGCACGAGGAAAATGAACACCAGCGCGAGCACGAACACGAGCCCGAGCGCGCCGCTGGAGGCTTTGAACTCGCGGCTGACGCCGTTGAGCTCGGTGGCATAGCCCGGTGGCAACTCGCGGCCGGCGAGCCCGTCCATGTACTCCAGCGCCTCGCCCAGCGAATAGTCGGGCCGCAGGTTGGCCGTGATCGTGACGCTGCGCCGCTGGTTGAAGTGGTTCAGCTCGCGCGGGCTCACGGCCTCCCGGATCGTCAACAGGCTGGACAGCGGCACCATCGTGTCGTTGCGGCCGCGGACGAAGATCTTCTCGATGTCCTCCGGTGTCGTGCGGCCGCTGGCCGAGGTCTGCACCACCACGTCGTACTGCTCGGCGTCGCGCTTGTAGCGGGTGACGACGCGGCCGCCGAGCATGGTCTCGACGGTGCGCGCCACGTTGTCGACGTTGACGCCCAGGTCGGCCGCGCGCGCGCGGTCGACGTCCACGAAGATCTCGGGCTTGTTCAGCTGCAGATCGATGTCGGGCTGCACGATGCCGGGGTTTCGGGCCATCTCGGCCAGCATCTGCTGGCCGACGCGCGCCATGTTTTCATAACTGTCGCCGCTGACGATCACCACCTCCAGCGGCCGCGAGCGGAAGCCCTGCCCCAGGCTGGGCGGCGTCACCGGGAAGGCACTCACGCCGGGCAGCGCCATGAGGCGCGGCATCAACTCGCGCTGCAGGTCCTGCGTCGTCCTTTCACGGCCTGCCCAGTCGACGGTGCGGAACACGCCGAAGGCGCTCGACACCTGACCACCTCCGACGAACAGGAAGCGCCGGTCGAACTCGGGGAACTGTGCGCCGATGGCATCGATGGCGTCGAGGTAGCGGGCGGTGTACTCCAGCGTCGCACCGTCGGGCGCGCGCACCGGCATCGCGATGACCCCGCGGTCCTCGTAGGGCGCGAGCTCGCTCTTGGTGGTGGTGAACAGGTACCAGCTCGCGCCGGCCGAGGCGATCATCACGCCGATGATCATCCAGCGCCGCTGCAGCGTCCATGCCAGCACGCGGCCGTAGCCGCCGGCCAGGCGCAGCAGCAGCCGCTCCATGCCGCGGTCGAAGCGGCCGGGGTTCGGGTTGTGCTTGAGCAGCTTGCTGCACATCATCGGCGTCAGCGTCAGCGCCACGAATCCGCTGACCAGCACCGCGCCAGCCAGCGTCAACGCGAACTCGCCAAACAGCCGCCCCGTGCGCCCGGGCGTGAAAGCCAGCGGCGCGAACACCGCAGCCAGCGTCAGCGTCATCGCGATGACCGCGAAGCTGATCTCGCGGATGCCCTTAATCGCCGCCTGGAAGGGCTTCATGCCCTCCTCGATGTGGCGGTAGATGTTCTCGAGCACGACGATGGCATCGTCGACCACCAGGCCGATCGCCAGAACCAGCGCCAGCAGCGTGAGCGTGTTGATCGTGAAGCCGGCCAGCGCCACCAGCGTGAACGCGCCGATCAGGCTGACCGGGATCGTCACCAGCGGGATGATCGAGGCCCGGAGTGTGCGCAGGAACACGAACACCACCAGCGCCACCAGCACCACGGCCTCGGCCACCGTGGTGTAGACGGCCTTGACGGAGCGGTCGATGAACACGCTCAGGTCATTGGCCTGCACCACCGTCACGCTCGACGGCAGGTCGCGCTGGATCTGCGGCATCAGCGCACGCACACCGTTGGCCACGTCGATGGGGTTGGCGGTGGCGTTGCGGATGATGCCGGTGCTGATGCTGGGAACGCCATTCAGGCGCACGCGGCTGCGCTCGCTCTGCGCGGCCTCCTCGATGCGCGCCACGTCGCGCAGGCGCACGGTGTAGCCGTTCACCGTCTTCAGCGCCACCTGATCGAACTCGCTGACGCGGTTGAGGTCGGTGCGCGCGGTGACGCTGAACTCGCGCTGCGCGCTCTCGATGCGGCCGGCCGGCACCTCGAGGTTCTGGCGGCGCAGCGCGTCCTCCACGTCCTGCACCGTCAGGCGGTAGGCGGCCAGGCGGTCAGGATCGAGCCACACGCGCATGGCGAAGCGGCGGTCGCCGCCCACCTGCACATCGGCCACGCCGGGCACGGTCTGCAGGCGTGGCTTGACGACGCGGGTGATGAGGTCGGTCAGCTCCAGCGGACCCATGGTCTCGCTGGTGTAAGCCAGCCAGATGGTGGGGGTGGCGTCGGCCTCCACCTTGCTGATGACGGGCTCGTCCACTGCTGCTGGCAGACGCCCGCGCACGCGTGCAACACGATCGCGCACCTCGGCCGCCGCGGTGTCGGGGTCCTTGCTCAGGCGGAAGCGCACCGTGATCTGGCTTTGCTCGGTGCGCGAGATCGAGGACATGATGTCGACCCCGTCGATCCCCGCGATCGAGTCCTCCAGCGGCTTGGTGACCTGGCTCTCGATGACTTCCGAGCTGGCGCCGGTCAGCCGCGTATTGACGTTGACGAGCGGCTCATCGATGCGCGGGTACTCGCGCACGCTCAGCTGCTGGAACGACACCAAGCCCACCAGCACCAGCAGCAGGGACATCACGGTGGCCAGCACCGGGCGGCGTATCGAGGTTTCCGAGAGCTTCATCGCGGGCGGCCTTGGGTGGCGGGTTCGGATGTCGGGGGCTTCAGGGCTTGGGGCCTGGGCGTGACGCCGCCACACCCGGCACCGACGCAGCGGGCACAGCTGGTGCGCCCGGCTTGGCACCGGCACCGCCCCCCGGCCGGCCTGCACTGGCGAGGTCGATCACACGCACTGGCAGCGAGTCGGTACGCGCCAATCGGCCATGGCCGGCGGTGACGACTGTGTCGCCCGCGGCCAGACCCTCCGTGATCTCGACCTGTCCCTGCAGCCGCAGCCCGATGCGGGCCTCCAGACGCTGCGACACCTTCTGCCCGTTGGGTCCGTCGACAACCTTGAACAGGAACTGCCGTGCACCCACCGGCACCAGCGCCTCTTCGGGCACGACGAGAGCGCCTTCGCGGACCGCGAACACGACGCGCGGCCGCGCGAACATGCCGGGCTTGAGCACCGTGCCCGGGTTGGCCACCCGGGCCAGCACCTGCAGGGCGCGCCCGTTGGCATCGACTTGCACGTCCAGAGCCTGCACACGGCCCTTGAAGCTGCGGCCGGCCAACGCATCGACCGTCAGCTCCACCGGCTGGCCTGTGCGCACGCGGTCAGCGTAGCGCTCCGGCAGTGCAAACTGCACGGTCAGCGCGCTCAGATCCTCCAGTGCGACGATGTCCGCACCGTCGCGCACGTAGTCACCCACGTCCACCAACTTCAGGCCGGTGGTGCCGTCAAACGGCGCGAGCACGCGCATGCGCTGCACCTGCGCCTGTGCCAGGGCCACCTGGGCCTCGGCCACCTGCAAGGCGGCGGCGTTCTGGTCGACGGCACTGGCGCTGATGAAGTTTTGCGCCAGCAGCTCGCGGCTGCGCTGCAGATTGGTGCGGGCGATGTTGGCCTGGGCCTCGGCCTGCTTGAGCTGGGCCTGCTGCAGGGTGTCGTCGAGCTGCAGCAGCAACTGGCCGCGCCGTACCCGCGCGCCATCGGTGAAACCGAGCCGCGCGATGCGTCCGCTGACCTCAGGGCGCAGCATCACCCCCTGCACAGAGCGCAGCGAGCCCACGGCCTGCACGTCGTCGGTCAGGGTCAGGGCCTGCACGCGGGCCACCTCCACCGCAACCGGGCCGCCGGGGCCGCCACCACCAACCGGACCGCGCGCCACACCGGAGGCACCCTGGGCCCCTGCCGCGCCTGGGGCCGTACCAGCCGACCCCACAGTCTGCGGCCCGCTGCCGGCGGCGGGCCTCGGCTGCTGCCACCACCAGGCCGTGCCCGCAAGCAGCGCTAGGCCAAGCACGGCCACCAGAGTATGGACTTTCTTCAACGCCGCTCTTTCGCTGAGGTCGCGCGGTACCGCCTCTTGGACGAACCGCCGGAACGCCTGCCCAGGGACGGCCCGAAAGGACCGGCGCCGGCGACACCACAGACCGGCATTCGGGAGACTGGAACAAGCCGCCGATCGTAGCGGCTGCGTGGCCCTTGCGCGGGTGCCGGCACCCCATGGCGGCTTTCCTGGCCCTGGCTCAGCCCAGCGAGTCCACGCCGCGGTTGGCCAGCCGGTCGGCACGCTCGTTGCCGGGATCGCCTGCGTGGCCCTTGACCCAGCGCCATTGCACGCGGTGGGCCGCGTTCAGGGCATCGAGCCGCTGCCACAGCTCGATGTTCTTCACTGGCTTGCCGTCGGCTGTGCGCCAGCCCCGGGCCTTCCAGCCGCGGATCCAGCTGGTGATGCCGTCCTTCACATAGCTGCTGTCGGTGTAGATCGTGACCCGCGAGGGTCGCTTCAGCGCGGCCAGCGCCTCGATCACCGCAGTCAGCTCCATGCGGTTGTTGGTGGTCTGGCGCTCACCGCCGAAGAGCTCTCGCTCGTGCTCGCCGCTCCTAAGCCAGGCGCCCCAGCCTCCAGGGCCGGGGTTGCCGCGGCAGGCGCCATCGGCATAGATCACGATCTCTGGGCATTGCGCGTCGTTCATGCGGATCCGGTGTCGGCCAGCGTGCGCTGGCGGTTGGCGATCACGGCGGGTGCGGCGGCGCTGCGGCGGCGCCCGGTCTTCAGCAGACCGACCAGCCGCATGCCCCGCACGCGCTTGACGGCCTCCACCTGGTACACCGCACCCAGCACCGGCCACCAGTGCTCGCCGAGGGACTCCATCCAGTCCCAGCGCTGCAGCCAGGCCGCGCTCTTCAGCGGCGGGCGCCAGCAGCCGAAATGACCGGCTTCGACTTCAAAGCTCAACAGGCGCAGCCAGTCGCGCAGCCGCCAGTAGCCGATGAACTCGCCGCTGCTCGGCAGGTACAGCGGCTCCCTTCGCCCGATCCCGAGCACGCGGCGCGCATGGCCCGCACGTTGACGCAGGCCCCACAGGCTGGCCGGGTTCAGGCCGGTGATGACGACACGGCCCTCAGGCACGAGCACGCGCTCGACCTCGCGCAAGGTCTCGTGCGGATCGCGGGCCAGTTCCAACGCGTGCGGCAGCACGAGCAGGTCGACGCTGGCCGACGGAAAGGGGAGTGCGTCGAACTCGCAATGCACAGCCGTGGCGGCTGTCATGCCCGCATGCAGCGTGTCGCTGGCGACCCAACGGTGCGGCATGCGGTTGCTGCGCAAAGCATCGAGCGCTGGCAGCCCAAGTTGCACCGCGTGATAGCCGAAGACATCGGCCACGGCCTCGTCCATGCGCCGCTGCTCCCAGGCCAGCAGCACCTCGCCAGGCGGAGACTCCAGCCATGAACCCAACTCTATACTCGCCTGCTCTCGCGTCATGAATCTGGTAGCGCTGCCCGCCTTCGCCGACAACTACATCTGGATGGTGCACGACGACTCACGCGCGTTTGTCGTTGACCCGGGTGATGCGGCGCCCGTGATCGCAGCCCTGAAGAGCCGCCGGCTGCAGCTCGCGGGCATTCTAGTGACGCATCATCACGCCGACCACGTCGGCGGCATCGACGCGCTGCGGGGCCTGTTCGACGAAGGCCGCAGTGTCGTGTACGGCCCGGCGCGTGAACCCATACCCGAGCCCTTCGTGCCGCTGCGTGGCGGCGACAGCGTGGCGCTGCTCGGGCTTCGCTTCGAGGTGCTCGACGTACCCGGCCACACCGCCGGGCACGTGGCCTACGTGCAGCGCGATGTGCCCAGCGATCCCTTGCTGTTCTGCGGCGACACGCTGTTCTCGGCAGGTTGCGGCCGGCTGTTCGAGGGCACCCCGGCGCAGATGGCGGCCTCGCTGGCGACATTGGCCGCCCTGCCTGACGATGCCCAGGTCTGCTGCACCCACGAGTACACGCTGTCCAACCTGCGCTTTGCGGCGGCGGTCGAGCCGGGCAACGAAGCCGTCGCCGCGCACACCCGGCGCTGCCAGACGTTGCGCGAGGCCGGACTGTCCACGCTGCCCTCGACAGTGGCGCTGGAGCGGCGGATCAACCCCTTTCTTCGCTGTGGCGAGCCCGCGGTGGTGGCCGCCGCCCGGCGCGAAGGCGCTGCCGGCGACGAACCCGTGGCCGTCCTGGCCGCCTTGCGTGCATGGAAGAACCGCTTTCGATGAACACACGTCGTGCGCTGGGCGGGCTGTTGATCGCTCTGGCTTTGGGTGGCTGCGCCAGCACGGCACCTTCGCCGCAGCTGCAGCCCCTTTGGTCGCCGGCCATGCCGTCCGAGCGCGCCGCAGCACCCGCCCCGACGCCGCCTGCACCGAGCCCCGAACCGGCCGCGGCTGACATCGCTTCAAATGCGCCCTCGCTGTCCGCCCCACCACTGCTGCCGCTGCCTCCAATGCCCGAGCCGCTGGAGCCGCCCCTGATCGAGGGCGACCGCTCCAACCTGTGGGACCGAATCCGGGCGCAAATGGCCATACCCGACATGCGTGGGCCCCGCGTGGAGCGATGGGAGCAGCACTACGCCCGCCGGCCGGACTATGTGGCACGCATGATCGAGCGCGGCAGCCTGTACCTGTTCCATGTCGTCGAAGAGGTCGAGAAGCGTGGCCTGCCCGCTGAGCTGGCGCTGCTGCCCTTCATCGAGAGCGCGTTCAACCCGCAGGCGCTGTCACGCGTGCGCGCCTCGGGCATGTGGCAGTTCATGCCGGCCACCGGGCGCGACTTCGAACTGCGCCAGAACCTGTTCCGCGACGACCGGCGCGCCGTCATGGCCTCCACCGAGGCTGCGCTCGACTACCTCCAGCGCCTGCACGAGCGCTTCGGCGACTGGCACCTCGCACTGGCGGCCTACAACTGGGGCCAGGGCAACGTGTCGCGGGCCATCGCCCGCAACCAGCGCTTGCGCCTGCCCACCGACTACGAGAGCCTGCGCATGCCTGTGGAGACGAGGGACTACGTGCCCAAGCTGCAGGCGGTCAAGAACATCGTGCTCGACGCACCACGCCTGGGCTTGGTGCTGCCGCCGCTGGAAAACCACCCCTTCTTCGCCCGCGTCCGCATCGAACGCGACATCGACGTCGGCCTGGCCGCAGAGCTGGCCGAGGTCTCGCTGACCGAGTTCCGCGCCCTGAATCCGCAGTTCGACAAGCCGGTGATCCTGGCCGCCGGTACACCTGAAGTGCTGCTGCCTTGGGAGCGCGCCGAGCCCTTCCGCAACCGACTGGCCGCGGCATCCGGACCACTGGCCAGTTGGACAGCGTGGCGGGTGCCTCGCACGATGCGGCCCGCGGAGGTGGCGCGCGAAGTCGGCATGCCCGAGGACGAGCTGCGCGAGGTCAACCGCATCCCGCCGAGCATGTTGGTGCGCGCAGGTTCAACGCTGCTCGTCGCACGCACGGCCAGCCACGAAGATGACGTCGCGGCGCACGTCGCCGACCACGGCCAGTTGAGCTTCGCGCCCGAGGCACGCGGCCAGCGACGCGTGAAGCTCCGGATCGGTCGTGGCGGCGAGAGCGTGGCCTCGGTGGCGCGGCGCCACCGCGTCAGCGCGGTGCAGGTGGCGCGATGGAACGGTGTCAGCCCGCGCGGCCGCTTCGTGGCAGGGCAGACCGTGGTGGTGATGGTGCAGGCACCGGTGCCCCGACAGGCTCGCGCAGCCCGGGCAGAGCGCCCACCGCAGATCCGGGCCGCACGCCAGGTCGCATCGACACGCGCCACATCGCGCGCTACCGCAAATGCAGGCCGCGCCGGCACAGCCCGCGCTCCGGCACCGCAGGGCGCCGCGGGGCCGGCCGCGACGCAGAAGCAACCGGCGCGCAGGCGGCAGGAGTCGAGCCCCGCGTCGGGCCGCACCGCTGCCGCCCAGACTCCTGGGCCTCAGCCCAGGTAGTCGCGCTTACCGATCGCCACGCCGGCGTGGCGCAACAGCGCATACGTGGTGGTGGCGTGGAAGTAGAAGTTCGGCAGCACGAAATGGCGCAGATAGTCTTCGCCGCTGAAGCGCAGCTCCGCGGTACGCGTCGGCAACACGATCTCCCGCACATCGCTGCCAGCCAGCTGCTCGGGCGTGAAGCCGGCCACGTAGTCCTGGGTGCGGCGGATGCGCGCACGCAACTCGTCCAGCGTGGACTCGGTGTCGTGCCACTCCGGCACCTCCAGGCCTGCCAGCCGCGCCATGCAGCCCTTGGCGCCGTCACTGACGATCTGGATTTGGCGCGTCAACGGCAGCATGTCGGGGGCCAAGCGCAGACCGAGGTAGTTCACGGGGTCGAAGCGGCGCGCCTCGGCATGGGCCTGTGCCTTGTCGAGCCAGCCGATCATGCTGGTGAGCATGCGAGCAAAGACGGGGGCGGTGGCGGCGTGCATCGTCAGGCTCATGGCGTGCTCTCGTCGGTGTAGTGGGGGTTCGGCGGATCTCGATGCCGGGCGCGGCAGTGTAGGCGCCGCGGGCCAGGTGGCGCTGCCGCCTCGCGGCACAATCGGCCGTTGCCCATGAACATCATCATCCTCGACGACTATCAGGACGCCGTGCGCAAACTGAAGTGTGCGCAGTTGCTGGAGCCGTTCAACGCCAAGGTCCATACCAACACCGTCAAGGGCATCGGCCAGCTCAGCGTGCGGCTGCGAGATGCGGACGTTCTGGTCCTGATCCGCGAGCGCACGCATTTCCCGCGCACCCTGCTCGAGAAACTGCCCAGGCTGAAGCTGATCGCACAGACCGGCCGCGTCGGCAGCCACATCGACGTCGAAGCTGCCACGAGGCTGGGGATCGCCGTGGCCGAGGGCTCGGGCTCGCCGGTGGCGCCGGCCGAGCTGACCTGGGCGCTGACCATGGCCGCGACGCGGCGACTTCCGCAGTACGTTGGCAACCTCAAGCACGGCGCCTGGCAGCAAAGCGGGCTGAAGGCAGCGTCGATGCCGGCCAACTTCGGCATCGGCATGGTGCTCAAGGGCAAGACGCTGGGCGTTTGGGGCTACGGGAGGATCGGCCGCCTCGTGGCCGGCTACGGACGCGCCTTCGGCATGCAGGTGCTGGTGTGGGGCAGCGAACTTTCGCGCGAGCGCGCGCGCCTCGACGGCCACGAGGCGGCCGGCACCTGCGAGGCTTTCTTCGAGCAGTGCGACGTGCTCAGCCTGCACCTGCGCCTGTCGGACTCCACACGTGGCATCGTGCGGCTCGACGCCCTGTCTCGCATGAAGCCCACAGCCCTCTTCGTCAACACCTCGCGTGCCGAACTCGTCGAAGACAACGCACTGGTGGCCGCGCTCAACCGCGGTCGCCCGGGAATGGCCGCGGTCGACGTGTTCGAGACCGAGCCTATCCTGCAAGGCCACCCGTTGCTGCGCCTGGAGAACGCCGTGTGCACACCGCACATCGGCTACGTGGAGCAGGACAGCTACGAGCTGTACTTCGGAGCAGCATTCGAGAATGTGGTCAACTTCATCCAAGGCATGCCGACAAACATCGTCAACCCCGAAGCCTTGAAGGTGCTGCGCGCATGAGCCTGGGGCCGGCACGGTGGGCTTTGCTGGCGGGCAATTTCGCCATCGGCTGCGGCGTGATGGTGGTGCCGGGTTCGATGAACAGCCTCGTGGCCTCGCTCGAGGTCTCGGTGGCGGTGGCCGGGCAGCTCATCACGGCCGGTGCGGTGGCCATGGGTTGCGGCGCACCGTTGCTGGCGCTGCTGCTGGGCAGCTTGGATCGCCGTGTGCTCCTGACGGGCGCGCTCGCCTGGTATGCCATCGGCCACGTGCTGTGCGCGCTGGTGCCGGGCTATGCCGCGCTGCTGCCGCTGCGCGCCCTGGCCGTGCTGGCGGCGGCGGTGTTCACGCCGCAGGCCGCAGCCGCCGTCAATGTGATGTCGCCTGCGGCCGAACGCGGCCGCCACATGAGCTTCATTTTTCTGGGCTGGAGCCTCTCTTCGGTGCTGGGCATGCCGCTGAGCGCCTGGGTCGGCGAGAGCTTCGGTTGGCGCTGGGCGTTTCTGCTGGTGGCGCTGCTGGCCGCAATGGCGGCTGTCGCGGTCTGGCGCACGGTGCCCGACGGCGTAAGGCCGCCGCCGATGTCGTTGGGCAGCTGGGGCCGCGTGCTCCGCAACCCGTGGTTGATGGCGCTGGTGGGCGTCACGGTGCTCAGCAGCGCGGGGCAGTTCACGCTCTTCAGCTACATGGCGCCGTACTTCCGGCGGATGCTGGACGCCAGCCCCGAACACATCAGCATGCTCTTCATGTGGTTCGGCTTCTTCGGGCTCGTGGGCAATCTGGTGCTCACACGCTGGATCGACCGCCTGGGCCCGACGCGCTGCGTCAACCTGGGCCTGATCAGCATGGGACTGGCTTTCCTGGCCTGGCATTGGGTGGGCTCGTTCTGGCTCGCCGCACTGCTCATGGTGCCCTGGGCCCTGGGCACCTTCTCGACCAACTCGGCGCAGCAGGCCCGGCTGTCGGCAGCGGCGCCTGCGGTGGCCACCGCCCTGCTGGCGCTCAATACCTCGGCCATCTACGCAGGGCAAGCGCTGGGGGCAGCCGGCGGTGGTGCGGTGGTCGCTGCGGGCGGCTTTGCGCCATTGGCTGGCTTGGCACTGGCCTGGGTCTGCGCGGCCCTTCTGGTGAGTGTCTTGCTGGCGTGGCGAGCCCGCACGGGCCGCATGGATGCCTGAGACGCAGGCGGATGCCACGGCAGCTCCGGCCTCGCCAGCCGCGCTGTTCTTCGCCTTCAACCGGCTGGCGCTCCAGGGGTTTGGGGGAGTGCTGCCGGTGGCGCAGCGCGAGCTCGTGGAGCGGCTGGGCTGGATGACACGCGAGCAGTTCCTCGAGCTGCTGTCGCTGTCGCAGGTGCTGCCCGGGCCCAACGTCGTCAACCTCGCCCTGATCTACGGCGACCGCTGCTTCGGCTGGCGCGGGGCGGTGGCCGCCAGCACCGGCATGCTGCTGCTTCCGCTGTTGCTGGTGCTCGCGGCCACGATGGCGGCGCTGCGTTTCGGCGACGTGCCGGCCATCGGCGGCGCGCTGCGCGGCATGGGTGTGGTGGCCGCCGGCCTGGTGCTGGCCACGGCCATCCGCCTGGCACCTGGGCTGCGGGCCAATCCGCTGGGGCAAGGCACGGCCATCGCCTTCGTGGCGGCCACGGTGCTGATGATCGCCGTGCTGCGTTGGCCGCTGCCGCTGGTGGTGCTGGCTCTGGGCGGACCGGGCGTCGCGCTGGCCGCCTGGCGACTGGTGGGTGCGCGGTGAGCGAGGCCTGGCAGACGCTGTGGTGGGGCCCGGTGGGCATCGGGCCGGCGCAGTGGTGGCACCTGTTCCTGCACTTCACGGCCCTGTCGCTGGTGGCCATCGGTGGCGCCATCACCACGGTCAGCGAAATGCAGCGCCTGGTGGTGGCGCAGCAGGCCTGGCTCACGCCCGTGCAGTTCAACGACTGCATCGCGATCGGGCAGGCCATGCCAGGGCCCAACGTGCTGTTCGTGGCCGCCATCGGCTACAGCGTCGGTGGTCTGGCGGGCGTGGCGGCCACGATGGCGGGCTCGCTGCTGCCTTCGGCCGCACTGGCGGTGGGTGCCGGGCGCTTCGGCGAGCGCTACCGGCAGTCGCGTGGCGTGCGCGCCTTCACCGCGGGCCTGGCGCCGCTGACCATCGGTCTTCTGCTGGCCACCGGCGCGGTGCTGCTGCAGCCCAACGCGCGCGCGCCGGTGGCCTGGCTGCTGGTAGCCGGCACGCTTTGGCTGATGCTGCGAACGAACCGCAACCCGATGTGGGCTCTGGGCGCCGGGGCACTGGCCGGCGCACTGGGGTGGGTGTGAAGCCGGCCTGGCTGCGCCGGCTGGCCGGCTGGCCGCGGACGTCCACGAGCGCTGGACCGAGGTGCCCGCCGGCCGCCTGAACGCCCTTCACCTCAAGCTGCCCGCGCCGGACGGGGTGGTGTTCTTCCTGCACGGCAACGGCGGCAGCCTGGAGGGCGGGCTCGTCAAGCTCGAGGCCAACCGCCGCGCCAACCTCGACCTCTTCATGATCGACTACCGCCACGGAGCGTGGGCGGCCCGTGCTGCATCGCCAGCGAGGCCCAGCTGCACGCCGACGTGCGCGCCGCCTGGCGGGCCATCGCGCCTGCCTACCCTGGCAGGGCGCGCGTGTTCTACGGCCGCTCGCTCGGCAGCGGGCTCGCGGCAGAGCTCGCGGCCGAGGTGCAGCCCGAACTCACGCTCCTGGCCTCACCCTGTTTCAGCATGGAAGCGCTGGCCGACGAGCACTATCCCTGGGTGCCACGCGCCCTGCTGCGCGATCCACTGCGCACCGCCGAGGCACTGGCGCGCGTGAACACGCGCGTTCTGATGCTGCACGGCAGCGAGGACCGGCTGATCGAGGTCTCGCACGCGCGGCGGCTGAAGACACGGCGGCCGCAGACGAAGTTGGTGGAAGTTGCCGACGCGGCGCACAAGAACCTGTCGCGCTTCGACACCTACCGCGAGACGGTGGCCGCGGCGCTGGAGCAGGCGAAGGCGGCCTCAGCGCGCTGAGTCGCGGGACGGCAGCTGGCGGCGGCCTCAGCGCGCTGAGTCGCCGCGGCGCTGGCGTGCGGCCTCGTACAGGCACACGCCGGCAGCGACGCTGACGTTGAGGCTTTCCACCGCTCCGGCCATCGGGATGCGCACCAGCACATCGCAGGTCTTGCGCGTGAGCTGCCGCAGCCCCGCGCCCTCGGCACCCAGCACCAGAGCCACGGGGCCTGTGAGGTCGATGTCGTAGAGCGTGGCCTCGGCGTCGTCGCTGGTGCCGATGACGCGGATGTCGCGCTCCTTCAGCTCGCCCAGCGTGCGCGCGAGGTTGGTCACCATCAAGTAGGGCACGGTCTCGGCGGCACCGCTGGCCACCTTGGCCACGGTGGCGTTCAGGCCGACAGCGTGGTCCTTGGGCGCGACCACGGCGTGCGCACCGGCACCATCGGCCACGCGCAAGCAGGCGCCGAGGTTGTGCGGGTCGGTCACGCCGTCGAGCACGAGCACGAGGGCGGGGCGCTGGGCCTGGTCCAGCACGTCGTCGAGCGCGTGCTTCGGCGCCAGCGCCGTGCAGCGCGCCGCCACGCCCTGGTGGCGCGGGTTGCCCGCGAGCTGGCCCAGGCGCGTGGCGTCGCTGTCGATCACGCGCACACCGGCCAGGGCGGCACGCTCGCGGAACTGACGCATGCGGGCGTCTCGCCGCGTCGCGTCGACATGCACCTCCTCCACCGAGTCGGGCGCCGTCTTCAGGCGCACGGTGACGGCGTGGAAGCCGAAGAGGACGTGTCGGGTGACGGGCTTGTTCATCGGGCCGATTTCACCACCGCCCTCACCACCACCCAATGGCGCGGCCGGCCAGGATGCCGCCGATGAACACCGGCTGGTGCAGCATGTAGAAGCTCAGGCTCCAGCGCCCCAGCACCGCCATCGGCTGCAACGGCGCCGCCAGCGGCCCGGTGAGCCAGCCGCGCCGCTGCGCCAGCAGCCACTGCCCGGCGGCCACGCCCCACAGCATCACGCCCAGCCAGGGCAGCACGGGCACGAAGTCTTCCGTCACCGGCTTCCGGGTGATGAGCCCGATCCAGGCCAGCGGCTTGATGTTGAAGGCTTCAACCTGCACGACCCAGGGCAGCCCCAGCGCCAGCACGCCCAGCGGCCACAGCCACGCGTGCAGCGGCGCCGCCAGCCGCGCCACGATCAGCATCACGGCGATGCCGTGCAGCACGCCGAAGAAGATGAAGCTGCCGGGGAACATCAGGCTCGAGCCGACGCTCACCAGCAGCGCGCAGCCGGCCACCTGCACCCAGCGGCGCCAGAAGCGCGCCCAGCTCTGCCCCTGGGCCTGCGCCACCGCCACGCCCAGGCCCGCGCAGAACAGGAACAGGCTCACGATCACCGACCGCTGCGAGACCCAGAGCGGGTCGTGGTGGAAGCTGTGGCGGGGCTGGAGGTAGCCGTAGTGGTTGAGATCGAACAGGAAGTGGAACACCGCCATCCACACGATGGCGACGGCGCGCATGGCATCCAGGCGATGGAAGCGGTCGGGGGTCGGTGTCGTCATGCGGTCTTCTCGTTGACGTCGGTGAAGCGTACGCCGTCCCAGGCGTACAGCAGCACAGCGGCGTGCACGCAACGGCTGGCGCGGCGCGGCGTGAACAGGCCCGCGCACTGGCCGCGCGGCTGGCGCACGCTGGGGTAGACCACGCCCTCGGGGCCAGCGGCGTGCAGCGGCGCGCCGAGCGCCCGCGAGGCGCTGTCGTCCTCGCGATCGATCGCCGCGGCGGGCACTGAGCCGGGCGGACGCAGGTCCTGCAGCTTCGCGTCGAGCGCCACCGTCAGCAGCCGCATCGGCAGGTGCAGCGGCCGCTGCCGCGTGGCGGCCAGGAAGCGGGCGTGGTGTAGGCGCGTCTCGGCCACGGCCGTCTCGCGCTCCTTCGCAGCGCAGAACACGCCCCACTCGCCGGCCGAGAATCGGCTGCCCTCGGTGTTGGCCTGCGTGCACGCGGCCATGCTGGGGCCACTGCCGGGGCCAAAGCGGCGCTGCGCGCGGGGCACCCGCTGGATCTCGCCGAGCTCGTCGCGCGCACGCTCCGGCGCCTTGCGCCGGGCAAAGCAGGTGGAACGCGGCGGCCGACCCAGGAGCGCCAGCTGCTCGTCGACCGTCAGGCCCCAGGCTTCGGCCATGCGGGCGTCGGCGCGCAGGCCGGCCGCGGCCACTTGCTCAGGCACGACTGGCGTCGGCAGATCATGCAGGACAGCGCTCAGGCGGATCATCCAAGTCGGGACGATCTGCCGAGCTTAGTCCAAAACTGCACCGCAGGCCACGGCGGGCCGCCGAGCGTCAGCGGCGTGGCCCGCCGGAGCCACCCCCGGGACGCGACGGCCCGCCGGGCCGGCCACCGCCACCCCCGGGTCCGCGGCCACCGCCGGGTCCCCTTCCGCCGCCGCCACCACCGCCACCAGGCCGGCCGGCGTGCGCCGCCCCGCCCGAGCGCGGCGCCGCCGGTGTCGACGATGACGGCCGCTGCGGCGCGCCGCCGCCGGGCCGGCCGCCACGCCCACCACCGCTGCCACCGCCACCACCGCGCCGCGTGCCCCCCACGCCGATGGTCATGCGGCCCAGCACGATGGGCTCGGCGCGCTCGTCGGCCGGCGGCTCGAAGCCCGGTACCGCCTCGCGCGGGATGCTGCGCTTGATGAGCTTCTCGATGTCGCGCAAGAAGATCTCCTCGTCCAGGCAGACCAGCGAGATCGCCTCGCCCAGCGCGCCGGCTCGGCCGGTGCGGCCGATGCGGTGCACGTAGTCTTCGGGCACGTTGGGCAACTCGAAGTTCACGACGTGCGGCAGCTGGTCGATGTCGATGCCGCGCGCCGCGATGTCGGTGGCCACCAGCACCTGCAGGTCGTTGGTCTTGAAGTCGGCCAGCGCCTTGGTGCGCGCTCCCTGGCTCTTGTTGCCATGGATGGCCATCGCGCTGATGCCTTGTTCGTTGAGGAACTCGGTCAGGCGGTTGGCGCCGTGCTTCATGCGCGTGAACACCAGCACCTGGTGCCAGTCGCCGCTCTTGATCAGGTGCGCCAGCAAGTCCTTCTTGCGCTCGCGGCCCACCGGGTGCACCTTCTGTGCAATGGTCTCTGCGGTCTGGTTGCGGCGCGCCACCTCAATGAGCGCCGGCTGGTTCAGCAGCTTGTCGGCCAGCTGCTTGATCTCGTCGCTGAAGGTGGCGCTGAACAGCAGGCTCTGCTTCTTGGACGGCACCAGGGCCAGCACCTTCTTGATGTCGTGGATGAAGCCCATGTCCAGCATGCGGTCGGCCTCGTCGAGCACGAGTATCTCGATGTGGCTCAGATCCAGCGTGCGCTGCTGTGCGTGGTCGAGCAGGCGGCCGGGCGTGGCCACCAGGATGTCGACGCCCTTCCTCAGGCGGTCGATCTGCGGCTGCATGCCGACGCCGCCGAACATGACCATGCTCGTCAGCGGCAGGTACTTGCCGTAGGTGCGCACGCTCTCTTCCACCTGCGCAGCAAGCTCGCGCGTGGGCGTCAGGATGAGGGCGCGAATGGGTATTCGGCCGCGGGCATCGCGCACCGGTTTGGCCAGCGACAGGCGCTGCAGCATCGGCAGCGTGAAGCCGGCGGTCTTGCCGGTGCCGGTCTGGGCGCCGGCCAGCAGGTCGCCGCCGCCGAGCACAGCCGGAATGGCTTGCGCCTGGATGGGGGTGGGTGTGTCGTAGCCCTGCTCGCTGATGGCGCGCAGGAGCGGCTCGGCCAGGCCGAGGTCGGAGAAATGCATGGGATGGGGCCCGCGGTGGAGCCGGTGACGCAGCCTGCTGTCACCCGTTGCGGATGCACCAGTCGGGTAGGCGCGAGGGTCTGGAGGTTCGTCGGGAATCGACGCCGTCGCTGGTGACTGGATGCCGCGACGATGATTTCATTGTAAGTTGCCCGCAGACATGCGGATCACGGCCCTGCGCAGATAATCCGACACTTTCCTCCGGCTTCTTCAGAGACCCACCGATGGCGCAGTACGTCTTTACCATGAACCGCGTCGGCAAGATCGTGCCGCCAAAGCGGCAGATCCTGAAGGACGTGAGCCTGTCCTTCTTCCCGGGCGCCAAGATCGGCGTGCTGGGCCTCAATGGCAGTGGCAAGAGCACGCTGCTCAAGATCATGGCCGGCATCGACAAGGAGATCGAAGGCGAAGCCGTGCCCATGCCGGGCTTGAAGATCGGATACCTGCCGCAGGAGCCGCAACTCGAGCCCAAGCAAACGGTGCGCGAAGCCGTCGAGCAGGGCATCGGCGGCGTGCTGGCAGCGAAGAAGCGACTGGACGAGGTGTACGCCGAGTACGCCGAGCCCGATGCCGACTTCGACAAGCTGGCGGCCGAGCAGGCCGAGCTGGAATCGATCATCGCCGCCGCCGGCAGCGAAAACACCGACCTGCAGCTCGAGCTGGCCGCCGACGCGCTGCGCCTGCCGCCCTGGGACGCCACGATCGGCAACCTCTCTGGCGGCGAAAAGCGCCGCGTCGCCCTGTGCCGGCTGCTGCTGAGCAAGCCCGACATGCTGCTGCTCGACGAGCCCACCAACCACCTGGACGCCGAAAGCGTGGAGTGGCTCGAACACTTCCTCCAGCGCTTCCCGGGCACGGTGGTGGCCATCACCCACGACCGCTACTTCCTCGACAACGCCGCCGAGTGGATCCTCGAACTCGACCGCGGCGCCGGCATCCCCTGGAAGGGCAACTACTCCGACTGGCTGGACCAGAAGGAAAAGCGCCTGGAGGTCGAGAAGAAGCAGGAAGACGCCCGCGCCAAGGCGATGAAGGAAGAGCTCAAGTGGGTGCGCAGCAACGCCAAGGCGCGCCAGACCAAGAGCAAGGCGCGGCTGGCGCGCTTCGAGGAGCTGAGCGACGTCGAGTACCAGCGCCGCAACGAAACGAACGAGATCTTCATCCCGGTGGCCGAGCGGTTGGGCAACGAGGTCATCGAGTTCAAGAGCGTCACCAAGAGCTTCGGTGACCGCGTGCTCATCGACAACCTCAGCTTCAAGGTGCCGCCGGGTGCCATCGTCGGCATCATCGGCCCCAACGGCGCCGGCAAGTCGACGCTGTTCCGCATGATCCAGGGCGTCGAAAAACCTGATGCCGGCGAAGTCATCATCGGCAAGACCGCCAAGCCCACCTTCGTCGACCAGAGCCGCGACAGCCTGGCCGGCGAGAAGACGGTTTGGGAAGATGTCTCGGGCGGCCTCGACAACATCGTCGTGGGCCAGTTCGTGATGCCCAGCCGCGCTTATCTCGGCCGCTTCAACTTCAAGGGCAACGACCAGCAAAAGCTGGTGGGCAAGCTCTCGGGCGGAGAGCGCGGCCGCCTGCACCTGGCCAAGACGCTGGCGCTGGGCGGCAACGTGCTGATGCTTGACGAGCCGAGCAACGACCTCGATGTCGAGACGCTGCGCGCACTCGAAGAAGCGCTGCTGGAGTTTGCCGGCAGCGCCATGGTGATCAGCCACGACCGCTGGTTCCTCGACCGCATCTGCACCCACATCCTGGCCGCCGAAGGCGACAGCCAGTGGGTGTTCTTCCCTGGCAACTACCAGGAGTACGAGGCCGACAAGCTCAAGCGCCTGGGCGAGGAAGGCGCACGCCCGAAGCGGATGCGTTTCAAGCCCATCCACTGATCGATGCGGGGCGCGGGCGTAGGATGGGCCGGTTGCCATCTTGGCAGTCTGCCCTGCTCCTCCACACCATGCGCCTGCCTGCTCTGCCCCAACCCGTCGCGACAGCCCTGCATGCGCGCCGCCCGCGGGCCTTGGCGCTGGCGCTGACAGCCAGCTTCGGGCTGCTGCAAGGTTGCGTCCACCTGGCCGGCGACGGCACGCCTGCTCCCCCTGACAAACCAGGGCAGAAGACGGTGCCCGAACCACCGTCGCGCGCCACCAGTGCGTCGGCGGTGCCGGGGCCGGCTGCGCCTGCCTCGGCTCCGGCCAGTGCCCAGCCTGCCGCCACGGCGCAGGTCCCGGCCAGCGCCCAGCCGCCGGCTGGGGGGGCATCCGCGCCGGGCGCACAAGCCGCCGCCCGCCCGGGCCAGCCGCCGACCCCACCCGCCGCACCGCCGGCGGCACCGGCGGCGGCGCCGGGTGGCCCGCCGCCCTTTGCCACCGTGGTGCGCGACGCGCGCCGCATCGACGGCCCGCTGACGCTGTGGCAGAAGGAGGACAAGGTATGGATCGAACTGCGTCCGTCGCAGCTCGGCGCGCCCTTCCTGCTGAGCCCCAAGATCAAGAGCGGCATCGGCGAGGCGCTGGTGCTCGGTGGCCTGATGGCCTACCCGGTCAACGGGGCTGGCGGCCCGCAGTTGGTGGAGTTCGTGCGCGTGCACAACCAGGTGCGGCTGCAGGCCCGCAACACCGAGGTCAGCGCGCGCCCCGGCACCCCCGAGGCGCGGGCCGTGGAGGCCAGTTACTCGCACAGCCTGCTCGGCGCCGTGCCCGTGGCCAGCCAGCCTCACCCGGAGCGCAAGAGCATTCTCATCGAGGCCAACGGGCTGTTCCTCTCCGATGTGCTGGGCGTCGGAATGATGCTGCAGCGCGGGCTGCGCCAGGGTTACGGCCTGGACCGCGCCAACTCCCTGATCACCTCGGTGCGCGGCAACGACCAGGCTGTCACGCTCGAAACCCAGGCCCACTTCTACACCCCCGGCATCGCGATGCCGGGGCTCAACACGCCGCCGGGCATCGCCGCACCGCTGCTGCCGCACTTGCTTCCTGATTCGCGGAGCATGCTCATCGGCCTGAGCTACTCCCTCGCGCCCCTGCCTGACCAACCGATGACGCCGCGGCCGGCCGACCCCCGCGTGGGCCTGTTCACCAGCACCGTGCTCGACTTCTCCGACGACCTGCAGATGTCCCCGCGCCAACGCTATGTGAACCGCTGGCGTCTGGAGAAGAAGGACCCGGCGGCCGACAAGAGCGAGCCGGTCAAGCCGATCACGTTCTGGATCGACCGCAACGTGCCGCTGGTCTATCGCGAGACGGTGCGTGCCGCGATCCTCGAGTGGAACCGGGCCTTCGAGCGCATCGGCTTCGTCAATGCCCTCCGTGTCGAGCAGCAGCCCGACGACGCCGCTTGGGACACGCTGGACTTCGGCTACGCCTCGGTGCGTTGGATGATGAACGCCGAGCCGCTGTTCGGCGCCATCGGCCCGAGCCATGTCGACCCGCGCAGTGGCGAGATCCTCGACGCCGACATCGCCTTCGAGGGCCTGTCGGCGCGCGGCGCTCGCACGCTTCGCGCCCAGGTGCTGGGCGGTTCTCCACGCACGGCGGCGCCGGCCGGCGCGTTTGCCCTACCCTTCGTGCTGCCCCCGGCGCTGTCACCCGCCCTGCCCGGCACGGTGGACAGCGCAACCACGATGCTGCACGCCGACGGCAGCCCTCATGACTCGCGCTACTGCCTGCACGGCAGGCTCGCATCCGAGCAACTGGTGTATGCGCTCGATGTGCTCGAAGCCCGCGGTGAAGTCGATCCGGATGGTCCCGTGGCGCGCCAGTTCGTGCTCGACTACGTCAAGGAGGCCATCATGCACGAGGTGGGGCACACGCTCGGGCTGCGCCACAACTTCCGCGGCAGCCGCGCCTACACCGAGGCACAGCTGGCCGACCCCGAGTTCACGCGCGCCCACGGCATCTCGGGCTCGGTGATGGAGTACAACGCCATCAACCTGCCCATGCCGGGCAAGTCCACCGGCATGCCTTTCCAGACCACGCTGGGACCTTACGACTACTGGGCGGTGGAATACGCCTACCAGCCGCTGCCACCGGGCACCCTGCCGGCGGCCGAACGCGCCGAACTGCAGCGCATCGCCGCCCGCAGCAGCGAGCGCGGGCTGGGCTTCGGCAGCGACGAAGACAACGCCGTCGCGCTCGACCCCGAGACGATCCAGCTCGACCTTGGCGCCGATCCGATCGCCTTCGCCAAGGGCCGCATCGCCATTGCCCGCGACCTGTTCAAGCGCCAGGAGACCCGCTCGCTGCCTGCCGACCGGGACTACGCCGTCCTGCGGCGCTCGATCAACTTCGCGATCGCCGACACCACACGCGCCATGGGCGTGCTGGCAAGGCAGATCGGCGCGCTGCGCACACTGCGCGACTTTCCGGGCAGCGGCCGCGACCCGCTGACCCCGGTGCCCGCCGCCGAGCAGCGCGAGGCGCTGAACCTGATGCTGCAGACGGTGCTCGGTGCCGACGGCCTGACGCTGAGCCCCGCGCTGCAGCGGCGATTGGCACCGGACTTCCTGGACCGTGCCGAGATCGGCGTGCCCACCGACTACTCGGTGCAGCAGCGTCTGCTCGACCTGCAGCGCGCGGTGCTGAACTTCCTGATGTCCGACGTGATCGCCACGCGCATCCTCGACAGCGTTCCCAAGTTCGACGACCCGCGGCAGGCCTTCTCGCTGGGCGAGATGCACAGCCGGCTGAACGCCGAGGTGTGGCGCGAGCTGGACCGCCGGGCACCAATCCCTTCGGCTCGGCGCGACCTGCAGCGCGACCACGTCAACCGCCTGTCGCTGGCCGTGGTCCGACCCACCGGCACGGGGCGCGCGGACGTGCGTGGACACCTGCGCGAGCAGGCCCGCGCGCTCCTGGCGCGGCTCGAAGCGGCCTCTCGGGCGCGCGGGTTCGACACCGAGACGCGAGCCCACTTGGCCGACAGCGCCGATACCCTGCGCCAGGCGCTGGCCGCCACCATCGTGCGTCAGGCCCTGTAGAACGAGCGCCCCGCCGCCGCAGCAGCAGCCCGCCGATGGCAGCGTGGCTGAGCGACGCTGCGGGGCCACTCCGTATGATCCGGCGCCAGCGCGCGCCAGATGGCGCCCACCGAAGGAGACGGCCCATGCATGCCTGGTTCTGCGACACGCTCGATGGCGTCGATGCCCTGCAGTGGCGCGAGGCGCCCACGCCCGAGCCTGGACCGGGTGAGGTGCGCATCGCCATCAAGGCGGCGAGCCTGAACTTCCCCGACCTGCTCATCGTTCAGGGCAGGTATCAGTTCAAGCCGCCGCTGCCCTTCGTACCCGGGGCCGAGTACGCCGGCACGATCGACGCCGTCGGCGACGGGGTTCACCACCTCAAGCCTGGCCAACCGGTGGCGGCCATTGCCGGGACAGGGGGCTTCGGCACGCACGCCGTGGTGAAGGCGACGCAGGTGCTGCCCCTGCCGCCGGGCTTTGCGCTGGAGCATGCAGCGGCCTTTGCCTTCACCTACGGTACCTCGCACCACGCACTGGTGGACCGCGCGCAGCTCAAGGCCGGCGAAACCGTGCTGGTGCTCGGCGCAGCCGGCGGCGTGGGCACGGCGGCGCTGCAGATCGCCAAGGCCGTGGGGGCCCGGGTGATCGCCGCCGCCTCCACCGACGCGAAGTGCGCGCTGTGCCGCACGCTGGGCGCCGACGCAACGCTGAACTACAGCACCCAGGACCTGCGCGAGACGCTGAAGGCGCTGACCGGCGGCCGCGGCCCCGACGTCGTCTACGACCCCGTCGGCGACAAGCTCGCCGAGCCGGCCTTCCGTTCGATCGCCTGGCGCGGTCGCTATCTCGTGGTGGGATTTGCCGGTGGCGCCATCCCGGCGCTGCCGTGGAACCTGGCGCTGCTCAAGGGCGCCAGCATCGTCGGCGTGTTCTGGGGCGACTTCGTCAAGCGCGAACCGGCAGCCAGTGCGGCGGCGCTGGGCCAGTTGGCGCAGTGGTACGCCCAGGGCCAGGTGCGCCCGGTGCTGGACGCCACCTGGCCGATGGCCCGCATCCGCGAGGCCTACGCGCGCATGGCCGATCGACAGGTGATGGGCAAGGTGGTGCTCGTCAACCCCTGAGGCGGGGCCTGCCCGAGCGCCCCGGGGCGGGCCATGAGGCCCCGCGGTCTGGCCGTGCCGGGCGCCGACGGCGGCCTGACCCCGCCCTGTCCCTCCCCCATGGCACTCCCGAGTGCCCGGAGCTTGGTTTGCGACGACAATAGGGTCTCCGAGTCGACCGGGGCGCCACGCCCGGCCTCCAGCTGCCATGACCACCCGCCGCACCACGACCCCCGCCACGGCTCCTGGAGCCACCCGCTCTCCCCAAGCCACCTCCACTGCCGCGCCGGCTGTGCCTGGCCCGAAGCTGCGCCAGACTCAGGCCGAGTACACGGCGGCGCGCCCGCACGCCGAGCCCGGGGTCAAGCCGATGATGTCCAGCTCGAAGATGTACGTGTGCATCAAGTGCCATGCCAACTTCAAGACGGGCGACGGCAAGCCCGATCCCCGCTTGCGCGGCCTCGGCCGCTGCAACAGCTGCCTGAACGTGACCGCTTCGGCAGCGTCCTGAGCGCATCCAGCGCTGTCTTGTCCAGCGGCTTGTCCGCCAACCCTGCAACTCAATCCGGAGTGACGATTCCATGTCCCAGAGCAATCGCCGAGTCTTCCTGTTGCAAGTCGCCGCCTGCGGTTCGGCGCTGGCCGCCGCAGCCGGCGCTCAAGCCCAGGCCGTCCGTCTTGACGAGAAGGATCCCCAAGCCGTGGCGCTGGGCTACGTGCACGACACCACCAAGGCGGACAAGAAGAAGTTCCCCAAGCACACCAATGACCAGAAGTGCAACAACTGCGCGCTCTACCAGGGCAAGGCCGCCGATCCCTGGGGCGGCTGCCCGCTGTTCGGTACCAAGCAGGTGGCTGGTCCGGGCTGGTGCAGCGCCTGGGCCAAGAAGGGCTGATCGCGCCGCGCTCGCGCGCCCCCTGAAGGCGGCCAGCGGGCCGCCTTTTTCAAGGCCGCATTGAGAGAGCCGCGCCAGGGTCTGCCCAGGCGGGCACGCCGGCTGCATGCCGGCACGGGCCCTCAGCCGTCGAGCAGCCCGGCCACGTGCTCGGCGATCGCCAGCGACGCCGTCAGGCCCGGTGACTCGATGCCCAGGAGATTGACCAGCCCGTGAACACCATCTACCGCCGGGCCGTCGATGCGGAAGTCCGGCGCCGGCTCCTCGGGCCCGTGGATCTTGGGCCGGACCCCGCTGCAGGCGGGCCGCAGCGCGCCTTCGGGCAGGCCGGGCCCGTAGCGCCGCACCGCCACGGCAAAGGCGGCGGCACGTCTGGGGTTCACCCGATAGTCCAGCGCAGCGGGATCGGCGCCCTCTGGCAGCCACTCCAGGTCGGGCCCGAACCGAGCCTGGCCGCCCACGCTCCTAGGAGCGAATCGGGCGCGCTGCACCCGCGTGTGCAGCACGACCCTCCGGCCCCGATGACCAACGTGTCCACACCTTCCTTGCCCCTGGCTCCACAGCGCTGATGACAGGATCCTGTGGCCCGGCGGTTTCTCGCCGCCGGCCGCACGCGACTGCAGGGGCATGGTGACTGCTGGCCGGCGCGGTTCCGCATAATCTTCAGCGCCTCACGTCGGGAGTCCCCATGCCGCACGCCTACGCCAGCACGCTGAAGTCCTTCACCACCGCCTCGGGCAAGACCGGCCAGCTGTGGTCGCTGCCGGCACTTGCGCGGCGGTTTCCAGGGGTTCGGCGCATGCCGGTGAGCCTGCGCATCGTGCTCGAGAGCGTGCTGCGCAATTGCGATGGCCAAAGGGTGACGAAGCAGCATGTCGAGCAGCTCGCGCGCTGGCAGCCCAGGGCCGAGCGCAACGAAGAGATTCCCTTTGTCGTGGCGCGCGTGGTGCTGCAGGACTTCACCGGCGTGCCCCTGCTGGCCGACCTGGCCGCCATGCGCAACGTGGCGCAGCGCCTCGGCCAGAACCCCAGGCGCATCGAACCGCTGGTGCCGGTGGACCTGGTGGTGGACCACTCGGTGATGATCGACCACTTCGGCAGCCCGAAGGCATTGGACCTGAACATGAAGCTCGAGTTCTCGCGCAACCGCGAGCGCTACGAGTTCCTGAAGTGGGGCATGCAGGCCTTCGAGACCTTTGGCGTCGTGCCGCCGGGCTTCGGCATCGTCCACCAGGTGAACCTCGAGTATCTGGCGCGCGGCGTGCACCAGTCGGGCAAAGGCGCTGAGGCCGTGTACTACCCCGACAGCCTGGTCGGCACCGACAGCCATACGACGATGATCAACGGCATCGGCGTCGTCGGCTGGGGCGTCGGCGGCATCGAGGCCGAGGCCGGCATGCTGGGCCAGCCGGTGTACTTCCTGACGCCCGATGTGGTGGGATTCGAGCTCACCGGCGCGCTGCGCGAGGGCGTCACGGCCACCGACCTGGTGCTGACCGTCACCGAGATCCTGCGCCGCGAGAAGGTGGTGGGCCAGTTCGTCGAGTTCTGCGGCGAGGGCACGCGCACGCTGAGCCTGCCCGACCGCGCGACCATCGCCAACATGTCGCCCGAGTACGGCGCGACGATGGGCTTCTTCCCGGTCGACGAGAAGACGCTCGACTACTTCAAGGGCACCGGCCGCCGGCGGGGCGAGATCGAGGCCTTCGAGGCCTACTTCAAGGCGCAGCAGCTGTTCGGCGTGCCGCGTGCCGCCGACATCGACTACAGCCGCGTCATCCGTCTCGATCTGTCGACGGTGGCGCCGTCGCTGGCCGGGCCGAAGCGCCCGCAGGACCGCATCGAGATCGGCCACGTCAAGCAGACCTTCACCGAGTTGTTCAGCGCCCCGGCCGCCGCCAATGGCTTCAACCAGCCGGCCACCAAGCTGGCCGCGCCCGTGGCCACCGCCGACGGCCTGGCGGTGAAAAACGGTGACGTGCTCATCGCCGCGATCACGAGCTGCACCAACACCAGCAACCCCGGCGTGCTGCTGGCCGCCGGCCTGCTGGCCAGGAAGGCCGTCAAGGCGGGCCTGCGCGTGGCGCCGCACATCAAGACGAGCCTGGCGCCCGGCTCGCGCATCGTCACCGAGTACCTCGAGAAGACCGGCCTGCTGCCCTACCTCGAGAAGCTGGGCTTCGCGGTGGCGGCCTATGGCTGCACCACCTGCATCGGCAATGCCGGCGACCTGACCCCGGCCCTCAACGAGGCCATCACCGCCAACGACCTGGTGTGTGCCGCGGTGCTCAGCGGCAACCGCAACTTCGAGGCGCGCATCCACCCCAACCTGAAGGCCAACTTCCTGGCCAGCCCGCCGCTGGTGGTGGCCTACGCGCTGGCCGGCACGGTGCTGAAGGACCTGATGACCGAGCCCGTGGGCCACGACAAGAAGGGGCGCGCTGTTTACCTGGGCGACATCTGGCCCCGCAGCGAAGAGGTGCACGCGCTGATGAAGCACGCAATGGACGGCAAGGCCTACCGCCGCAATTACGACCAGGTTCGCAAGGAGCCGGGCAAGCTCTGGCAGAAGATCCAGGGCGTGCAGGGCGAGGTCTACACCTGGCCGGCCAGCACCTACATTGCCGAGCCGCCGTTTTTCGAAGGCTTTGCGATGGCGCCCCCGGCACGCGAGACCGGCGTGCGCGGCGCGCGCATCATGGCCCTGTTCGGCGACTCCATCACCACCGACCACATCAGCCCGGCGGGCAGCTTCAAGCCCGGCACGCCGGCCGGCCAGTGGCTGCAGGCGCAGGGCGTGGCGCCGGCCGACTTCAACAGCTACGGCGCCCGCCGCGGCCACCACGAGGTGATGATGCGCGGCACCTTCGCCAACGTGCGCGTGAAGAACCTGATGCTGCCGCCGGGCCCCGACGGCTCGCGCGTCGAAGGCGGTTACACGCTGAAGGACGGGCAGCAGCTGCCCATCTACGAGGCGGCCATGGCCTGGCAGGCCGAGGGCACGCCGACGGTGGTGTTCGCGGGCGAGGAGTACGGCACCGGCTCCAGCCGAGACTGGGCGGCCAAGGGCACGGCGCTGCTGGGCATACGCGCGGTGGTGGCGCGCAGCTTCGAGCGCATCCACCGCAGCAATCTCGTGGGGATGGGCGTGCTCCCGCTGCAGTTCAAGCCCGGCGACAGCTGGCAGGGCCTGGGGCTCACCGGTGCCGAGACGGTGGAGTTGCGCGTGGCCGACGAACTCAAGCCCCAGGGCGACGCAACGCTGGTGATCACGCGCGCCGACGGATCGGTGCGCGATGTGACCGTGACTTTGCGTGTCGACACGCCCATCGAGGTGACCTACCTGCGCCACGGCGGCATCCTGCCCTTCGTGCTGCGGCAGTTGCTGGCGGCCTGAGCGGCTGCGCCGAACGAGACCTCGGTTGCTGCATCCCCGGCTGTGGCATCTGTCGCGGCGCGGCGTCGCGGTCGGCGCTGAGGTGAAGGTGTTCCTCACCTTCATCACGCCGATTTCGCAGACTCTGCTGTCGGCGGATGAACGTGTTGCCGCGCTGCAACCTACCGGGTTCGGTGGTGGCGACCCGGTGGCAGCCCCGGGGCCAGGCGCGCTCAGCGGCCGCGCAGGAACAAGGCGTCAAGTTCCTTCAGCGTCACCTGACGCCAGGTCGGGCGGCCGTGGTTGCAGGTGTCGCTGCGCTCCGTGGCTTCCATCTGGCGCAGCAGCGCGTCCATCTCGGGCAGCGTGAGGCGACGGTTGGCGCGCACGGCGGCATGGCAGGCCATCGTGCCGAGCAGCTCGTCGCGGGCACGCTGCACGACACGGCTGCCGCCGAGCTCGGCCAACTCGCCCAGCACGGCGCGCACGAGCTCGGTGAGGTCAGCGTCGGGCAGGGCCGCCGGCCGGCTGCGCACCACCAGCGTACCGGCGGCAAGCACACCCACGTCCAGGCCCAGGGCCAGCAAGGACTCGGCCTGGGCCTCGGCGGCTGCCACCTCGGCCGGCGTGGCCGCCAGCGTGTGGGGGATGAGCAGCGGCTGCGAAGGCAGCGCCGCGCCGGAGCCGACGGCCGCATCGGCGGCCTGCTTGAGCCGCTCGTAGACGATGCGCTCGTGGGCCGCGTGCATATCGACGACCACCAACCCTGCCCCGTTTTCTGCCAACACGTAGGTTCCACCGAGCTGAGCCAAGGCGCGGCCCAAGGGCTGCTCGACGCCCGCAGAGCCCGCTGTCGGCGCGGGCGCGGCGGGCAGCGGCTCGGACAGCGCCCGCAGCGCTGGCGCCCAGTGCCCAGGCGGCTCGGCCGCGTGCCGGGGCGGACCCCAGGCCAGGGCCGGCTGCCAGGCCGGCAAGGCGACCTGGGGCGCAGGCGGCTGCACGGCGGCAGCCTGCTCCGGCAGCCCCGCCGCCGCCCGCGTGGGAGCCAGCGCCTCCACCACGGCCTGGCGCACCGCTTGGAACACCGCGCCGCCGTCACGAAAGCGCACCTCGGCCTTGGCCGGGTGCACGTTCACGTCCACCAGCTCGGGATCGATCTCCAGGAACAGCACCCAGGCCGGCTGTCGGCCGCCGTGCAACTGGTCGTCGTAGGCTGAACGGACGGCCTGGCCCACCAGACGATCGCGCACGCAGCGGCCATTGACAAACAGGATCTGCAGGTCGGCCCGCGCGCGCGCCGATTCGGGGTGGCCGACGCGGCCCCACAGCGACAGCGGGCCGCGCCGGGCTGCCAGCGGTCGGCTTGCGACCTCGAAGTCGCGGCCGAGCACATCGGCCAGACGCTGCGGCCACGGGGCTGGACGCCATTGGGCGATCTGACGGCCTTCGTGCCAGACGTTCAGGCCGACTTCGGGCCGCGCCAAGGCCGCCCGCCGGGCGACGTCGAGCGCGTGCGCCAGCTCGGTGGCGTCGCTCTTGAGGAACTTGCGCCGCGCCGGTGTGGCAAAGAACAGCTCCTGGACTTCCACTGTCGTGCCCGGCGCACGGGCGGCCGGCGCCAGCTCGCCACCGCGAGGCGCCAGGCGCCAGGCATGCGGGGCCTCGGGCGTGCGGCTGGTGATCGTCAGCTCGGCCACCGAGGCCAGCGCCGCCAGCGCCTCGCCCCGGAAGCCCATCGTGGCGACGCGCTCGAGCTCGGCGAGATCGCGGATCTTGCTGGTGGCGTGGCGCTTCAGCGACAGCGGCAGCTGCTCGGGCGGAATGCCGACGCCGTCGTCCTCGACGGCCACCAGGCGAACGCCACCACCGGCCAGCCGAACCGTCACCTGGGTGGCGCCGGCATCCAGCGCGTTGTCGAGCAACTCGCGCACGGCGGCGGCCGGTCGGTCGATCACCTCGCCAGCGGCGATCTGGCTGATCAGCTCGTCGGGCAGCTCGCGAATCGGGCGGCGCGGCGGCAGGGGAAGCATCGTCTGGCGATTCTAGGAGCGTGAATCCTTTCACTTTCTGCGTGAATGCGCCCTAGACTCGCTGCCGGAATGCATGCAGCGCCCACGCCGCCTACGCAGCCCCGGGCAAACGCGCCGTTGGCGCAGATGCCATCTCTTGCCGGAGGATCATGCTGCCCTTCTTCGCCGATCTGGTTTCGCGCACCGACGAGGACCGTCGGGCGTTCGAAACCCACCCCAAGCTGGTGGACGTCATCGCCCACGGCATGCCCGTGGAGCGCTACCGGGCGCTGCTCCTGGATCTGTATCACGTGGTGTGGCACTTCAACCCGGTTTGCGCCGCTGCCGCGGCACGTCTGGGCAGCCCGGCGCAAGACCCCGATGCCGCACTGCGCTATTTCCTCTATGCACACATGCACGAGGAGGCCGGGCACGAGAACTGGGTGCTCAACGATCTGGAGGCCGTGGGTCTGACGCGCGACGCCGCAAGGGCTCACCGGCCGGCCGCACACACGCTGGCGCTGAACGGCTACAACCATTGGTCGGCCGCGCAGCGCCATCCCGCTTCTGCGCTGGGGATGCTGTACGCGCTGGAAGTGATCGCCTCGGTCTATGGCGGTCCGTTCGCCAGTGCGATCCGCGAGAGCCTCCTGCTCGAAGGCGATCGGGGCGTGAGCTTCATCGCCTCGCACGCAACACTCGACTCGCAGCACATGGCCGAGCTGCGCCAGGTGCTCAACCAGGTGACGGACGAGAGCGCACGCGACGCCGTCGTCGAATCGGTGCAGGTGAATTTCCACCATCTCACGCGCATCCTCGAAGCACTGTAGGCACAGGCCTCATGACCGCATCCCCTGCCGCCGGCGTTGCCGGGCTGCTCGGCCGGCCCTACAAGACCATCCGACTGGAGTGGCACTCCGACCTGGCCCTGCTGCGCGTGCGCGCAGCGGTCAAGCCCATCCAGTGCTACAGCCTGGCCGCGATGACCGAGATGCAGCGGGTACTCGACGACATCACCGCCAATCCCGGGCTGCTGCGCCACCTGGTCCTGACCTCCGACGTGCCCAAGGTCTTCAACTTCGGCGGTGACCTTGCGCTGTTCGTGTTGCTGGTGCGCGCACGCGACGTCGACTCGCTGCGCCTCTATGGCATGAAGTGCGTCGACATGGTGTGGTGGCTCGAGAACGCGGCTGCCCTGGGCGTGCACACCACCGTGATGGCCGCCGGCGACACACTCGGCGGCGGCCTGGAGAGCGTGCTGCCCTTCCACCGCATCATCTTCGAGAAGAGCGCACAGGCCGGTTTTCCGGAGGTGCTCTTCAACCTGTTCCCGGGCATGGGGGCTTGGGACTTCACGATCCGGCGCGCCGGCTTCGCGGTGGCCAACGAGATGATCCTTTCGGGCCATCTGTACAGCGCGGAGGAACTCCTGTATCGACGTCTGATCGACCTGGTGGCCCCCGACGGCGAGGGCGAGCAGGCCATCGACCGGGTGGTGCGCGAGGTCGACCCGCGCCACCGCGGCACGCTTGCCGCGCTGCGTGCTCAGCGCATGGCAGCGCCTGTCCGGCGAGAGTCGCTGGTGGCCATCGTCGACCAGTGGGCCGAAAGTGCGATGGGCCTGACCGACCGCGATCTGCGCCTGATGGAGCGGCTGGCGCGCGCCCAGGTGCGCAAGGCCGGCGGCGGCGACGAAGGCGCTGTCGAGGAGATCAAACGCCTGGAGCTCGAGATGGCCTGGGGCGGGGAGCGCCGCAGCGGCATCGAACGACGTGCCACGCCGCCTGAAGTGGACCGTCGCGTGCGCACCTGAGCCTCGCGGCTAAACTGAAGTTCCACCGCCGCCGGCCCAGATCTCCTTTATCCATCAAGCACTTGCGATGGATTTCAGGTTTGGTTTTCTGACTACGGCTGGATGGCCTGTATGAGCGCCATGGCGCGCTGTTGGTGTGCCGTGGCGGTGGTGAGCACCTCGAAGGTCGGCGCATCGGCGCCAGCACCGGATGTGCGGCAGGTGTTGCGCACGAGAGTGGCCATCTCCGCCATCAGGGTGGCGAAGCTGTGCGCAGGCTGCGCGTCGTCGAGCGACTTCGATGCGGCCTTGCGCTGCGCCGAGGCCGAGCGTTTGGCTGGCGCTACTGGATCGCGCGTGGCTTTGGCGGCTTGGTCGGTATCGGCGAACATCAGCTCGCGCCAGGCCTCGCGCATGTGCCACTCGACGTAGAACGCCAGCATGCACAACAGGATGTGCGCGCGCACCCGGTCAGCCAAGCGGTGATGGATGGGCCGCACCTTCAGGTCCACCGTCTTCAGTGATCGGAACGCGCGCTCCACGTTGGACAGGGCTTTGTAGCTGCGCACGCAATCCGGTGCGCCCATGCGCTTGGCGTCCAGCGAGGTTCGAATGACGTACAGGCCGTCCAGCGCCGCCTCGGCGTTGATGGCGTCTTGCCTTCTCGCCCAGGCGAGTGTTGCCTCACCGATGCTCAGCTCGAAGTGCTTGGCCACCTTGTGGCGGTTGATGATCTTGCCCACCTGCACGCCGATCTTGTCCTGCCCGGTGAGTCGGCCCGCATCCACGCTGGCCTTGATCACGGCCAGCAAGGCCTCGGTGGACTGCAGCAGGCTCTCACGCTTGTGCGCCCTCAGCTTGGCCAAGGCGTCGTTGCGGCAGGCCACCAGGCGCTCGCCGGGATAGTCAGGCGAGGTGATCTCGGCCAGATTGCGCTGATCGAACAAGCCAAGTTGCAAATGGCCCTGCTCGACCAGCGAGCGGATCGAGACGCTCTTGAGCGCCGTGATCCAGTCGATCCCGCCTTGGCCGCGAAGATCGTCAATAGCCTTTTGCGACACCATGCCGCGGTCGCCCACCATCACCACCTGCGCCAGACCGAAGCGCTCGCGCACACGCCGCACGGCGGGCAGGAAGGTCAGGCTGTCCGACGTATTGCCCTCGAACACCGAGACCGCCACAGGGCAGCCACGCGCATCGGTAAGCAAGCCGTAGTTGACCTGCAGCGTGCCGGGCCGGCCATCTCGGCTGTAGCCCCGCTTGGCCAACGGGCAGGTGCTGCCCTCGAAGTAGCTCGACGACAGGTCATACAGCACCAAGGCATCCTCGCGCAGGTGGCGCGCGGCGAGCTTCTTCTCGATGGCGTCTTGGCGGGCCAGCAACCAATCCATGGCGGCATACAGATCGTTCTCGGTGGCCTCAACAACGCCGAAGTCCTCGGCCAGGGTCGAGCAGTGCCAACGCCGGGAGGTAGCCAGCTTGGTGTCGGGCTGCACGATGCGCGAGGCCACCATGGCCAGCACCAAGTCGCGTTCACGGCTGGGCTGCGACGCGACAACCGAGGCCAGCCCCAGGCGCTGCATGGCCACAGCGACGGCCTGCACGTGGCCATGGGCGCGCGAGCGCACGACCTCGAAGGCCTGGGAGGCGGGAACGAAGGTCTCGCCTTGCAGCGAGCGCCGGATGATGTCGATCAGCGCATCGGGCAGATGCGACAGGTTACCCAGGGTCTCGTTCTTGACCTTGCCGTTTTCGCGGTAGCTGCGGCGCAGCAGGTGGGTGCAGTAGACCTTGTCCTTGTACGCCCGCTTGGTGGTGACGACGTGTGCGGTTCCGGTGCGAGATGCCATGTCCGCCATTCTGGATCAATATGCGCGCAAGATCAACACAGTTTAGTGACTACACATTCAGGCACAAAAAAGGCCCAAAAGGGCCGAATTTGTGAGTCGTGACAAGCACTTGGCTACGCCACGCCTTAAGTCAGGGTGCGGAACTTCAGGCTAAAGGCTGCGCCGGTACTGCCCACCCACCTCGAACAGGGCATTCGTGATCTGCCCAAGGCTGCACACCCGGACAGCGGCCATGAGCTCATCGAACACGTTGCGGTCCTCGATCACGGCCTGCCGCAGGCGACGCAGCATGGCCGGCGCTTCGGTCCGATGGCAGTCATGGAAATCGGCCAGGCGGGCCAGCTGGCTCTGCTTCTCGGCCTCGGTGCTGCGGGCCAGCTCGATGTGCTCGGGCATGGGGTCGCCCTTGGGACTGCGGAAGGTGTTCACCCCGATGATCGGATGCTCCCCGGTGTGCTTGAGCATCTCGTAGTGCATCGACTCTTCCTGGATCTTTCCACGCTGGTAGCCCGTCTCCATCGCCCCGAGCACGCCGCCGCGCTCGGCGATCTTCTCGAACTCGGCCAGCACGGCCTCCTCCACCAGCTCAGTGAGCTCGTCGATGACGAAGGCACCCTGGTTGGGGTTCTCGTTCTTCGCCAGGCCCCACTCGCGGTTGATGATCAGCTGGATCGCCATCGCGCGGCGCACGCTGTCCTCGGTGGGCGTGGTGATCGCCTCATCAAACGCGTTGGTGTGCAGGGAGTTGCAGTTGTCGTACACCGCGATCAGCGCCTGCAGCGTGGTGCGGATGTCGTTGAAGGCGATCTCCTGCGCGTGCAGCGAGCGGCCGCTGGTCTGGATGTGGTACTTGAGCTTGCAGCTGCGCTCGTTGGCACCGTAGCGCTCCTTCATGGCCACCGCCCAGATGCGGCGCGCCACGCGGCCGAGCACCGTGTACTCCGGGTCCATGCCGTTGCTGAAGAAGAAGCTCAGGTTGGGCGCGAAGTCGTCGATGTGCATGCCGCGCGCGAGATAGGCCTCCACGAACGTGAAGCCGTTGCTCAGCGTGAAGGCCAGCTGGCTGATCGGGTTGGCCCCGGCCTCGGCGATGTGGTAGCCGCTGATGCTCACCGAGTAGAAGTTGCGCACGTCGTGGTGCACGAAGTACTCGGCGATGTCGCCCATCACCTTCAGGCTGAACTCGGTGCTGAAGATGCAGGTGTTCTGGCCCTGGTCCTCCTTCAGGATGTCGGCCTGCACGGTGCCCCGCACGTGGGCCAGCGTCCACTCGCGCACCTTGGCCGCCTCATCCGAGGTGGGCTCGCGGCCGTTATCGCTGCGGAACTTCTCGAGGTTCTGGTCGATCGCGGTGTTCATGAACATCGCCAGGATCGTCGGCGCCGGGCCGTTGATCGTCATGCTCACGCTGGTGTTCGGCGCCGTCAGGTCGAAGCCCGAGTACAGCACCTTCATGTCGTCAAGCGTGGCGATGCTCACGCCCGAGTTGCCCACCTTGCCGTAGATGTCGGGCCTCGGGTCAGGGTCGTGGCCGTACAGCGTGACACTGTCGAAGGCCGTGCTCAGGCGCTTGGCCGGCATGCCCTCGCTGACCACCTTGAAGCGGAGGTTGGTGCGGAAGGCGTCGCCTTCGCCGGCAAACATGCGCGTGGGGTCCTCGCCCTCGCGCTTGAAGGCAAAGACGCCAGCGGTATACGGATAACTGCCGGGTACGTTCTCCAGCAGCAGCCACTTCAGCAGCTCGCCGTGACACCCGTAGCGCGGCAGCGCGACCTTGCGGATCTTGCTGCCGCTCAGCGTGGTGTGCACGAGACCGGTGCGGATCTCCTGGCCGCGGATCTTCACCACGTATTCGTCGCCGGCATAGGCCTGCTGCATGGCCGGCCATTGCGCCAGCAGTTGGCGCGACGAGGCGTCGAGTTGCGCCTCACGCTGGCTGGCCAGGTCGGCGAGCGCGTCGCGCGCGCGATGCTTCTCGGGGTTTGCCTCGGCCAGCATGCGGCTGCTCTCGCGCAACTGCTGCACCTCGCGCGCCAGCTCGGCCTGGCGCTGGGCACGCCGCTTGTAGCCGCGCACGGTGTCGGTGATGTCGGCCAGGTAGCGCACGCGCGCCGGCGGCACGATGGGCCGCTCCCGGGTGCTGTGTCGCGTGGCCACCTGGGGCAGCCGCCCGTCGTCCAGCGGCAGGCCCAGTTCCGCCAGCCGCGGCTTGAGCGCCTGGTACAACGCCGTCACGCCGTCGTCATTGAAGCGGCTGGCCATGGTGCCGAACACCGGCATGTCCTCGGGCCTGGCTGTCCACGCCTCGCGGTTGCGCTGCACCTGCTTGGCCACGTCGCGCAGGGCGTCGAGAGCGCCCTTGCGGTCGAACTTGTTGATGGCTACGAACTCGGCGAAGTCGAGCATGTCGATCTTCTCGAGCTGGCTGGCGGCGCCGAACTCCGGCGTCATCACGTACATCGGCACGTCCACCAGCGGCACGATGGCGGCGTCGCCCTGGCCGATGCCGGAGGTCTCGACCACGATCAGGTCGAAGCCCGCCGCCTTGCAGGCGGCCAGTACGTCGGGCAGCGCCTGGCTGATCTCGCTGCCGAAGTCGCGCGTGGCCAGACTGCGCATGAAGACGCGCGGGCCGGGATCCGAAAGGCCGTCCAGGCCGGCCGGTCCGTGCCACGGCCCGATGGCGTTCATGCGGATGCGGTCGCCCAGCAGCGCGCCGCCGCTCTTGCGACGGCTGGGGTCGATGCTGATGACGGCGATGCGAAGCGCGTCGTCCTGATCCAGCCGCAAACGGCGGATGAGTTCGTCGGTGAGACTGCTCTTGCCGGCGCCACCGGTGCCGGTGATGCCCAGCACGGGAACCGATCCCGCAGCGGCCTTCGCCGCCGACTCGAGCGAGGCCTTGAGCCCCGCCGGCGCGCGCCCGTTCTCCAGGGCCGTGATGGCTTGCGACAGCGCGCGCCAGGCGCCGGGCGTATGGCCCTGCAGCGCCGAGGCGTCGGCCGGCGCGTGCGTCGAGAGATCGACGTCGCAGCGCATCAGCATCTCGCCGATCATCCCCTGCAGTCCCATGCGCTGGCCGTCTTCAGGGCTGTAGATGCGGGCCACCCCACTGGCGTGCAGCTCGCGGATCTCGGCTGGCACGATGACGCCGCCGCCGCCGCCGAACACCTGGATGTGGCCGCCGCCGCGCTCGCGCAGCAACTCGACCATGTACTTGAAGTACTCGACGTGGCCGCCCTGGTAGCTGCTGATGGCGATGCCCTGCACGTCTTCCTGCAGCGCGGCGGTGACGACCTCGTCGACGCTGCGGTTGTGCCCGAGGTGGATGACCTCGGCCCCCATGCTCTGCAGCAGTCGCCGCATGATGTTGATGGCGGCATCGTGACCGTCGAAGAGGCTCGCTGCGGTGACGAAGCGCACCTTGTGGGCGGGGCGGTAGGCTGCCAGGGCCTTGAAGTCGGCAGAGAGCTCGCTCATTGCGCGGCCTTGTCTCGTGGGGCGGTTCCGGGGGGCACTCGTCGGCACCTGACGTTGACGTAAACGTCAATCAGCGATGATGCCATGGACACCCCGGCCGGCCCTGCTAGCCTTGCGGCCTATGTTCCTGGCCATCGACTGCGGCAACACGCGCCTGAAGTGGGCGTTGTTCGCCACGCCGCGCCCGGGTGCCGAGCCTTTGCACCAGGGGGCGGTGTTCCTGGAGACGATCGACGAACTGGCCGAACGCCAATGGAAGCCGCTGCCGCCACCGCAGGCCATGCTGGGCTGCATCGTTGCCGGCGACCACGTCCGCCGCCGCGTCGAGGAACAGATGGAGCTCTGGGACCTGGAGCCTCACTGGGTGGTTGCCAAGCCCGAGGAGGCTGGCCTCATCAACGGCTACGACCACCCGGCCCGGCTGGGCGCCGACCGCTGGGTGGCGCTGGCTGGCGCGCGCTGGCACCTGCAGCTGCGCGGGCCGGCGCGGCCGGCGCTGGTGGTGATGGTGGGGACCTGCGTCACGGTGGACGCGCTCGACGCCTCGGGCCGCTTTCTTGGTGGGCTCATCCTGCCCGGCTTCGGCCTGATGCAGCGCGCGCTCGAGATGGGCACCGCGGGCCTGAAGGTGCCTACGGGCGAGGTCGTGGAATTCCCGACCAACACCTCGGATGCGCTGATGAGCGGCGGCAGCAACGCCATGGCCGGTGCCATCGAGCGTCAGGCGCGGCGCCTGCGGGAGCGCACGGGGGCTGAGCCGCTGCTGCTGATGACCGGCGGAGCCGCGCAGAAGCTCTCGGGCATCACCGATCTGCACTTCGAGGTCGTCGACAGCCTGATATTCGACGGGCTGCTGATGCTGCACCAGCACCGCTGCGGCGGCTGAGAGCTCTGTGAATCAGAGCCAGCGCTGCACGATCCCCCTCAGCCGCTCGCGCGAGTACGGCTTGGCCAAGTGGGCATCCATGCCGGCGTCCAGCGCCTTCGCGGCGTCACTCTCGAACGCAAAAGCGGTCAGGGCCACCACCGGCACACGCGGCAGCTTCAGGCGCTGTTCGCGCTTGCGCAGCTGACGGGTTGCCTCGTGGCCGTCGAGCAACGGCATGCCGATGTCCATCAACACCAGATCGACCCGGTGCTGTTCCAGCAGCTGAAGCGCCTGCTGTCCGTCGTGGGCCACCTTCACGTCGAGGCCAAAGCTGCGCAGCATCTCGGTGCCGATGAGGCGGTTGACCTCGTTGTCTTCCACCAGCATCACCACGCCCTCCAGACGGTCCTGGCCGTCAAGTGCCGCGAAGTCGCTGTCGGCGGGCCCTGGCGGCGCCTCCGGCGCCAAGGGCAGGAACAGCGTGAACCAGAAGCTCGATCCTCCGCCGACGCGGCTGCTCACCTCGATGCGGCCGCCCAGGGCCTCGATGATGCGCTGGCTGATCGACAGCCCGAGCCCGGTGCCTCCCGACAGTCGAGAGCGCGTGCCACCAAACTGCGTGAAGGGCAGGAACACACGGTCGAGCTCGGCCGCCGGAATGCCCACGCCGCTGTCCTGCACATCGAAACGCACGCGCACGGCATTCGGCTCGCGCGCCTGCGGGGCCAGCTTCAGCGTGATGCCGCCCCGCTCGGTGAACTTGACGGCGTTGCTCAGCAGGTTGAGCAGCACCTGCTTCAGGCGGGGACCGTCGGTGATGACGCCGTCGGGCACCTCAGCGTCGATCTGCAGGGTCAGGGCCAGGCCCTTGGTCTCGGCACGGGTACGGAACAGCGCCGCAGCCGACATCGCCACCGAGTGCAAGGAGGTCGGCGACGGCACCAGCACCAGTTTCCCGGCCTCGATCTTGGAGTGGTCCAGGACGTCGTTAAGGATCTCCATCAGCGACTCGCCCGACTGTGAGGCGGTGCGCACCAGCCGCCGCTGGCGGCCGTCCAGAGGCGTCTCGCGCAGCAGATCCATGGCCCCAAGGACCCCGTTCATCGGCGTGCGGATCTCGTGGCTCATCGTGGCCAGGAACTGACTCTTGGCGGCATCGGCGGCGCGCGCCTCTTCGACGGCCCGCTCCAGCGAGCGGCGCGTGTGCTCGGCAGTCTGGCGGTCGCGCAGCGAAGCCAGGGTGACCTCGCGGAACTCGCGCGTGGCGCGCAGCAGCGTCACCCCCGTCAACACCGCCAACACCGCCATCGGCATCGACTGCACCGACGGCACGAACAGCGACACCAGCGACAGTGTCAAGACCTGGCAGGCCAGCAGGATCTTGAACGCACGTCCGGCCATTGCCAGGAACAGCGCAGCCACGGCCACCGAGCCGGTCATCGCAACGACGTAGGTCGAGGCCAGCGGACCCTCCAGCAGCGGATACACGAACACCGTCACAACGCCCCACATCACCCCCACGCCCAGCGCGTTGGCCTCAAGCTGGCGGATCACCACGACGATGTCCTGGGGTGGATGCTCGGCCCTGGCGCTCCAGCCTGCCGAGAGGCGCCACCGCCACGCAGAGACTGCGCTGCCCAGCACCAGCACCAGCAGCGCCACCGAGGGCCGGTCGACGTGCCAGCCCAGCCAGGCGATGAAGAGCACTGCGGCCATCAGCAGGACGACAGACCGTTCGGAGTTCCGCAAGGCCACCTGCAGCACTTCGCGCTCTATCGCAATGCCAACCTCGTCACGCCCAGCTTGTTCGATCATGGAGTGGCGAGGATACCAAGCGAGAGCGCCCGCGCCAGACGACTGCGGCACTCCGACGCCAGCCGGTGGCCGCGTCAGGAGTGGATGTAGCTCTCGAGCTGCGCGATCGTTTCTTCGCGGTCGGCGATCAGGTCGTCCATGATGTCGCGGATGGAGATCATGCCCAGGACCGTGCCGCCGTCGACCACCGGCAGGTGGCGGATCTTCTTCTCGCTCAGCAGCGCCATGCAGACTTGGGTGCGCGTCTCCGGTCGCACGGTGAACACCTGGCGGGTCATGATCTCGTCCACCCGGGTGGTCCGGGAGTTGCGCCCCTGCAGCGCCACCTTGCGTGTGTAGTCACGCTCGCTGACCACGCCAACCAGGCGCGGGCCGTCCATCACCACCAGTGCACCGACGTCGTGCGCGGCCAGCAATTCCAGCGCGGTGTAGACGGAGTCTTCGGGGCGCGCGTGCCACAGCGTGCCGTCACGGGACTTCAGCAGTTCGGCCACCGTCTTCATGCAGGTCCTTTCGCTTGCGCCAAGGCGTCGCGCTGGCGTAGCCTAGCCCTGGAGCGGCAGCGCGCGCAAGGGGCCCAAACCCGCCGCCTCCTGCTGGAGCCGGAAGCGCTGCAGCTTGCCCGTTTCGGTTCGGGGCAGACTGCTGCGAAACTGCAGCTCGCGCGGGTACTTGTAGGGCGCGATCGTCTGCTTGACGAAGTCCTGCAGCACCACAGCCAGGGCGGCATCGGCCGTGTGGCCGGGCTTGAGGACGATGAAGGCCGCAACGATCATGCCGCGAGCCTCGTCGGGCTTGCCCACCACGCCGCACTCGGCCACCGCCGGGTGCAGCAGCAGCGCCGCCTCGACCTCGGGGCCGGCGATGTTGTAGCCGCCGGAGATGATCATGTCGTCGGTGCGCGCCTGGTAGACGTACTGGCCGTCGGCGGGGTCCACGAGGTAGGCATCGCCGGTGAGGTTCCAGCCGCCTTGCACGTAGCTGGCCTGACGGGCGTCGTCGAGGTAGCGGCAGCCCGTTGGCCCACGCACCGCCAGACGCCCCACCTGGCCGGGCGGCAGAGGCTGGCCGGCGTCGTCGAGGATGGCGGCCTCGTAGCCGGGCACCGGGTAGCCGGTGGCGCCGCCGCGGGCTTGGTCGGCGCGCGCCGAAATGAAGATGTGGAACATCTCGGTGGAGCCGATGCCGTCGATGATCTCCAGGCCGCTGGCCTGCCGCCAAAGCGTGCGGGTGGCCGCGGGCAACGCCTCGCCGGCACTGACGCACTGGCGCAGGCTGGCGAGGTCGTGCCCCTGGAGTTGCGGCGCCATCGCGCGGTAGGCCGTGGGCGAGGTGTAGCACACGGTGGCGCGGTGCTTGGCGATGGCCGCCGGCAGCGCATCCGGCGTGGCCCTCTCCACCAACACCGTGCTGCCGAGCGCGGCCAGCGGAAACACCAGCAGCCCGCCGAGCCCGAACGTGAAGGCCAGCGGCGGGCTGCCGATGGCGCGGTCGTCGGCACCGGCGCGCAGCACGTGCACCGGCCAGCAGGCGGCGGCGGCCAGCAGATCACGGTGGCCGTGCACCGCCGCCTTGGGCTGGCCGGTGGTGCCGGAGGTGAAGGCGATCAGCACCGGGTCGTCGGCCGCGGTGTCCACGGCCTCGGCGGTGCTGGGGGCGGCAGCCATCTCGGCCTCGAGGTCGCCGGTGTTGAAGCAGCGCAGCGCCTGCAGCGTGGGGCACAGCGGCAGCGCGGCGCGCAGCTCGTCCTGCAGGCGTGCATCGCACAGCGCCAGGCGGATGCGGGCTTTGTCGATGAGACCGGCGAGCTCACGGGCGCGCAGGAGCGGCATCGTTCCCACCGCGATGCCGCCGGCCATCGCGACGCCGAACCAGCTGGCCGCCAGCATCGGGCTGTTGGCGCCGCGCAGCAGCACACGCTCGCCCGGCACCAGGGCCAGCTGCCGCACCAGCACGTGGGCGATGCGCGCGGCGCGGTCGGCGAGCTCGTCGTAGGTCCAGGCGATCGGCGTGCCGTCGGGCGCGGTGCCGAAGACACAGGGCCGCGCGCCCTGCGCCGTGCCGCGGTGACGCATCAGCAGCGCCTGCGCCACGTTGATCTGCGGCGGGAACTGCAGCGACGGGCCGTCGAACACGAAACGCGGCAACGCGTGCGGCGGCGGCAAACGATCGATGACGTAGCGGTCGACGTGGGCGCTGGGCATGACGGGCACTGTAGGCTGCGGGCGGCGACCGCGGGCACCGGACTGTCCCGGGGCGCGGCCCGCGCCGTCGCCGCGCCGATGTCTGAAAAAACCGACACCACGCCAGCACGGGCCGCAGTACGGTGGCACCCATGCCACAGCTCTGGGACATCTCCCCGCCGGTCGCCGCCGACAGCCCGGTGTTCCCGGGCGACACGCCGTTCGCACGGCGGTGGCAGGCACGCATCGGCCCCGGCTGCGCTGTGAACGTGAGCATGCTGACGCTCAGCCCGCACACCGGCGCCCATGCCGACGCGCCTCTGCACTACGACAACGCCGGTGCCGCCATCGGCGAGCTGCCGCTGGAGCCCTACCTGGGCCACTGCCGCGTCATCCACGCCATCGGTCGCGGCCCGCTGGTGCAGCCCGCACACCTGGCGCACGCGCTGGCCAGCCTGCCGCCTCGCGTGTTGGTGCGCACCTACGCCCGCATGCCGCAAAGCCACTTCGACGACGTCCTGCCTGCCTTGGCGCCCGAGACGATCGAGCAGCTGGCCGATGCCGGCGTGGTGCTGGTGGGCATCGACAGCGCGAGCATCGACCCCGCGGACAGCAAGACGCTGGACGCCCACCAGGTGCTGCGCCGCCGCGGCCTGCGCGTGCTGGAGAACCTCCTGCTCGACGAGGTGCCCGAAGGCGATTACGAGCTCATCGCCCTGCCCCTGAGACTCACCACGGCCTGCGCCTCGCCCGTGCGCGCCGTGCTGCGAGAGCTGCCATGACCCGAGACGACGCCCTGGCGCTCGACGCCGCCGACGCGCTGGCGCCGCTGCGCGAGCTGTTCCACCTCCCCGAGGGGCTGATCTACCTCGACGGCAATTCGCTGGGCGTGTTGCCGCGCGCCACCGCCGCCCGCGTGCAGCAGGTGGTGCAGCAGGAATGGGGGGTGGGCCTCATCCGCAGCTGGAACAGCGCCGGCTGGATGGACCTGCCCTCGCGCGTGGGCGACAAGATCGCCCGGCTGGTGGGTGCCGAGCCCGGCACGCTGGTGGTCGCCGACTCGACCAGCGTCAACCTGTTCAAGGTGCTGTCGGCGGCGCTGGCGATCGTGCGGGAGGATGCCCGCGAAGACCCGCCCGCGCGCCGCACCATCGTCAGCGAACGCAGCAACTTCCCCACCGACCTGTACATCGCCGAGAGCCTGGCGCGCCAGCACGGTTTCGAGCTGGTGCTGGTGGAGCCCGAGAGCCTGAACGCGGCGCTGGACGCGCGCTGCGCCGTGCTGATGCTCACGCATGTGAACTACCGCACCGGCCGCATGCACGACATGGCCGCCCTGACGGCCGCGGCACAAGCCGCAGGCGCGCTGACGATCTGGGACCTGGCCCACAGTGCCGGCGCCGTGCCGGTGAACCTGGGCGCCGCCGGTGCCGACTTTGCGGTGGGCTGCGGCTACAAATACCTCAACGGCGGCCCTGGCGCGCCGGCCTTCGTGTGGGCGCACCCGCGGCACGTCGGCCGCTTCTGGCAGCCGCTGGCAGGCTGGATCGGGCATGCCGCCCCCTTCGAGTTCACCCCCGGCTACCGGCCGGCGCCGGGCATCGCGCGCTACCAGTGCGGCACCCCGGCGGTGCTGAGCCTGGCGGCGCTGGAGTGCGGCGTCGACACGGTGCTCGCGGCAGAAGCGCTGGGTGGCATGGCCGCGCTGAGGGCCAAGAGCCTGGCGCTGACGCGGCTCTTCGCCGATCGCGTGCAGGCCACCTGCCCCGGCCTCACGCTGGCCTCGCCCGCGGCCGACGCCGAGCGCGGCAGCCAGGTCTGCTTCAGCCACCCCGGTATCGGCTACCCGGTGGTGCAGGCGCTGATCGCGCGCGGCGTGATCGGCGACTTCCGAGCCCCCGACATCCTGCGCTTCGGCTTCACGCCCCTGTACCTGCGCCACGTCGACGCCTTCGACGCCGCCGGGCACTTGCAGGCGGTGCTCGAGCACGAAGAATGGCGCCGCCCCGAATTCAACCAGCGCCAGGCGGTGACGTGATGAGCGGCTGCCCGCTTCACCACGATGACGCGGCCTCGGTCGACGGCGCCGAGCTCGACTTCGCCGGCAGCATGAGCTATGGCGACTACCTGCACCTCGACGCCGTGCTGAACGCCCAGCACCCGCTGAGCCCGGCCCACGACGAGATGCTGTTCATCGTGCAGCACCAGACCAGCGAGCTGTGGATGAAGCTGATGCTGCATGAGCTGGCCGCCGCCATCGCCGCCGTGGCGGCCGATGACCTGCCCGTGGCCTTCAAGATGCTGGCGCGCGTGAGCCGGATCATGGAGCAGCTGGTGCACGCCTGGGACGTGCTGGCGACGATGACGCCGCCCGAGTACAGCGCCATGCGCGCCTCGCTGGCCAAGAGCAGCGGCTTTCAGAGCTGGCAGTACCGGTGCATCGAGTTCCGCCTGGGCAACAAGAACGCCGCGATGCGCCGGCCGCACGCCCACCGGCCCGACCTGCTGGCCGTGGTCGACGCCGCTTACACCGCGCCGAGCCTGTACGACGAGGCGCTGCGCCTCCTGGCCGGCCGCGGCCTGCCGGTGCCGGCCAGCCACGTGCAACGCGACTGGACGCAGCCCTACACCGAGAGCCGCGAGGTCGAGGCCGCCTGGCTGCAGGTGTACCGCGCGCCGCGCGAGCACTGGGACCTTTACCAGCTCGGCGAGGAACTCACCGACCTCGAAGACACCTTCCGCCTGTGGCGTTTCCGCCATCTCACCACCGTGGAGCGCGTGATCGGCTTCAAGCGCGGCACCGGCGGCACGGGTGGCGTGAGTTATTTGCGCAAGATGCTCGACGTGGTGCTGTTCCCTGAGATCTGGCGGCTGCGCACCGACCTCTGATCCCATCGAAGGTGCGGCCTCTGTGAGGGCCGAGCGGATCATGTCGGCGTCTGCGGCGGCTCGCGCTCGTCTGCGGCCCTGACCGAATCGGCGGCACCGGCCATGCCCAGCTCGATCGAGATCCGCGCGCCGCCGAGCGGCGAGTCATCGATGCCCAAGCGGCCGCCGTGAGACAGCACGATCTGCCGTGCCAGGCTCAGACCGATGCCGCTGCCAGCCGGTTTGGTGGTGTAGAAGGGGACCAGCACCTGCTCGCGCTGCGTTGCCGGGATGCCGCCGCCGCTGTCTTCGATGGCCAGCATCACCCGGCCCTCCCCGCAGGGCTCGGCCCGGACGGCGACCGACGCCGGCCGACCAACCGCGCGCGATGCCGCGTCGAGTGCCGCCTCCGCGGCGTTGACCGCAACGGCGCCCAGGGCCTGCTGCAGCAGGGCCGGATCGGCGCGCAACGCCAGTGTGGGCGGCCGCACCTCGCACTGCCACTGCACGGCCCCGCCCCAATGCGCCCGCCATGCCAGCAGGTTCTCGGCCAGCCAGGGCGCCAGCACGATCGTCTCTTCTTGCGGCCGCAACGGTTGGGCCATCGCGCGGTAAGCCGCCACGAAGCGCAGCAGCGACTGCGAGCGCTTGGCCAGCGCGTCGACCGCCGCGGCGGCCGCGGGCAGGCCGCTGCCGGACTTCATCTCGCGCGCAGCCGACTCGGCCAGTGACGTGATCGGCGCCATCGCGTTCATGATTTCATGCGACAGCACGCGCGCGAGATCGCGCCAGGCGTTGGCCTGCGCGCGGTCCAGGGCGTCCTGAACATCGAGCAGCGCCACGATGCGCGCACTTCCGTCGGGCGTCGCCAGTTCCGCCATCGACAGCGCGTAGCGCAACGGCTGCCCGGCAAGCCGGACCGTGGCCGCGTTGGCGCTTGCCGATCCGGATGGCCATGCCGGGGCCGTGACCAGCGCCTCGAAGTCCGCACCCAGCGCCGCCACCGCCGGCCGCTCGCCGGTGCCCAGCCGCGTCAGCAGCCGCCGGGCCGCATTGTTCAGCGGCTCGCAGGTGGTCTCGCGCGCCTGTCCGCCGCTGCGGATGCGCAGCAGCGGTGCGGGCGAGTGGTCGACCAGCGCCTGCAGCGTGTGGATTTGCGCCCAGAGCCGGCCTTGGGTGTCGAAGAGGCGTTGATTCACGGCCGCCAGCGCGCGCTGCACCTGCGGGTCGATCAGCGACGCGGTCGAGGCGCGCTCGCCGGCCGCCCAGGTCTCGATCACGCGCAGCAGCGCCCGTTCGCGCCGGCTGAAGCTGCGCAGCAACTCGGCTGCCGAGACCGCGGCACCGAGCACGCCAACCAGGGCAGTCACCGGTTTGCCGGCCAGCCACGCCCAGGCCACCAGCGCCAGCAGCAGGCACAGCAACCCCAGCCGCAGCAGCAGCGGCGCGGTGCGCAGCGCCGTGGCGCGTGCCCGTCGCCCGCGCGTCGGCGGGGCGTCAGAGGCCATGCTTTTCCATGCGCCGGTACAGCGCCCCTCGCGACAGCCCGAGCTCGCGGGCCGCCAGGGCGATGTTGAACTGATGTCGGCGCAAGGCCCGCTCGATGAGCTGGCGCTCGGCCTGCTCCAGGTTCAGGCTGTCGGGACCCGCCTGCGGCAGCTGCGGCGGCGTGTGTTCGGCGGAGGACGCGCGTGGCATCGGCCTGCCGCCAGCCGGGCCGGCCACGGCGAAGTCCTCCACGCCATAGGCGTCGCCCGTGTTCAGGATCACGGCCCGCTCGGCCGCATGGCGCAGCGCGCGCACGTTGCCCGGCCAGGGATCGGCGCGCAAGGCGGCGGCCACCGGATCCGGCAGCGGCTTGACCGGCCGGCTGTACTTGCGCTCATAGGCCCGCAGGTAGTGCAGCGCGAGCGCGACGATGTCGTCGCGGCGCTCGCGCAGCGGCGGCAGGTCGATCTCGATCGTGTTCAGGCGGTACAGCAGGTCGGAGCGGAACGCCGTCTCGTCCAGCAGCCGCTGGCGCGGCTGGTTGGTCGCCGCGATCACCCGCACGTCGATCGGCATCGCTGCGTTGCCGCCCACCGGCACCACGCACCGCTGCTCGAGCACCGTCAGCAATTTGGGCTGCAGTGCCAGCGGCAGGTTGGCGATCTCGTCCAGGAACACGGTGCCGCCCTCGGCCGCCTGCAGGCGGCCGATCCTGTCGCTGCGCGCGTCGGTGAAGGCGCCACGCTTGTGGCCGAACAGCTCGCTGTCGATCACGCTGGCCGAGAGCGCTCCGACGTCGATCGACACAAACGGCCTCGCCGCGCGCCGCGACAGCCGGTGCAGTTCGCGCGCGGCCAGTTCCTTGCCGGTGCCGTTCTCGCCGAGCAGCAGCACGTTCGCATCGGTGGGTGCGGCGCGCGCCAGCAGTTCGCGCAGCTTGTGCATCTGCGCCGAGTCGCCCAGCAACGCGTTCTCGTTGCGCCCTGCCGCGCCTGTCAACACCGTGAGACGGGCGCCCTCGTCGGCCGCCTGCCGGTGGCTGGCGCGCAGCCGCAACGCCGAGCGCAGCGTGGCCAGCAGCCGCTGCTCGGTCCAGGGCTTGGTGATGAAGTCGACCGCACCGCGCCGCATGGCCTCGACCGCCCGGTCGACATCACCGTAGGCGCTGGCAACGACCACCGGCAACGAGGCGTCGGCACGCAGCAGCTCGCTCAGGCAGGCCAGGCCTTCGGCCCCGTCGGTGGCGCCGCGGGAGAAGTTGAGATCCAGCACCACAACGTCCACCGCATGCGCGGCCAGCAAGGCCGGCAACTCCCGCGGGTGGCCAGCCGTCAGCACCTGGGCCTGCAGCGGCGCCAGCGCCAAACGGGCCGCGAACTGCACATCCAGGTCGTCATCCAGCCAGACGACGACCGGAGAGCTTGATGCCGGGATACCGATCATGTGTCCATTATCGGACACCTGTGACCGGTCGCGGACGCCGTGTTGCTGCATCGAAGCCGCAGCGGGCGACTAACTCATTGATTTCTCTTGGTTTGCGGCGTTGGCACGCACCCTGCTCAAGACAGGCCATGCGCTCCCTTCCCCGAATCAGCCCTGGCACCGACACCGCGCCCGGCTCGACGCCAGCCACCGCCGCCCGCATGGACCGGGCGCTGCCGCGACCGCGCTGGACGAGGTGGCGCTGGCCCGCGGCCGTCGCGCTGCTGGTGGCCGGGCTGTCGGTCCTGGTGGCGCGCACGCCAGCGCCGGGCAGCACGCAGAGCGTGGCGGCGGACCGCGTGACCGTCGGCGCGGTGGTGCGTGGCCCGTTTGTCGACGACTTGCCCGTGCGAGCCTCCGTGCTGCCGCTGACCAGCGTCTACCTGGACGCGGTCGAGGGTGGGCGGGTCGAGCGCGTGCTGGTCGAAGACGGTGCCCGGGTGACCGCCGGGGCACTGCTCGCCGAACTGACCAACGCGTCGCTGCAGCTCGAAGTCCTCTCGCGCGAGACCCAGGTCGCGGAGCAGATGAACGCGCTTCGCACGCAGGAGCTGAACCTCGAGCGCAGCCGGCTGGACGCCAAGCTGCGCGTGGCCGAGCTCGAGCTGCGCGACAAGCAGCTGCGCGACACCGTCGAGCAGCAACGCGCGCTGGCGGACCGGGGCTTCATCAACGCGTCCTCGCTGCAGCGCAGCGAGGACGAGCTGGCCAGCGTCAGCCGGACACTGACGCTGGCGCGCGACAACCAGCGCCTCACCGACACCCTGCAGGCGGCGCAGCTCACGCAGCTGCGCACGACGGCCACACAGCTGCAGAGTCATCTCGAGCTGGCGCGCACCCACCTGCGGTCGCTGCAGGTCCGGGCGCCGATCGATGGCCAGCTCACCGCCTTCGGGCTCGAAGTCGGCCAGAGCGTGGCCCGCGGCGCGCGCATCGGCCAGGTCGACTCGCCGGCCGAGTTCAAGCTGATGGGTGCGATCGACCAGTTCTACCTGCCACGCCTCGCCACGGGCCTGGAGGGCTACGTCGAGGCCGCCGGCCGGCGCTGGCCGCTGCGGGTGACCAAGGTCTACCCGCAGGTGCAGAACGGCGAGTTCCGAGCCGACATGGTGTTCGGAAACGGTGCGCCGCCCAGCCTGGCGCGGGGCCAGACCGTCAACGCGCGCGTGAACCTGGGCGCCAGCACGAGCGCGCTGCTGCTGCCGGTCGGCCCGTTCCTGCAGGACAGCGGCGGCGCCTTCGCCTTCGTCGTCGACGCCAGCGGCCAGGCCGCCGAGCGGCGCAGCGTCCGGCTGGGGCGCCGCAACACACAGTACGTCGAGGTTCTCGACGGGTTGGCCGAGGGCGAGCGGGTGGTGACCTCGTCCTATGCCACGTATGCCGAGCGCCGCGTGCTGCGGCTCGAGCAGGGCGGTGGCTGAACCAGCGCCTGCCCATATCGGTTCACCTTCTTCCCGTGTCTTTCCCAAGGAGATCCTGCCCATGAAACTCGGCCCCCTGCTGCTCTGTGCCGCGCTCTGCGCGGCCGCGCTCACCCCGTTCGGCGCGAGCGCCGCCGACAAGCCTCTTTTTGAGACGACCGAGGACGCGGTGCGCTACCGCAAGGCCGCGTTCACCCTGATGGGCGAGCACATGGGCCGTGTCGGCGCCGAGCTGAGAGCTGCGCGACAGAACCCGCAGAAGCTGCGCACCAGCGCCGAGTTCATCGCCTTCCTGAGCGGCACCCCCTGGGAGGCCTTCGCTGCGGACACCGCTGCGTTCAAGGGCACCAGGGCTAGCGCGGCGATCTGGACGGAGCGCGCGCGCTTCGACCGTCTGGCCGAGAACATGCGCACCGAGGCCGGCAAGCTGGGCAGCGCTGCCGCGGGTGGCGACGTCGCAGCGATCCGAGCCCAGTTCGGCAGCCTCGGCCAGACCTGCAAGGCGTGTCATGACGCCTTCAAGTCGAAGTGAGAGGCATGGGCGTTCGTCCCCTCCGCGGCCGGAGGGGGTCGATGTCGCTGCTGCACACCCGAAGGGGGCCCATGACACCCCTGTCCCCAGCGGCCCTTGGGCTGCGATCCACCAGCCCGCATGCCGTTCGTCGACGGTGCCACCCGCCTCGCCCGTTGCCTGGCAGGCGGCACGTCGCCGAGTCCCGCCCTGCTACGGAGTCCTTCTCATGCTTCAACTGACCGGACTGACCAAGACCTACCGCACCGAAGACGTCGAGACCACCGCGCTGGATGCCGTGGACCTGAACATCGCCGCCGGCGAATTCGTGGCCGTGATGGGGCCGTCGGGTTGCGGCAAGTCCACGCTGCTGAACCTCATCGGCATGCTCGACACCCCCTCCTGCGGGCAGTACGTGTTCGAGGGCACCGACATCAGCGGCTACTCGGAGCGCCAGCTCGCCGAGCTGCGCAAGCGCCGGCTCGGGTTCATCTTCCAGAGCTTCAACCTGATCGACGACCTGACGGTGCGCGAGAACATCGAGCTCGCGCTCTTGTACCAGCGCGTCGATGGCCGCGAGCGTGCCGCCCGCGTCGACGAAATCATGGACCGGGTCGGCATCGCCCATCGCGCGCGCCATCGTCCGCCGCAGCTGTCGGGCGGCCAGCAGCAGCGCGTGGCGGTGGCACGGGCGCTGGTGGGCCGGCCGGCGCTGATCCTGGCCGACGAGCCGACCGGCAACCTGGACAGCGCCCACGGCACCGACGTGATGCAGATGCTGCGCGGCCTCAATGAAGAGGGCACCACGATTCTGATGGTCACCCACTCGCTGGAGCATGCCCAGTACGCGCGCCGCATCGTCAACATGCTCGACGGCCACATCCTGACCGAACGGCGCACCCTGGTCGCTCCTCAGGAGGCAGCAGCATGAACGCAGCCGGGCGTCTGTGGCTCAGCCACCTGGCGGTGGCACTGCGCGCGCTGCGCCGCGATGCCGTCGGCAGCGCGATCAACATCGTCGGCCTGGCGCTGGGGTGCATGACCTGCCTGCTGGTGCTGCTGTACGCGCGCTACGAGCTGTCCTATGACCGCTTCTGGCCCGATGCCGAGCGGATCGTCAAGCTGACCGTGACGAGCACTATCCCGGGTCCTCCCCCAAGGAGCTCCCAGGTGCCCGGCGTGGCGATGCCGTTCATCCTGCAGGACCTGCCCCAGGTCGAAGCCGGTGCGCGCATGATCCCGCGCACCTTGCGCGTGCAGTACCGCAACGCCCAGGGCGAGCGCCGCGAAAACCCGCAGAGCTGGTTCGTCGACCCGGACATCCTGCGCATCTTCCCGCTCGAGTTCATCGCCGGCCAGCCAGAGACCGCGCTGGTCGATCGGCACTCGATGGTGCTGGTCGAGTCCACCGCCAAGGCGTGGTTCGGCACCACCGACGTCATCGGCCGCGAGGTCGAGGTCGATCTGCCTTGCTGCGGCAAGTGGGTTGCGCGCGTCAGCGGTGTGGTGCGCGAGCCGCCGCCCAACAGTCACCTCGGCCTACAACGCGTGCTGATGCGTTTCAGCGATGAGACATTCGCCGCGGATCGGAGGACGTTCGATTCCTGGCTGGCCATCTATTCTCGGATCTATCTGAAGCTCAAGCCCGGTGCCTCGGTCGACGCCCTGAATCGTGACCTGCGCACGCTGGTCGAGCGGCGCATGCCACCCACAACGATGGTGGGCGAGGTGCCGCTGCGCGAGGTGATCATGTTGGGTGCCGCCCCGCTGCTGGGACTGCATCTGGACGCCGAGCTGGCCGACAGCCTGATGCGTCCGTCCGGCAGCGGCGAGCAACTGGCGATCCTGGTCGCCGTGGCCCTGGCGGTGCTGCTGGTGGCGGCCGTCAACTTCCTCAACCTGTCGCTGGCGCAGGCCACCCTGCGCCAGCGCGAGGTGGCCTTGCGCAAGGTGATCGGCGCCAGCAGTGCCGAGGTGGTGCTGCAGTTCCTGCTCCAGTCGGTGCTGGCTGCCGGGCTGGGCGTGCTCGGCGCGCTGGCGCTGGCCGAACTGCTGCTGCCGCCGTTTGGGGAGTTTCTTGCGCGCCCGGTGCCGGCCGCGGGCCTGTGGACCGCCGCCGCCGCCGCACTGCTGGTGGCGCTGCTGGGCCTGGGCGCCGGCGCCTTGCCGGCTCTGCGGATGGCCGCCGTGCGGCCGGGCGAGGCGCTGCACGCCAACCGCTCGACCACCACGGCCGGCGGCACGCGACTGCGCACGACGCTGGTGGTGGCTCAGTTCGCGCTGGCCATCGGCATGCTGATCGCGCTGCTGGTGTCGCAGCAGCAGTATCGGCACCTGCAGGCCGCCGAGCGCCACATCGACACCGATCACGTGATCACGCTGTGGGGCCTGCGCTGGGCCGAGGTGCGCCAGGGCAAGCAAGCGTTCTTGCAAGAGGTCCGTTCCTTGCCCGGCGTGCAGGCGGTATCGGCGTCGGGACGGGTACCGACCTCGTTCAATCCGGACTCGGTTTCGGCGCGTCTGGCCGAGCGCCCGGATGCCGCGCCCATCGTCATCGCGACGACGTCGATCGACGAGAACTTCTTCGACCTGTACCGCGTGCCGCTGCTGGCAGGCCGTCATCTCGGACTGGAGCACGAGCTGGACGCCGCGCACGACCTGTCTTTCGAGCAACTGGCGCGGCGTGGCCTGAACGTGGTGATCGACGCTGCCGCCGCCCGCAGCCTCGGGCTGGCGCAGCCGGCCGACGCGCTCGGCAAGATTCTGCTGGTGCCGCGCGGGGAGCCGCCGACGACGATTCCCGCGACCGTCGTCGGCGTGGTGCAGGCGGCTCGCTACGGTGGCCTCACCGCCGCAGAAGGGCCAAAGCTCTTCGATCAAAACGGCCGCGAGCACCTCTGGTTCTCGATCCGCGCCAAGCCGGGCTCGCTGCGCGAGGTGATCCCGCAGGTCGAGGCGATCTGGACCCGCATGTTCCCGCGGGTGGCGTTCGATCCGAGGATCCTGTCCGAGCGGCTGGCCGGCGACGCCGCCAAGCACCAGCGGCCGACCCAGGCCTTTGCAGTGGCCGCGCTCATCGCCATCGCGCTGTCGGCCGTGGGCATGTACGCGCTGGCCGCCTTCGCCGCCCAGCGCCAGGCGCGCGAGATCGCGCTGCGCCGCCTCATGGGCGCCAGCATTCCGCAGGTGGCCGGCCTGCTGCTGTGGCGGCTGACCCGGCCCGTGCTCCTCGCCGCGCTGATCGCCTGCCCGCTGGCCTGGTGGGCGCTGTCGCACTGGCTGGCGCAGTACCCGTCGCGCACCGAATTGAGCGTGGCCCCGCTGGCGCTGGCGCTGGTGGCCGCCATCGCGCTGACCTGGGCCGTCACTGCCGGCCGCGTCCTGGTGGCGGCACGCCGCCGTCCGATCGAGGAGCTGCGGCGTGAGTAGGGACCGGCACAGCCCCAGCCTGCGAGCCAGCGGTGACCGGTCCGCCACGGCACGGCTCGGAGGGGCCTCGGCCGCTGCGCCGTGGTCCTGGCATCATCGTCCCCCCGTCCGAGGAGCCAACATGCCCCCCCGTCCCTTGCGCACCGCGATCAGCCTCGCCATCTCTGCTGCCCTGCTCGCGGCGTGCGCATCGACCACCCCCTTGCCCCCCGAACCGCGGGTCGAGGCGATGACCGGCATCGGCAGCGTCACCTTCGCGGTGACCGCGCGCGACGAGCGGGCGCGCGCCTGGTTCGCGCAGGGCCTGCTGCTGACCTATGCCTTCGAGCACCAGGAAGCGGCGCGCGTGTTCAAGGCTGCAGCGGCTCGGGATCCGTCGTGCGCCATGTGCGCCTGGGGCGTGGCGTATGCGCTGGGGCCCAACATCAACAACCCAGACCGCGGCCCGGTGCGCGAGATCCGCCGCTACATCGCGCGCGCGCAGGCGGCTGCGGCGGCAGCGACCCCCGTCGAGCGCGCCCTCATCGGTGCCTTGGCCGTTCGCTACGGCCGCGGCGAGGACAAGGCGCAGGCCGCCTATGAGGCGCAGGGTGCCGCGATCTGCACCACGCGCCGGACCGATCGCCCGGTCGATCCCCAGGAGCTGGCCTACGCCGCCGCCATGCGCGACGTGGTCGAGAAGTTCCCGCAGGACGCGGACGTGGTCACGCTGTACGCCGACGCCGCCATGAACGCCAGCCCCTGGGACTGGTGGGATCGCAAGACCGGTGCGCCGCGCGGCTACGTCGCCGACGTCGTTCAGCGGCTGCAGGCAACCACGCGGGCCCATCCGCAGCACACCGGGGCAGCCCACTTCTACATCCACATCGCGGAGCAGTCCCCCGACCCGCGCCAGGCCGAGGCCGCCGCCGACCAGCTGGCCAGGATCGCGCCCGAGGCGCCCCATCTGGTGCACATGCCCAGCCACATCTACAAGAACATCGACCGCTTCGCCGACGCCGTGCGCGCGAACGAGCAGGCGCTGGATGTGCAGAAGCGCTTCAGTGCAGCGCTGAAGGCGCAAGGCGTAGACGGGTCGCGCACCTGGGACTTCCACCACCTGCACTTCCTCTGGTATGCGGCGCTGATGGACGGGCGCACCGCCCATGCCCTGCAGACCGCGCGTGCCATGGTCGATCGCTGGGGCGCCATGGGCAACGACGGCCGCGAGTACGTGCAGATGCTGCCCCTGGTCACCCTGGTGCGCGCCGAGCGCTGGGACGAAGTCCTCGCCGAGCCGGAGCCGGCGGCGGGGCTCGGCATCGTGCAGGCCTACTGGCGCCACGCGCGCGGCGTGGCCCATGCGCGGACCGGCAGTCTGGTCCAAGCCCGCGCCGAGTTGGCGCACTTCGACGAGATCAACGCGCTGGGGACCGTGCGGCGCGCCCGCATCTTCGGCGGCAGCGCTGACAGGCTCATGGCGGTCGCCCGCGGGACGTTGGAGGCCACGATCGCCCGCGCCGACGGGCGCCTGCAGGATGCGATCGCGCCGCTGCGAAAGGCGGCCGACATCGAGGACGAGGTCGGCGGCGAGCCGCCGACGCTCGGCGCGAGCGCGCGCATCGCGCTGGCGGGTGCGCTGATCGAGGCACGGCAGCTCGACGAGGCACGCAAGGCACTGCACGAGTCGGTGCGCCTGAACGGACCGAGCGCTTGGACGCATCACGGCGACGCCCAGCTGGCGCGGCTCGAGGGCAAGGACGCGGAGGCCGCCCGCAGCCTCGCCATGGCACGGTTGGCCTGGCGGAACGCTGAGCGCCAGGACTTGCCGACGCTGTGAACGATCGCGCCCGGGGCGTGCGTTCAGGCCGCCCGCGCCGTCCGCCGCGCCGCGAAGCGATTGCCCGGCTCGCACGGGAACACGTCGTGCACACCGCCCGCGAGCACGTGCTGCCGGCAGTCAGGGACTCGCGCTTTGGAGCCGGCAGTTCTCATGAGTCAGGCTGGTTGAACGGGTGCAGCGGCGCGAGGACTCCACGCTGACGAACTCTTGGCTGACGCTGCGGTTGTTGCGCGTACCGGCCATGTCGTCGTGGTCCAGCAGCGCGGTGTAGCGTGCGGTGAAGTCCTCTTCGGCGGCCAGGTTCTCGAAGGCCGCCGACAGGCTGTCGGTGCGGTGCTCCTGCGGCACACCGCCAGCCTGCCACAGCGCGTTCTGCAGGCCCTTGGACAGGGCCACGAAGCTCTCGCCTACCTTGACCACCTCCACGTGCGCCCAGCGCGAGAAGGCCAGCACGAAGTGGTACAGGATGTGGACGAACGGCTGGCCTGCGATGGTGATGCGCAACCCAGCCATCGAGGTGAAGTCCGCCAGGCCGCGATGGCCGGGGGCGTGGTCTTGCGGGAAGAACACGCCATTGCGCCTCGGAGCGTGGGCGGCGAGGAGATCGTGCTGGACGGCCGCAGCTGATGTTCCGTGATCGCAAGGTCGGCCACCTGATGACGAACCCGGCGATCCTGCCGGGCCCGGACCGTCGCGAGATCCCGGAGGCATCCTGGACGCGGTGGTGACGACGACGATCGCGCTGCACGACCCGCAGGGCCGCCTCGAGCCGCTGCTGCACGCCTGGCGGCCGCGCAAGAAGGCCGAAGGCTGAGCAGCCGCGCAGGGACCTGTGGCGCGCCGTGCGCCGTGCGCCGTGCGCCGGCGTGCCGGTTGCAGTGCCGCGCAGGGCCCGATCCACGACGTAGCGAGCACTGCGTGGTGCCGGTGCCAAGCGATATCCAGAACCGACGAAACGCCTTTCCCCCCTCCCCTCCGTAAGGGCCCCTTCAGGCCAGCGCCTGCTCGACGAACGTGAGCCGGTCCTGGCCCCAGTACATGGCGTCACCGACGAAGAAGGTCGGGGCACCGAAGACGCCACGGCCTACGGCATCGGCTGTGTTCTTCTTGAGCGCCTCCTTGACCTCGACCTGGCCCGCCATGGTCAGGAGCCGCTGCGGATCGAAGCCGCCCTCGGTGAGCACCGCGGCCAACTCGCTTGGCGACGACAGGTCACGCGGGACCTCGAAGAGCGCCCTGAACACTGTGGCCAGGTAGCGATGGAATTCGTCGTCGCTCGACGCCTGCAAGGCCACCGCCGCGCGCATCAACAGCAGCGTGTTGATCGGGAAGTGCGGGTTCATGCGCAACGGCACACCGAAGTACCGTGCCCACCGCAGCAGGTCGACCTCGGCATACCTGCCCTTGGACGGCACCTCGACCGGACTGCGGTTGCCCGTGGCCTGGAACACGCCGCCGAGCAGCATGGGTCGCCAGACGACCCGGGCCTGCCGCGCCAGCGCAATCTTTGGCAGCTGGTGGTAGGCCAGGTAGGTGTAGGGGCTGCCCACGTCGAAGTAGAACTCGACTTCCCTGGTCATGGGTGTCTCCGGCTTGAAAGGGTGAGTCACCAGCGCTCGCTCCATGGGCGAAGATCGAGCTCATGGGTCCACGCGTCGCGCGGCTGCTGGTGAAGATGCCAGTAGTTCTCGGCGATGTGTTGCGGGTTGAGAATACCGTCTTGCGCCTTGGTGGCGTAGCGCTCGGGCAGGTTCTCGCGGATGAATTCGGTGTCGATGGCGCCGTCCACCACCACATGCGAGACATGCAGCCCCCGCGGCCCCAGTTCGCGCGCCATGCTTTGGGCCAGTGCACGCAGGGCGTGCTTGGCGCCCGCGAATGCGGCAAAGCCGGACGCGCCGCGCACGCCAGCAGTCGCACCGGTGAAGATGATGGTGCCACGGCCTCGCGTGACCATGCGCTTGGCGACCTCACGGCCACAGAGAAAGCCCGCCATGCAGGCCATCTCCCAGATCTTGAAGTACTTGCGCGCGGTCTCCTCGAGGATGCTGCACGGGACGTTGGCGCCAATGTTGAACACCAGCACTTCAATGGGTGCGATGTCGCGCTCGATGCGGTCCACCAGCTCGACCACGGCTTCTTCCCGGCGGGCATCGCAACCGAACCCATGGGCCTGTCCGCCGGCCTGCCGGATCTCGGCCAACAGCGGCTCCAGCTTGTCGGCATGGCGGCGGGCCACACAGGCAATCAGCCCGCCACTTGCAAAGCGCTTGGCGATGGCACCACCGGTTGCGTCACCGGCCCCGACAATCAGTGCAGCGGAGGTTGCAGCAGCGGGTCGGTCGGTGCCCGCGGGTGAGCCGTCGTTCATTCGAAGTTCGCCTTCAGAGGGAGTGTTGGCGGTGCAGTGGCCGCTTCGTGCTCGCATTGTGCAAACGTGTACGCAGCCAGGCGGTCACGCAGCGATGCCCTGGCGCCGCTGGCGGCCCAGTGCACTTCCCACCCGTAGCGAGGTTCCTGGGTGGCTGAGAGTGCCGTCAAGGTCACGGCAGCGGCCGTGGCTTCCTTCCGCACCACGTCGAGAATCTCGCGCTCGACCAGCGCCGGCTTGAATAGCTTTCCCACGGCTGTCGTGGGCAGCGCATCGAGGATGTGGATCGCCTTGGGCACCGCAGCGCGCTCGGAAATCCGCGAATGCGCGAAGGCGGTCAGCGCCTCCTCGGTGGCTGAAGCACCCGGCCTGAGTTGCACATAGGCCACGGGAACCTCGCCGGCATGTGCATCCGGGCGGCCGATGGCGGCGGCCAGGGCCACGGCCGGGTGTGCGCACAGCGCCTCTTCAATCGACTGCGGGTCGATGTTGTGGCCGGCGCGGATGATCAGTTCCTTGGTGCGGCCGGACAGCCAGAAGTAGCCGTCGGCATCCACCCGGCCGAGGTCGCCGGTGTCGAACCAAGGCTCGGTGCGCCCGCCCTCCGCGGGGCGGTCGACCCAGGCCTTCTCGTTGTTGCGGGGGTCGAGGTAGCCCTTGAACACGTTGGGCCCGCGCACCACCAGGGCACCCACCTCTTCCACCTCGGCGTCCCGCAGGTAGGCGCCATCAGCGCCCAGGCGGGCGATGCGCACCTCCTGCCAAGGCAGCCGCAACCCGATCGAGCCGATGCGGGCCTCGCCGTCGGGCGGGTTGACGGTGGACACGCAGCCACACTCAGTCAGACCATAGCCTTCCAGAATGTTCACGCCGGTCAGTGAGGTAAAGCGCTGAAACAGTTCGCGGGGCATCGGCGCGGCGCCGCACAGGCCGAAACGCAAGCTGCTCGTGTCCAGCTTGTCGCGCGGCGACTGCAGCAAGGCGGCGTAGACCGTCGGCACCGCCGAGAACGTCACCAGCCTGTGCCGCGCCACCAGTTCCCAAAACCGGGCAATCAGCCCGGGGGTGCGGTAGCCCAGGGGCGTGCCCAGCAGCACGTGCGCCCCGCTGGCCCAGATGGCCAGCCCGGTGATGATCTGGGCATTCACATGGAACAGCGGCAGACCCGAGAAGACGGTGGCTTCCGGGCTGCTTAGGGTCGTGGCCAGCGCAGTGGAGAGCTGCAGCGCATTGGCCACTTCGGTGCGGTGTGTGCGCACAGCAATCTTGGGCATGCCGGTGGTACCGCCAGTGCAGAAATACGATGCCACGTCGTCCAGCCCCGGCAGCTCGAAAGTCAGCGCCTTCCCGTCCTCGCGCGACAGCGCGTCGTGAAAGTCAATCACCGGCAGGCCGCGCAATGACGTCGGCACCGCGGCTGACGGGGCCAGCGCGGCACGCTGTGCGTCGTTCAGCAGATAGCGGCCGGGCGACACGGCCAGCAGGGCGGTGATCGAGTCCACGCCTTCCAGCGCTGTGCAGACCTTTTCCCACAAATCCTGCCCCGGCATGGGCGCCAGCGTGACCACCAGCCGGGGCCGGGTGGTGGCCATCAGATGCCGCATGGTGGCGGGCTCCAGCATCGGGTTGATGGCCATCACCACGCCCGCCGTTTCTCCACCCCAGATGGTCCAATGAGTCTCCGGAAGGTTGGGCAGCACGAACACCACCACGTCGTGCCGGCCGATGCCCAGCCGGCGGAACAGATGGGCGGCCTGGGTGATGCGGACCAGCCACTCGGCATAGCTCCAGCGATGGGGCCGGTCGTGCTCGTCGAGCGTCAGAAAGAACGACAGCGCGGTCGCATCGGGGCTGACCTCGGCGCTGCGCTGCAGCAGCGCATAGGTGCTGGGTGTGCGATCCAGCGGCAAAGCTGCGCTGGCCTCCAGGTCGTGCACGTCCTGCAGGCTTCGAATCGATGGGACAGCGGCGGCCATCACGCGGCTCCCTGCTGCTGCAGGGCCCGGTCACGGCGGGCCAAGCCGGTTGCCGCCTGGCGCTCGCGCACCGGGCCGTAGCCGCGCACACTCTCGGGCCAGCCTGCCAGCTCGCGCAGCCGTTCGGCGGGCCAGCTGGCCGCTTCGCCGGCCATGCGCCCCAAGTCCTCTTCGTAGGCTGCAAGAACGCGGCGATTGAGCCGCGCCTCTGCCCCGCGGCAGAACGGGTCCAGCCAGGTTCCGCGCAGAAAGCGCAGTGACGACAGAACGCTGAATACCGGCATCACCCAGCCGCCGACGCTGGACTTGGTGACCGCACCCGTGGTCGTGTCGCGCTTTCCGAAGGGACCACCGGCCAGGTGAAAGCGAAGCTTGTAGTTGCCGCTGAAGCCTTCGCCCAGGCTCATCTTGAATGCCGGCCGGGTGTACAGGCGGGCCACTTCGAACTCGTCCTTGACGGCCAAGGTGCGGAAATACTGGGTGGCCACCTGGCGCAGCACTTCTCCGGCGTCTTCGCGCCGGCCCAGCGCACGTTGCACCGTCTCGATGCGCTGCCGGTAGCGCAGGCCCAGGGCCTTGTTCTGGTAGTCGGTCAGGCGCTGGACCCGGTCGGTGATCAGGTCGGCCAGCGGCAGTGTGTTGGCTGGCACTGGCCATCGCACGGGAACGGCGGGCGCCTGCGCCCGTCGCGCGCCTGCGGCATCGTGTGCCAGCCAGCGGCCCAGCGCGAAGGCCTGTCGGTTGGCCTGCACGGCCACGGCGTTGAGCTCGATGGCCCTGTCGATCGCCGCCAGCCTCACCGGGATGACACCCCTTTGCCATGCATAGCCGAGCAGCAGCATGTTCGACAAGATGGCGTCGCCCAGCAGGGATTCGGCCAGATCGGACGCGTCGATGAACACCACACGGTCGGCCAGTGCCTGCTCCAGCCGGGCCCGCAAGCTGGTTTCATCAGCAGACCAGTCGGGCTGACGGGTGAAGTCGCTGGTGGGCACGACCTGCGTGTTGATGACGGCCGTGGCCCGGCCAGGCCGCAGCCTCGAAAGCGATTCCGCCCCGGCTGCCACGATCAGGTCGCATCCCAGCAGCACGTCGGCCTCGCCGGCTCCGATGCGGGCCGTGCGCAGCAACTCGGGCGTGGGTGCGAGGCGGATGTGTGAGCCCACCGCGCCGTACTTCTGCGACAGCCCGGTCACGTCGAGCGAACTGCCCGCCTTGTCATCCAGATGGGCGGCCATGGTCAGAACCGCGCCGATGGTGACGACGCCAGTGCCTCCGATCCCCGAGACCAGCAGGGCCATGGGTTCGAACGACTCTGGCAAGGGCGGCTCTGGCAGCGCCGGGATGCTGACCTGGATGGGCTTGCCGCCCTGCAGCTTGCGCGGCGCCGCGCCGTGCAGCGTCACGAAGCTGGGGCAGAAGCCGCGCACGCACGACAGGTCGGTGTTGCACGACGACTGGTTGATCTTGCGCTTGCGGCCCAGCGGAGTTTCCAGCGGCTCGATGGCCAGGCAGCCGGACTGGTCGCCACAGTCGCCGCAGCCCTCGCAGACCTCCGGGTCGATGTAGGTCCGGGTCAGCGGGTCGGGCAGCTTGCCGCGCTTGCGCAGGCGGCGCTTCTCGGTGGCGCAGGCCTGGTCGTAGATCAGCACCGACAGACCGTCGTGTTCACGCAGGTCGCGCTGCACGGCCTCCAGCGAGCCGCGGTCGAACACCGGCACCCCGAGCGCCTGCCGCCGTGCACCACCATAGGACCCGACGTCGTCGGTGACGATGACCAGCCGCTTGACGCCCTCGGCACGCAGCTGGGCTACTGCCTTGTCCACGCTCAGATCGCCGTCGATCGGTTGTCCGCCGGTCATCGACACGAAGCCGTTGAACAGCAGCTTGTAGGTCATCCGCAGGTTGGCCGCCACGGCCTGGCGGATGGCGAGGTAGCCCGAATGGAAGTAGGTGCCGTCTCCCATGTTGGCGAACACATGGGGCTCTCGTGTGAACGGCAACTGCCCCATCCACATCACTCCTTCGCCGCCCATGTGAGAGACGGTGTGCGTCTTCTTCGGGTCGTTGAGCATGGCGATGGTGTGACAGCCGATGCCGGCCAGTGCACGGCTGCCGTCCGGCACCTTCGTCGAGGTGTTGTGCGGACAGCCGGCGCAGAAGCTGGGCTTGCGCATCGGGCCCATGGCCGCCCCCGCCAGGGCGGTGCCCGGTGCGGCAGGCATGGCCACCGGCCTTCCCAGCAGCCGCTGGATGGCTTCGGCGATCTGCAGGACGGTGAGTTCGTTGCACAAGGGCAGCCACGCATCGCCCCGTGAGGCGGAAGACTCTGGAGAGCCGTTGAACTTGCCCACCACCTTTGGCGGCGTGGCCAGGCGGGCGTCGAACAGCACCGACTTCAGCTGCGATTCGATCAGAGGGCGCTTCTCCTCCACCACCAGGATCTGATCCAGGCCCATTGAGAACTGGCGCACGATCTCGTCATCCAGCGGCCAGACCATACCCAGCTTGAGCAGCCGCACCGGCAGCTCGGCGGTGCTTGCCGCGATGCCCAGGCGTGCCAGGGCCTGCAGCGTGTCGCCATAGGATTTGCCGGCGGTCACGATGCCGATGCGGGCGCCGTCACCGGGCCAGACGATGCGGTTGAGACCCGCGGCCTTCGCGAACTGCACGGTGGCGGGCAGCTTGTGGTTGTGGAGTCGCTCCTCGGCCATGACCGGCATGTCGAGCGCGCGGATGTGCAGCGGGCCGTTGGCGACCGCAGGCGCGGCCACCGGCGTCAACTGGCCCACGGTCACCTCGCCGGCAGACTCCACCACGTCGGTTACCAGCTTCAGGCCGACCCAGCAACCGGTGTGGCGCGACATCTCGATGCCACGCAGACCGAAGTCCAGCACCTCCTGCACGTTCGATGGGTAGAGCACCGGAATGCCGGCCGCGATCAGCGAGAAGTCGGACTGGTGAGCGGTGGTGGACGACTTGGCACTGTGGTCGTCACCCGCCAGCACCAGAACCCCGCCCAGCGCGCTGGTGCCCGCCAGGTTGCCGTGCTTGAGCGGGTCGCCGCTGCGGTCCACGCCCGGCCCCTTGCCGTACCAGATGCCAAACACCCCCTGGACCGTGGCACCGGCAAAGGTGCCTACGTACTGCGACCCCCAGACGGCAGTGGCCGCCAGATCTTCATTGATGCCGGGCTGGAAGTGCACCTTTGCAGCCCTGAGCAGCGGCTGAACCCGCCACAGCTCCATGTCCAGCCTGCCCAGCGGTGAGCCGCGGTAGCCGGAAATGAAACCCCCGGTCTGATGGCCCTGGCGTTCGTCGATGCGGCGCTGGTCCAGCGCAATGCGCACCAGGGCCTGGTTGCCGCTGAGGAAGACCGTGCCCTCGCCAAGCTCGTAGCGGTCTTCCAGGCGAGCGGACTGCAGTTTTTGGAGCTCGGTTCGAGCGTTCATGGGGCCGTGGTGGGGGCTGGGAGGCAGGGTGTCGCTGCCGCGTCAGGACACGCGAACGACAAGTTTTCCGCTGGCATGCCGCGACTCGCAGCGCTGGTGTGCTTCTGCAATGTCCTCCAGGCCGGGGTAAACGGTGTCGACGACCGGCCGGATGCGTCCTGCGTCGACCAGCCCGGCGATGGCATCCAGCGCCTGGCGGTCGGGCGAGTGCAGCACCCACGCATAACGGCGGCCGAGCCTGGCCTGGGCAGCGCGTGCCGACCGCATGGCCAGGAAGGCACGGAACAGGCCGCCGGGCACGCCGTGGCGGCTGACCAGGTCCAACGTCGGGTGGAGCAACGTGGCGTAGGCCGCGCCGCCATGGACCTTCAGGATCGACAGCGAGCGGGCTTCCACATCACCCCCCACGGTGTCAAGCACGGCGTCCAGGTTGCCCAGCAGGCTGCTGAAGTCCTGCCTTGTGTAGTCGATGGCCTGCGCCGCCCCGAGCGACAGGCACAGCGCAGCGTTGCCCGCACTGCAGGTCGTGATCACCTCAGCGCCCCAGGTCCGCAGCAGTTGAATGGCGAATGAGCCTACGCCACCGGCACCGGCATGCACCAGCACACGCTTGCCGGCGCTGTTGTGTTCGTTCAGGCGCAGCCCGTGGGTGATGGCCTTCCATCCGGTCAGCGCGGCGTAGGGCAAGGCAGCCGCTTCGTGCGTGCCAAGCCTGGCCGGGCGCAGTCCGACCTCACTCTCAGGAACAACCACGTACTCCGCATAGCTGCCCCAGCGCCCATGTCCCTTCGCGCCCCAGACCCGGTCGCCTACCTTCAGTGTCTTGATCCGGCCGCCCACCGCGGTGACGACCCCCGAGAAGTCGGTGCCCAGCACCATGGGGAACGACTTCGCGCCCTTGAGCCTGAACAGCGGTGCGCCATAGCCACTGCGGCGGCCGCAGTCGATGAGGTTCACGCTGGTGGCGTCAACCCGGACCAGCACCTCGCGGGCACCGGGTTGCGGCACCGGCAGGTCGTGGCGGACCGCCAGCGTGTCGGTGTTGCCAAACTTTGTGAGGACGCAGGCCTTCATGCAGAACAACCTCTTTACGGAGAGTGGGTGGAAGACGGACGCGCGCGGCCCGTGGCTCCCGTCGACCAAGGGGCAACCGGCCAGCGCGTCAATGGCGAATCGAGTACTGGATGCCGAAGGCATGCAGCGAGGTGGACAGGCTTTCCTGGCCCGCGGCTGTCGGAACGCCCGTGAACTGCGAAACCACACCCGAGGCCAGCGCGGACGTTCCTGTGGTGGTGCGCTTGGGCGAGCGCGCATAGAAAAACGACCACTCGGTGCCGGGTGCATGGGTGTAGCCAGCACCCAGCGTGTAGTGCCGGCGAAAGGTGGACGGCGTGGTGAGGTTGTGGGTCGTGTCCTTGTCGTCGAAGACCCTGCTGCTGGCCGACATGCCCGCCGAGACGCGCAGTGCCGGTGTGGCCTGATAGCGCACGCCGAGCTTGTAGACATCCAGATCACGCCAGCCGTTGCCCGGACCGCCGTTGCTGCCACGAAGCGCGCTGCCGTCAAATCCAGGGTTGGCCAAGGCATCCGTCCCGGAATAGCGTATGCGCTGATAGTCCAACATCAGCGAGAGTGCCGGGCTGGGCGAGAACTGAAGCCCCGCCATCAGCGTCTCTGGAATGTCAAACCGGCCGCGGTCGGCCAGCAGGCCTTCGTACTCCTCGAATCGGCTCATTGCGACGCGTGGCGACCACGAGGCGCCCAGGCTCAGCATCTCGTGCGCCCGCCAGTAGCCGCCCACCCGCAGCCCTGCGCCAAAAGAGTACGCCGTGCCGCGGTTGGTCACCCTGTCGGGTGAGGCCGATTGCGAGGTCAGCGCCTGCTGGCCCTCAGCCTTGAACATCTGGCCGGCCAGCAGCAGTGAGCCGCCCACCGATACGCTGTTCGACAAACGCATTGAGAGCGTCGGCGCGACGATCAGCTGCTTCACTCCGGAGACGATGCGGCCGCTGCCGCATAGCGCGTTGCCCCGGAAGGTGGTGCCGGGTGGCGCGGGTTGCGGCGCCAAGCACACGGTGGTGTCGGCAGGGAGGAAAGTGCCTGCGCCATTGCTGTAGCCCACCACGCCGAGAGCCAAGTCCGGCGACATCATGCGGCTGTAGGCTACTTCGCCCAGCAGTTCCCAGCGCTTCTCGCTCTCGATGTCGGTGTCGAGCGCACCGTTCACGGGCGGCGGCAGGCCGGCCTGCCGGCGGAACCGGGTGCTGCCGGATGTCATTGAGAGATTGGCGTCGAAGCGGTTGCCCACCCAGACGGTCGTGGCCGGGTTGGCCGCAGCACCAAACGCGTCCCGCGTGGCCGCTGCGGCCGCACCGCCGACCCCACGCGCCTCCGCGCCGTAGCCGATCTGGAAGTAGCCGTTGTCGGCTTTGGCGGGTGTGAACGCGAGGACCGCTGCGGCGGCCATGAGCCAAGGGACTGGGTGCATGTTGTCTCCAAGTGGATTTGTGATTGACGAACGAAAGGACACGGCAGTACCGCCCGACGTCGGGGCTCACTGCGCGGTGATCGTGTTGCTCAGTGCGCCCAGGCCGGTGATGTCCACGTCGACCCGGTCGCCGTCCTGCAGGAAGCGCCACTGCTCGATGCCCGCGCAGTTGGGCACGCAGCCGGTGGCCAGCAACTCGCCGGGGTGCAGCGTCTCGTTCCATGAGGCGTAGCTGACGATGCTGTCGATCCGGTGCGTCATCAGCGCAGTGCTGCCCTGGCCGCGCAATTGGCCGTTCACCCGCACCGACACCTCCAGCGCATGTGGATCGCGCACCTCGTCGGCGGTGACGATCCATGGCCCCAAGGCATTGCTGCCATCGAAGTCCTTGCCCTTGGCCGGACCGGGGCTGGGTCGGGTGCGCATCTCCTTCATCAGCTGGTCGCGTTCTGAGAAGTCGTTGAAGACCACGTAGCCAAAGACATGCGACATGGCCCGTGCCTTGTCGATGTCCTTGCCCCGGCGGCCGACCACCACGCCGAGTTCGGCCTCGTAGTCGAGCTTGCCGCCCGGCCGGGGGCGAGACACGGCATCCAGGTGCCCCGACAGGTTCATGCGCACGCCCTTGTAGTAGGCCGGCGCAGCGTAAAACGCCTTAGGGATCTTCGCCATGCCCAGCGTGCCCAGCAGCAGCCGGGCGAAGAAGCCGAACTCGTTCTTCAGCACCTGGCCGAAGGCATTCTTGAGGTGCTGCTCGTAGACGCTGAAGCAGCGAATCTGTGGTGGTCTGTAAGGCACATGCAGCGTCACGCTGCGCAGATCGAAGACGGGCATGCGATCCGATGGCGGCGACGCCGCGACGTCCCGCATCAGCGTCCGGATGGCCGGCAACGCGACCGCCTCGTGTTCCATGATGGACAGCAAGCTGGCATAGCGGGAGTCGGAGGCCATTGCGGCGGTGACGTCCAAAACGCGATCGCCCGACAGGGCCACGCCGACATGGGACGTGGCAGAGCCCACGGAGAAGGTGCACAGCTTCATCGAGCCGATCTCAGGACAGGGTCACGAAGCTGCGGCTGACCACTTTGCCGGCGCTCAGCAGCGTTTGCTCGGGGTCCCCGGCCCGGAACCGTTCGAGCAGGAAGTCGGGGTCGAACTCGACGCCGATGGAGTTGTCGGCAAACGCGCCCGAGCGGAACCACTCATCCAGTGCCTCAGGGGTGGCGAAGTTCTCGACCTGCAGTTCGGCCTGCACACCGTCCGGATCGCGGAAGTACATGGACGTGGTGGGGCCATGGTTGATGCACCACTCGGGCGCCAGGCCGTGGCGCTTGAGCCGCTCGAAGGTGTGCAACAAATCGGCCAGCGAACCGTAGGTGAAGGCCACGTGGTCCAACCCCGTCGACTCGCGTCGCTTCGTGGCGAAGTTGTTCGTGTTGACGAGGGCCACCCGGTGATGCTCGTCGTCATAGGACAGGAAGCACAGCAGCTCGTTGCGGAACATCACCTTGGCTCCCAGCACGATGCTCCACCAGTGAATGGCCTTCTCGTAGTGTCGGGTGGTCAGGACGATGTGGGCCAGTTTCTTCGGCGACTTTGCGTCGGGATCGGGACAGGCGACGGGAAAGGGAGTCATCGGATCGGTCATTGCATTTCCTGAATGGGGTTCGATGTCAGGGCCCTCGCGGACCGCTTGTTCGGGGCCAACAGGCCAGTGAACACATCACGCAGCGCGATGCCGGGGTCGGTGCAGCGGCGGCGACTGCGCCACACCACGACTCCGTCGCCGCGCACCAGCACCACGCCGTCTTCATCGACTTCCAGCGCGGCGGCCCAGTCGGCCGTTTCCGCCCGGAATGGCGCCTCCTCACCCTGACCGATCGCCGGGCAGGCCACCTCGATGCCCCAGTCGCTACGCAACTGAGCAAGCGCGGGCTGCCAGCGCGCGTGCTCGGTCTGGCCGACCAGCAAGGTCAGCGGCGCGGCACGGACGAGGTCCCTTGTTGACACCGAGACGCCTTGCTCCTCGCTCCACAGATGCGGAATCAGAGATCCCGGGCTGGTGGTGGGCCAGTACTCGGTGGCACTGTGAGGTGCCGCCGGCTGTGGGCGCGGCTCGCGCAGCACGAAGCCGCTTTCAACGGCGTAGCCCAGGTCTGTGCCCAGCGTGACGAACACCTCGCGCTGCTTGTCGATCGCACGACTCACCCGCTGGCGCGCTGACATCCCAGCGGCTTCCTTGCCGGCCAGCCGGGCCAGCGGCTTCAAGCCACCCGCCATCAGGCCGGCAAAGAGCTTGCGGACGAGTGTGCCCGGCAACAGTCCCAGCAAAGAGGACTGGGACAGGGCGGTCAGCTTGCCGAATCCGCTGGGGTCCAGCCCGGCGACACGCAACACCTCGTCTGACAGCTCGGTGAGTTGCTGGGTACGCAAGGCATGGAAGGTCGCGCTCTCCGCGCGTTCGACCGCAAAGCTGGCCAACAGGGTCTCGGCAAGATCTGGGTGCAGCCGGCCGTTGACCAGCAAACTCAAGCGCCAGGCCAGGCTGGCCGCATCCTGGATGCCATGGTTCAGGCCAAAGCCGCCGATGGCAGAAAAGCCCGCCGCCGCGTCGCCGATCAGCATCACCCGGCCATGGCGGGTGGTTTCGGTGCGACGAAGCGCCATCGTCCAGGGCCGCACAGCCACCAGGTCCACCGGCACTCTGGTGTCCCCGATGGCGGCGTGCACCAACGCAATGGCGCGTGACGCGGGCATGGCCTCGGCCGGCTCCACCGCCGGCAGCGTGGCCGTGGTGAGCACCCAGTCCGAGTCGTCTGCCGTGTGGGCCGTGAGGGTGCCCACCACGGCCGGATTGAGCACCCAGTACAAGGGGCCTGGCCGCGGCGAAGTGAACTTCGACAGGTTGGCGCGGAAATGAATCTGTGCCACCGATTGCAGCGGCGTGACCTTGGTGGCCAGTTCCAGCAGCTGCCGCACCGTGCTGTGCTCGCCGTCGGCGCCGACGGTGTAATCCGCCTGCTGGGTGATGCTCTGACCATTGCGAGCGCGCAGCGTGAGGGTGCAGCCGTCGCGTGCCTGCTGCAGAGCCTGCAGTTCACAGCCCGTGATCAGCCTGATGCAGGGCTCGGCGAGCACACGGCGCCGCAGTATGGGATCGGCCACGTTCTGCGACAGGTGCAGCGGCCTGCAGGGGCTGCTGGCCAGCAGGTGGGCGGTGTATGCCGGGTCGTTGCCGATGGGCACACAGCGGCCCAGGTCCACACCCGCCAGCGAGGTGCACCAGGTGATGTAGCGCAGCTTGAGCGGCGCCGGGCTGGTCTCGCGCATTTCCTCGGCCAGTTCCGGGTCGATAGAGCGCAGCACCTCCATCGACCGGATGGACCAGACATGGCCACGCGGATGCGTGTCGACCTCGGTCTGCCGTTCCACCAGCAAACTGCGAATGCCTTGGCGGGCCAGCAGCAAGGCGAGCACCGAGCCCGCCACGCCAGCGCCGATGATGGCCACCGGCACGGTGCCTGCTTGCGCCGGGGACTGTGTTGGGGTCGGCGCGGTCATGGCAGCAGGCGCGACAGGACTTGCGAGATCTCGGGCGACGATCGCAGGCGACGCAGCCCGGGCAAGGCGACTGCCTCAAGAGCAACCGGTGTCACTTTCGCGGCCAGGTCCAGGGCCACGGCGGCGGCAAAGTCGCCCTGTGTGATGCAGTCTCCCGCCACCCAGGGTGCGTTGCCCATGGCGGCTTCGAGTGCCGTCAGGCCACCCAGGGCCTGGCTGCCGCACTGGTCGATCCAGGGCTGGTAGCGCTTGTCTGCAGGCCGGCGCGTCATCTCGTAGCCGATGGCCACCAATTTGTCGCACACACCGGTGGCCAGCGCGAGGCGCTGCAGGGCCTTGCGCCGCGGCGGACCGTGATGCGGCAGCAACGCCCGGTTCGCCGGGACGGTGTCGTCGACATGGTCCAGGATGGCCGAGCTCTCGACGAGCACTTCTCCATCGGGCAGCACCAGGGCCGGCACCCGGCCGAGCGGGGCAATGCGGCGGATCTCGGCGAACTCGGCCGGGTCGGCGGTCGACAGCGAACGGTGCTCGAATGCCACCTCCTGGAACACCATGCAGGCTGCGACGCGACGCACGGCGGGCGAGATGTAGCGGCCCACCAGCACCGGCAGACGGGCGGCGCTCACCAGGGCTCCTTAAACGGACGCAGGTCGAGCTCGAAGGTCCAGGCCTGCTTGTGCTGGGTGTGCAGGTACCAGTAGGCGTCGACGATTCCCTCGATGCTGATCAGGCCCTCTTCACCCTTCATCTCGGCGATGTAGGGCTTGCCCTTGAGGATGCGGTCGCCTTCCACCGCGCCGTCGACGATGACGTGCCCCACATGCAGCCCCTTGGGGCCGTACTCCTTGTTCATGGCCTGCGCGAAGGTCCGCAGGCCGGCCTTGGCGGCGGTAAACGGGTACATCTTCGGGACGCCGCGCCAGGACGCGCTGGCGCCTGTGAAGAGCACGGTTCCCCGGCCACGTGGCAGCATGCGCCGCACCGCTTCACGGCCGAACAGGAAGCCACCGAAGCAGGCCACGCGCCAGCAGCTCTCGAAGAGCGACGACTCCATGGTGGCCAGGTCGCCGTTCACGTTGTTGCCGGCGTTGTAGATCGCCGCGTCCAGCGGCAGGCCGGCGTCTTCCACGGCCTGGAACAGCCGCACGATGTCGGTCTCCTGCGTGGCATCGGCAAGCACTGCAGTGGCCATCCCGCCCTGCTGGCGGATGGCCTTGGCTACGGCCTCGATCTTGTCGAGCGAGCGGCCGCCCACGAAGAGATGCAGGCCTTCCCGTGCGAACCGGTGGCAGAGCTGGGCGCCAATGCCACGATCAGGGCCAACGCCCAGCACGATGGCAGCTGACGGGCCGGAAGGAGGTGGTGAGTCCAAGGAGAGTCCTTTGTGCTGTGTGGTTGAAGGGCGTGTGATGTCTGACAGCCCGGAGCCTCAGGCGGACAAGGCATGGGATGGAGCCGCTTTGCCCGCCGGAACCTGCAGAACCCGGTTCAGGGCCGCCGTCAGGTCGTCCGCGGCCACCGGGGCAGCGCCCATGTGGCGCCAGGCAATGTGGCCGTCGGGACGAATCATCACCATGCAGTCGGCGCTGCCCTGGGCCCATCCGGCCAGCAAGGGCAGCACGGTCTCAGGGACCAGGGCATTCAAGTCGGCGCTGCGCACTGCGGCGTCGGCGGCCTGGCCGGCAGTGCGTGCGAGGTCGGCCACAGCAGGACCGTGGCAGCCGAAGCCGGCGAGCAGGAAGTGGCCATGTCCGATCAATGCATGTGAGGTGGCCGGGGATGCCGCGCCGCCGCGCAAGGGGAAGTGGGGAAACCGCGCCCCGGGTGTCAGGCACTGAACACAGTCCATCACCGGGTTCGCGCCTTGCGGTGCCGGGTTGCCGTCGTCGCATATCGCTGCGCTGCGGTAAACAAAGCCCAGGTCCATGCCCAGCGTATGGAAGTGCTCGCGCTGTGCTTCGGCGGCTTGCTGTGCCTGTTGCTTGACCTTCGCGAACGTCGGTGTGGCAGCACGCGCCACCTTGCGCAACCGGGCGTCCACTTGCGCCACCATCAGCTTCTTGACTGTGGAGCGGGTCCGTGCAGGCAGGACACGGGACACCGCACTGGCGCGCAGGCGCGCCATGATCGGCAGGTGATCCTGATTGAGGCCCAGTGCATCGGTCACCTGACGCATCCGGTGGTAGTTGGCGGTGCTCAGCCGAGCATTGGCCTCGGCTGATGGTCGTCGCTCGCTGGCATAGGTCTCCAGCAAGCCTGGCCCTGCTTGGCCCTTCATCACCAGAGCCAGTTTCCACGCCAGGTTGTGCGCGTCCGCCGCCCCGGTGTTCAGGCCCAGGCCACCTGTTGGCGGGAACCGGTGCGCGGCGTCGCCAATCAGGAAAGCGCGACCCTGGTGATAGCGCTCTGCCACCTGCGACTGCATGGTCCAGTTCGACAGCGAGGTGATTCGCACCGGCATGCGGCGGTCGCCGAGGGCGGTGCGCAGCAAGCGTTCGCAGCGCTCCAGCGGGAAGTCCTGCGGCGACTCGTGGGGTGGGAAGTACGGCGTCATGAACACCGAGTAGCGGGCGGCGTCGTGAACGATGAAGGTGCCCGGAGCACAGGCTGACAAGGTCCAGAACAGAATCGACGGGCTGTCGCCCACCAAGTGCCGAACATCGGCCTCGAAGTTCACCGTGATCAAGTGGGCCAGGCCGGTCTCACCCAGCATCGGAATGGCCAGTTCCCGTCGGACGCTGCTGCTCGCGCCATCGGCGGCCAGCAACCACTGGCTGCGCACGCGATAGGTCTCGCCGGTGGTGGCATCCTGCACGCGAGAGGTCACGCCTTCGGCCGACTGCTCCGCGCACCGCCACGACTGCCCAAACCGGACTTGGCAGGGAACACGGCGGGAGACTTGTGCCAACAGCAGGCGCTCAAGCAGGTGCTGCGGCACATTGGCCGTCCTCCGGGCACTGACAGCATCGAGCGCCGATATGTAGTCGTGTCCACCCACTTCGATGCGCGCCAGGTCGGGGCTGGCGACGTTGCGGCGCCAGGTGACATAGCGGGCGGCCTGCCATGGCGTGGACACCTTGGCCAGCACCGCCTCGTCGATGCCGATCTCGGCCAGGATCTCCTGGGTCCGGGAGCTGATCACATGGGCCTGCGGCGCTTGGTGCAACTCCTCGCGTTCCTCGATCAGCATGGAGTCGATGCCCTGATCGGCCAGCAGCGCCGCGGCCAGCATGCCCACGGGGCCGGCGCCGACGATCAGGACAGGTGTCTCCACTTCGCGCACTGCTGCCTCTCAAGGACCGCGGCCGCTGCGCCATGCAACAACCGATGTCGCGAGAGCTTATATGTACATAAGCGACCTGGCCTCGGGACTTATACGCATATCAGTTCGGGCCTCGATCCAGAGCGTCGCAAGGCATGCCGTGGGCTCCGGCTCAGGCCGCTGAGCGTTCATTGCACCTGGATGCCGTGGAGTCGCCGCCGGTCGACAATCCATGCACTCCGGCGACAGGCTGGCGCATCCATCCGAAACACGTCACCCACAGCCCATACGACATGAACACAGCGAAGAAGTCCCGAACAGCGTCTGGCGGGGCCAAGGCCGCGAACCGCGCCAAAGGGTCTGCCAGCGCTGATGCGGTCAGCCCCGAGGTGTCGGGCCGGCAGCGCCTGATCGAGGCGGCCGAAATCGAGTTTTCGCAGAAGGGTTTCGATGGCGCGTCGGTGCTGGCCATTGCCCGCCGTGCAGGCGTCAAGCAGCCGCTCCTGAACTACCACTTCGGCAACAAGGAAGGCCTGTGGCGCGCCGTTGTCGAGAACGCCTACGTTGAGACCATCAGCTACTGGATGCACGCCGACGCAGCGATCGACGGCGCCGCCCCCTTAAGCCGACTGCGGGCGCTTCTGCGCGCGTTCGCGGTGATCAACATCCTGCATCCCGCCGCCCACTCGCTGGTATTCATGGAAGTCACCCAGGCGGGCCCCCGGCTTGACTGGCTGGTCAACACGTACATGCGACCGTTCCACCAGGCGCTTGACGCGGTCGTTGCCGAATGCACCGCCGCCGGCTTGTTGAAGACCTATCCGGTGGAGCACGCGAGCATCATGATGACCGGCATGCTGACGGCGGTGCAGGCAGCCGCGCATCTGGTCGAGCGCATCTACGGTGCAGCGCCAATGACCGCAGCACAAGCCGAAGCACATGCCGAACAGGCGATCGATGCGCTGTTCCATGGCATGTTGGCGCGCTGATCCGCACGCCCAGCCATCACCGGCCAGCCCGTCGAACATGCCGCTGCAGACACCGCGGCAGCTTCAGGGCGGGCATCGGTTCCAAACAGGCCGTTGCAGAAGACGAAGCGGAGCATGCAGCCGTCGGGCGGTGCTGGTCGAAGAGGAGGGTTCGACCTGCATGGCCGACAACGACAGCGACTCGGAGGAAGCCCGCTCGCTCAGACCACAGCGGGCGGCGGCCTGTACCAATCGGATCGCCTTCGGTCCTCGGGCCGGCCAGAAGCTGCTGACGGTGCAGGGCGTCATGCCCCGGGCCAGGTCGTGCATGTGCGCGCTGGCCGCCTTCGCCGCCCAGCGCCAGGCGCGCGAGATCGCGCTGCGCCGCCTCATGGGCGCCAGCATCCCGCAGGTCGCCGGCCTGCTGCTGTGGCGGCTGACCCGGCCCGTGCTCCTCGCCGCGCTGATCGCCTGCCCGCTGGCCTGGTGGACGCTGGCGCTGGGGGCGGCACGCCGTCCGATCACCCCCAGGGCCGGCTCCTAGAATCCGGCGCCACTCCGCCCGCCGCCAAGGACGCCCCCGATGGATACCCGCACATCCCCGATCCGCCTGCGCCTCACCCAGCTGCGCGAGGTCATGGCAGAGGCCGGTGTACGGGCGGTGCTGGTGCCCAGCGCCGACCCCCACCTGAGCGAGTACCTGCCCGCGCGCTGGCAGGCGCGCGAGTGGCTCTCGGGCTTCACCGGCAGCATGGGCACGCTGGTGGTGGCGGCCGATGCGGCGGTACTGTTTGCCGACAGCCGCTACTGGACGCAAGCCGAGGCCGAGCTCGCCGGCACCGGCATTGCGCTGGAGAAAATCGCCACCGGGACCTCGACCGCGCATGTGGACTGGCTGGCGCGCGAGCTGCCGCGCAACGCCACGGTCGCCGTCGACGCTCAGGTGCTGGGCCTGGGCCACCACACCGCGCTGCAGCGCGCGCTGGCTGCGGCCGGTGTGCTGCTGCGCACCGACCTCGACCTCGTCGACCGCATCTGGCCCGAGCGCGCGGCGCTGCCGCCGCAGCCCGTGTTCGAGCATCGGGCGCCGCACGCCACCACGCCGCGCAGCGCCAAGCTGGCCGCCATGCAGCAGGCGCTGCACGCCCACGGCGCCACGCACCACCTGGTGAGCACGGTCGACGACCTCGCCTGGATCACCAACCTGCGCGGCAGCGACGTCAACTACAACCCGGTGTTCCTGGGCCACCTGCTGCTCGACGCCACGGCCGCGGCGCCCAGGGGCACCTTGTTCATCGGAGAAGGCAAGGTCGACGCGGCGCTCGCGGCAACGCTGGTGGCCGACGGCATCGCGCTGGCGCCCTACGCGGCGGCCGCGGCGGCGCTGGCGGGCTTGCCCGAGGGCAGCACGCTGCTCGTTGACCCCAAGCGGGTGACGCTGGGCCTGCGGCAGGCGGTGGCGGCGGGCGTGAGCGTCACGGAAGCCGTCAACCCGAGCACGCTGCTCAAGAGCCGCAAGAACGCCGCCGAGGCCGCCCACGTGCGCGAGGCCATGATCGAGGACGGCGTGGCGATGTGCGCCTTCTACGCCTGGTTCGAGGCGGCACGGTCCCGCGGCGAACACATCACCGAGCTCACGGTCGACGAGCGCCTGAGCGCCGAGCGCGCCCGGCGCCCGGGCTACATGGGCCTGAGCTTCGCGGTCATCGCCGGCTTCAACGCCAACGGCGCGATGCCGCATTACCGGGCCACGGCCGAGCACCACGCCGTCATCGAAGGCGATGGACTGCTGCTGATCGACAGCGGCGGCCAGTACCTCGGCGGCACCACCGACATCACCCGGGTGTGGCCGATCGGCACCGTGAGCGCAGCGATGAAGCGCGACTACACCCTGGTGCTCAAGGGCACCATGAACCTCAGCCGGGCACGCTTCCCGCGCGGCACGCCCAGCCCCATGCTCGACAGCCTGGCGCGCGCGCCGCTGTGGGCCGAGGGCATCGAGTTCGGTCACGGCACCGGCCACGGCGTGGGCTACTTCCTGGCCGTCCACGAGGGCCCGCAGAGCATCAGCAAGGCCGTGCCCACGCCGGAGATGGCGATGGAGCCGGGCATGATCACCAGCATCGAGCCCGGCGTGTACCGCGAGGGCCGCTGGGGCGTGCGCATCGAGAACCTGGTGCTCAACGTGCCGGCGAGCACCCCCGAAAGCACGGAAGGCGGCCCCGGCTTCGGCGAGTTTCTCGAATTCGAGACGCTCACGCTGTGCCCGATCGACACGCGCTGCATCGACCGCAGCCTGCTGCGCGCCGACGAGCGGGACTGGCTCAACGGCTACCACGCCACCGTGCGCGAGCGCCTGGCGCCGCGGCTGGCGGCGGCCGAGCACGCCGCGGCACGGGCCTGGCTGCTCGAGCGCACGCAGCCGATCTGACGGGCCGCGGGCCGGCAGGGCCGGCCCCGGACGGCCTCAGCCGCGGCCGTGCTTGGCGATCAGCGCCTTGGCGCTGGACAGCAGCTGCGCGCCCTTGAAGCCGCGCTTGTCCATGTCGGCCACCCACTCGTCGTCGATGGCGGCGGAGCGCCGGATGAAGTCCTCCGCCTCGGCCCGGGTGAAGGTGTGGATGGTGTTGCCGCGGTCGCTGGCTGCCTTGCGGCCGATGGGATCGTTGCCCTGCTGCGTGCGCCCGAGGAAGGCCGAGGCCCCCATGCCGGAGTTGGCGTCGATCACGCGCTTCAGGTCGGCCGGCAGGCCGTCGTACCGGGCCTTGTTCATGGCCATCACGAAGGTGGTGGTGTAGATCGCCGGCATGTCGGTCGGGAACTCGCTGTGGAACTTGGTGAGCTCGTGGACCTTGACCGACGGCACCACTTCCCAGGGGATGACGGCGCCGTCGATGGTGCCTTTGCTCAGCGCGTCGGGAATGCCCGGCAGCGGCATGCCCACCGGCGTGGCGCCCAGCGAGGCCAGCAGCTTGGTCACCTGGCGGGTGGGACCCCGCATCTTCAGCCCGCGCAGGTCGGCGGCGCTGTTGACCGCCTTGCCGGCGGTATGGATGACGCCCGGGCCGTGCACCTGCAGCGCGATGACCTGCGTCTCCTTGAACTCGTCCGGGCACTGGGTCTGGAAGTACTCCCAGTAGGCCTTGGACGTGGCCTCGGCGTTGTTCATCATGAACGGCAGCTCGAAGACCTCGACGCGCGGGAAGCGGCCCGCGGTGTTGCCCGGCAGCGTCCAGACGATGTCCACCACGCCGTCGCGCGCCTGGTCGTACAGCTGCACCGGCGTGCCGCCGAGCTGCATGGCCGGGTAGGCCTCGAACTTGATGCGGCCGCCGGAGTCCTTTTCGACCTTGTCCATCCACGGCTTGTGCATCGTGAGCCAGACGTTGCTCATCGGGGCCATGAAGGTGTGGAACTTCAGCGTCACGGTCTGCTGGCCGAAGGCGGCCAGCGGTGCGCCGAGCGTCGCCACCGTGGCGGCGGCGCCTTGCACGAGGGTGCGGCGTTGGATCATGGGGTCTCCTGGGCTTGGGTGATGGAGGCGGCTTGCCTGCCGGGGAAAGTTAACGCGGAGCCCTGCGCCGGGTGCTCAGGGTTCACCCGACAAAGGGCAGCACCCACAGGGCGATGGCGGGCACGAACAACACCAGCAGCGCACGCAGCGTGTCGGCCAGCAGGAAGGGCACGACGCCGCGGTAGCTCTCGGCGATGGGCACGTCGCGGGCGAGGCTGTTGACGATGTACACGTTCAGGCCCACCGGCGGCGCCAGCAGGCCAAAACCCACGGTCATGAGCACCATCACACCGAACCAGATGGCCACGCTCTCGCTCGGCAGGCCGAAGTCCAGGCCCATCACCACCGGGAAGAAGATCGGGATCGTCAGCAGGATCATGCTGAGCTCGTCCATCACCGCGCCGAGCACGACGTAGAACAGCAGGATCAAACCCACCACCGCCACCGGCGGGATGCTCCAGCCCTTGACGATCTCAGCGAGCTGCCCCGGCACCTGCGTGAGCGCCAGCGCGGCGTTCATGAGATCGGCGCCCAGGAAGATGAGGAAGATCATGCCCGAGGCCGCCGCGGTGGCGGTGAAGCAGTGCGCAAACTTGGCCCAGGTGAGTTCGCGCTTGGCCAGCGCCGCCACGAAGGTGGCCGCCACGCCCACGCCCGCGCCCTCGGCGGGCGTGAACACGCCGCCGTAGATGCCGCCGAACACGACGAGGAAGATGAGCGCGATCGGCACGATGCCCGACAGCGCCTTCAGCGTGAGCGCGGGCGCCTCGTCGTGCTCGGGCGCATGGCCGGGCACGACGCGCACGTAGATCGCGATGGCCACCATGTACATCAGCATCGCGATCAGCCCCGGCACCATCGCCGCGGCAAACAGCTTGGCGATGTTCTGCTCGGTGAGGATGGCGTAGATCACCAGCGGCACCGAAGGCGGGATCAGGATGCCCAGCGTGCCGCCGGCGGCCAGCGTGCCGGTGGCCAGGCGGCCGGAGTAGCCGTGTCTCTTCATCTCCGGCAGCGCCACCTGGGTGATGGTGGCCGCCGTGGCCACGCTCGATCCGCAGATGGCCCCGAAGGCCGCGCAGGCCAGCACCGAGGCCATCGCCAGGCCGCCCTTGAAGCGCGCCATGACGGCGGCGGCGAACACGAACAGCGCGCGGCTCAAGCCCCCCTGCGTGGCAAAGTTGCCCATCAGGATGAACAGCGGGATCACGCTGAGGTCATAACTCGCAAAGCGCGCGAAGGCCTGCGTGTTGAGGAAATTGGCCAACGGCAGCCAGCCGGCCTGCAACAGGTAACCCAGGCCGCCCGCCACGAACATCGAGGCCGCAATCGGCACGCGGATGGCCATCAGCACCAGCATCAGACCGAAGATCAGCAGCGTCAGCGCCAAAGGGCTCACGGCGCGGCCTCCGCCGCGGGCGCGCAGCCCCGCAGGCCTTGCGCCAACGCGATCACGCTGGCCAGGCCGAGGCCGGGCACGATGCCGGCATAGACGATCCACTCCGGAAAGCCCAGCATCATCGAGCCGCTCTGGGTATCCCAGGCGTTCAGGCCGCCGACGGCGCTGCGCCAGGTCATGAAGCCCAGCACCGCGGCCAGCACAAAGGCGCCGAGGCGGTCGAGCCGCTCGCGCGTGGCCTCGCTGGCGCGGGTGGTGAAGAAGTCCACGATGATGTGCCCGCGCTCCCACTGGCACCAGGGCAGGAAGAGCGCAATGGCCGCGCCGGCGGCCGAGCCGGCGAGCTCGAAGTCGCCCAGCAGCGTCCAGCCCGTGGTGTTGCGGCCGATCACGCTGACCACGGTCATCAGCGTGATCGCGGTCAGCAACAGGCCGGCGAACACGGCGCAGGCCTTGGCGAGAAGCTCGAGCACACGCATGGCGCTGGGGGCTTCAGTACTGCCGCGCCGGCAGACGCGCGACGAGCCCGTTGAGCGCAGCGTCGAGCACGATCTGGCACGACAGCCGGCTGCCGGCCTCGCGCGGGGTGGCGGTGAGTTCGAGCATGGCGTCTTCGTCGGCCGAAGGCGCGGGCAGCCGGCTGCGCCAGGGCTCGTCGAGCAAAACGTGGCAGGTGGCGCAGCTCAGCGTGCCGCCGCAGTCGGCGGCGATGGCCTCGACGCCGCCCGCCACCGCCGCCCTCATCAGGCTGCGGCCGCTGGCGTCCTCGACCGTGACGCGGTGGCCGTCGGCGTGGACGAAGTGGATCGTGGGCATCGGCGGGTGGGCTCTCGGGCTGCGGCGGATTGTCGTGGCGCCCGGCACACCGCCACCCTGCGGCATTCCCGACTAGCTGTCATGCCGCAGGGGCATGGCTGGGCGAAGGCGGCTTCAGAAACGGCCGAAGAGCTCGCGGCGGTCCCAGGCCCCGGGGTCGTCGGCCGCGGCGCGGCGCGCGATCTCGGCCCGGCGCACCGCCTCGTGCACCCGCAGCATCGTGGGGCCCAGGGCCTCGGTCAGCACGGCATCGGCGGCCAGCGCGTCCAGCGCGGCGCTGGGCGTGGCCGGAACCGGCGCGGGCTGCGGCCCGTACGGGGCGCGCACCGCGGGGCCGGGTTCGAGCTGCCGGGTCAGACCGTCCAGGCCCGCGGCCACCTGCCCGGCCAGGCACAGGTAGGGGTTGGCCAGCGGCTCGCCGAGTCGGTTCTCGATGCGCGTGGCCGCGTCGCCGGGGCCGCCGATCACGCGCAGCATCGCGCCGCGGTTGTCGAAGCCCCAATGCGCGGCCGTGGGCGCCATCGGGCTGCCCTTGAAGCGCTCGAAGCCCACCGCCGTGGGCACGCTCAGACCGGCCAAGCCCGGCGCATGCGCCAGCAGCCCGGCGAGCCAGTGCGCGCCGGCATCGGACAGCACCGCGCGCGCCTCGTGCGCCCCACCACCGGCCTGGCGCCGCACGAAGGCGTTGCTGCCGGCATGTGGGCCGCCGGCCGTGGCCAGGCTCTGGTGCACGTGCCAGCCGCTGGCCATGGCGCCGGGCAGCGGCGGCCTGGCCATGAAGGTGGCGTGCCAGCCCTCGCGCGCCAGCGCCTGGCGCACGCCATTGCGGAAGGCCAGCAGGTGGTCGGCCGCGGTGAGCGCGTCGGTGGCCGAGAACACGGCCTCGACCTGGCTGGGGCCGAACTCGACCTCCAGGCTGGTGAGCGGCAGGCCCAGGCCCGCGGCCACGCGGCGCACGGTGGCGAAGACGGCATCGCAGCGGTCGGCCCAGGCCTCGTTGAGCAGCCCGTGGCCCGGGTGCAGCGCGTGCACCGCCGCGGGCTCGGCGGGCCAGCCGTCCACGGCCGCGGGCAGCGGATCGGCGCCCTGCCGGTAGACGTGGAACTCCAGCTCCAGCCCCACACGCAGCGTGTAGCCCGCGGCGGCGAGCCGCTCGAGCGCACGGATGAGCACCTGCCGCGGATCGGCCTCCACGGCACGCCCGTCGGTCCAGCGCGGCGTGGCGCGCAGCCAGCCGGTGCGCGGCGCCCAGGGCAGCACGACGAAGCTGGCCGGTTCGGGCCACAGCAGCAGGTTGTTGGCGGCGCCGAAGCCGGCGAGCCCGTCGAGCGCGCCAGGCTCGAACACCGGCAGCGCGGTGCGGTCGGCGCTGTCCTTCAGCAGCAGCGTGCTGACCATGCCGACGCCGTGCTTCAGCGCCGCGGCCAGCGCGCGCGTGCCGAAGGCACCGCCCACCACCAGCGTCTTGCAGCGGTGGGTGCCCTGCAGATCGGCCCAGGCCACGCGCACCTGCTCCAGGCCCGCGGCCTCCACGCGGGCGAACAGCTCGCCCGCGTTCGTGGGCGCCTCGTGGGCCCGCAGATCGGCCGGCCTCATGCCGGCGCGGCCGGGGCGGGGGACGGCTCGGCCAACCAGGGCGCGGCCTCGCGCAGCGCGCGGGCCTTGTCGGCCCAGTGCGCCTCCCAGCCCTGCGCGGGCGCGATGCAGTCGATGGTGACCGGGCCCGTCAGCGCCGCCGCAGAGGCGGCGTCCAGCGCCATCGGCGGCGCGCCGCCGGCGGCCACCGTGTCGATGGCGGCCAGCAGCGTGCGCCGGTTGGCCATGATGACCTTGTCGCTGGTGCCCAGGTGCTCGCGCGTGCGGTCCTGGATCGGGCCCATGCTCTCCACAGCCCACTGATCGTGGCGGTTGATGTCGTCCTCGCCCAGGCCGAGGAAGGTGCGCGTGCGCTGCTCCTCGGGGTTGAAGCCCCAGTCGTCGTGGTGGCCGTGGCGCGGCACGTAGTCGGGCAGGGTCAGGTGTGGCAGGCGCTGCGCGCGCATCGTCTCGTGATCCAGCGGCGCGCCGAAGCTGGTGAAGAAGCTGTACCAGTAAGTGTGCGTGTCGTCCACGGGCACGTGCCACTGCGTGATGGTGAGCGTGTCCGACAGCGGGATCACGAAGGTCTGCGGGAACAGCGCGTTCGTCACGCGCACATGGGTGTGGCGTTCGTCGATATGGCGCAACGTGGTGATGCGCGTGAGCCCTGGCGAGATCTCCGGCATGACGGCCTCGTGACGGATCTCGGGGCTGCAGCGCTCGCGCATCACCCGTGTCATCGGCCAGCGCTGACCGTCGACGTCGCCCACGCTGGCACTGCGGAACTGGCGGCCGTAGGCGTCGGTGCCGGGGGCGTCGTCGAGCATGCGGTGCAGGAAGCTCGGGTGCGCGGGGTCGATGCCCACCTCCACGGCCTGCAGCCAGTTGCAGTGCCACTGGCCCTTGAAGGCAAAGGCGTGGCTGGCCGGCGCCACGAAGGCATCGAGCGCCGGCAGCGCCGGGGGCTCGCCGCCTTCGGGCCCCAGGTACGCCCACACCACGCCCGCCACCACCTGCGTGGGGTAGCGGCGCTGGCGCACGCGCTGGCACAAGGTGCTGCCGATGGGCTCGGCCGGCGTCTCCAGGCAGCGACCCTCGGCGTCGAAGGCCCAGCCGTGGAACGGGCAGCGGATGCGGTCGCCCTCGTGGCGGGCGAAGGCCAGATCGGCGCCGCGGTGCGGGCAGTCGCGGTCGAGCAGGCCCCAGCGGCCTTCGTCGTCCCGGAACAGCACGAGGTCCTGCCCCAGCAGCCGCACGGCCTTCAGCGGGCGTTGGGCCATGCGCGGATCGAAGCGCGGCTCGAATTCGTCGAGCAGCGCCGCGGGCTGCCAGTAGCGCCGCAGCAGCTCGCCACAGGGCGTGCCGGGGCCGACGCGGGTGATGCGGTCGTTGAGTTGCGCTTGCATGTTGGCGGCCAGTCTAGGAGCGTGGGCGGCACCACGGTGTGATCCGCGATGTCGGACGCTCGCCAGCGGGTGCGGGTGCCGCGGGGCGTGGACACGCGGCTGGGCGGGGGCTCGCCGCTGCGGGCGCGGATCAGCCGGGCGCCCGCAGCAGCGGGCGCAGGGCCGGCCAGACGTTGTCCAGCATCCGCGGCTGCGCCTCGGCCGTGGGGTGGATGCGGTCGGGCTGGAAGTAGCGCTCGGCATCGGGCACGTCGGCCACGCCAGCCAGGAAAAACGGCACCAGCGCCGCGCCCTCAATCCGGGCCACGGAGGCGAACAGCTGCGTGAACTGCTCGCCGTAGCGGCGGCCGTAGTTGGGCGGCACCTGCATGCCGGCGATCAGCACACGCGCGCCGGCGGCCTTGGCGGCCTGCGTCATGGCGGTGAGGTTGGCCTGGGTCATGTCCAGCGGCAGGCCACGCAGCGCGTCGTTGCCGCCGAGTTCGATCAGCACCACGCGCGGCCGGTGCTCGCGCAGCAGCGCCGCAAGCCGCGTGCGACCACCCGAGGTGGTGTCACCGCTGATGCTGGCGTTGACCACGCGCCACGGCAGCTTCTCGCGGGCCAGGCGCTGCGTGAGCAGGTTCACCCAGCCGGTGCCGCGCGCCAGGCCGTACTCGGCCGATAGGCTGTCGCCCACGACCAGGATCACCGGCTGCGTGGCCGCGGACGGTGCCGCCGCGGGTGCCCCTGGCGCCTGGGCGGCCGTCGCGGGCAGCGCCAGCCCCGCCAGGAGCAGCGCGCTACAGTGCCGCACCGCAGCAACCACCCAGCGCCGCCGCGCAGCCTGCGCCGGCCGGCACGACCCCTTCATGTCTGAACCCATCATCGCGGTGGACCGTCTCACCAAGCAGGTGGCCGACGCCACCGGGACGCTCACCATACTGCATGAGGTCGATTTCCGGCTCGTGGCGCGGGAATCCGTGGCCATCGTCGGTGCTTCGGGCTCGGGCAAGAGCACGCTGCTGTCCATCCTGGCGGGCCTGGACGTGCCCAGCTCGGGCACCGTGCGCCTGGCCGGCATCGACCTCTTTGCGATGGACGAGGACGCCCGCGCCGCCGGGCGCGCCGAACGAGTGGGCTTCGTGTTCCAGAGTTTCCAGCTGCTGGCCAACCTCACGGCGCTCGAGAACGTGATGCTGCCGCTGGAGCTCAAGGGCGACCCCGCCGCCCGCGCACAGGCCACCGAGATGCTGCAGCGCGTGGGCCTGGGCGAGCGCCTCGGCCACTACCCGCGCGTGATGAGCGGCGGCGAGCAGCAGCGCGTGGCGCTGGCGCGCGCCTTCGTCACGAAGCCCGCGCTGCTGCTGGCCGACGAGCCCACGGGCAGCCTGGACTTCGCCACCGGCGCCAAGGTGATGGACCTCATGTTCGACATGAACCGCGAGGCCGGCACGACGCTCGTGCTGGTGACGCACGACCGCGCCATCGCCGCGCGCTGCGACCGCCAGCTGCGCATGGAGGCCGGCCGCCTGAGCGAGCAGCCGCGCGCCGAGGCGCCGGCCGCCGCCTGAGCCCGGCTCAGACGCCCAGGAACTCCGCCAGCGCTGCGTCTTCGCGCAGCGCGCTGCTGCCGCCTTGCAGCACCACGGCGCCCTTCTGCAGCACCAGCGCGCGGTCGGCGTGCTCCAGCACCTTGCGGTAGTTGCGGTCGACGATGAGCGTGGCGATGCCATCGGCCCGGATCTCGCCAATCACGCGCCAGATCTCGGCCACGATCAGCGGCGCCAGGCCCTCTGTGGCCTCGTCGAGGATGATGAGCTCGGGCTGCGTCATCAGCGCGCGGCCGATGGACAGCATCTGCTGCTCGCCGCCCGAGAGCTGTGCGCCCGGGTGGCCGATGCGCTCGGCCAGCCGCGGAAAGGTGGCCAGCACGCGCTCGAGGCTCCAGCCCTGGCCGCGCGGCGCCACCTTGGCCGGCCGGGCGGCCATCACCAGGTTCTCGCGCACGCTGAGGTTGGGAAAGACGCCGCGGCCCTCGGGCACGTAGGCCACGCCGCGGCGCGCCACCTCGTGCGGGCGGCCGCGGGAGAAGTCTTCGCCGAAGAGGCGGATCTGGCCCTCGCGCTGCGCCACATGGCCCAGCAGCGTGCGGATCAGCGTGCTCTTGCCCATGCCGTTGCGGCCGAGCAGGCCCACGGTCTCGCCGCGGGCAATCTGCAAGTCCACGCCGTGCAGCACGTGGCTGCTGCCGTACCAGGCATGGATCTCGCGGGCGTCCAGGATGGGGTCGCTGGGGTGGCTCATGCTCAATGCCCGCCGAGGTAGGCCGCCTGCACCTGCGCGTCGCTGCGCACGGCCTCGGGCGTGCCGTGTGCGATGACGCCGCCGTTGACCATCACCGTGATGCGGTCGGCGACGCGGAAGACGGCATCCATGTCGTGCTCCACCAGCAGGATCGCGTGGTCGGCCTTCAACTCGACGAGCAGCGCCAGCATGCGCTCGGTCTCCTCGGCACCCATGCCGGCCAGCGGCTCGTCGAGCAGCAGCACTTGCGGCGCGGTGGCCAGGCACATCGCGATTTCCAACTGCCGCTTCTGGCCGTGGCTCAGCAGGCCGGCCGGGCGTTCGAGAAAGTCCGCCAGGCCGGTGCGTGCCGCGGCCTCGCGCGCGGCCGCCGTGCTGGGCTGGCAGCGCCCGGCGGGCTCCCACAAAGCCCACGGTCGCGGCGTGCGCGACTGCGCCGCCAGGCGGCAGTTCTCGAGCACCGAGAAGCTCGGGAAGATGGTGGTGCGCTGGTAGCTGCGGCCCAGGCCGGCACGCGCGCGCCGGGGCTGCGACCAGGCGGTGATGTCCTGGCCCAGCAGCGCCACCGTGCCGGCCGAGGGCGGGAACTCACCCGAGAGGATGTTGATCAGCGTGCTCTTGCCGGCGCCGTTGGTGCCGATGACGGCGTGCACGGCGCCGCGCCAGAGCTCGAGCGAGACCTCGTTGACGGCCACCAGCCCGCCCCAGCGGCGCGTGATGCCGCGGCCGCGGAGCAGGACCTCGCCGGGCAGACCCTCGCCGGGCGTTGGCATCGTCGCGCTCATCGCTGCTCCTTCAGGCCCGGGTTGGCCTCGGCACGCCGTGAGGCACGCCCGGCCAGCCGCGCCGCCAGCTGCCCCGGGATGCCCACCAGCCCGCGCGGCAGCAGCGCCACGCTGGCGATGATGGTCAGGCCCATGCCCAGGTGCCAGTGCCGGGCGAAGCCGCCGAAGATGGCCTCGCTCTTGAAGAACTCCTGCAGCAGCACATAGGCAAAGGCCCCGATGAGCGCGCCGCGCAGGTGGCCGATGCCGCCGAGGATGACCATGATGAGCACCGAGCCCGAGAGGTGCCAGCTCATCAGCTCGGGGTTCACGTAGCCGTCCTTCACCGCATACAGGAAGCCCGCCAGACCGGCGATGGCGCCGCTGAGCGTGAAGGCCGCCAGCTTGTACGGGTAGGTGGCAAAGCCGGTGGCGCGCATGCGCTGCTCGTTGACGCGGATGCCCGCCAGCGCGCGCCCGAAGCGCGAGCGCGACACCACCGCCAGCAGCGCAAACGTGGCCAGCAGCGCCACCCACGCGAAGCCGTACATCACCACGCCGCCCTGGAGCTCGAACACGCCGGGGATGGTCGGCTTGGCATTGAGATAGATGCCGTCGGTGCCGCCGCCCAGCGGCGTGTCGTGCACCACGTAGTAGGCCATCTGCGCGAAGGCCAGCGTCACCATGATGAAGTACACGCCCTTGGTGCGCAGGCTGAGCGCGCCCACGGCCAGCGCGTACAGCGCCGCCGCGGCCACGCAGGCCGGCAGCAGCCACAGCAGGTTGGCGGGCTCAAAGCCCGGGCTCAGCAGCACCGCGGCGTAGGCGCCGATGCCGAAGAAGGCCGCGTGGCCAAAGCACACGAGGCCGGTGCCGCCCACGAGCAGCTCCAGGCTCAGCGCAAAGATCGCGAAGATCATGATCTTGGCGACGAGGTCGAGGCCATAGCTGCCGGCGAACAGCGGGTAGACCGCCAGCGCGGCAAAGGCTCCGACAACGAAGCCGATCTGTCCACGATTCACCGTCATGGCTTGGAGTTCCAGTCAGGCGGCCGCCGCGGATCCGGCTTGGCCGGGCCGATGGCGGCGCCCCCTCGAGGGGGAGCGCCGAAGGCGCTGCGGGGGTGGTCCATCACCCCGCCTTGAACAGGCCGTCGGGCCGCCACAACAGGATCAGCGCCATCAGCACATACACCAGCACGCCGGCCGCCGAGGGCAGCAGCACCTTGCCGAAGGTGTCGACAAAACCGATCAGCAGCGCCGCCACCAGCGCGCCGCGGATCGAGCCGATGCCGCCGATGACCACCACCACGAAGCAGATGATGAGCACCGACTGCCCCATGCCGGGGTAGACGCTGCTGACGGGCGCCGCCACCATGCCCGCGAAGGCCGCCAGCGCCACGCCGGCCGCAAACACCACGCGGTACAGGAAGGAGACATCCACGCCCAGCGACTGCACCATCTCGCGGTTGGTGCTGCCGGCGCGGATCATCATGCCCAGCCGCGTGCGCGTGAAGACGACGTACATGCCGACGGCCAGCAGGATGCACACGCCCGAGATGAACAGGCGGTACACCGGGTAGGTCATCATCTCGCCCAGCGGCAGCGCCGCGCTCAGCAGCGGCGGCACGGGCACGCCGTGCACGTCGTCACCAACGATGAGGCTGCGCACCTCCTCGAATACCAGGATGAGGCCGTAGGTCATGAGCACCTGCTGCAGGTGCTCGCGCTCGTAGAGGTAGCTGTAGAAGGCCCACTCGAGCACGTAGCCCAGGAGCACCGCGAGCACCACGCCCACGGCAAGCACCGAGAAGAAGCCGCCGCCGAAGGTGGCGGCCACCGGCGGCGACAGTGCGAACGCCATGTAGGCGCCGATCATGTAGAAGCTGCCGTGGGCCAGGTTGATGACGCCCATGATCCCGAAGATCAGCGTCAACCCGCTGGCCACCAGGAACAGCAGCAACCCGTACTGCACCGCGTTCAGGCACTGGATGAGGAAGGTGGCGAGGTCCATGCGGCGCAGGGGTCGTTGGCGGAGTGCGGTGCCTCAGCGCAAGTTGCAGCCGCGCGCCGGATCGGGCAGCACCTTGACGGCGATGCCCGTCATGGCGTTTTCGCGACCCTTGGCCTCGCGGATGTAGAAGTCCTGCACCGGGTTGCCGGCGGCGGCGAGCGTGTACTTGCCGCGCGGGCTGTCGACGCTGGCCTTGCGCATGGCCGTCAGCATGGCCTCGCGCTTGGCCAGGTCGCCCTTCACGGCGTTCAGGCCGGCGGCGAGGATCTGCGCCGCGTCGTAGCCCTGCACGGCATAGACGTCGGGCTGAAGCTTGTAGCGGATGGCGTAGGCGGAGCGGAACTTGTTGTCGCGGGGCGTGTTCAGGCCGTCGGCGTAGTGCAGCGCAGTCAGCAGGCCCTGCGCCGAGGTGCCTTGCGCCTCGAGCACGCCGTCGGTCAGGAAGCCCGACCCGATCAGCGGTGTCGTCTTGCGCAGGCCGGCGGCGTCGTAGTCCTTGACGAACTTGGCCGCGCCGGCGCCGGCGAAGAACGCAAACACGACATCGGGCTTCTGTGCGGCGATCTCGGTCAGCAGCGCCTGGAACTCGACGTTCGGGAAGGGCAGCGCCAAGTCCTTGATGACCTTGCCGCCGCCCTTCTCGAAGGCCTCGGTGAAGCCCTTGGCCGACTCCTGGCCGGCGGCGTAGTTCCAGTAGATGGTGACGGCGCGCTTGTAGCCCTTCTGGGCCGCCATCACGCCCGTGGCAAAGCCCGGCTGCCAGTTGCTGAAGCTGCTGCGCACGATGTTCAGCGCGCACAGCGGACCTGTGATGGCGTCGGCCCCGGCGTTGGGCACGATCAGCGGCGTGCCGCTCTCGCGCACCGCGCGCGCCATGGCCAGCGCCACGCCCGAGTGCACGGTGCCGACGATGACGTCGACGTTGTCGCGCTTGATCAGCTTGTTGACGTTGTCGGTGGCCTTGGACGGGTCACTCTCGTCGTCCACCCGCACGAACTCGATCTCGCGGCCGGCGAGCTTGCCGCCCTGCTCGGCCACGTAGAGCCGGAAGCCGTTCTCGATGGCGGTGCCCAGCGCCGCGAAGGTGCCGGTGGCCGGCAGCATGAGGCCGACCTTGACTTTGGCCTGCGCCTGGGCGGCCAGCGGCGTGGCCAGGGCGATGGCGGCGGCCAGGGCGATGCGGGTGATGTTCAAGGTGTCGTCTCCGGGTGGTGGTGTGGGAAAAACGCGCCGCAGGCGGCGATGAGGCGCTCGGGCTGGTCGCGGTGCGGCGAGTGACCGCACCCGGGCAGCTCGAGCAGCTGCGTCTGCGGCACCCGTTCCCGGATGCCGCGGATCTGCGCCAGCGTGCCGTACTCGTCGTCCAGGCCCTGCACCGCCAGCAGCGGACACGCGATGGTGCCGATCTCGGCCGTGATGTTCCAGCCGCGAAAACGCGCATCCAGCCAGATGTCGTTCCAGCCGCGGAAGGCCGAGTCGGGGTCGTCGTGGTGGCGGGCCAGGCGCTGGCGCAGGTCGGTCGTCAGGTAGGCGGTGCGGGCCTGCTCGATGCTGGTGATCGACAGGTCCTCCACCAGGATGTGCGGCGCCAGCACGACGCAGCGGCTCACGCGCTCAGGAAAGCGGGCAGCGTGCAGCAGCGCGATCGAGCCGCCGTCGCTGTGGCCGAACAACGCGAACGGCGCCGGCATCTCCAAGGCCGCCAGCAGCGCCGGCAGCACCTCGAAGGCCTGGCGGTGCATGAAGTCGGGCGCCCAGCGCTCGTCCACCGCCCGCGGCGTGCTGCGGCCATAGCCTGGGCGCGAGTAGACGAGCCCGCGGCAGCCCAGCGCCGCGCACAGGCGCGCCGGGAAGTCGCGCCACATCGATACCGAGCCCAGGCCCTCGTGCAGGAAGACCATCGTCTCGGCGCCCTCGCCCACCCAGGCGTGCTCGATGCTCACCGGGCGGCCGGCCCATTGAACATCGACGAACGCGGGGCTCAAGCGCGGGCCTCACGTTCTCGCAGCTTGAAGCGCTGGATCTTGCCGGTGGCCGTCTTGGGCAGCTCGGTCACGAACGCGATGAGCCGCGGGTACTTGTAGGGCGCGAGCTTGTCCTTCACGAAGGCCTTGAGCTCGGCCTCGCTCGCCTCGGCGCCGGCCTTGAGCACGACGTAGGCCTTGGTCTTGGTCAGGCCCTCGGCGTCGGGCACGCCGATCACGGCCGCCTCGAGCACCGCCGGGTGCTGAACCAGTGTGGCCTCCACCTCGAAAGGGCTGACGTAGATGCCGCTGACCTTGAGCATGTCGTCGCTGCGGCCGGCGTAGGTGTAGGTGCCGTCGGCGTTGCGGATGTACTTGTCGCCGCTCTTGGTCCAGCCGCCCTGGAAGGTGTCGCGCGTCTTGGCGGCGTTGCCCCAGTACATCATCGCGGCGCTCGGGCCGTGGATGTACAGGTCACCCGGTTCGCCGTCGGGCACGGGGCCACCATCGTCACCGCGCAACTGGATCTCGTAGCCCGGCACCGGCCAGCCGGTGGTGCCGTAGCGGCAGTCGCCGGGCTTGTTGCTGATGAAGATGTGCAGCATCTCGGTGCTGCCGATGCCGTCGACGATGTCGACGCCGAAGTGCGCCTTGAAGCGCTGGCCGATGTCGGCCGGCAGCGCCTCGCCGGCGCTGCTGCAAAGGCGCAGGCTCACGTCGCCCCGCGCGGGCAGCGCGGGCGAGGCCAGCATGCCGGCAAAGCCCGTGGGCGCGCCGAAAAAGACCGTGGGCTTGAAGCCCGAAGGGCGGTCCTCGCCGCCCGGGCCGTGCACCTGGCCCTTCCAGCGCCGGAAGGTGGCCTCGGGCGTGGGCCGCTCACCCATCAGCAGCACGGTGGCGCCCACGCTCAGCGGGAAGCTCAGCCCGTTGCCCAGGCCGTAGGCGAAGAACAGCTTGGCGGCCGAGAAACACACGTCGTCCTCGCGCAGGGCGAGGACCGCGCGGCCATACAGCTCGGCCGTCCAGTAGGGGTTGGCGTGCGAGTGCACCGTGCCTTTGGGACGACCGGTGGAGCCGGAGGAATAGAGCCAGAAGGCCGGATCGTCGCGGCCGGTGGGCGCGGGCCTTTCCAGCGGCGCCTGGGCCTTGGTGAAGACCTCGAAGTCGGTCTCGGCCGGGTGCAGCGGTGCGACGGGCCGCGACACGATCACCTTCTGCACCTCGTGGTCGCTCTTCACCATCGCGGCGTTGAGCGCCGGCAGCAGCGCGCCGCTCACCAGCGCCGCCTGGGCGCGCGAATGCTCCAGCATGTAGGCATAGTCGTCGGCCGTGAGCAGCGTGTTCACCGCCACCGGCACGAGGCCGGCGTACAGCGCGCCCAGGAAAGCCACGGGCCAGTCGATCCCGTCCTGCATGAGCAGCAGCACGCGCTCCTCGCGCTTCAGGCCCAGGCCCCGCAGGCCGGCGGCCACGCGCTTCACACGGGCATCGAGCGCGGCGTAGGTGAGCAGGCCGCTGTCATCCACGAACGCGGCCTTGGCACCGCGCGCGGCGTTCAGCGCCAGCAGGTGCGCGGCGAAGTTGAAGCGTTCGGGCGGCGCTTCGACGGGGAGCTCGGTGGTCATGGGCGGGTCTCCGGGTTCTGGGTGCTTGAGCAAGGGCTTCGACAGGCTCAGCCCGAACGGTGGCTGGCCACGCCTCAGCCCAGCGCGCCCAGCACGGCGCTGCCGGCCTGCAGCGCAGCGCGACGGTGGTAGAAGTTCAGCGCGCGCAGGCCACCGAGCTCTTCGCCGCCGCCCGCGCGGCCGGGGCCGCCGTGCAGCGACTGCGGCATCACATTGCCGTGGCCGGTGTGCGTGGCCGCCACCTCGGGGCTGACGACGTGCACCCGGCCGTGGCTGGCGGCGAGCTCCAGCGCGGTGGCGGCCAGCGTGCCGGCGTCGCTGCCATACAGGCTGGCCACCAGCGAGCCCTGGCCGCGGCGGGCCAGCGCCAGCGCGTGCGGCAGGTCGCGAAAGGCCACCAGTGTGGCCACGGGGCCGAAGACCTCGTGCTCGTGCACGAGGCCCGCTGCGTCGGCGTCGCGCACGCCCAGCAGCGTGGGTGCCACGCAGCACGAGCGCTCCGGGTCGGCGTCCACCAGCACGGCGCGGGCGCCGTCGTGCAGAAGCTCGGCCTGCGTCTTGAGCCGGGCCAGGCCGTCCAGCACCGCGGCCTTCTGCGCGCGGCTGACGAGTGCGCCCATGCGCACCGACTCGTTGCGCGGGTTGCCGACCGTCGTGCGCGCCAGGCGCGCCGACACGGCCTCGGCCACGGCGCCGTAGAGCGCCGCAGGCACCAGCACGCGGCGGATGGCGGTGCACTTCTGCCCCGACTTCACCGTCATCTCGCGGGCCACCTCCTTGACGAGCAGCTCGAAGGCCTCGGAGCCCGGCGCCTCGCCGGGCAGCAGCAGCGCGCTGTTCAGGCTGTCGGCCTCGATGTTGGTGCGCACCGAGCGCTCGGCCACCGCGGCGTGGCGGCGGATGACCGCGGCCGTGTCGGCGCTGCCGGTGAACGAGAGCACGTCGAAGGGCTCCAGCGCGTCCAGCAGTCCGGCCGAGCTGCCGCAGACGATGCTCAGCGCGCCCGGCGGCAGGATGCCGGCGTCGACGACGTCACCCACCATGCGCTGGGTGAGCCAGGCCGTGGCGGTGGCCGGCTTCACCACCACCGGCACGCCGCTGAGCAGCGCCGGCGCGGCCTTCTCCCACAGGCCCCAGGCCGGGAAGTTGAAGGCGTTGATGAAGAGCGCCAGGCCCGGTGTCGAGACCTGCACGTGCTGGCTCAGGAACAAGGGCTCCTTGCTGAGCTTCGCAGCCTCGCCCTCGAGCAGGAAGCGGCGTTCGCCCAGCGCGGCCCCCCACTTCGCGACTTGCGCCAGCGTGTACATCGCACCGTCGACGTCCACTGCGGTGTCGTTCTTCACCGTGCCGCTGTTGGCCAGCGAGAGCGCGTAGTAGGCGTCGCGGTTTGCCTGCAGCACGGCGCCGATGCGGGCCAGCAGCGCGGCGCGCTGGCCGTAGCTGAGCGACCGCAGGGCTGCGCCGCCCTGGGCGCGGGCAAAAGCGAAAGCGGCGGGCAGGTCCAGGCCGGTGGCGTCCACGCGCACCAGCTCGTCGCCGGTGACGGGATCGAGCAGCGGCATACCGGCGCCAGTGCCGGCCTGCCAGCGGCCGGCTACGAAGTTGGGCAGCAACTCGCTGGCGTCACTCATCGGTCAGTCCTTCGTGAAGTCGGTGCGGCGATCCACCGGCAAACGCGTGGCGGGTTCATGACGACGACCCAGCACATCGGCTTGCGGTCGCCGGATTGATGCACTATTGTGCGTGCCGGCACCTTACGGCGACCGATCCATCATGTCAAGCACTATATTGCATCCCTCCGGGATAGACCCGACGCCGCCGGGCGACGAGGCTGACGTCAAGAACCCGTTTCTCGTGGCCCTGGGCGAGCGTGTGCGCGCGTTGCGCGCCCGCCGCGGCATGACACGCAAGGCCGCGGCCCTGGCCGCCGACGTGAGCGAACGCCACCTCGCCAACCTGGAGTACGGCATCGGCAACGCCAGCATCCTGGTGCTGCTGCAGGTGGCGCAGGCGCTGCAGTGCAGCCTGGCCGAGCTGATCGGCGACGTCACCACCTCCAGCCCCGAGTGGCTGCTGCTGCGCGAGCTGCTGGAGCGCCGCGACGAGGCCACGCTCAGGCGCGTGCGCGAGGCCGTCGGCCAGATGCTGGGCACCGGCGGCGGCAACGCCGGCCGTACGGCACGCAGCCCGCGCGTGGCGCTGGTGGGCCTGCGCGGCGCCGGCAAGAGCACGCTGGGCGCGATGCTGGCCGAGGACCTGGGCTTCCCCTTCGTGGAGCTGAGCCGCGAGATCGAGAAGTTCGCCGGCTGCAGCATCAGCGAGATCCAGGGCTTGTACGGCCAGAACGCCTACCGTCGCTACGAGCGGCGCGCGCTCGAGGAGGCGATCCAGATCTACCCCGAGGCCGTGATCGCCACGCCCGGCGGCATCATCAGCGACGCTGCCACCTTCAACCTGCTGCTGGCCCACTGCACCACCGTGTGGTTGCAGGCCGCGCCCGAGGACCACATGGCACGCGTCACCGCCCAGGGCGACCTGCGCCCGATGGCCGCCAGCCGCGAGGCGATGGACGACCTCAAGGGCATCCTCGCCGGCCGCGCCGCCTTCTACTCGAAAGCCGAGCTGCACGTGGACACCAGCGCGCAGGAGCTCGCCGCCACCTTCGCGCTGCTGCGGGCGAGCGTGCGGGCGGCGCTGGTGCTGACGCCGACTTGACCCCAACAACTGCATTAAAGTGCTTGACTGTCGAAACAACAGGCATTATTATTCATCTCACGCCGTTCCCAAGACCTGAAATCCGTTGCATCCCAGGAGCCTGCCGTGAGCACCACCGACCGCGTTGACTACCAGACCGACCCCAGCCGCTATCGCCACTGGAAGCTGAAGTTCGAAGGCCCGGTGGCCACGCTGCTGGCCGACTTCGCCGAGGACGGCGGCCTGCGCCCGGGCTACAAGCTCAAGCTCAACAGCTACGACCTGGGCGTGGACATCGAACTGAACGACGCCCTCAACCGCATCCGCTTCGAGCACCCCGAGGTGCGCACGGTGGTGCTCACCAGCGCCCGCGACAAGGTGTTCTGCTCGGGCGCCAACATCTTCATGCTGGGCGTGAGCAGCCACGCCTGGAAGGTGAACTTCTGCAAGTTCACCAACGAAACGCGCAACGGCGTCGAGGACAGCAGCGCGCACAGCGGCCTGAAGTTCCTCGCCGCCGTCAACGGCGCCTGCGCCGGTGGCGGCTATGAACTGGCGCTGGCTTGCGACGAGATCATCCTCGTCGACGACCGCAGCAGCGCCGTCAGCCTGCCCGAGGTGCCGCTGCTGGGCGTGCTGCCGGGCACCGGCGGCCTCACGCGCGTGACCGACAAGCGCAAGGTGCGCCACGACCTGGCCGACATCTTCTGCACCACCAACGAAGGCGTGCGCGGCCAGAAGGCCAAGGACTGGCGCCTGGTGGACGAGATCGCCAAGCCCGCGGCCTTTGCCGCCAAGGTGCAGGAGCGCGCGCTGGAACTCGCGGCACGGAGCGACCGCCCCGCGGGCGCCCAGGGCGTGGCGCTCGTGCCGCTGCAGCGCACGATCGAGGCGGACGCGCTGCGCTACCCGAACGTGACCGTCGCCATAGACCGCGCCAGGCGCGTGGCCACCTTCACCGTGCAGGCTCCGCAGGGCGCGCAGCCGGCCACCGTGGCGGAGATCGAATCCGCCGGCGCCGCCTGGTACCCGCTGGCGATGGCGCGCGAGCTCGAAGACGCCATCCTCGAGATGCGCACCAACGAACCCGAGATCGGCACCTGGCTCGTCAAGACCGCGGGCGATGCCGACGCGGTGCGCGCGATGGACACCGTGCTGGCCGCGAACCAGTCGCACTGGTTCGTGCGCGAGACCCTCGGCCTGCTGCGCCGCACCTTCAGCCGCCTGGATGTGTCGAGCCGCAGCCTCTTTGCGTTGATCGAGCCCGGCTCCTGCTTCACCGGCAGCCTGCTCGAGCTGGCGCTGGCCTGCGACCGCAGCTACATGCTCATCCTGCCCGACGAGCCCGGGCGCACGCCCAAGATCGGCGTGGGCGAACTGAACTTCGGCACGTACCCGATGGCCACCGGCCAGAGCCGCCTGGGCCGCCGCTTCTACGACGAGGTCGCCCCGCTGGCCACCGTGCGCGCCACCATAGGCCAGACGCTCGACGCCGACGCGGCCTTCGCGCTGGGCCTGGTGACGAGCAACCCCGACGACATCGACTGGGACGACGAGGTGCGCATCGCCATCGAGGAGCGCGTGGCCATGAGCCCCGACGCCCTGACCGGCATGGAAGCCAACCTGCGCTTCAACGGCGTGGAGACCATGGCCACGCGCGTGTTCGGCCGCCTCACCGCCTGGCAGAACTGGATCTTCCAGCGCCCCAACGCCGTGGGCGAGAAGGGCGCACTCAAGGTCTACGGCAAGGGCGACAAGGCCGCCTTCGACTGGCATCGCGTCTGAGCTTGAACCCACCACCGTTCGCGCCTTCCCCCCACCACCGTTCGCGCTGAGCCTGTCGAAGCGCCCGCACAGCACCAACCCACCACCGTTCGCGCTGAGCCTGTCGAAGCGCCCGCACACCACACATCCACCCGTTCGCGCTGAGCTTGTCGAAGCGCTCGCACGCCGGCCACAAGGCTTCGACAGGCTCAGCCCGAACGGGACCCCCACTCAACCGCACCCAGGAGACGTCCATGAGCACCATCAACTACAGCGAAAAAATCCCCAACAACGTCAACCTCGACGAAGACCGCACGCTGAAGCGGGCGCTCGAGCAATGGCAGCCCAACTTCCTGAGCTGGTGGGACGACATGGGCCCCGAGGGCAGCACCGGCAACGATGTCTACCTGCGCACCGCCGTCAGCGTCGACCCGTCAGGCTGGGCCCAGTTCGGCTTTGTCAAGATGCGCGACTACCGCTGGGGCATCTTCCTGAACCCCGGTGACGCCGATCGCAAGATCCACTTCGGCGACCACCTCGGCGAGAAGGCCTGGCAAGACGTGCCCGGCGAGTACCGTGCCAACCTGCGCCGCATCATCGTGACGCAGGGCGACACCGAGCCCGCCAGCGTGGAGCAGCAGCGCCACCTGGGCCTGACGGCGCCCAGCATGTACGACCTGCGCAACCTCTACCAGATCAACGTCGAGGAAGGCCGCCACCTGTGGGCGATGGTCTACCTGCTGCACAAGCACTTCGGCCGCGACGGCCGCGAGGAAGGCGAAGCGCTTCTCGAGCGCCGCAGCGGCCAGCAGGACAACCCGCGCATCCTGCAGGCCTTCAACGAGCCCACGCCCGACTGGCTGAGCTTCTTCATGTTCACCTACTTCACCGACCGCGACGGCAAGTTCCAGCTCTGCGCGCTGGCCGAGAGCAGCTTTGATCCGCTGGCGCGCACGACGAAGTTCATGCTCACCGAAGAGGCTCACCACATGTTCGTGGGCGAGAGCGGGGTCAGCCGCGTCATCAACCGCACCTGCCAGGTGATGAACGAGCTGAAGACCGACGACGTGAAGAAGCTGCGCGAGGCCGGCGTCATCGACCTGCCGACGCTGCAGCGCTACCTGAACTTCCACTTCTCGGTGACGATCGATCTCTTCGGCGCCGACGAGTCGAGCAACGCCGCCACCTTCTACAGCACGGGCCTGAAGGGCCGCTACGAAGAGGGCAAGCGCGTCGACGACCACCAGCTGCGCGGGCAGACCTACCGCGTGCTGCAGGCTGTCGGTGGTAAGGACAACGGCCAGCTCGTGGAGAAGGAAGTGCCGATGCTCAACGCGCTGAACGAGGTGCTGCGCGACGACTACATCAAGGACAGCGTTGCGGGCGTCGAGCGCTGGAACAAGGTCATCGAAAAGGCCGGCATCCCCTTCCGCCTGAAGACGCCGCACAAGGCCTTCCACCGCAACATCGGCGCGCTCGCCGGCGTGAAGGTGTCGCCCGAGGGCCAGGTGGTGAGCGAGGCCGAGTGGGCTGCGCGCCACAACGAGTGGCTGCCCAGCACGGCCGACCGCGCCTTCGTGCAAAGCCTGATGGGCCGCGTCACCGACGCCGGCAAGTTCGCGAACTGGATTGCGCCGCCGGTGATGGGCATCAACCGCCAGCCGGTCGATTTCGACTACGTCCGATTCGCATGATGCCCACGCAGCCAGGTGGCCAAGCGGCCGCCGCGGAACCGGCTCTGCCGGGCCGCTGGGGGCGCCCCCTCGAGGGGGAGCGGCGCAGCCGCTCCGGGGGTGGGCTATGACCGTCATCAAGCAGCATCTCATCGACCCCGAGATCTGCATCCGCTGCAACACCTGCGAAACGATGTGCCCGGTGGGCGCGATCTCGCACGACTCGCGCAACTACGTCGTCGACGCAGACAAGTGCAACTGGTGCAACGCCTGCATCTCGCCCTGCCCCACGGGCAGCATCGACAACTACCGCACGGTGATCCGCGCCGAGGCCTACTCGCTCGACGAGCAGCTGGGCTGGGACGTGCTGCCCGAAGAGAAGCCGCTGCCCACCACTCCCGCTCAGGCTGAGCCTGTCGAAGCCGCGTCGCCTGCCGAGGCGGCGGCTCCTGCAGCACCGGCCGTGGCAGAACCGGCTTTCGCGGCCACCTCTTACGGCGCCACGCTGCCGCCCTGGAGCGCCGCCCACGCCTACACCAACCTCTATGGCCCGAAGGCGGCCCAGAAGACCATCACCGCCACCGTGGTGGGCAACCACCGCGTCACCGAGGTCGGCGCGCACGGCCACCCCGACTACGACACGCACCACGTCGTGCTCGACTTCGGCGCCCTGCCCTTTCCCGTGCTTGAGGGCCAGAGCATCGGCATCGTGCCGCCGGGCGTGGATGCCAAGGGCCGGGCGCACCACGCGCGCCAGTACAGCATCGCCAGCCCGCGCAACGGCGAGCGCCCCGGCTACAACAACGTCAGCCTCACCGTGAAGCGCGTGCTCGAAGACCACGACGGCCGCCCCGTGCGCGGCGTGGCGAGCAACTTCGTGTGCGACCTGAAGGTGGGCGATCCGGTGCAGGTGATGGGCCCGTTCGGCAGCAGTTTCCTGATGCCCAACCACCCCAGGAGCCACATCGTGATGATCTGCACCGGCACCGGCAGCGCGCCGATGCGCGCGATGACCGAGTGGCGCCGCCGGCTCCGCCAATCGGGCAAGTTCGAGGGCGGCAAGCTGATGCTGTTCTTTGGCGCGCGCACGAAGGAAGAGCTGCCCTACTTCGGCCCGCTGCAGAGCCTGCCCAAGGACTTCATCGACATCAACCTGGCCTTCAGCCGCACGCCGGGCCAGCCCAAGGTGTACGTGCAGGACCTGATGCGCCAGCGCGCCGCCGACCTGGCGCCGCTGCTGGCCGACCCCGACGCGTACTTCTACGTCTGCGGCCTGAAGTCGATGGAAGAAGGCGTGGTGCTGGCCTTGTCGGAAATCGCCCGCAAGGCCGGGCTCGAATGGGACGCGGTCGGCGCCAGCCTCAAGGCCCAGGGCCGCCTGCACCTGGAAACGTACTGATGGACAGCCTGCGGATCAGCACCCGCGCCCCGGGCGTGGCCCAGATCACGATGGCGCGGCCGGCGGTGTTCAACGCCTTCGACGAGGCCATGATCGGCGAGCTCGACGCGGCCTTCGCGCAGCTGGAGGCCGACACCGCGGTGCGCGTCATCGTGCTCGCCGGTGAAGGCAAGCACTTCAGCGCCGGGGCTGATCTGCAGTGGATGCAGCGCGCCAGCGAGGCCAGCCTTGAGTGGAACGTGGCCGACGCGCGGCGCTTCGCCGGCATGCTGGCGCGCATCGAGCGCTGCCCAAAGCCCACCGTGGCGCGCGTGCAGGGCGCGGCGCTCGGTGGCGGCGTGGGCCTGACCTGCGTGTGCGACATCGCCGTGGCGGCAGCCAACGCAAGCTTCTCGGTCAGCGAGGCCAAGTTCGGCATCCTGCCCTCGGTGATCGGGCCTTACGTCACCAACGCCGTAGGCAAGCGGCAGGCACGCCGGCTGGCGTTGACGGCCGAACGCATCGGCGCCGAGGAGGCCTTGGCGCTGGGGCTTGTGACCAAGCTCGTGGCGCTCGAAGACCTGGACGCCGCAGTCGATGAAGTCGTGGGCCAGTTGCTGGCCGGCGGCCCGCAGGCGCAGCGCGAGATCAAGACGCTGTTCGCCCAGCTGCAGGTGGCGCCGGTGAGCGACGCCACGGTCGAGCTGACGGCGCAGACGATCGCGCGTGTGCGCGGCACAGACGAGGCGCGCGAAGGATTCGCGGCGTTTCTGGGCAAGCGGGCGGCGGCGTGGAATTCGGCTGGGCGGTGAGCGCTCTTTCGCAGGCGGCTGCGCGTCGCGGCGGGCGGTGTCGGGCTGGGGGGCAGGATGGGGCGGTCTGCGCTGAAGCGCCGACTCCGCTGCGGTGCTCAGGCTCGTGGCCCCACGGCAAAACTCGCTACGCGGGCTGCGCCCGCTGCGCTCAAACACTTGCCGTGAGTCAGTTGACGAAGCGCGCTGCGCGCGCGGGCCACGAACCTTCCGCTCCTCGCCGCCCCAGACTGCCCCCCAGCCCGACACCGCCCGCCGCTCAAGCACCGGCATGGGTTCTCGGTGACGACCCAAGACGGTTGTCTGCAAAGGCGGGGGCGGTGGGCCGGTGGCGCGCCTTTGCGCAGCCGAGGAGCGCAGGGCTTTCGGCCCGCGCGCGCAGCGCGCCTCGTCATCTGACTCACGGCAACTGTTTGAGCGCAGCGGGCAGAGCCCGCGCAGCGAGTTTTGCCGTGGGGCCGGAAGCCCGAGCACCGCAGGGCACCCCCGCGCAGCGGGGGCCAGCAACGAAGCGACACCGGCCCACCGCCCCCGACTTTGCTCGCGCCAACGCATCAACACCATGAACCCACAACACCCCCCCATCGCCGTCATCGGCGCCGGCATCATGGGCGCCGGCATCGCCCAGATCGCCGCGCAGGCCGGCCACCCCGTGCACCTGTTCGACGCCCGCGAAGGCGCCGCACAGGACGCCAAGGCCAAGCTCGCCAACACCCTGCAGAGCCTGGTCACCAAGGGCAAGCTCACGCCGGAAGCAGCCAACGCCACGCTGGACCGCATCCAGCCCGCCAGCAACCTGGCCACGCTGGCCGATTCGGCCGTGGTCGTGGAAGCCATCGTCGAAGACCTCGCTGCCAAGCGCGGCCTCTTCCGCGAGCTCGAAGCCCTGGTCGACGAGCAGTGCATCCTCGCCACCAACACCTCGTCGATCAGCGTCACCGCCATCGCCAACGGCTTGAAGCACCCCGGCCGCCTGGTCGGCATGCACTTCTTCAACCCTGTGCCGCTGATGAAGCTGGTGGAGGTGGTGTCGGGCCTGCAGACGGAGCCCGCCGTCGCCGCGCGCATCGAGGCGCTCAGCCGGGCCTGGGGCAAGGTGCCGGTGCACGCCAAGAGCACGCCGGGCTTCATCGTCAACCGCATCGCTCGGCCCTACTACGCCGAGGCGCTGGCGCTGCTGCTGGAGCAGGCGGCCGAGCCCGCAGTGCTCGACGCCTGCCTGCGCGGCGCGGGCTTACGCATGGGGCCCTGCGAGCTGATGGACCTGATCGGGCACGACACCAACTTCGCCGTCACGAAGTCGGTGTTTGAGGCCAACTTCTACGACAAGCGCTTTGCGCCCAGCCTCGTGCAGGCCGAGATGGTGGCCGGCGGGCTGCTCGGGCGCAAAAGCGGGCGCGGCTTCTACGCCTACCCCGCTGGTGCGCCCGCCCTGCCCTCGCCCGATGCGGCACTGGCCCAAGGCGCCCTGCAGGCGGCACGCGAAGTCGCCGTGCACGGCCGCGGCGCGATTGCGGATGCGCTGGCCTTGCGCGCGGCGGCGGCACTCGAGCCCTTCGGCTTCGGCCCGGCGCGGCTGACTTCCAGTGCCTGGACGGGGCTTGAGGTGGACGGCGCGCACCTCCGGCTCACCAGCGGCCTCACCGCCGCCGAATGGGCGGCCGAGAGCGGCATCACCGACGTGGCCGTGTTCGACCGCCCGCTGCACACCGAGCCCAGCGCACTGGCCTACGCCGTGGCGCCATCGAGCAGCGCCGCCTGGCACGAGCACGCCGCCGGCTGGCTGCAGGCACTGGGCTTTGCGCCACAGCCCGTGGCCGACACGCCCGGGCTCGTGGTGGCGCGCACGGCCGCCATGCTGATCAACGAAGCGGCCGACGCCGTGCTGCAGGGCGTGTGCACCGAGGCCGGCGCCGATGCGGCCATGAAGCTGGGCGTCAACTACCCGGCCGGGCCCTTCGAGTGGCTCGGCCGCTGGAGTGCCGCCGAGGTGGTGGCGTTGCTGCAGGCGCTGGACGGCTGCTACCGCGGCGAGCGCTACCGCGTGAGCCCGTGGCTGCAGCGCCGCGCGCGGGCCGAGGTTCAGAATCCGCGGCCATGAAGTTTGCTGAATTCTTTGCCGGGCAGGTCATCGAGGCCGGGCCCGTGGGCATCACGGCCGAAGAGATCGTGGCCTTCGCGCGCCAGTACGACCCTCAGTGGTTCCATGTGGACGCCGAGCGCGCCGAGGCCGGCCGCCACGGCAGCCTGATCGCCAGCGGCTGGCAGACCTGCGGCCTGGCCATGCGCATGGCGGTGGACACGGCGCTCGTGGGCAGCGAGTCGTTCGCCTCGCCTGGCCTTGCTGGCCTGCGCTGGCTGCACCCCGTGCGCCCCGGCGACGAGCTGCGCCTGAAGGCCACTGTGCTGGAAACCCGCCGCTCGCGCAGCCAGGCGGGCCTGGGCATCCTGCGCTGGCGCTGGCAGCTGTTCAACCAGCACGGCACCGAGGTGCTCGACCTCGAGGCCACGAGCCTGTTCGAGCTGACGCCCCAAGTGAAAGACACCCCCTGAAGGACCCCCGATGAGCCACGCCTTCATCTGCGATGCCCAGCGCACGCCCTTCGGCCGCTACGGCGGCGCGCTCAGCTCCGTGCGCACCGACGACCTCGGCGCCATCCCGCTGAGGGCGCTGCTCGCGCGCCACCCCGAGCTTGACCCGGCGGCCATCGACGAGGTGATCTACGGCAACGCCAACCAGGCCGGCGAAGACAACCGCAACGTCGCCCGCATGGCCGCGCTGCTGGCCGGGCTGCCGGTGAGCGTGCCCGGCGCCACCATCAACCGCTTGTGCGGCAGCGGGCTCGACGCCGTGGGCACGGCCGCACGCGCCATCCGCGCCGGCGAGGCGCAGCTGATGGTGGCTGGCGGCGTGGAAAGCATGAGCCGCGCGCCCTTTGTCATGCCCAAGGCCGACAGTGCCTTCAGCCGGCAGGCGCAGATCTTCGACACCACCATCGGCTGGCGCTTCGTCAACCCGGCCATGAAGGCGGCGCACGGTGTCGACGCCATGCCCGAGACGGCCGAGAACGTGGCGGTGCAGTTCGGCATCGAGCGCGAGGCGCAGGACCGCTTCGCGCTGGCCAGCCAAAGCAAGGCCGTGGCGGCGCAGCAGCGTGGCTTCTTCGATGCCGAGATCTGCCCGGTCACCGTGCCTGCGAAGAAGGGCGACGCAGTGGTCGTGAGCCGCGACGAGCATCCGCGCGAAACCAGCCTCGAGGCGCTGGCCAAGCTCAAGGGCGTGGTGCGGCCCGATGGCAGCGTGACGGCCGGCAACGCCAGCGGCGTGAACGACGGCGCTGCCGCCGTGCTGCTGGCCAGCGAGGCCGCCGCGCGCCGTTTCGGCCTCGTGCCGCGGGCGCGCGTGGTGGCCATGGCCACCGTGGGCGTGGCGCCGCGCATCATGGGCATCGGCCCGCTGCCGGCCACGCAGAAGGTGCTGGCGATGGCCGGCCTGCAGCTGGCGCAGATCGACGTGATCGAACTCAACGAGGCCTTCGCGGCGCAGGGCCTGGCCGTCACGCGCGGCCTCGGCCTGGCCGACGACGACGCCCGCGTCAACCCCAACGGCGGCGCCATCGCGCTGGGCCACCCACTCGGCGCCAGCGGCGCGCGGCTCGTGGCCACGGCGGTGAACCAGCTGCAGGCCCGCGGCGGCCGCTACGCGCTGTGCACCATGTGCGTGGGCGTGGGCCAGGGCATCGCGCTGGTGCTCGAACGTGTCTGAGATCGTCCTGGTGGCGGCCGTCGCCGCCAACGGTGTGATCGGCCGCGACAACGGCCTCGTGTTCCGCCACCCGGCCGACGCGAGGCACTTCCGCGACACGACGATGGGCGCCCCGGTGATCATGGGCCGCAAGACCTGGGAGTCGCTGCCGGCGCGCTTTCGGCCGCTGCCGGGGCGGCGCAACCTGGTCGTCACGCGGCAGCCGGGCTACGCGGCCGAGGGCGCCGAGACGGCCGCCAGCCTGGACGCCGCGCTGGCGCTGGCACAAGGCGCGCGGCGGGTCTTTGTCATCGGCGGCGGCGAGCTGTACGCGCAGGTGCTGCCGCGCGCGGCCGAACTGGTGCTCACCGAGGTGCAGGCCGAGCTCGACGGCGACGTGCGCTTCCCGGCCATCGACCCGACGCAGTGGATCGAGGTGCGCCGCGCGCAGCCGGCGCTGGAACCCTCTCCCACGCCCGCTTTCAGCTTCGTGACCTACCACCGCCGTTGATCTCCCCGGCGGATGGGCTGGGTCGAGCTGCTGGAGGTGTTTCTGGCCCTTGACGGCTGGAAGCTGGGGCGCCGCGGCCGCTTTGTGCAGCGCGTCGACTGGCCAGCGGCCATGATGGTCGTGGCGCTGCTGGGCGCCGTGCCCTGGCTGACGGCGCTGTTTGCGGCCGCGCATCGGGCCCTTCCGCCCGCTGGCTGCGTCCAGGGGGCGGCGCGGGGCGGCGCGGTTGAGCGCCGCCGCCAGGGGACGGGCGCGCGAGGTCAGGCGTCGCTGTCCGGCGGCGGCGCGGCGGCGAGATCGCCCACCGGCAGCTCGAAGCTCAAGGGTCCGGACGACGCCAGGCCCGCAGCCTGCGCACGCACCAGCTCGTCGGCCAGGCCGCGCAGGCGCTCGGCCAGCGCGCCCAGCGAGCGGGGCTTTGGCTGAACCCGGAAGCCCAACGTCAGCGCCTGTGGCGAGCCCGAGGGCTGGTCGGCCGCGCTGCGCAGGCTGACGATCAAGTCGGGCAGCTTGGGTCGCGGTCCCTTTGGCACGCTGAAGCTGGTGATGGTGAGGCGGCCTTGGTCGTGTTCGATGGTCAGCTGGGTGCTCATGGCGGGGTCTCCTGGTGGGTGGGGTGGAAGTTGGGGTTGGGCATCAGAAAGGCGTCGGGGCGGGCAGGTCGTGGTGTCGGCGGTGGGTCAATGAAACAGGGTCGGCTCGGTCAAGGCGGGCGCCGGGTCGGCCTGCAACTGCGCCAGCAGTGCGGCGGCGGCGCGGGTGGGCGCCCCGGCGTCGCCGTAGGCGCGCTGCAGCGCCGGGGTGACCTCGGCCAGCAGCGCGCGCGCCCGGCCCGCGTCGTGCAGGGCCGTGAGCAGGGCCAAGTTCAGGCGCGCCAGCATCCCAGAGGGCGCGCGCGCAGGCTCCGCAGCCACGGCCGCGGCCAGGGCGGACTCGGCCGCCGCCCGCTGGCCCAGGCGAGCCAGTGCCACGCCGCGCAGCAGGTCCCGTCGAGCGGCGTCGCCGTCGCCCACCGGGGCCAGCAGGGCGGGCACCGCCGCCGGGCGCCCCAGCGCCAGGGCGGCGTCGCGCGCGCCAGAGCCACGGCCGCGGCCAGTTCGGTGGCCGCCTCGGCGCCTTGCGGCGGCAGCCCCGCTTGGGCGCGCACGGCCGCGGCCACGGCCGCGTCGGACGCCGCGCCGTCGCCAACGTGGGCCCACACCCGGGCTGTCAGCAGATGCCAATAGACCGGCAGTTCCTGTCCGGCGCTGCGCAGGTCGTCCTCGACCAGGGCGGCCGCGCGCAGCCAGGCTGCCGCCTGCTCGGGCCGGCCGAGCATCAGTGCGTAGCGCAGCCACCACTCGCGCAGGCGCAGCTGGGCGCGGGGGCTGTCGCCGTACAGGCTGCGCGCGGCGGCCAGCGCCGCCTCGGTCACATCGCGGCCCTGGGCGAAGCGGGCCGACATGAAGTAGGCCCCGGCCAGGGCCAGCAGCGTGTCCGCGCGCACGCGCGGGGTGCTGGCGGGGTCGTGCTCGGCCAGGGCGCGCAGTTGCTCGTGGTCGGCATGCGCGTCGTCGAACTGGTGCAGCAGGGCCAGGCTGGTGGCACGTCCTTGAAGGGCGCGCAGCCGCTGCTCCAGCGGCCGCCCGGGCTCGGCGGCGCGGCCGAAAGGGGCCAGCGCGTCGGCCGGCCGCGAGGCGGCCAGCGCGATCCAGCCGCGCTGCTCGTCGGCCAGCGCACGCAGCGCGTCGCTCCAGCGCGCCGCGGGCTGGGCGCGCTCGGCCTCGTCCAGCAGATGCTGTGCGTCGAGTGGGCGCTCATCGAGCACCGTCACGCGCGCCTGTGCCACCAGGGCCTGCGCCTGCACGGCACCGTCGCTGCGGGTCGCGGCCAGCGCCGCCAGACGCTGCAGCGCGCCTTCGGCCCGAGCCAGATCGCCGTAGTTCATCCACAGGCGCGAGACGGTCTGCAGCACCTCGGCCTGGGCGGCTGGCGGCAGCGTGGCGATGGTGGCCTCGCCCTGCTCGAGCAGTTCGCGTGCGCCGACATCACGGCCGCCGCGGAGGTCGGGGTTGGCGCGCTCGAACAGGCCCACCAGGAAGGCGCTGGCCGCCTGGGCGCGCTGCGCCTCCTGGCGCGCCTGCAGGCCCTGGGCCACGGCCGCCAGCCCCGTGGCGACCAGCGCCACGATCGCCATCGCCCCAGCGGTCACGGCCGCGCGGTGGCGCAGGACGAAACGCGCCAGCACGTAGCCCGCACTGGGCCGGCGCGCGCGCACGGGGTGGCCTTCGGTCCAGCGCCGGAGGTCGTCGCTCAGGGCCAGCACCGACCCATGGCGGCGCCCCGGCTCGTGCGCCAGCGCCTGCATCAGCACGGCATCGAGGTCGCCGGCCAGGGCGCGGCGCCAGGCCGCCGGCCGCAGGCCACGCTCGGCCGCACCGGCTTCGTCGAACACGCCCGCGCTGGGGCGCGGCGGGTCGTCGGCAAGGCGGCTGCGCCGGCGTTCGCCACCGGCTTCGGGGCGGTCGTCGAAGGGACGCCGGCCACACAGCAGCTCGTGCGCCACCACGCCCAGCGAGTACACATCGCTGGCCGTGCCCAGGGGCTCGCGGCGCAGTTGCTCGGGGCTGGCGTAGGCGGGCGTGAAGGCCACCAGCGTGGGCTCGGCCGGGCCCTGGCCCGCCTGGCCATTGGGCTCGGCCAAGCGGGCGATGCCGAAGTCCAGCAGCTTCACGCGGCCGTCGTCGGTGACGAGGATGTTTGCAGGCTTGAGGTCGCGGTGGATGACGAGCCGGCCATGGGCGTAGACCACCGCGTCGCACACCTGCAACAGCAGCCCCACGCGCTCGCGCAGCGTCAGCCGGTGCGTCCGGGCATGGGCGTCCAGCGTCTGGCCCTGCACGTACTCCAGCGCCAGCCAGGGCCGGCCCTGCGCGTCCACGCCGGCGTCGTACAGCCGCGCGATGTTCGGGTGTTCCAGCGTGGCCAGAATGTCTCGCTCGCGCGCCATGCGCTCGGCCAGGCCGCGCACCCAGGTCAGGCGCGGCAGCTTCAGCGCCACCGGGCGCCGCAGCTGCCCGTCCGCGTGCTCGGCCAGCCACACACTGCCCATGCCGCCTTCGCCCAGCTCGCGCAGCAACCGCCAAGGGCCGATCACGGCGCCGGGTTGGGGTTCGGATCCGGTCTGCGCCGCCGCCGCAGGCACCAGCCGGGGCAGCGTGCCCAGCAGGTCGCTCGTCTCCAGGCGGGCCCGCAACGCCAGCAGCCCCGCGAGCGAGTCGCGCAGCGGCAGGTCCTCGGCCGGCAGCGACTGCAGCCACGCGCTGCGGTCCGGGCTCGGCAGGTCCAGCGCTTGGTCGAGCAGCGCCTCCAGGCGCGGCCACTCGGCCGCCAGGGCGGCCAGCGGGGAAGGGGGGGCGATCGAGGTCATGCGGCGGACGGTGCCATCGGATCGGAGGCCGGTTGTCGCAGGCCGGAGCATGCCGGCTGTCGCCGCGCGCGGCCAGCCCTTATGTCCATCCAGATGTTTACGTCGCGACCCGGGCTGACCGGACATGACACCCCCTTCGGGGGCTTCGCGCTCGTGCGCCGGTCGGTGGTGAGCGTCCTCCCCGCGGCCAGGCGCGTGCAAGCCCCGTGGCCGCAAAGACGGGCGGGTGCCCCGTGGGTCGGCGGGCACAATGGCGCAAGGCGGTGAACGGTGGCCCAGCGAAACGGGCCGCCGAGCATCAAGGCCTGATCGCCAGCCCCTGATCCACGCCGGACCCCATGAAACTCGCCACCTGGAACGTCAACTCGCTGGCCGTGCGCCTGCCGCAACTGCTGGATTGGCTGGCCGCCAACCCTGTCGACGCGCTGGTGCTGCAGGAAACCAAGCTCACCGACGACAAGTTCCCCGTCGCCGAGCTGCAGGCCGCCGGCTACGCCGTGGCCTTTCATGGCCAGAAGACCTACAACGGCGTGGCCCTGCTCAGCCGCGGCGAGGCGGCGGCAGGCGTGCGGAAGAACATCCCCGGCTTTGCCGACGAGCAGGCGCGCGTCATCACGGGCACGGTCGGCGGCGTGCGCTTGATCGGCGCCTACTTCCCCAACGGCCAGGCCCCCGACAGCGACAAGTTCGTCTACAAGATGGCCTGGCTCGATGCCTTGCGCGGTTTCGTGCAGGCCGAGCTGGCGGCGCACCCGCGGCTCGTGCTGATGGGCGACTTCAACATCGCGCCCGAAGACCGCGATGCCTGGGACCCCGTGGCGCTGGCCGGCACCATCCACCTCACGCCCGAGGAGCGCGCGCACTTCCAGGCGCTGCTGGGCCTGGGCCTGGTCGATGCCTTCCGGCTGTTCGAGCAGCCACCGAAGTCGTACTCGTGGTGGGACTACCGCATGCTCGCCTTCCGCAAGAACCAGGGCTTGCGCATCGATCACATCCTGGTCAGCGACGCGCTCAGGCCTGCGGTGCGGGCCTGCACCATCGACCGGCTGCCGCGCAAGAACGAGCGCCCGAGCGACCACGCGCCGGTGGTCGTCGAACTGGCCGGCTGATCAATCCGGGAGCCCGAGCTCCTGGATCTTGCGCGTGATGGTGTTGCGGCCGATGCCCAGGCGCTTAGCCGCTTCGATGCGGCGGCCGCGGGTGATCTCCAGCGCCGTCTGGATGAGGCCGGCCTCGAATTGCTGCGACAGGTTCTCCCAGACCGCGGGCTCGTGGGCCTCGAGCCGGCGCCGCGCATCGCGCCGCAGTTCGGCCAGCCAGGCGGGCACGGGCACGTGCGCCGCCGCGGCGGGCGCGGCGTGGGCGTCGCCCGCCGGCAGCGGGGCATCGGACAGCGGCATCGGTGGCAGGCCCGAGCTGCCGGGTGGCAGGCCCGCGGCAAGCAGGCCGGCCGTGGGCGCCGCGGCACCGTCCAGAATCTCCGGCGGCAGGTCCTTCACCTCCACCACCTGCGCCGGCGCCATCACCGTGAGCCAGTGGCACAGGTTCTCGAGCTGGCGCACGTTGCCTGGGAAATCGAAGCTGGCGATGCGCGCCAGCGCCTCGTCGGTGATGCGCTTGGCGTCCACGCCCAGTTCGCGCGCGCTCTTGGCCAGGAAGGTGCGCGTCAGCATCGGGATGTCTTCGCGGCGCTCGCGCAGCGCCGGCAGCCGCAGGCGGATGACGTTGAGGCGGTGGAACAGGTCTTCGCGGAACACACCCTGGCGCACGCGCTCTTCGAGGTTCTGGTGCGTGGCGGCGATCACGCGCACATTGCTCTTCAGCGGCTGGTGGCCGCCGACGCGGTAGAACTGCCCGTCTGAGAGGACACGCAGCAGGCGCGTCTGCAGGTCGAAGGGCATGTCGCCGATCTCGTCGAGGAACAGCGTGCCGCCGTCGGCCTGCTCGAAGCGCCCGCGCCGCGTGGCCTGCGCACCGGTGAAGGCGCCACGCTCGTGGCCGAAGAGCTCGCTCTCCAGCAAGTCCTTCGGGATGGCGGCCGTGTTGATGGCGACGAACGGCCCCTTGCTGCCGGCGTCGCCCCGCGGGCTGTGCTTGTGCAGCGCGCGCGCCACGAGTTCCTTGCCGGTGCCGCTCTCGCCGGTGATCAACACCGTGACAGTGCTCTGGCTCAGCCGCCCGATCGCCCGGAACACGTCCTGCATGGCGGGCGCCTGACCCAGCATCTCGGGCGTCGCCGCGGGGATGGCGTCGCCAACTTCGTCGCGCAGGCTCTCCTGCACGGCGCGGCGGATCAGCTCCACCGCAGCGGTGACGTCGAAGGGCTTGGGCAGGTACTCGAAGGCTCCGCCCTGGAAGGCGCTGACGGCGCTGTCGAGGTCGGAGTAGGCGGTCATGATGATGACCGGCAGATCCGGATGCCGCTGCTTGACGGCGTTGAGCAGCTCGATGCCACTGCCGCCAGGCATGCGGATGTCGCTCACCAGCACCTGCGGGGCGTCGTCGTCCAGGGCCTTGAGCACGTCGCGCGGGCTCGCGAAGGCCCGCACCGGGAACTGCTCGCGCGCCAGCGCCTTCTCGAGCACGAAGCGGATCGATTGATCGTCGTCGACCACCCAGATGGGTTTCATCAGCCTGCCGCGCCCTGTGGTTGCGCCCCCGGCGGCCCGCGCTCGCCTAGGGCAGTGGAATGAGGATTTTGAACACCGTCCGCCCCGGCACGCTGTCGCAATCGATCGTGCCGCTGTGCTGCTGCACGAAGGTCTGCGCCAGTGTCAGGCCGAGTCCGCTGCCGCCCTCGCGCCCGCTCACCAGCGGGTGGAAGATGCGATCGCGGATGTCCTCGGGCACACCGGGACCGTTGTCCTCAATATGCAATTCCAGTGCCAGACGAAATCGCTGCCGACCGAAGGTGACCTGCCGGGCCACGCGCGTGCGCAGCAGCAATTGCGCCGTGCCGGCGGCGATCTTGCCTCCAGGCTGAGCCCAATCACTCCCGACAGCGGCGAGGGCCTGCGTCGCGTTCTGGGCGATGTTCAGCACGGCCTGAATGAGCTGCTCGCGGTCGCCGCGGAACTCGGGGATGCTGGCGTCGTAGTCGCGCACCACCGCCAGGCCGCGCGGGTGCTCGGCCATCACCAGCGCGCGCACCCGCTCGCAGACCTCGTGGATGTTGACGTCGGCCACCACGTGCGGCCGCCGGTGCGGCGCAAGCAAGCGGTCGACCAGGCTGTGCAGGCGGTCGGCCTCGTGGATGATGACTTGCGTGTACTCGGTGAGCTCCCTGGAGTTGACCTCCATCTGCAGCAGCTGCGCCGCACCGCGGATGCCGCCGAGGGGGTTCTTGATCTCGTGCGCCAGATTGCGCACCAGGTCCTTGCTGCTCTGCGCGAGGGTCTGCGCGCGCTCCTCGCGGTCGAGCCGCGTCTGCTGCTCGATCTCGATCAGCTCCACCAGCACGCGACCGGGCCGGCCCGACTGCGTCACGATCGCGTGCACCGGCAGGTCGGTGGCGCCCCCGCGGCGCAGGTGCGTGTCGAAGCGGCTGGTGGCCACCAGGTTGTTTGTCACGGCGGCCAGGGTGTCGCGCATCGGCGCGGGGTCGACGAGCCAGTCCAGCAGCGAGCTGCGCTGCAGGGCGCGCCGCGACACCGCGAGCGTGTTCTCCAGTGCGCCGTTCACGCGCAGCACGTGACCGTCGGCCTGCACCAGGGTCACCATCGAAGCCAGCAGATCGAAGGTTTCGAAGTGGTCGATTTCGGGGTCGTCGGGGGTCATCGGCAGGTCCGCCGTGTGCGGCGGCTCTTGGCCCTCAGGACGGCGGCAGCTTGGCCAGCTCGCGCTTGAGGGCCGCGATGTCGGCCTCCTTGCGCTGGATCGCGGCACGCATCTCGGCCACACGCTCCTGGTAGCGCGCGAAATTGCGCTCGTCGCCGCGGCGTTCGGGCTCGCCGTTCCTGAACTCGGCCCGCATCTGGGACAGTCGCTCCTCCTCGCGCTGCAGTTCGTCCTGCAGGATGCGGCGGGCGTCGCTGTCTCGCGCGCGCTGCACGGCGGGGTCGACGCGGGTCTCTCCAGCGGGACGCGCCGCGGGCGCCGAGGCCGCAGCAGGGGCGGGGCGCCGCGGGGTTTGGACGACCGTCACGGTGGCGCCCTCGATGCTTCGGCAGTTGCGGCTGCGCGCCTCCTCGGGCGTGAGCGCATCGGTGTAGAGCACCGACGGACCCGGGCAGCGGTAGACCGTTCGGGCCTCCTGGGCCGCCGTCTGCAGGGCGCTCAGCGTCAGCAGCAACGCGGCGGCGTGGCGGTCGGGTGGACGCATGAGGAGATTGTGGCGCAGCGGCAGCGTCCCCCTCAAGGAACGAAGCGGCCCTCTGGGCCGCTTCGGTGGGATCCTTGGATCCGTCGGTCGGGCCACGGGCCGGCAGAGCGCCGGCCCGCCGCCATCACAGCGAGTAGTACATGTCGAACTCGAGCGGGTGGGTGGTCATGCGGAAGCGCGTGACTTCCTGCATCTTCAGGTCGATGTAGGCGTCGATGTAGCTGTCGGTGAACACGCCGCCCTTGGTCAGGAAGGCGCGGTCCTTGTCGAGGTAGTCGAGCGCCTGGTCGAGGCTGTGGCAGACGGTCGGGATCTTGGCGTCCTCTTCCGGCGGCAGGTGGTACAGGTCCTTCGTCGCGGCCTCGCCCGGGTGGATCTTGTTCTCGACGCCGTCCAGGCCGGCCATCAGCATGGCCGCGAAACCGAGGTACGGGTTGCACAGCGGATCCGGGAAGCGCGCCTCGATGCGCCGGCCCTTGGGGTTGCTGACGTAGGGGATGCGGATCGAGGCCGAGCGGTTGCGCGCCGAATAGGCCAGCTTGACCGGCGCTTCGAAGCCGGGCACCAGGCGCTTGTAGCTGTTGGTGCCGGGGTTGGTGATGGCGTTGAGCGCGCGGGCGTGCTTGATGATGCCGCCGATGTAGTAGAGCGCGAACTCGCTCAGACCCGCGTAGCCGTCGCCAGCGAACAGGTTCTTGCCGTCCTTCCACACGCTCTGGTGCACGTGCATGCCGCTGCCGTTGTCGCCCACGATGGGCTTGGGCATGAAGGTGGCCGTCTTGCCGTAGGCGTGGGCCACGTTGTGCACGACGTACTTCTGCAGCTGCAGCCAGTCGGCGCGCTGCACCAGGGTGCTGAACTTCGTGCCCAGCTCGTTCTGGCCCGGGGCCGCCACCTCGTGGTGGTGCACCTCGACCGGGATGCCCAGGCTCTCGAGGATCAGGCACATCTCCGAGCGCATGTCCTGGAAGCTGTCGACCGGCGGCACCGGAAAGTAGCCGCCCTTGACGGCCGGGCGATGGCCCATGTTGCCGCCCTCGAAATCGGCACCGGTGCTCCAGGGCGCCTCTTCCGAGCTGACCTTGACGAAACAACCCGACATGTCGACGTTCCACTTCACCTGGTCAAAGATGAAGAACTCGGGCTCGGGCCCGAAGTAGGCGGCGTCACCGATGCCGCTGGCCTTGAGGTAGGCCTCGGCGCGCTTGGCCAGGCTGCGCGGGTCGCGCTCATAGGGCTTGCCGTCGCCCGGCTCGAGCACGTCGCAGGTCAGGATCAGCGTCGGCTCCTCGAAGAAGGGGTCGACATTGGCGGTGTTGGGGTCGGGCATGAGCAGCATGTCCGACGCCTCGATGCCCTTCCAGCCGGCGATCGACGAGCCGTCGAAGGCGTGGCCGGCGGTGAACTTGTCTTCGTCGAAGTGCGAAACGGGCACGCTGACGTGCTGTTCCTTGCCGCGGGTGTCGGTGAAGCGGAAGTCGACGAACTTGACTTCGTTCTCCTTCACCATCTTCATCACGTCGGCAACGGTTTTTGCCATTCAGATCTCTCCTAGCGGGGCTCGATGGGTTGGGTTTGGTGTGGGATTCAGCGCGCCGGCCACAGCCGTGCGCGGCCTGCAAAGGGTTGTAGCAGAAACCATGCCCTGACCAGTCGACACGCGCCCCAGCCTGATGCATGGCTGAACGCACCGAGGTCGTGCGCACTCTCGGATGTCAACGCACCATTTCGGGGCCTAACTGGGCACCACATTGCAGCAGGCCTTCGCGAAGCGCCGCGTAGGCCGCCAGGTCGTCGCCGTCGCCGGGCTGCGCCGGCTTCACACCCAGCTCGATGTGGCGGCCGTGCTGCGGGTGGTCGACGCTGGGCAGGCTGAAGACCTTGATGCCGGCGAACCGCGCCTCGATGGACTCCATCAGCGGCGTCAGCGCGGCCTCCATCGCACCGTAGACGATCACCGAGCGCTCGCGCACCGTCGTGGCGCGGTGCAGGTGGCGGTAGCGCGTGTCGAGCACCCACTCGATCATCGGCCAGGCCATCACCGGGAATCCGGGCACGAAGTGCACATGGCCGCAGCTGAAGCCGGGAATCTTGTTGTACGGGTTGGGGATGATGGCGCTGCCCACCGGAAACACGCCCATGTTCAGGCGGTGCACGTTGTCCGGCCGCTCGGGCTCGAAGGGCTGACCTTGCTCGCGCGCGACATCGGCCATGCGCTCCAGGATCAGTGCGCGGGCCTCGGGGTGCAGCGCCAGCTCCACGCCCCAGGCGGAAGCGGCGCACGGGCGGGTGTGGTCGTCGGGCGTGGCGCCGATGCCGCCGCAGCTGAAGACGAGGTCGCCACTCGCGAAGGCATCGCGCAGGTCGGCGGTGATGCGCGCGCGGTCGTCGCCGGCATAGCGAGCCCAGGCCAGATCCAGGCCCCGGGCGGCCAGCAGCTCGATGACTTTGGCCAGGTGCTTGTCGGCGCGCTTGCCGGAGAGGATCTCGTCGCCAATGATGATCAGGCCGATGTTCATGGCGATGCACTTTCAGCGATGGGCAAGGGCGGCGGCTCCAGCGCCCGCAGCGCGGCCAGTTCGGCCAGCACCAGGTGCGCGAACCACGCCGCGGCGAAGACGAAGACGACGACGAACAGAAAGGCCGCCGCAAGCAGGAAGAACGGCGCCAGCACGAAGGCCACGCTGCCCAGGCTCCACAGCAGCGCCGGCAGCAACGCCAGGTAGCCGGTGCCCACCCCCATGGCCCACAGCGCCATGCGGCGGCCACGGCGAACGCGGCGACGTTCCTCGGCCGTGGCGTGGGTGGCCAGCGCGTGGTAGCCCAGAACGCGCGCCGCCAGCCAACCCCAGATCAGCGGCGGCAGCACCAGCGCCAGCGGGGGCACCAGCCACAGCGGCAGGCTCAGCACCAGGGCCAGCAGCGCCGCCAGCGTGGTGGCGGCCGTCCACAGCAGCCGTCGCCCGAGGCCGCAGCCTACGCGCACCTCCAGGGCCGGGTGGCGCCGGCCGGCCACGTGCCGCGCGATCCCCGGCGCGGCCAGCAGCGCCACCGCCAGCAGCGCCAGCAGCAGCACCAGCGGCAGCGCCAGCACCACCACCACCATGGGCGCCAGCATGGCGCGCCACGAGCCCAGCCCGGCGTCGTGCATCCAGCGCCACACCCCATTGGCCAGCTCGAAGCGGCCCACCAGCGCGCGCACGGCGTCCAGCGCCGGCTCCCACAGCGCCCCGCCGAGGGCGCCCACCACCAGCAGCACCAGCAACAGCGGCGGCAGCGCCCAGGCCCACACCCGGGGCTGGGTGACGGTGGCCAGCGCGCGCCAGAAGGCCTCGAAGAGCGACACCGCGGGCGTGCCCGGGCTTCAGCGGCGGTCGCCGCCGAGGATGTCGCCGAGCAGGGACCCCGCCGAGCCCAGCCCGCCGAGGGAGCTCTCCTCGGAGCGCCCGCCCATCTGCGGCGCCGCGGCGAAGACGCGGCTGGCCAGGCGGCTGAAGGGCAGGCTCTGCAGCCACACCGTGCCCGGCCCGCTGAGCCGGGCGAAGAACAGACCCTCGCCGCCGAACAGGGCCGTCTTGATCTTGCCGACGTACTGGATCTCGAAGTTCACGCTGCCCGTGTAGGCGACGACACAGCCGGTGTCGACGAAGATCGTCTGTCCGGGCTGCAGGTCGCGCCTCAGCACGGTGCCGCCGGCGTGCACGAAGGCCATGCCGTCGCCCTCGAGCTTCTGCATGATGAAGCCCTCGCCACCGAAGAAACCGGTCGACAGCCGCCGCTGCAGCGCGATGCCCAGGCTCACGCCCCGTGCGGCACACAGAAAGGCATCGCGCTGGCAGATCAGCAGGCCGCCGTGCTGGCGCAGGTCCATCGGCAGGATCTTGCCCGGGTAAGGTGCCGCAAAGGCGACGCGCTGCTTGCTGGGCGCGTTGTTGCTGTAGACGGTGGTGAACAGGCTCTCTCCGGTGACCAGCCGCTTGCCGGCGCCCAGCAGCTTGGCAAACAAGCCGCCCTGCTGCGCGCTGCCGTCGCCGAACACGGTGTCCATGCCGATGCCGGCGTCCATCCAGAACATGCTGCCGGCCTCACCGACCGCTGCCTCGCCGGGGTCGAGCTCGACCTCGACGAACTGCATCTCGGCGCCCTTGATCTCGTAGTCGACGACGTCCATGCCCATGCGCGCTTCTCCGGCTGTAGATGCACCCTGTGGTGCCGGGGCGCGATGCTACCCAAGCGCTGCGGCGCGGCTCCTAGAATCTCGCCGCCCGAAACCCAGCGGCTGCGCCACGGTGCCGCCCGCGCCCTGCAGGAGAGCCCCCCGCCATGAACCCCGCCGAGATCCTGGCTGCCCACGGCCCCCGCGAGGCCATGGCATACGACGTGATTGTCGTGGGTGCTGGGCCTGCGGGGCTGGCCACGGCGATCCGGCTCAAGCAGCTCGATGCCAACCTGTCGGTCGTGGTGCTGGAGAAAGGATCGGAGCCGGGCGCGCACATCCTGAGCGGCGCGGTGATGGACCCACGTGCGCTGAACGAGCTTTTCCCCGACTGGCAGGCCCGTGGCGCGCCACTGAACCAGCCGGTGACCCGCGACGAGGTGCTGTTCCTCGACGACACCGACGCCCGCCAGACGCCACAGTGGCTGATTCCCGGCTGCCTGCACAACGAAGGCAACTACGTCATCAGCCTGGGTTCTGTGGCCAAGTGGCTGGGCGAGCAGGCCGAGGCGCTGGGCGTGGAGATCTTCCCCGGCTTCGCCGCGGCCGAAGTGCTGTACGCCGAGGACGGCGCGGTGCGTGGGGTGGCCACCGGCAACCTGGGCGTGGGCAAGGACGGCCAGCCGCACGAGGGCTTCCAGCTGGGCATGGCGCTGCTGGCCAAGTACACCGTGTTCGCCGAGGGCGCGCGCGGCCACCTGGGCAAGCAGCTGATCGAGAAGTTCGAGCTCGACAAGGGCCGTGATCCGCAGAGCTACGCGCTCGGCGTGAAGGAGCTGTGGGAGATCCCCGCCGACAGGGCCCGCCCCGGCCTCGTGGTCCACACCGCCGGCTGGCCGATGGACGAGCACACCTATGGCGGCGGCTTCCTGTACCACCTCGAGGGAAACAAGGTCACGCTGGGCTTCGTCACCGGCCTCGACTACCAGAACCCCTGGATCAGCCCGTTCGAGGAGATGCAGCGCTGGAAGACGCACCCGGCCATCCGCGCCCACCTCGAAGGCGGCAAGCGCATCGGCTACGGCGCGCGCGCCATCACTGCCGGCGGCCTGCTGAGCCTGCCCACGCTGGTGTTCCCCGGCGGCTGCCTGGTGGGCTGCGAGGCCGGCACGCTCAACGCCGCGCGCATCAAGGGCAGCCATGCGGCCATCAAGACCGGCATGCTGGCCGCCGAGGCCATAGCCCCGGCGCTGAAGGCCGGACGTGCGCACGACGAGCTGGCCGCCTACCCCGAGGCCTTCGAGAAAAGCTGGCTGTTCGAGGAGCTGCACGCCACGCGCAACTTCAAGCAGTGGTTCAAGAAGGGCAACACCATCGGCACCCTGATGACGGGCATCGAGCAGTGGTTCCTGCCCAAGCTCGGCATCAAGAGCCCGCCCTGGACGGTCCACCGCCACACGCCCGACCACGCGCGGCTGCACGCCGCCAGCCAGGTGCCGAAGATCGCCTACCCCAAGCCCGACGGCAAGCTCACCTTCGACCGCCTGTCCTCGGTGTTCATCAGCAACACCAACCACGAGGAGAACCAGCCCGCCCACCTGACGCTGAGGGACGCGTCGGTGCCCGTGGCCCTCAACCTCGAGCGTTATGCCGGCCCCGAGAGCCGCTACTGCCCGGCCGGGGTGTACGAGTACGTGCAGAAGGACGGCGCCGAGCAGCTGGTGATCAACGCGCAGAACTGCGTGCACTGCAAGACCTGCGACATCAAGGACCCGACGCAGAACATCGTCTGGATCACGCCCGAGGGCGGCGGCGGGCCCAATTACGCCGGCATGTAGGGCCCGTGCGCGCACAGGCCGGGGAGGCGGGGGGCGCGGTCGGTCATGGACCGATGCTATCGGGCCGCCCTCCCGGCATGCCCCGCCTCAATTGGCCTCCAGGCCCGCCTTCTTCACGAGCTGCGCGTACTTGGCCAGCTCGCGCCGGAAGGCCTGCACCGCCTGCTCGGGCGTGGAGATGGCGATGGTGTTGCCCTGACGGGCCATCGTCTCCTTCACGCCCGGGTCGTTGAAGGCGGCCGCCAGGGCGTCGTGGATGCGCTTGACATCGGCCGCCGGCAGGCCCTTGGGGCCGAGCACCGCGAACCAGGCCTCCACCACGTAGCCCGGCAGTCCCTGCTCCACGAAGGTGGGCACGTTGGGCGCCGCGGCGATGCGCTGCGCCGTGCCCACGCCGATGGCCCTGAGCGCGCCGCTGGCGATGTGCTGCTGCACGCTGGGCAGGGCCACGGTGGCGAACTCGATCTGGCCGCCGATGAGATCGCTCACCATCGGACCCACGCCCTTGTACGGGATGTGCTTCGCCGTCGCGCCGGCCTCGTCGAGGAACATCTCGCCGGCCAGGTGCAGGATGGTGCCGTTGCCGCCGGAGCCGAAGTTCAGCTGGCCCGGCCGGCTCTTCAGCAGCGCGACGAACTCCTTGGAGTTGTTCGCCGGCACGTTCTTGTTGACCACGAGCACGATGGGCGTGCTGCCGACGATGGCGATGGGCGTGAAGTCGCCCGGCATGTCGAAGGGCAGGCTCTTGATGACGCTCGGGAAGATGACGACGTTGTTGCTGACCACGCTGAGCGTGAAACCGTCGGGCGCCGAGCGCGCCAGCTGCTGCAGGCCGATCACGCCGCCGGCACCGGGTTGGTTGTCCACCACCACCGGGTGGCCCAGTGCCTTGGCCAGCGCCGGTTGCGCGGCGCGTGTGATCGCGTCCACGCCCGAGCCGGTGGCGTTGGGCAACACGAAGCGGATGGTCTTCTCGCCGGGGGTCTGGGCCCAGGCGGGCAGTGCGGCGGCGGCCATCGTGGCGGCCAGGATCTGGCGGCGTGTCGTCGGGTGCGTCATCGTGTCTCCGTGTCGTGGGGTGGGTGGTGAAGGAAAGCTCAGGCCACGTATCCGGCGGCCTGCATCGCATCGATCTCGGCCTCGGTCTTGCCGAGGGCGGCCAGGGTCTCGCGCGTGTGCTGGCCCACGCGCGGCGGGTCCAGCCGCACGCCCGGGCGCGTGCCGCCCAAGGTGAAGGGCAGCAGCGTCGTGCCCACGGTCTGCCCGGCGCGCTCGCCGTCGGGCAGCACGATGGGCGCCAGGCCGCCGGTGGCCTGCAGGTGCGGGTCGTCGTAGAGGTCTTCGGGCCGGCGGATCGGCGCGTAGGGCAGCCCGGCGGCCTCCATCGTGGCCGCGAGTTCGTCGGCGCGCCGCCCAGCCAGCCGCTCGCGCAGCGCCGGCATCATCGTGGCGCGGGCCTTGACGCGCTGGTTGTTGGTGGCGAGCGCCGGGTCGGTCTTCAGGTCGGCGTATCCCAGCACTTCGCAGAAAGTCAGCCACTGCGCGTCGGACACTGCGGCCAGGAAGATCTGCTCGCCGCCGGCCACGGTGAACACGTCGTACACCGCCCAGGGGCTCTCGCGTGCGGGCATCGGCGCCGGCTTGCGGCCCGTCACCGCGTACTGCAGCATGTGCTGGCCGACCAGGAACACGTTGTTCTCAAAGAGCGCGCTCGTGACCTCCTGGCCGCGCCCGGTGATGCCGCGCTGCACCAGCGCCGCCAGGATGCCGATGGCGCCGAACAGGCCGCCCATGATGTCGTTGACGCTGCTGCCGGCGCGCAGCGGGTCGCCGGGGCGGCCGGTCATGTAGGCCAGGCCGCCCATCATCTGCACCACCTCGTCGAGTGCCGTGCGGAGCTCGTAGGGGCCGGGCAGGAAGCCCTTGAGGCTGGCGTAGATGAGCCTCGGGTTGACGGCCGACAGTGCCGCATGGTCGAGCCCGTACTTGGCCATCGTGCCCGGCTTGAAGTTCTCGATCACCACGTCGGCCGTGCCGCACAGCTCACGCGCCAGGGCAGCGCCGCGGGCATCGTGCAGGTCCAGCGTGATGCTGCGCTTGTTGCGGTTGAACATCGGGAAGAAGCCCGCCCCGGCGCCGAGCAGCGTGCGTGTGCGGTCACCGCCCAGCGGTTCCACCTTGACGACGTCGGCGCCCAGGTCGGCCAGTACCATGCCGCAGGTGGGGCCCATCACCATGTGCGTGAACTCGACGACGACCAGGCCCACCAGGGGCAGCGGGGCCGTCATGCCGCCACCGCCGCGGGCTGCAGGGTCTTGGGCAGCCCGGCGCGGACGATGGCGCCGCGCAGCCCATCGATCTTGTGCGCCGTCGGCGCGGTGCGGGCCAGGATCTGCAGGCCGTCCCGCAGGCCCACCTCACGCGCGATCGCCCAATCGGGGTGATGGATCATGCGCGGCACTGTAGCCTGGCCTGATGGGCACGCAATCGGGGATACGGCAACGCCGACCCGGCCCGGCAGCCGCGCCGACAATGCCCGTCCACCACCCCGCTTTCGATGGAGACCCGCTGATGATCAGCCGCCGCACCGCCACCACCGCCCTGGCCTCGCTGGCCGCCGCCACGCTGCCCGGCCGGGCCGTCGCGCAGACAGCGGCCACGCGCCGCATCGTCGTTCCCTTCGCGCCCGGCGGCCCGATCGACATCACCTCACGGCTGCTGGCCGAGCGGGTGAAGGACAGCCTGGGCCCGGTGGTCATCGAGAACAAGCCGGGTGCCGGCGGCAACCTGGGCGTCGACCTCGTCGCCAAGGCGCCGGCCGACGGCCTGACCATCGGCATCGCTGCCCCCGCCATGCACGCCATCAACCCCTGGCTGTTCAACAAGCTGCCCTTCGACCCCATCAAGGATTTCGCGGCCGTGGTGCAGATGGTGCGCATCCCCAACGTGCTGGTGATCAACGCCGAGGTCGCGCAGCGGCTGAAGATCGCCAGCCTCAAGGACTTCCTGGCCTACGCCAAGGCCCACCCGGGCAGGCTCAACTACGGCAGCGGCGGCATGGGCAGCGCCGGGCACCTGGGCGGCGAGATCCTCAAGCAACGCGGCGGCTTCTTCGCCGTGCACATCCCGTATGCCGGCGCCGCGCCGTCGCAGCAGGCGCTGGTGGCCGGCCAGGTGGACTACACGCTGGACAACCTGGCGGGCGCTGCGGTCAACATCCGCGGCGGCCGCATCGTCGCACTGGCCGTCACCAGCGCGAAGCGCAGCCCGCTGATGCCCGAGGTGCCGGCGCTGGCCGAGGTGCTGCCGGGCTTCGAGATCGACACCTGGTGGGGCCTCGTCGTGCCCGCGGCCACGCCGCGCGGAGAGGTGGCCAGGCTCAACGCCGCCTTCAAAGCCGCGCTGGACACGCCCGAGGTGAAGTCGCGCTTCGCGCAGCTGATGGCCGAGCCGGTGGGCGGCACGCCAGAGCAGTTCGCGGCGCTGATCCAGCGCGAGTACAAACGCTACGAGGGCGTGGTGAAGGCCTCGGGCGCGAAGGTGGAGTGAGCGCCGTCGGCGCGGCGCTGCCACGCGACATCGGCCCGGCCGCGCTCGACGCCTTGCAAGCCGAGCCCGCGCGCTGGCTGCCGGTGGTGGCCGCGCTGGCGGCACGCTTCACCGACGCGCCCTGCACCGCCGCCGACACAAGCACCGTGCTCGTGGGTCTGGCCGGCGGCGTGGTGCTGAAGGTCTACCCGCCCTTCCTGCACGATCACTTCCTGTTCGAGCGCGCGGCGCTGGCCCACGTACACGGCCGGCTGTCAGTGCCAACGCCGCGGCTGCTGGCCGACGGCGACCTGGGCGGCTGGCCCTGGCTGGCGATGACGCGGCTGCCCGGCACTGCGCTGCTCGGCCTCTGGCCGGTGCTGGCCGAAGGGCAGCGCCTTGCGCTGCTGCAGCGCATCGGCAGGGTCGCGGCGGAGCTCCACGCCTTGCCACCCGGGCCCCTGCGCGCCGTGGCGCCGGCCTGGCCCACATTCCTGGCGCAGCAGCGCCAGGCTTGCGAGGCCCGGCAGCACCGAACCGGACTGCCCGCCCACCTGCTGGAGCAGCTGCCTGGCTTTCTGGACGGCCCCGTACCCGAGGGCCCCGATGTCGCCCTGACGGGCGAGTTCACGCCCTTCAACCTGCTGGTCGACGCGGAGGGCCTGCTCGCCGGCATGATCGACTTCGGCGACGGGCTCGTGGGCCCGTGCGCCTACGACTGGCTGGGCCCGTTGTGCTTCTTCGTCGAGGGCCGGGCCGAGCGCCTGGACGCGTTCTTTGCCGGTTACGGCAGGGCCACGCCGCGCGCCGACCGCGAGGCGCTGCTGCGCCTGTTGCTGCTGCACCGCTACAGCTGCCTGCCGGCGCAACTGAAGCTGCCGGGCTGGTCCGACGCACCGGACTTCTCCACCCTGGCGGCGCAGTGGTGTCCGTGAGCCCACGCTCCTAGGAGCGTGGGCGGCTCGCCCCATCATCTCCGGACACGCCGCTGGTCTGCCGCGCATCCTGATGAACCCCGAGCGACCCGAGACCGCCGCCCCGTCGAGCGCCCCTGGCGACGCGGAGCGCCCGGCTGCGCCTGTGGCCCCGCGCCTGGCGCTGCAACTGGAAGACAGCCCGCTGCGGCGCGAGTTGGTCGGCAGCGGCGCCGCGTACTTCCGCATCTGGGTCGTGAACCTGCTGCTGACCTTGCTGACTTTGGGCGTGTACTCCGCCTGGGCGAAAGTGCGCAAGGCCCGCTGGTTCGCCCAGCACACCGAGCACGATGGCGACCGCTTCGACTTCCATGGCGAGCCCCGGCGCATCCTCGTGGGCCGCGTCGTGGCCCTGCTGCTGCTGGCGGTGTGGAGCTGGTCGTTTGCGATCGCCCCCTGGGTCGGGCTGGCGGTGCTGGGCCTGTTCTGCGTGCTGGGCCCGCTCCTGTTCGCCAGCGCGCAGCGCTTCCGTTTGGCCAACACCAGCTGGCGCGGCATGCGCTTCGGGTTCGCGGTGCCCCGAGCGCGGCTGTATGCAGTCTGCGTGCCACTGCTGCTGCTGTGGACGGCCGGGAGCGTGGCCCAGGCCCAGGGCATCGAGGGTGGTTGGCTGGTGGCGATCGGCCTGCTGCCGTTGCTGGGCCTGCCCTGGGCACACGCGCGCCTGAAGCACCTGCAGCACAGCCACGCGAGCTTTGGCGACCGTCGCTTCGAGTACCAGCGCAGCGCGCCCGAGTTCTACGGCGTGTATGCGACAGCCGTCGCACTGTTCATCGTGGCGCTGGTGATCGGCGTTCTTCTGGGCGCGGCCTGGGCTGCGGTGCAAGCCTCGGGGCCGGCGCAGGGCGGCGTGTCGCCTGCCCCCGACAGCAGCCTGCGGCCGCAGCTGGCAGGGCTGCTGGCCGGCGCCTGGTGCTGCTGATCTGGCTGATGGTCTGGCCCTGGTTCGCCGCCCGGCTTCAGCAAGTGGTGTGGGGCCACACCCGCTACGGCGACATCGGCTTCCGCGGCGAAATGGAAGGCCGCGTCTTTTGGCTGCTGCTGCTGCGCCACATGGCGGGCGTGCTGCTGAGCTGCGGGCTGTGGTGGCCTTCTGCCGCGGTGGCCGTGGCCCGCTACCGAAGCTGGACCTGCGCCTGGAGCGCGGCCCTGCAGCGGCTGAGCTGCACATCGGGGGCTGGCCCTCGGGGCCCCAGCGGGTGTCCGTGGCAGCGCTGGCCCTGGGGGCCGCGCAGACCGGCGTACCTTGTCCCGTCGGGCTGCCCGAAGGCGGCACGCTGTGGGTCGACGACACCGCCTTCGCGCAGGCGCTGCGCGCGGCGCAGGGGCGTACAAGCTGGGTCGAGCGCGCCATTGGCGACGCGCGTGCAGTGGCGGCGGCGGTGCTGCTGCTGGTGCTGCTGGTGGGCTGGTTCGTGCAGACCGGGGCCGGCCAACTGGCGACGGCGGTGCTGCCGCTGGTGCCGTCCCGGGTGGACCAGGCGATCGGCAACCAGGCCTGGGAGATGATCGACAAGCAATGGTTCGTGCCGACCCAGCACGGGGCGCGCTGCGAGGCCCTGGGCCGGCGCTTCGAGCACTCCGCGCACAGCTTCGCCCCCACGGTGACGCTGCGCCCCCTGGCCTGCCGCCGCAGCCAGGACGGTGCCAGCGGCTTCAATGCCTTTGCCCTGCCCAACGGGCAGATCGTGCTGATGGACGGCCTGATCGAAGCCTTCAACGACGACCAGCTGATGGTGATCCTGGGCCACGAACTGGCCCATGTGCGCCACCGCCACGGCATGCAGGCGCTGATGCGCCAACTGGGCGTGCTGGCCGTAGCCGGCGCGGTGCTGGGCGACTTCTCCACCGTCGCCGCAACCACGCTGGCCACCCTGCGCGGGCTTGCCTACAGCCGCGACGCCGAACGCGAGGCCGACACCGAGGCACTGCGCTTCATGGCCAGCGCCGGCTTGCCGCCTGCGCTGTGGATCGAGGTCTGGGACCGCATGGCCCTGGAGGTGGCGCGCAGCGGCAGCGAGCCGCCGACCTGGCTGTCGACACATCCGCAGATCAGCGAGCGTCGCCGGCTGGCGGAGTGAGGGCTTGGCAAAGCGCGACTCCGTCGCAGGCCAGCTCATGCTTCAGCCTCGAAACGACAAGGCCCTGACTTCGCTGGAATTCAAGGCCTTGTGCGTGCGCCAACGGGTTTCGGTGGGGTGGCTGATGGGATACAAAACGGCGACCTAAGCTGTTGGTCTCATTGGGAAAAACTGCGGAAGCGAGCGTTTCGTTCCCCCACCTGTTCCCCCACCCTGACCCGGATGTCCTGAGACCCTCCACCTCCAGATTGTGGCGGTGGAGCCGACTGTCATCAACTCCACGCAGAAGCCCCATCACTCTAGGCTGCCACCTGATACGGCAAGTCCCTCGACCAGTGGTGATGGATGTACCCGTTGTTGAGTAGCAGGTTGGTCACTACCTGCTCGCTGACCTCGAACTTGTCGGCTGCTTCATCGATTGCATAAGACGAGAAGTCACCGCCCAAGAACGACGTGAGCGAATCAAGCGGGCACAAGAACTCAGCGGCGAAGGCGCGTTGATACTTCTGGCGTGAGGTAGCCAGATCAGTCGAAGCCAGCCAACCCTTCCTATCCCCCGGAAAGCGCAGGTACTCGCCCAGGAAACGCGCGAACTCGAATCGCTGTCCTACAGGATTGCGCCGGCGAGGGACGAACTTCATCCGTTGCCCATCCAAGGGGATTGCAACCGCAACAGGGACCCGGCCGTCAGGCACGCTCAGATGTCCCCGATCTGCCACGGGCAGGCCCAAGAGGTCAAACAAAGTCCTGCTGGACAGAGGCTCTCCGATGTTGCCCAGCGCCCGGCGCAGGGCACGCGCATCGTGGACGGCCCGTTCCCAAGGCGCACCGTGATCGAGATGATCAATGGCGTCGGGCGAAACAGTGGGAGTTCCGACAACCCCATCTCCCATTTCGAGCTGCGAAAGGGAGGTCAGATCAGGACTGCCTCCTGACGATGCAATGGCTGGAGCCAACTCCGTGAGAGCCTCGTCTCCAATCTTCTGCTCCCAAAGCAACGCAGCGTTCAGCGCATCCTCCGGACACTCCTCGGGATCGAAGCCCAGTTCGGCTTCTAGCTTCCTTCGGCGAACGGCCTCCGGATCCGCCAGATCCTCCTGGAGCACTGCCCAAAGCTGAGCCAGGTCAGATCCCGCGAGGTCCTTGGCATCAAGTCGAGCAAGCACGCTATGCAAAAAACGCTGAACACCCTGCTGGAAGTCGCCCAAAGCAAGCACCCTCGGCACCTCCAGTGACTGCAGGTACTGCACCGATTGATCAGGTGTCAAGGACGCAGCCGCCCAGAGGTGTATTGACTCGCCGTCAGGAACGCAGATGACCCGCGGCCAGACGAATCCGTGGTTCGCTGCGCCAAGTTCATGGACCATCCGCCAGTCGTGGCCAGGCTGTTGAGCCGGCAACGGCTCGTAGTTCAGGCGCCACCACGATGCCGCAAACCACATGGCCAGCGGGTAGGCCGACACAAACACGTTGTCTCGTACCGTCTCGGCCCAGATGTCTTGGTTCCGAGTCAAGCAAACACCATCGACGTACATGTCGACGAGCGCAGCCGTCGCTCGTACTTCTGCCTCACCAGAAGCCGAGGCCATCCACTTCGCGTTGATGCGGAACTCAGCCATCGACACGTGCCCACCGACGAAGTACTTCCTGGGACAGAGGATCCGTCTCGGGCATGGGATAGCCGTGATACGACCCAAGTTCAGGGTTCTCTAGCTGGGCCTCTATCGCGATGCCATCTTCAGTGACTGACCAGACGTTCTTCGGCCACTCGCCCTCCATCCTGTCGCTGACCGTGCCACGCTCAAGTCCCCCCTTGAGGATTGCCTCGGCGTCAGCATGTCTGAACACCTTTGCAGCATCACACAGCGACTTGCCTTGTCGAGAATCAGACGGCGGGGTCAGACCGAAGTCACCTGGGTTCTTCTTGTGCTCCGGGTTGCCGCCATAACGTGCACGCTCAGCAAGAGCCTTCAGTTCATCCGAACGAGCTTGCGCCTGCGCAGGCGTAATCAACCTTCGCTTTGGATTGAACTGGGCGTATCGACGCTTCATGGCGAGCAATTGAACTATTCGCAGTTTACCGGGGCACCACGTCAAGACTGGGGTCGCACGCAGATGGCCGCTTCGTCAGACCACCGAAGTCACGAACCTGGAAGTCAAGCCTGCTGGCTTTGATGCAGCCGCATAGCCGCCTTGGGGCAAGGCTGATGTACCCTGATCGGACCGCAGTCGGGTGCCGCGGGACACTCATACCCACAGGCTCTGCCGCTGCACGGCCAGTGACCTGGCCAACTTCGCGACGTTCCGCCATACGGCCTTGGGTGAGACACCCTCGCTAAGGGCGGCTTCCTCTACGGCCAACACCACCAGGGGCACCGGCGCCTCGTCCAGCAGATGCGTCAGATGGGCCGCGTAGCCCTTCGGTACGCTGCCGCTGACCAGCGCATGGCCGAGCGTGTCGGGCGGCACCTCCTGGACGTAGCTCACGCTGGCGTTCTTCGCCGCCATCCACAGGCCCCGCTTCCGGGAGCGCGCCGCCGCGCTGGGCGGGTCGAGATCCAGCCCCAGCACGGCCAGTACCTGGGCCACCCGGTTGAATCCCAGATCGCTCAGAGCGCCCGCCTCCAGGCCGACCAGCGTCTGCCGCGAAAGCCCGCTCAGCTGTGCGAGCCGGGACTGCGTCAGTCCCAGCGCCTCGCGCCGCTCGCGGATGATGGTGCCCAGGTTGGAGAGGTCCACGGCTTGACCCGAAGAATTGTCGAATATTTTTGACATTCTATCGCCCCAGGACCGAACCCGCCAGGTGCTCGCCTGCGGCGCCGCAGGCCGCGCGGTGGCCACAGCCGTGACAGATGTGCTCGCTGTCGGGGCCTCCGCTGCGTTCCGCCAACATGCCTCCTCACTGCTTGGCCGACGCTTTGACGGCAATCGCTCAGGCCGAATCCCGAGCGATTGCCTCCCATCAGCATCGCGTCCGCGCTCACCAACAATCGCGCCCAAGCCTTTTGCATGCTGGCTGATATGCGCCTGCTCGTCCCGGCCCATCGACGCGGCGTGCCACAGGACGCAAGCTCAGTCTCCTGCCCTGAAGCCGCTGCGCACCAGATCCGCGATGCGAACCGCCATGCTGCGCGCAGGATCGAACGGCAAGTCTTCGAATCCGAAGGCCGCATAGAGCGCCCGCACATCGTCATCCAGCGGATGCGTCAGCACGCAGAAGCAGCCGACCTGGTCGGACAGGCGCACCGCCGTGGTGAGCGCATAGAACATCAGCGATCGTGCGATGCCTTGCCCCTGCCACCGCAGGTCGACCGCCAGCTGGCCCAGCAGGATGGCGGGAAGCGGATCGGGTCGATTGCGTTGCTGCGCCTTCGGCAACCAGGCTCGCTCGACCTGCGCCGTCGACAGGCTAACGTAGCCAATGAGGCCGCCAGTTTCCACTTCGCAGATCACGCTGGTCCGCGAAACTCCCAATTCCTGGTTGCGCACCGCGTGGCGACGGAACCAGTGGTTCAACGCGTCGCGCCCGCAATCGAACGCCGCTGTGTCGTCATCGGCCACCAGGGGTCGCGGCGGTGTGAAGGCGGCAGCTGTGTCTGAACTCACTTCTGCCAGACGGGGCGAGACTTGGACAGTTTTCGAAGCGCCGGTGCTTCCCTCGCCGGCGCACTGGCCCAGGCCTCAAACCTGGCCCAGTCCTTCGCCGCAATCGTCACGATGCGGCGATTGAGCAGATCGGTCTCAGCGGCTTCGAGGGCGCGCCGCCTCACGAAGTCACTGAGACTGGTACTGGCCTGTTCGGCTGCGGCCTCCAGCAAGGCACGTTCGCTGGCATTGACGCGAACACTCAGAACGGCGGCGGAGGCGGTTGGCATAAGGACATCTCTCAACGGATGTATGACAATAGCATACAAGGCCGCGCGGCGCCACGCTCCTGGCATGCCCATCGCCTACGACGAGCGCCGTGCCCTGACTTCGTTCGGCAACAGCTCGCCCAGCCTCACACACCGCACCGGATTCCGACCATGAACATTCATTCCCTGCGCCCGCGCGATCACGAAGACGCGGCCCTCCTCGCGATCTCGTGGTTGGCCGAGCGGCATCGCAAGTGCTGGCGCAGCGCTTTCGAGGCCTTGCTGGACCTTTGGCGGCCCGAAGGTCCGCGTGATGGCTGGCAGCTGGACGAAGACGGCATGACCATGGTGTCAATCAACGCCGGCGAGTGGTTGATCGCCCGAGGAGAGATCCACGCCCGAGGTGGCCTGCGAGAGATCAACGCCTACCTGCGGGGACGAGAGGGCCCGTTTCTCACGCCCGGCCAGCGCGACTGGATCGCTCAACTGCGCGCACGGCCCCTGCGCCTGTACCGGGTCACAGACGTGCAGCCCGGCGCCGGCATGACCCTGATCGACGAGTTCGACCCGCAGGCCCAGCCTCAGCAGGTGGGCGAGATCAGCGGCAGCCGCAGTGCGAGGCCGGGCAAGCTGCTGGGCGCGCGCATCATGGAAGTCGCCACCGGCGTGGGCATCGACGGGCATCATGAACTCTCGGGAGCCATCTATCCCTTTTCCAAACTGGCGGAAGCGGCCGTGCTGGCGCAGGCCCGCCAGGCAATGGCCGGCTCTGCCGAACGCAAGCTCCAGGTCGACAAACAACGCGATCTGCTCGAGCTGGCCATCGCCCGCGCCTGGCTGGACCAGTGGTTCGCACCCGCGCCGCTGCCGCAGATACAGGATGCGTCGACCGGCGATCCCGTGCTCCTGGTGACCGACCACTACCGCGTACATGATGCGGCGGCGCTTGCCGCCTCAGTGGCGTCTCAGCCCGATGTCAGCGGCGATGCGGCGCAGGGATGGCATCGCCAGGTCGAAGGCAGTGACGGCGCGCAGCGCAGCCAGTCGACCTTCAACCCGGGACGCAGCACCGACCGCGTCGAACGCTTCCACCGCACGCAGCGCCTGGCGGATACCGGCCGTGCCTGGTTCCAAGGCGTGGCCGGCGCGGGCGGGCGGCAGCGACGCGAGCCGCACTCCCCGAGCTTTCTCCAAAAGCACACCTGAACTGCCGCCCGAGGCCATCGCGCAGGCCATCGAGCAAGTGCTCCATCGCCGCTACGCCAACTGGGCCGACGAGACGATTCCGGCTTTGGGCGGTCGCTCTCCGCGTCAGGCCATCGTCACCCCGGCGGGCCTGGAACGCGTGAAGGGCCTGCTGCGCGAGTACGAGGACGGCGAGCGCCAACAGTCCGCCGCCCAAGGGCGGCCCGCCGTGTCCTACCAGTTCTTGTGGGACACCTTGGGGATATCGAGGTGAGCACGGACGGCACCCCGCCCGCCCGCGGTGGCGATGCCGCACGGGTGTTGACCATCGACCTCGAGGAGCTGAGCTGGGCCTTGACTTCGCGCGACCCGCTCGGAGAGAGCGCCCACTGGCTGAACCTCAAGTCCGGGGTGATCCTGTCCCTGATCGGACCCGATGCCTACGACGAAACCGACGGGGATCCCCGCGATGACGGCCGCTGGCTGTTCATCGAACCCATCGAGTCGTCCGAAGCCTTCCGCGTGATGGAGGACTTCGTCGATCAGTGCGGCGATGACCGGCTCGGCCGGGCGCTCGGGCAAGCGCTGCAAGAGCGCAAGCCCTTCCGTCGCTTCAAGGACGTGCTGGCCTCGCACCCGACCCAACGCGAGGCTTGGTTCGCCTTCGAACGCCAGGCGATGGAGGTGATCGCACGGCGGTGGTGCGAAGACCATGGCATCTCGCCCCGGTGGACCGCCCGGCCGAACAGGCCTACGCCTTGAGCCGCGCCAGATCGTCGAGGTCGGCCCTTCGTTGCGCGACCCTGCGCTCGTAGCTTGCCTGGTTCTTGGTGCACACCAGCACATGCGGGCTGCCCTTGCGCTCGGTGCTGCAGTCGACGTCATGCCGGCCCTGACGGATCGAGTCCTGGACGTGACGGCGATCGGTCTCGCGCGCCTTGAAGCGCCAGACCTCCTGTTCAGCACTCTGCACGAAGCGGCTCAGGGCCAGGCAGTGCTCGCAACGGCAGCTCATCCGGGCCTCGCGCCGCCAGTCGGCAGGCGGTGCCAAGTCCAGCGAGGACCGTGCCCGCAGGTGGTCCAGAGCAGCCACCCGCAGCCTCAGGCAGGCCGGCCGGTTCAGCTGCGCCGGCCGGTCGGCGAGCCGACGCAAGGCCGGAACGATGACGGCATCCATCCCATAGGTCTTGGGCCAGGCCAGCCAGTGCGTCACAGCCTTGTCGGCCAACGCGGCCAGGCCCGCAGGCCCCCCGAAGTCCAATGCGCGCAGCGTGTCGTGGACCACGCCTGCATCGACGCGTTCGCGGCGCCACTCGTCGGCCTGCGACCTGGGTCGCGCCGGATCGCCCGGCATGGCATCGAGCAGCGCCTGGGCTGCGCCCAGCACCTGCCCCCGCCAAGCTGAAACGGCGGCAGCGCGTGCCAGCAGGTCAGCGCAACCGCCGATGTGGAGATCGGCATTGCCTTGCACCACGGCCAGCAGCAGCGAACCGATGCGAGGGACCGGCAGCAGCTTCAGGGCCTGCACCAAGCCCGCGTTGTCGCCCACCGCATAGCCACCGGCCGCAACGATGTTGGCCAGCATCGATTCGATGTGCTCGCGATCCTGCAGACGCACCAGTTGCGACAGCACCTTGCTCTCGGCGCCCGGCCCATCGCCCACCCGACGAGCGGCATGCACGGGCCAGCTCGCCAGCATCTCTGCCGCCAGATCGTGGGCCTCGTTCCGGGCGGCGTGACCCGGCTCGGCTCCGCTGTCGATCCAGGCTTTGACCAAGCCGTCCAGGGCCGGCAATGAAGCCGCGAAACCCGCCCGTGCGATCAACCGCAGCCTCTGCCCACGCGGCCACAACACCAGGGCCGCCCGCTGGTAGCTGCGCTCGAACGAGGCGCCTTCGTTGCCTGTGGCCTCGTGGAAGTGCTGCTCGTCCGGCTCCATGTTGGCCAGTGCATCTGGCGGGCAGACCTCGCCTTCGTTGAACGGCAAGGTGCCCAAGGGCGCCACACCGCCGTCGGGCCGCCTCCAATCAGACAGGGTCAAGGAGCGATCGAAAACCTCGGCCACCCTGAATTCGTCATTGTTCTCGTCATCGCCGCCTTCCTCATCATTGTCGTGGTAGCGGCTGCGCCAGCGTGATCCGGAGTCGCCGTTGTACTCCGCTGCACCACTCTCTTCGATGCGCAGCAGCGCCACGTGGAGATCGCAGTCGGCACCGCCAGCGGCCGTGGTCAGCACGGTGGCAGCCGCGGCATCTGCGCCCTTGAGCGCCGCAAACGACAGCTCGGCCGGCGTGTAGGCGTGAGCCAGCGGGTAGACCACCTTGAGCGGCCGATCCTTGTCGAGTCGTGCCGGATCTTCGCACCAACGGCGCAACAAGCGCCCCAAAGCATCCGTCTCCTTGTCGTAGGACGGTGGACGGGGCAAGCGGCCGCGCCCCGTGCGCCGCAAGTTGTAGACGAGCACCAGCCGGCACCCGGAGTCGATGGGCAGCACCTCGTGGACGCAATCGGCATAGAAGGCGGCCCAGGCAAGCTCGGACACATCAGCGCAGAGCAGCTCGAGACGGGCTTCGCGCCCGCGATGACGGATCACCAGTTCACCGCCCGCATGAATCGACGGCAGCGCGACGATGAGCGTACCGAACATGCCAGGCGACTTTTCGGTATCGCGATGCTCAAGGAAGAAGCTGCCCTCGTCGTAGACGAGCAGCTTGTACAGTTCGGCCTCGACGCCGACACCTGCGCCGAGACCCACGGCCGCGCGTTCGACGATGCCCTCCAGCATGGCCGGCCAGTGCCTGCTCTGGATGCGCACGCGGTCGGCGCCGATCTGCCATGTGCGGCGCACGGAAGTGTCGACCAGTGTGTCTGCACCACGGCCGTAGGGCGCGCGTTCAGCCGTCGCGATGAGTTTCGCGGCCTGCGCCGGCAGCAACGGCAGGGCAAGCGGGCCGATGCCCTCAACCTCGATCAGCGGAAGATGCAAGGCGCACTCGCCAGCCGCAAAGAAGTCGCCTGGCGTATGCACGGTATGCAGGACGGCCGCCAGCGCGGCGTTGATCGAATCCATGATCGGCTCCCTCATGACCGACAGTGTGCACGGTGTCGTGCGAGTCGCACTCGGTCGGCGCTACCGCACCTGGTGGTCGGAGCCACCTGAACTGTTCGCCAAGGCCCTCCGTCGAGCAGGTCGCGCTTGCTGCGCCTCACGCCAGCAGCTTCAATTGAATCGACATCAGCGCATCGATGGAGGAACGCATGGGCAGGAAAGGCACCGGTGTCGAGACCCGCGGCAAGGCCATCTGGATCCAGTTCAGCCTGAATGGCGAGGTCGTGCGCCAAACGCTCAGGCGTGACGGCATGGCGACGCCGCCGTCAGCAGAGAACCTCAGTGAGGCCAAACGACTCGCCGCTGAGATCCGCAGCCGACTGGTGGCCCTCATCGGCCTCATGGTGGCCCTGACGGGCCGGCGGCGCCTGTCGAGCCGGCATGATGTCTGCGGCTCCTGCGGCTCAGCAAGGCTGGTGCCGCTCAACAGTCCAGCCGGCCAGCGCATCGCCAAGCGCCAAGCCCCACAACAACGAAGGCCCGCTGCGTGCGGGCCTTCTGAATCTTGGGGTGGCTGATGGGACGCAAAACGGCGACCTAAGCTGTTGATCTCATTGAGAAAACTTCCGGGAGAAATCGAACTGTTCCCCCTTCTGTTCCCCTACTCATCGTGAGCCGTCATGAGACCGCAAGCAGAGACATTCTGACGGTCTTGCTCGTCGCTGGCAACGACGCTCTGGCGAATTTGAATCGAGCCGCTCCACCGGTGGGGAGCATCTCCGACTCGACCGCGGGCTAAGGCTTGCCTGGTGGCCCGTTGACGGCACTCCGTAGTCCTGCCACCAACTTTCCGATGCCGATGACGATGCCGTCGACCTCCGACGTTGAGACCGTGATCCGCTGCCCAACCTTGTAGGTCAAGTCGCCCGACTCGTTGATGTATCGCTGATCCACGATGCCATCGCTGTGGGCCAGCAGGTGCCGCTTCTGGAACAGCCGCCTGAGTCGCTCCAGGTCTGAACTGCCGAGGATATCGACATACGCAACGCCGACCCGCGCCTGCCAAAGCTCGCTGCCCTGTGCGAGTCGCTGAAAGGCATTCATCGGCGCGGGAGTTGCAGGCGCCGTCGATGCATACAGCCCCTCGCAGCACCGCTGGAACGCGGTCACACCATCCTGCAGGCATGACTCGATCAACGACCGGCACATCAGCTCGGCTTCATCCCTGCCGCCCACCGCCGCGATGGCCTGGCGCACGACTTCGACGTTGTCCTTCTTGGCCCTGATCTTGCGCAGGGAGTCATCGAACATGCGATCCACGGAGCTGTGGCCGCACGCCGGGCAAAAGTAGGCCGAGCCAATCACCGCGAACCGGCAACTGCACTTCTCGCACGCGATCTCGAGCTCCATTGCTGCCGACGCAGCCGCTGGAACCCTGTACGGCGTGAAGTGCGGTGCGCCGCCCACCTTCATCGACATCGAGATCAGCGAGTTCCTTGGCTGCCGCCCGTTAAAGGCCCTCGCATCCGCCCGCATCGCGCCGTCGATCGTCGATTCAATCACCCTGCGTGCGTGCCGCTCGGCATGTTGAACCTGGGCCTTGGTGAACCAGCTCTTGGCTGGCGCCGCGTGACCACACATCGGACACCAGACGCCTTCGTCGCGGCAGATGTTCTTCCAGTCTTCGTCCTTGATCTTGAACTGGAACTCGCAGTTGGTCGACGGGCACTCCTTGTCGATGTAGCCCTTCTCGTCACTGTCGATGGGGACGGTAATCGAGCGGCGCTCGAGTGCGCGCAGTTCTCGCAACATGTTGTCGAACATAGGACCTCTACACGGCACCAAAACAAAGAGGGGCACCGGTTCGCGGCGCCCCTCGACCTTGCGGTTACTTCTTCTTCGGCGGTTGAGGCGCCGGCGTCCGCTCCTTGACGGTCGTGTCAGGGTGCGTCTTGCCGTAGTGCTCTTTGACGTACTTGCCGGTCACGGCGCTGCGGTAGCTCTCTTGCGTCTTCTTCGTCATGTCGATCACCTTTCTGTTCGATCAACATGAGCCCGGTGCCCGCAAGGCTCGCTAGAATCTCAGGCTCGACCGGGGGGTCCTAGCGGCCTCCCTTCCCCTGGGCTCGAACCAGTTCAGGGCGTACAAAGCCAGGTTGCCGCCTGGCTTTGTGCGTTGCAGACCCTGTGATTGTATCCAGGGTTTCGACGCGCAGTAGTGGAAACCCTTGTGGATTTCCTGTGCCCAAGTCTGCGCCACTCCACCGCGTACTGCTGCGCCATCGGGTGCCACGCTCATCGTTCCTTCAGTGCGGACAGATAGGCGGTGGCAACTTGGACGCAGTGCTCCAGGCTCGGCTGGTACCCGGTCGCTGCGATCGCCTCAAAGGTCGCCACGAACCCCGCACCTGGTTGCCCGATCTGCTCGAGGAACCGGTCTCGGTGCCGCATCAGGAAAGGCCTGGCAGCCGCCAGCGCTTCCGGCTCTCGCTCGACCACCATGGACAGGTCGAACAGATCACGCGCGGTTGCCCGGTCGCCGCGGTGGTACATCTTCTTGGCGATCACCTCGGCAGCCGTCTCGACACGCACCGGCCGCCCCTGAATCTCCCACCGCTCCCATGCGACGTCGGTCAGGTTCGGCGCGGCCACGAAGTCGACCTCACCTTCCTCGAACTGCAGCTTGACGAACGAGCCAGGCATCTCCGTGTACTCCTCGGTCAGTGATGCCGCCGTGTCGCTGAGCCGGGGCGTCACGTAGCCGAGGTACTGCGGGTCTGGCACGAAGATGTCGATGTCCTTGCTGAGGCGATGTCCGTACCTGAACATTAGGACGGTTCCGCCTCCGAAGGTCCAGAACGGATCCGCCAGACCCCCATGGAGCTGGATGTCGTCGACCAGCCGCAGCGCTCGCTGGAACAGCACTTCCCAGGGGCCAGCCGGCAGCGGCTTCATCACGCCCTCGTCACGCCCACAAGCCTTGCCGGTGCACTGCCAGTGACCTGGCGAGCTTCGCGACGTTGCGCCACACAGCCTTGGGCGCCACGCCCTCGTTTGCGGCGGCTTCCTCCACGGCCATCACCACCAGCGGCACGGGCGCCTCGTCGAGCAGGTGGGTCAGATGGGCCGCGTAGCCCTTCGGCACGCTTCCGCAGACCAGCGCGTGGCCGAGCGTGTCGGGCGGCACCTCTTGGACATAGCTCACGCTGGCGTTCTTCGCCGCCATCCACAGGCCCCGCTTCCGGGACCGCGCCGCCTGGCTGGGCGGATCGAGGTCCAGCCCCAGCACCGACAGGAGCTGGGACACCCGGTTGAAGCCCAGGTCGCTTAAAGCGCCCGCCTCCAGGCCGACCAGCGTCTGCCGCGAGAGACCGCTCAGCTGCGCGAGCCGCGACTGCGTCAGTCCCAGCGCCTCGCGCCGCTCACGAATGATGGTGCCCAGGTTGGAGAGGTCCACGGTTTGGCTCTGAGAAATGTCGAATATTTTAGACATTCTAGCGTATCCGGATTGGTCTAGCCAGACGCTCGCCAGCGGAGCGGCAGGTCGCTCGCTGCCCACAACCGTGACAAACGTGCTCGCCGTCGGGCCAGCGCGGACGGTCGAGGCCATCAATCAGTCGCCGACGCCGCGCCGCAAGGGCATGAACCTGCTCGCGCGACATCAGCCTGACCGATCGCGCGATCAGTGGCGCGGAGTCCCGGCCAGGGATGAGCACGAACGCCTCGTCCGACACCGGGACCCCCAGGTCGTCCTCTACCGCCACACGCTGCGCCGAGAGTTGGATGACGTCCGACATCCTCACCACAGCAGTCGAACGCGTCTTCAGCTCGACCAGCACGACCAACCCGCTCGGCAGCCGATACGCCCTATCCACCCTGGCCACGATGGGCCAGTGGCTCGTCGACCTGAACTTCGACTCCACCCAGAGCAGTTCGGCATCACGCAGGACGGCCGGTCGCTGGCGCCATTCCGCGACGCGTGCGCGGCGCCAAAGAAGCCACCATGAAACTGCCAAGGCGACGGCCAGCACCAACACCCACAGCCAAATCGATTCGAACGTCATGGCCGACGCCTGGCAGACCATCGCCGCCAGCCGTGCGCCGCCCACCCCAGGATGCACTTCGTCATCCACAGCAACGGCGGACGGCCCAGAAGAACGCCGCAGAGGCGAGGGCCGGCTCGATAGTAGGCCGCCACCAGGCGTCGACCCCAAGGCCGCGGCCGCAGGACCGCATCCCTGAAGTCGCGGAGGGCATCGGTCTGCCATGCGTCCCCGAAGACCATCGTCGCGATGAAGCATCGCTCGCCCGGTCGTCGGGTCGCCCCACCATCCGCGGCAGCTGCGCTGCGCCCCTCCTGCTCGAAACGCACATGGGCGGCGATACCCCGCTGCCGAGCCACTTCCTGGGCCGCACTCCGCTTCGCGCCGCGAATAGATTCGAGGACCACCAGACGCTCGCACCTGCCCATCTGTGCGAGCTCGGAAGCCCCCACGCTCCCGTCCCGGCGACGCCAGGCGCGCCTCCTCATGGCCCACCCTGGTCATCGACGGAGGGCTCGAAGAGTCCGTTCGTGACCCCGTCCGCATCGCCGTCGAAGCCGATCGAGCCCGGCGTTTCGCTGAGGGTCTGCCCAGGGAGCTTCAGGAGACCTTGCTGGACCAGCAAACCGTCGTAGGCAAGCAAGCGCAGCCGGTTCACGCGCTTGGCGCCCTTGCGGAAGCGGATCAGTTCGTCGTACAGCCGCGGATGCTCGGCCCGTGTGGGCGCCGGTGCGAACGTGTTGAGTTCTGGCCGGTTTCGAAATGCTGAGGGGATCGCGGAGGGAGTGGCGTGATGCCGGCGCTGACGCGGCACGCAGTGGATGCCGGCGTGCTTCAGATCTCGGCGTGTGACTGGCCGCGGTAGCTCTTGCCTTCGATCACGACGGTCTCGACGTGGTGCAGCAGCCTGTCCAGGAGTGCCGAGGCCAGGGTCGCGTCGTTGTTGAAGATCCCGGCCCATTGCTTGTACGGGCGATTCGTTGTCAACAGCGTGGTGCCGCGCTCGTAGCGGTGGCTGATGATCTGGAACAGGCAGTCGGCGCCGAACTTGTCGATGGGCAGGTAGCCCAGCTCGTCGATGCACAGCACCTCGGGCTTGACGTAGGCTGCCAGCGCCCGCTTGAGGCCGCCGGCGGCCTGCGCGGTGGCCAGCGTGTTGATGATGTCGATGGCGCCGGTGAACAGCACCGAGTGCCCGCGCTGGCACGCTGCATAGCCCAGGGCCGTCATCAAGTGGCTCTTGCCCAGGCCGACGCCGGAGATGAACACCACGTTGGCGTGCCGGGCCACGAAGTCCAGGTGGAACAGGTTCTGTATCTGCGGCCGGTTGATCTTGGTGGGCCAGTTCCAGTCGAACTTGTCGATGGTCTTGAGCACGGGGAAGCGGGCCTGGCGGATGCAGCGCTGCACGCGTCGGTCCTCGCGCTGGGCGGCCTCGCCGTTGAGCAGCTCGGCGAAGTAGGCCAAGTGCGACCACTGCTTGTCGGCGGCGGCCTTGGCCAGTGGCTGGTAGTTCTCGCGCATGAACGGCAGGTTCAGCGCGGTGAGCTTGGCCTGCGCGGACAGGGCATCGGGGTGGGCGTGGCGTGCTCGCATGGTTGTCGCTCCTTCACTCACGGTCGTAGATGGACAGGTCGGGCGCGGGGATCTCGATGTCGAGCAGGTCGGCACTGCGGGTGAGCTGCAGGGCGGCGGGCTCGGCCCCGATGCGCCGGCGCGCGGCCAGGATGTGGGCGATGTACTCGGCGCTGAAGGCCTGCAGCTCCAGACCGTCGTCGATGGCGCGCTCGACGGCCTCGCGGCCGTGCATCTCGGCCAGGGCGAGGATCTGGCGCAGGTGCACCCGGGCGTTCACACGCCGGGCCTCCAGGCCCTCGCGGTAGGCTTGGGCGCGCGGCGACAGGGCCAGGAACTGCACCAGCAGGCGTTGCTCGCGGGCGCTCTTGCGCTGCTGGGCGAGTTGCTGGGCGTGCTCGGCAAGCTCGAAGTCCTTGTTGCGCTGCATGCTTCGCGCGTGGAGCGCGACGAGTTGGTCGTGGGCATAGATGCACAAGCGGTCGGCCCAGGCCTTCAGGGTCAGGCGTTGACCCACATGGCGCGAGGGCACGGAGTAGGTGTTGGAGTCCAGCGCGACGCGGAACTGCTTGTTGACGCTTGCCGTGCGCACGCGTGCGAGGTCGAACCCGACGGGGTTGAGCCGCTTGAGGCGGGCGCGCTCTTCCTCGAACATGTCCACGGGTCGGCGCTGGGTGGCGCCGTGCACGCGCACGTCGGCCACCGTGTCCACCCACAGCTGCGCGGCGGGCTGCACGGCGCTGAAGTCGATGAACTCCTGGCCGGCCAGGAAGTTCTTCTTCACGTAACCCACGCCGTTCTCCACGCGTCCCTTCTCCCAACCCGAAGCCACGTTGCAGGGGGTGATCTGGAAGCCCCAATGGCGCGAGAAGTCGAGGTACTTGGGGTTGAACACCGGCGCCTCACCGACCAGGCGCTTGAGCACGGCGGACTTCAGGTTGTCGACCATCAGCCGCGCGGGCACTGAACCGAAGGCGGCGAAGGCGTTCTCGTGGCAGGCCAGGAAGAACTCCATCTCCTGCGACACGGTGAACTCCAGGTACATGCGCCGGCTGTAGCACAGCACCATCACGAAGAAGCTCAGGCGCCGGCGCGTGTTGCCCACGGCGACGGTGCCGAACTCACCCCAGTCGAGCTGCGCGCACTCGCCCGGCTCGAAGTCCAGCTTGAGGAAGGCCGGCCGCTGTCGCGGGCGGATGCGGTGCACGTAGTCCTTGACGATGGTGATGCCGCCGCCGTAGCCGGCCTCGAGCAGCCGCTGGTAGATCTGCTGGGCGCTGTACGGGTGGGCGTCGAGCCAGCGCACGATCTGGCCCTTGAAGGCGTCGAGCTTGCTGGCGCGCAGCACGGCCTTGCGCGCTCGGAACTGTTCGGCCTGCGCCCACCGGGCGACGGTGCGTACATCCAGGCCCAGCGCTCGCGCGGTCTGCGCCACCGTGAGTTGCTGGCGCACCAGGTGGTCACGGATGCGGCAGTAGGTCTCGTAGTCAACCACGGCGCGCTCGAGCCTGCTGCAGCAGCGCGGCCAGGCTCACGGGCTGGCCGCCGGTGTTGGCCCCGGCAACGCCCGGTGGACGCGGCGCCGGGCGCTGCGCCGCCACGGTCCCCGGCAGGGCCAGCACCTGGTACAGCGGCGAGCGATAGGCGATGAGATCCAGCTCGATGAGCTGCTGGCGTGCCGCGGCGAACTGCTCGTCACTCAGGTGCAGCCGCCGGGCGAGCGTGGCCGAGCCGTAGTAGCTCAGGCCCTGGGCATCGGACACCGTGACCAGGAACAGGTACAGCGCCGCCGAGCGGGCCTCACAGCGGTCGATGAAGTGCTGCTGCACGAGCGCCTGGTCAACCCAGCTGAACTGCTCGGGGACCTGGCGCAGCCGCTCGGGCCGAAGTAGCTGCTTGATGGCCTTCACCGCACCTCCCGTTGATCACGTCGCGCCCAAGTTGTACGAGGCGCCGGGTGGTGCTGGCCATGTCATCTTGTAGCGCCGGCTGGAACAGATGGGCCACAAGCCCCGCCAGCAAAGGCGATTCGGCGATCAAGAGATCTTGTAACGCCACGGTCGGGGGCGCCCCGGGAGCCTCGACACGATTGGCCGATTCCTCAATCGAATCAGGCACTTGCAGCGGCAAGAGATCTTGTAACGCCCGCGGCGGGCGCACCCGGTCGCAGCTGTAGCCGGGATGCGCGGCGCGCCAAGCCTGGACGCGGGCGACGTGCACGGGGCCGCTGAAGTAGTCGCGGTTGGATGGCTTGGACAACCAGGCGGCCTGGCTGGCTGCCTTGCTCGCGCGCCGGCAATCGACGGCGCAGCAGTAGCGCTGACGTTCACCGCTGCGATGGTCGGGGAGGAAAAACTCCCCGCACGACATGCACTTGCGCTGTCCCGCCTTGGCCATCGTCGCTCCCCAACGAACCCGTCGAGCGCGACAACCACCTCGAGCGAACACTCGTCGGCGCAGAGTCTGAAGAAGAAGGAGAACGGAGCTGAAGAAGACCGTCAGAGACGGTGATCCGAAGAAGACGGATCAGCAAGAACACGCACGTTCAGACCGGCTGAAAGAAGACAAATTCAAGCCGGCGCCCACAGCCCGCTCCAGCTTGAAGACCAAGCGGATCGGCAGCGGCTCCTTGGGCAATGGACTGATGGTCATGCTGCACCTCCATGCTCGCTGGCCGCGCGGTCTCGCTCTGCCGCCATCACGCTTCGGGCGTAGTTCTGCCCTGCCAACTGGAACCCGCGCACGTTGGCGAACATGGGCTCCTTGACCTCGTGGATCCGGTGCCTTGGAAACGCTGCCTTGACCGCCTTGCGGAAGAGGAAGGCGCCGCCACCCACGAGGATGATGTTCTGCAGACTGTGCGGCGACTCGATCCACTCCTTCATGCTCGACACGGCCTGCTCCGTCACGCTCTCGGCCAACGGCAGCAGTCGCTTGAGGTCGTAGGGTTTCTGGAAGATGACGGGCGCCTTCCCCGTCCGCAGCGCCATGTCGATGGCGTCGAGATCGCGGAAAGGCGTGCCGATGTCCTTGGTGATCTCGGCGGCGAGCAGTTTCAGCACGTCGGCGACGCCGCGATTCACCGAGTGGCTCTGCTTCTGCACCAGGCGCATGCCCTGGGCGACCAGCCAGTCGAAGGTTCGCGCGCCCGGATCGATGATCAGGCTGCGCTCCTTGGCGATCTCCCCCAGCTTGCCGTGGGCGTGCGCGTAGTAGGCCAGCGCGCCCTGCGGCTGGGCGACCGCCAGCGTACGCACCACGAAGATCTTTTTGCCGCCGCCGACATCGTGCTCCCCCGTCATGACCCGCTCCAGGGCGGCCTTCTTCACCGCGAACAGCGCCACCGGAAGGCCGACGACCAGCAGGTCGATCTGGCTCTGCCGCATCGAACGCAACGCGCCTCGCAGCAGCGCCATGTACTCCGGCGATTCGATGTAGTCGTCGTGCAGCTGCGTGGCACGGAAGGTGTCTGCCGCCAGCCGCACCTCGGGGCCAACTTCATAAAAGAGCGACCCGACCGGGATGAACATGGTCTTGGCCCCATCCCCGCCGGGCCAGAGTGGTTGCCCATTGCTGGACGGGTAGGCCAGCGACGGGAAGCTCGCGCAGCGGATCTCGCTGTCCGCCGCGCCGATGACAAACTTGGTGTTGCCGGAACCGACATCCACCGCCCTCACGATCAGGTTCATGGTGTTCTCCGAGTGAACGAAAGAGTGCTCAGGATCGACAGACCGACCCCGTTCCTCCACGCGGATACCTGCTTCTGCAGACCCGATTTCGACATCGGATCCGGCCCGGTGTCACTGCGCTGGCACTGCACTGAACTTCGGGTGACACCGAGAGGGCGCTTCGGCCGCGTGGTGTCACCACGGTCACACTGGAAAGTCACCCGTCAACCCCGTCCCGCGGCTTGTCCGTCTTCACGAGGCACGCCCCGCAAAGACCGGTGCCACCCTTGTCGGGGTACCTGAGGCGGCAGCCTTCGCTGTCAACCCCGCGCCAATGCTGGCGATCTTGGCCATTGCCACGCTAGATCGGCCCTGCCCCCGAATCGCGCGCCGTCAACTGCCCGCCCCAAGCGACGGCCTTTCCGGCGCCTTGCGGCGGCAGCTGCGCCCGCGGCCTTGACCATGGGTGGCGCCGCGGTTTCCACTGTGGGCTCCCGAGGGCCCCTCGCCCGCTCCGTCCTCTCGTAGAAGACGAGCACAACAGGCGTCGCAGTCGTTACCTGCCTCGTGTCTTCAACCGAAGCTCCCGTCCCGAACGGGTGGCGCGACCGGCATCGACCTCCAGAAGGATCGACGCCGCCAGCGTGCCGAGCCCTCCCCTGTCGCAGTGACCTGCCCGGTCCAAGCCAGCCGCATCCTTGTGATGACGGCTGGGCGCTCCAGACGCGCACCGGCGCAGCAGAACCCCGTGGCGGCACCTGATGCCGCGCACCGTTCCCGCCAGCCCTTGAGCACGCGCATTTGCGCATCGTGCGGCGTGATGGCCTCCATGAGGCTCCTTGCACGACCTTCGCTCATCAACTCGACACCGCCCTGGACTCTCGGTCAGGGGTGGACCCATGCGAGTGGCCGGCGCTGCACACCAGGCCTGATCCACCGAATGACCCAGGGCTCGACCCTGGCGTCGATGTCGCACCCAGCCCCGAGCGGGGTGGACATCACCACTGTCGTCGTGTCGCAGAAATGCGCAGACGGCCTGGATCAACACGTTTCTATTTTTAAGCTGAAGTTCCCCGCCCCAACGTAAGGCGTGGCTGAGCCAAGTATCTGTCACGACTCACAATTTCGGCCCTTCCGGGCCTTTTTTGTGCCTGACTGTGTAGTCACTAAAAAGTGTTGCTTCTGTGCGCCTTCTGAGGCAGAATTGCCAGCATGGCATCCCGCACAGGAACCGCTCACGTCGTCACCACCAAGCGGGCGTACAAGGACAAGGTCTACTTCACCCACCTGCTGCGCCGCAGCTACCGCGAAGACGGCAAGGTCAAGAACGAAACCCTGGGCAACCTGTCCCACCTGCCCGATGCGCTGATCGACATCATCCGGCGCTCGCTGCAAGGCGAGACCTTCGTTCCCGCCTCCCAGGCCTTCGAGGTCGTGCGCTCGCGCGCCCATGGCCACGTGCAGGCCGTCGCTGTGGCCATGCAGCGCCTGGGGCTGGCCTCGGTTGTCGCGTCGCAGCCCAGCCGTGAACGCGACTTGGTGCTGGCCATGGTGGCCTCGCGCATCGTGCAACCCGACACCAAGCTGGCCACCTCCAGGCGCTGGCACAGCTCGACCCTGGCCGAGGACTTCGGCGTTGCTGACGCCACCGAGGACGATCTGTATGTCGCCATGGATTGGCTGCTGACGCGCCAGGACGCCATCGAGAAGAAGCTCGCCGCACGTCACCTGCGCGAGGGTGCATTGGTGCTGTACGACTTGTCTTCGAGTTACTTCGAGGGCAGCACCTGCCCGTTGGCCAAGCGGGGCTACAGCCGCGATGGCCGGCCCGGCACGTTGCAGGTCAACTACGGGCTGCTCACCGATGCGCGTGGCTGCCCTGTGGCGGTCTCGGTGTTCGAGGGCAATACGTCGGACAGCCTGACCTTCCTGCCCGCCGTGCAGCGTGTGCGCGAGCGCTTCGGCCTGGCGCAGGTGGTGATGGTGGGCGACCGCGGGATGGTGTCGCAAAAGGCCATCGACGAGCTTCGCGGCCAAGGCGGCATCGACTGGATCACAGCGCTCAAGAGCGTCTCGATCCGCTCCCTGGTCGAGCAGGGCCATTTGCAGCTGGGCTTGTTCGATCAGCGCAACCTGGCCGAGATCACGTCGCCCGACTATCCCGGCGAGCGCCTGGTAGCCTGCCGCAACGACGCCCTGGCCAGGCTGCGGGCGCACAAGCGTGAGAGCCTGCTGCAGTCCACCGAGGCCTTGCTGGGCCTGGTCAAGGCCAGCGTGGATGCGGGCCGGCTCACCGGGCAGGACAAGATCGGCGTGCAGGTGGGCAAGATCATCAACCGCCACAAGGTGGCCAAGCACTTCGAGCTGAGCATCGGAGATGCGGCGTTGAACTGGGCGAGAAGGCAAGACGCCATCAACGCCGAGGCGGCGCTGGACGGGCTGTATGTCATTCGCACCTCACTGGACGCCAAGCGCATGGGCGCACCGGATTGCGTGCGCAGCTACAAAGCCCTGTCCAACGTGGAGCGGGCGTTCCGATCATTGAAGACGGTGGACCTGAAGGTGCGGCCCATCCACCATCGGTTGGCCGACCGGGTGCGCGCGCACATCCTGCTGTGCATGCTGGCGTTCTACGTCGAGTGGCACATGCGCGAGGCCTGGCGCGAGCTGATGTTCGCCGACACCGATCAGGCCGCCAAGGCCACGCGCGATCCAGTAGCGCCAGCCATGCGCTCGGCTTCGGCAAGCGCCAAGGCTGCATCGAAGGTGCTCGAGGACGAGCAGCCTGCGCATAGCTTCGCAACCCTGATGGCAGAGATGTCCACCCTCGTGCGCAACACCTGCCGCGCACCGAGCGCTGGCGCAGATGCGCCAACCTTCGAGGTGCTCACCACCGCCACGGCACACCAACAGCGCGCCATGGCGCTGATACAGGCCATCCAGCCGTAGTCAGAAAACCAAACCCGAAATCCATCGCAAGTGGTTGATGGAAAAGGGCAATTCGGCTCGGGTGTGGGGGAACTTCAGTTTAAGACTGACCGAGCTGACCGAAGACCTCGAACGAGATCACCGGACAGCAAAGCCATGGGTGGGTGTGGCGCCAGAAGAGATCGATCGCCGCACCGACGTTTCAGACGATCTCCGCCACCGTGGGCTTGCCAGGAATCGGCCCCGGTGACGTGCCTGTCGGCGCCTCTGGGCCTTCGATGGGCTTCGATGGGCATCGATGGATTCCTCCAACCCCGGTCGCCTTCCCGACCGCTCATCCACCGGCGCGCTGTTCGGGCAGTCGCCACCCTCCAGAAAATCCACCATGCCCCGCATCCGCCGTGAACAACCCTCGCGCCGCCGCCAGCAGGCGGCCGCCTCGCGCAACGAACTGCGCGACGCGCCCACCCTGCCCTCCTCATCCACCCGCCCTTCCGGGACCACCCCGAAGACATCTACCAGCCCCGGCCGCCTCCACGGCCAGGACGCCCCGCGGCGGCAACGCTGGGCGGGCAAGTCACCCCAGCAGGTGCTGGACATGTACCCGCCGGGCAAGACGCCCGTGAACCGGGTGGTGGACGTGCTGATCGAGCTGTTCAACCCGCTGCACACCGCGCTCGAGAAGACCGTGTCGCACAAGACGCGCTACGAGCGCGCCCACTTCCTGCGACGCTTCTTCCGCGAGCTGCACACCGACGCCGGCTTCAAGCTGGCGCCCGACCCGCGCAACCTCGGCCAGCGGCATGTCCAGGCGATGGTGAAGGTGTGGCAGCGTCGCAAGCTTTCGCCGGGGACCATCCAGACCTACCTGAGCTTCCTGCGCGGCCTGGCGATGTGGCTCAACAAACCGGGCTTCATCCGCAAGCCCGAGCACTACGGGCTGACGCCCGAGGAGTACGAGCGCCACGAGAACGCCCAGCACGACAAGAGCTGGAGCGGCAACGGCATCGACGTGGAGGGCTTGCTGTCCCAGGTCTCTGCCTGCGATGCCCGCATCGGTGCGTCGATGCGCCTGATGGTGAAAGTCGGCCTGCGGCGCAAGGAATCGGTGATGTGCCGTCCCTACGCCCATGTCCACCCCTTCGAGGAGACGGGGCTGCCAGTCGAAGAACGGAGGGCGGATCGGTATCTGTGGACGAAGGGCAAGGGAGGCCGCCCGCGCTGGCTGGCGCTGGCCACCAGGGAGCAGCAGGCAGCCATCGAGCATGCGCGCAGCGTCGTCAGCGGCCACGATGCACACATGGGGGCGCCGGATCTCGACCTGAAGTCCAACCTACGGCGGCTGGACTACGCGCTGCGCAAGTTCGGCCTGACGAAGCGGGAGAGCGGAACCACCGGCCACGGCGCGAGGCACGACCACCTTCAAGGCGAGTACGAGGAGAGGACGGGCACGCGAGCGCCGATTCGCGGCGGCGAGCCCGTTGATCCGGCACTCGACCGGCAGGCGCGACTGCACGTGGCGAGCATCGCGGGTCATGCGCGCCTTCGCTCGGCCGGGGCATACGTCGGTGCAATCCGACGCGAGCCCGCCGACAAGGCCGACCCGGCCAAGGGCGACCCAAGCCGGCCCGAATAGGACAAAAGTGACGACGCAGTCCCCGCCGCCTGAATCGGCACGGGTCGGGGAACGGCCGCTTTCCGAACCGCCGCTGGACGACCTGGCCGTCGCTTGACGACCCACTGCTGTCGTTCAGCTCCTCGGGTCCGAGGACTGAAAGCGGGCTCTCGAAGTGCTGGTCAGTTCCTGCCAGTGATGATTCGCCTGCGCAAGTCACTGCGCTGCGAACCACAAGAAGGTCAGCACATCGAAGTAGCGCCGTGTTTCCAGTACCAGTTCTGTATTCGACACCTGCTGCACCTGCGGATAGAACGACTTGGCGTAGGCGTCGCTGGCCTTGTTGAAGCAGAGTTTGAAGTTGAACGCCTCGGGCAGCGCCGGTGGCGCCACCGTCGGGCCGCGAGCCGCACGCTGCACGGCCGCCTGCACGCCTGCCTGGATCCGATTCGCGGCCTCGGCGGGCAGGATGGACTGCACCGAAGCGCCGAAGCCCTGCAGCGTGGCCACCGTCTGCAGCCCTTCGATCAGCCCCGAAGCTTCGTCGCACAGCTGCTGATCGCCCGACAGGAACACCAGCGGCACGCCCACGCTGGCGGCGGCGTAGGCATAGATCAGGAACTCCGAGGCGGTCTGGCCGTTGAGTTCCACGCGTGCGAAGGCGCGGCTGGAGACCGTGTGCGCCAGCGGGTTGCCACCACAGCCGCCGGCCGAGTGGTAGCCGACGAAGGCGGCGGCGTCGAAGCTCTCGTCGATGCCCTGCACCATCGCAAAGGGGTGGCCGCTCCAGCCGCGGATGAGCTGCAGCGACTTGCCCGCCGGTGCGCACAGCTTGTGCGGATCGATGTTCCTCGCCGTCCAGTGCGCGTCCTTGACGACGATCGACTCGACACCGGCGGCGTAGGCGCCTGCGCAGGCCGCGGCCACTTCGGCCGTCATCTGGTCACGGAATGGCGCGTACTCGGCAGGGTGGCCCTTGTCGACCTCCACGGGTGCGCTGATGCAGGCCACGCCTTCGATGTCTGAACTGACGTAGAGCTTCTTCATAGTCTTCTCCGGCCGGGCGGGGAGGGTGCGGCCCCGCGTCATGTCTTCAGTTGTCGGATCCGGTCGCGCAGGCCAGCGTCCATCGTTCGCATGGGTGTGCCGCTGCGTTGGCGGATCTCGTAGCGGATCCACCCCATGGCAAGCACGTCGGCGCCGTGCGCGGGCCGGAGCGCGAAGTGCAAGCTGAAGCCGTCGTCCTGCAGCGCTTCGAGACCGACGTCGACGGCGACTTCTTCGTCGTAGGCGGGCGACCGGTGGATCGAGACGTCGCAGGCACTTTCGCGCAGCACACCGTCCCGCGCCGTCAGCACACGCAGGTCGACATCGAGCCGGCGAAGCGCCTGCGCAGCCGCCTCGCCGAAGAAGTTGACGTAGCCGGCCAGCGCCAGCTCGCCGTGTGCGTTGCACTCGGCATAGCGCACACGGGCGCGGAAATCTGCAGCGGGTGTGGGGAAACTCATGACAGCCTCCTGCTCATCGGGATGTGGAGTCGAATGATGCCTGGCGCATCATGCACCGGGCGAGGCGGGTGCCAGGGCCAGCTCTGTGGCCCGCTGCGCCAGCGCCTTGCGGTCGATCTTGTTGGTGCCGGCCAGAGGCATCTGACCGATGAACCATACCCGGCGCGGGTGCAGGTGCGGTGCAGCCAAGGCCAGCACGTGCTCCTGCAACTGCTGCTCGGTGGGCGTGGTGCCCGGCCTCGGCACCACGAAGGCCACCGGGATGTGGCCACGGCGCTCGTCGGCCAGGGGCAGCACGCAGACCTCCAGCACGTCGGGGTGGCGCTCCAGCAGACGCTCCACCTGGCCCGGATACACGTTCTCGCCGCTGCAGACGAACATGTCGTCGGCGCGGCCGACGAAGTAGTACCAGCCCTCGGCGTCGCGCCGCATGATGTCGCCGGTGTGGATCCAGCCGCCGCGCATCTTCTCGGCGCTGAGTTCGGGGCGGTTCTGGTAGCCGTTCATGCGCGTGGCGCAGTGCACCTCCAGCACGCCCGCAGCCTCGGCATCGGTCACTTCCAGGCCCTCGCCGTCGACGAGGCGCAGCCGCGCATGCGGCTGCGCATGGCCCACCGACATGAACGGCCGCGGCTGCCCCTGCGGGTGCGCGCCGAAGTAGCCCGCGCCGGTCTCGGTGGTGCCGTAGCTGTTGATCACCGCCGCCGCGGGGAACAGCGCCTGCACCTGGCTCAGCACGGTGGCCGACAGCGGTGCGGAGCCGATGACCACGAGCTTCACATTGCCGAAGTCCGCCTGCGCCAGCGCCTGGCGCTGCTGCGCCACCATGGCCGTCATCGTCGGCACTCCCGACAGCACGCTCACGCGGTGCTCGCTGATCGCGCGGATGTAGCCCGTCGCATCGAAGCGCGGCATCAGCACGAAGGCGCCGTGCAGCATGAAGATGTGCGTGGTGTTGACCGTGGCGTTCATGTGGAACAAGGGCGCGGCCACGATGCACGGGCCGCTGTCCAGGCACTGGCGCATGAAGTCGGTGGCGTAGCCGGCGGCGATCAGCACCTGGCTGCGGTGCGACAGCAGCACGCCCTTGGGCCGGCCGGTGGAACCGCTGGTGTACAGCACCATGGCCACCTCGTCCTCGCCGGGCACCACGGCCGTGAACGGGCCCGGGTCGGCCAGCGCGTCGAAGGCCTCGCCCTGCAGCGGCAGCACCGGCAGCGTTCCGCCCGCTGCACCCGGCAGCGCCATCGCCAAGGGCAGCAGGTCGGCATCGGCCAGCACCACGCGCAGCGCCGAGTCCTCGGCCATGTAGGCCAGCGTCTCGGCGCCGGCGCGCGGGTTCACCGGCACGCTCACCAGGCCGGCACGCATGGTGGCCAGCATCACGGCCAGTGCATGCACGCTGTTGGCACCCATCACGCCCACGCGGTCGCCGCGCACCAGGCCGCGCGCAGACAGGCCGCGCGCCAGCGCGTTGATCAGGTCGTCGAGCTCGCCGTAGTTCCAGCGCCGCAGCAGGCTGCCGTCAGCCAGCAGCTCGATGACGGCCAGGCCCTCGCGCCCTCGAGAGACGTCCAGCGTCATGCCCAAGTTGAGGGGCAGGTCGGTGCGTTGGTCCAGCGGGGTCATGCCTTGGCCTCCAGGAAGAAGGTGCCGCGGCCCGTGGCCACCAGGCGGCCTGCGGCGTCGAGCACGTCCACGTCGACCACGCCCATCGTGCGCCCGGCGCGGCGCACGCGCGCCTGCGCCTGCAGTACGCCGGCGGCCGGGCGCAGGTAGTCGGTGCGGAAGTCCACCGTGCCGGCGCCGCGCCCGGCCACGGCGATCAGTGCCATGCAGCCAGCCGTGTCGATGAGCGAGGCGATCGGCCCGCCGTGGAACTGCCCGGTGCCCGCGCCGCGCTCGAACTCCGGGCGGAAGGGCATCGCGAAGGATGCGGTCTGCGCCTCGGTGTCCACGCTCAGCACGCGGATGGCGGCGAACCGGATGAAGGGCGAGGCGTCGCACTGTGCCTGCAGCGTTGCGACCGCATCGGACGGCTGGGATGGAGCGGTGGTGTTCATGGTCGGAGTATTCACGGCGTCACCACGATCTTGCCGAACACCTCGCGTTCTTCCATCAGGCGCTCGGCCTCGCGGATGTCATCGAGCGGCAGCACCTTGTCGATGACCGGCTTCATGCGCCCGCTGCGCGCCAGCTCCAGCAGCGAGACGATGTCTTCGCGGCGCCAGCCGTTGCTGCCCATCAGCTTGAGCTCGAAGGTCCAGACGTAGCGCACGTCGATGTGTTCGTCGTAGCCGGCGGTGGCGCCGCAGGTCAGCAGCCGCCCGCCCACCTTGAGGCAGCGGATGCCCTCCTGCCAGCTGTTGCCGCCGGTGAAATTGACCAATACGTCCACGCCGCCCGTGCCGCTGATGCGCGGCTTGCCCACCAGCGCGTGCACGGCGTCCATCACCTTCTGCTCGCGGTAGTTCACCACGTGGTCGGCGCCCAGGGCCTTCAGGCGCTCGGCCTTGTCGGCGCTGCCGGCGCAGGCGATGACGTTGGCCCCCGCCAGCTTGGCCAGCAGCACGCAGGCAGTGCCCACGCCGCCGCTGGCGCCCAGCACCACCACGGTCTCGCCGGCCTTGACCTGGCCGATGGTGACCATCATGCGGTGCGCGGTGGCGTAGGCCAGCGGCAGGCTGGCGGCCACCTCGAAGTTCACGTCGTCGGGCAGCTGCACCAGCTGCGGCGCCCAGGCCAGGCAGTACTCGGCGCGGCCGCCGTCGTACATCTCGCCGATCATGCCCTTGGGCGCGCCCTCGCCAGCCACCGGCAGCGGGTCGACCAGCACGCGGTCGCCCACGGCCCAGCCGCTGACGCCGGGGCCCAGCTCGGCGACTTCGCCGGCGATGTCCGAGCCGATGACGATGGGCAGCGGCACCTTGATGCCGGGCATGCTGCGGCGGGTGAAGATGTCGTGGTAGTTCAGCGAGCAGGCGCGCACGCGCAGCAGCACGTAGCCAGGCTGCACGGCCGGGCGCGGCCAGGCGGCTTCGAACACGGTCTGCTCGGGGCCGCCGTGGGCGTGCACCACGGCGGCTCTCATGGTGGGAGTCATGGGCTCATCTCCAGTCGTTGTTGATGTCTTCAGGGAAAGTCTTTTCGATCGGTGCGCCGTGCCAGGCCTGATCGCGGGTCTCAGCGCCGCGGTGCGTCATGCCGGGGCTTCCAGAAGACCACGGCCTCGCGCAGCCGCGCCAGGGCGGTGCCGATGCCGGCGCCCAGCACGGCCAGCGTGGCGATGGCGGCGAACATCACGGCGACGTTGAGGTCGTTCGCGAAAGTCTTGATCAGGTAGCCCAGCCCCGCCCGCGAAGCGACGAACTCCGAGACCACGGCGCCGATGAACGACAGCACGATGGCCACCTGGGCGCCGGACAGGACGGAATCGGCAGCACTGGGCACCTTGACGTCGATCAGCGTGCGCCAGCGCGAGGCGCCGTTGGCCCGGTAGAGGTCCAGCAGGCGCGGGTCGGCCGAGGTCAGCCCGGCCACCGCGTTGACGAAGACGGGAAAGAAGCACAGCATCGCCACCGTCACCAGTTTGGACGGCAGGTCGACGCCGAAGTACACGACGATCAAGGGCGCGATGGCCACCGTGGGCATCGACTGCACGGCGATGACCATGGGGTACAGCACACGCCGCGCGAGGTTCGACTCGGCGACGACAGCCCCGGCCAAGGCCCCGAGCACCGCCCCGATGGCCCATCCGCCCAGCGCCCCCTGCAAGGTGAAGACCGTATGCGGCACGAAGGCGCCCTGCGACCAGCCGTGCCAGAAGGCCTCAGCCACGGCCGCCGGTGAAGGCAGGATCTGCGGCGACAGCTCGAAGACGTCGATGGCCAGCGTCCAGGCCGCCAGCAGCAGCAGGAACGTGGCGGCCGTGGCCAGGCCGGTCTTGATCGGTTCAGCCACCGGTGCTCCCCGGGGTGGACGGGACCGGCCCGGCCTCCAGTTCCCAGAACAGCAGTCGTCGCCGCAGCAGCCGCACGCCGGCATTGGCCAGCAGGCCGATGCCGCCCAGCGTGACGATGGCCGCAAACGACAGCGGCAGGTCGTAGGTCGACGACGCGTCCTGGATGAGGAAGCCCATGCCGCGCGTGGCGCCGATGAACTCCATCACGACGCAGCCGATCAGGGCGAAGGCGGTGGAGATCTCCAGGCCGGCGAACATCGAGCGTGCCGCCGACGGCAGCTTCAGGTGCCACAGCATGTGCCAGCGGCTGGCGCCTGCGGCGCGCAGCAGGTCCAGCCGATCGGCGTCGGTGGCGCGCAGGCCGGCCAGGGTGTTGGCGAAGACCGGGAAGAAGCAGATCAAGGCCACCAGCACGACCTTGCCGCCGATGTCGAAACCGGCCCACAGGAAGACCAGGGGCGCCACCGACACCTTGGGAATGGACTGCAGCGCCAGCAGGTGCAGCATCAGTGCGCGCTCGACCCAGCGGAACTCGGCGATCAGCGCAGCCATCGCGGCGGCCAAGGTGCAGCCGATGACGTAGCCCGTCACCGTGGCGGTCAGGGTCGGTGAGAGATGTCGCCAGAGCGTGCCTTCGCCGGCAGCCCGCAGCAGCGCGCGCAGCACGGCGCCAGGTGAAGGCAGCAGGAAGCCAGGCACGATGCCGGCCTGCGTGACCACCTGCCACAGCAGCACCAGGAACAGCAGGCCCGAGGCGGGCCAGGCCAGGGCGGCGATCCGCGCGCGGAACTCAGGCATGGCCTGGGGTGCCCGGGTCAGCGGACAGGCTTCGAAAGCGCGCCCGAAGCTCGTTGCAGAGCTCGCCGAAGCGCACGGTGGCCATGGTCTCGACGGAACGCGGGCGGGGCAGGTCGATGTCGACAGAGTCGACGATGCGGCCAGGCCGCGGGCTCATCACCAGCACGCGGTCCGACAGGTACACCGCCTCGGGGATCGAGTGCGTGATGAACAGCACCGTCTTGCCGCTGCGCTGCCAGATGTGCAGCAGCTCGTCCATCATCGACTCGCGCGTCATCGCGTCGAGGGCCGCGAAGGGTTCGTCCATCAGCAGCAGGTTGGGTTCGGCCAGCAGCGCGCGCGCAATGCCCACGCGCTGCTGCATGCCGCCCGACAGCTCCTGCGGGTAGTGCCGCGCGAAGGCCGCGAGCCCCACCAGCTCGAGCAGGCCCATGGCCTTGTCGTGGTACTCGGCCACCGCCCCGCCACGCGCGCGGATGGGTACCAGCACGTTGTCGATGACGCGCTTCCACGGCAGCAGTGTCGGCTGCTGGAACACGATGCCGACGTCGGCGCGCGGGCCGTCGATGGTGCGGCCGGCCAGGGCCAGGCGGCCCTCGGACGGCCGCAGCAGGCCCGTCACCAGTTTCAGCAGCGTGGACTTGCCGCAGCCCGAGGGACCGAGCACCGAGACGAATTCGCCCGGCGCCACCCCGAAGCTCAGCGCCTGCAGCGCCGTCAGCGGCCCGCGGCTGGTCGGGTAGACCAGCGAAACGCCCTCCACCGCCAGGTGCATGTCGGCGGCTTTCAGCGTGCCGCTCGCGACAGCGTCTCGACCGCCGACACGTCGAAGGCGTTCACTTCGTCGATGAATCGGTCGGTGTAGAGCTTGGTAACGTCGACGTCGGCGCGCGTGATCAGGCCCTCGTCGTGCATGACCTTGATCAGCCGCTTCCAGGAGTCGGCCGGGAACTGCCCATAGCGCCGCGGCGCACCCGCCGGGAAGTCGTCGATCTGCAGGCGGTCGACCAGCACCTGCCTCAGGTCGGTCTTCATCTGGTCGGCTTCCTTGCCCGGGGCCGGGCGGGCCGTAGGGTTGGCGTCCCAGTAGGCGCGCACGCAGGCCTCGACGTTGGCTTTGCAGGCGATCCAAGACTTGGTGATGGCGCGGCCCATGCCGGCCACGAGCTTGGGCTTCTCGGCGATCAGCTTCTCGCTGGTGACGAAGCCGTTCGAGAACAGGGTGCGGAACTGCTCCGGCATCGGCAGGCGCTTGATGGGGATGCCCGACAGCTCCATGCGGCTGTGCTCGCCGACGAAGAAGTTGACCGCGTCGACTTCACCCGTCTGCAGTCGGCGCCATGCGGCTGCGCCCAGGCCGATGGGCAGCACTTCCACGTCCTTCTGCCATGTGACGCCCAGGCTGGTGAGCATGGCGCGCGACAGCGGCAGGTTGCCCCAGGTCATCGCGCCGACGCCCAGCTTGCGGCCCTTCAGGTCGGCCAGGGTGTTCACCGGGCTGGACTGCAGTGCGACGAACTCGAAGGTCTGGCTGCGCAGCCAGTTCATCACGAAGCGCACCGGCAGCGGCTCGTTCTTGGCCGCCGCGATGATGGCGAGATCGGGGTTGGCATAGCCGATGTGGACCTGGCCTGCAGCCACCTGGGGCAGCAGCACGCCCGACCCGGTAACGGTGATGACGTCGAGCGCCAGGCCCTCGTCCTTGAAGAATCCGAGCTTGTTGCCGTACCAGAGGTACGAGAACTGCACGTTGTGCGGTGCGGGAACGCCGAAGACGGCCTTTTCCTGGGCGTGGACGGGCGCTGCCGCTGTGGCGATGCCGAGGGCAGCAAGGAAGAGAACCGACAGACGCTTGAGTGGGAGGGTGACCATGGGACTCCTTCAGTTGACGGGGTGAATGAATCGAAGCGATATCTATGCCAGCGTCCCGGCGCGGGGCATGGCGGTGTGCAGTTCGTCGGGCACCGCGCCGGTGTCCATCCAGCGCAGCACGTGGGCCTGCGCCTCGGCGCAATCGAGGCCCTGCTCGCGGCGCCAGGCGGCGTCGAAGCAGCTGGTCTGGTAGCGGTGGCCGTCGTCGCACAGCAGCGTGACGATGGAGCCCGCCCGGCCCTCGGCCTGCATCCGGCTGGCGCACCACAGCGCCGCGATCAGGTTAGTGCCGGTGCTGCCGCCCACCGGCCGGCCCAGCCGCTCGCTCAGCGCCAGCATGGCCGCCAGGCTCCAGCGGTCGGGCACCTTGAGCATGGCGTCCATGGTGTCGGGCAGGAACGAAGGCTCCACGCGCGGCCGGCCGATGCCTTCGATGCGCGAGCCGCTGTCCAGCGTCAGTGCCGGGTCGCGGCTGCGGTAGTGCTCGAACAGCACGCTGCGCTCGGCGTCCACGCCGCACACCTGCGTGTCGTGCCGGCAGTAGCGCACGTAGCGGCCCAGCGTGGCCAGCGTGCCGCCGGTGCCGGCGCTGGCCACCAGCCAGTGCGGCACGGGGTGCGGCTCGTGGCGCATCTGCTGGAAGATGCTGTCGGCGATGTTGTTGTTGGCGCGCCAGTCGGTGGCGCGCTCGGCGTGGGTGAACTGGTCCATGTAGTGGCCGCCGGTCTCGCGCGCGATGCGCTCGCTTTCGGCGTACACCTGCTTCGGGTCGTCCACCAGGTGGCAGCGCCCGCCCTGAAAGGCGATGGCCTGCACCTTGGCCGGGCTGGTACTGCGCGGCATCACGGCCACGAAGGGCAGGCCCAGCAGCCGCGCGAAGTAGGCCTCGCTGATGGCGGTGCTGCCGCTGCTGGCCTCCACCACCGTGCTGCCCTCGTGCAGCCAGCCGTTGCACAGCGCGTGCAGGAACAGGCTGCGCGCCAGCCGGTGCTTGAGGCTGCCGGTGGGGTGGCTGCTCTCGTCCTTCAGGTACAGGTCCACGCCCGGCAGGCCGGGCAGCGCCAGCGGCAGCAGGTGCGTGTCGGCCGAACGCTGGAAGTCGGCCTCGATGCGGCGGATCGCGTGGCGCACCCACTGGCGGCGATGCTCGGGCAAGTCGTTCATGGGGAAGGTGCGCCGCCTGTCAGTGCCCGAACACGCTGCGGTAGTGCGTGCACAGCGCGTCCCAGGTGCGGCGGCTTTCGCGCGCGGTACCGGCCGGCGTGCCGCCGCAGGCCAGGAAGATGCCCAGCAGCGAATGCAGCAGCGCCGGGCAGAAGCTGGTGACGGTGTTGGGCAGCGGCGTGATGTGGCCGGTGTCCTGCAGGCACAGGTGCTGGAACGGGTGCTCGAAGCCCTGCGCGCGCAGCCGGTTGACGATGAGGTCGCTGCCCCAGGCGCTGGGCCACATCTGGTCGTCCACGCCGCTGATCAGCAGCACGGGGCATGACGACTGCTCGATGGGCAGCGCGGCGGTGGCGCGCGTCTCGGGATCGTTGAGCGTGGCGTAGTAGCCGGGAGTGGCGGCGTAGCCGTTGGGCTCGCTCTCGCCCAGGCGCTTCATCTCCTCCAACGACGGCGAATCGCCGGGCTTGCTGTGCGGCACGGGCTGGCCGCGGAAGGTGAAGCTGGGCCCGCCCATGCCCTTGGCCGGGTCCCAGCCGATGCTGGTGGTGTACATGGGCACGATGCCCACCACGCCCTGGATGTGCTCGGGCAGGTAACTCGCCAGCGTAATGACGAGCTCGCCGCCGCGCGACGCGCCCTGGATGCCGATGCGCTCGCAGCCCAGCTCGCGCCGTGCCCAGGCAAAGCCTTCCTCGAAATACTCCAGCGGAATCCCGGCGATGAAGGCCGGCAGGTCCTCATAGGCAAAGTAGGCAAGGCTGACCACGTCGTAGCCCAGCGAGGCCAGCACCGGCGCGTAGCCCAGCTCCAGCCCGCCGCCCGAGCCGGTGAACGTGAAGATGCAGCCGCGCGGCCGGCCGTCGGGCAGCCGGCGCTCTTTCCAGCGCAGCACCTGCCCGCGCAGGCGGCCGTCGCGCAGCGGCATCACCTCGATGCCCTCCACCAAGCGCTGCAGCGTCACGGTGGTGCTGGCGCAGGGGGCGGGCTCGCCCTCGACGGTGGCCTGCAGCTCGAACACGTGGGCCTTCATCGGGCCGATGTGCGGCTGGCCCAGCTTGTGCGCCTTCTCGGTGGCGTTCAGCATGAAGGTGCGGTCGCTCACCGGCTCGGGCCGCAGGCTCCAGAACAGGCCGGCGGGATCGATGCCCGTGAAGCTGCCCTCCTCGGCGGGAGCATCCTCCACGTCGACGCGGCCAGCCGAATCGGCGACGAACAGCGCGCGCGCCGTCCAGGGCACCCCGGCGTCGTCGATCAGGCGGGAACTCAGCCACACCCGCTGGCCGGGCTTGAAGCCGGCGGCGACGATGCCGATGGGCGTGGGCTGCAGCGCCACGGCAGGGGTGGCGGTGAGGGTCGGCTGGCTCATGAGGGGATCTCTGTGACTGTGGAGAAGTGAATGGCGGCGGCTAGACCTGGTGCAGCCAGCGAAGGCCGCGGCTGTAGGCGGCAAACACGGCGCTACCGTGGGTCTCTTCGTCGAGGATGTCGCAGCGCACACGCGTGCCCCAGCGCTGCGCCACGATGGTGGCCATCTCGCGCGTCTCGGCCACGATGTCGGGGATGCCGCGCATCACCGTCAGGTAGTCCTTCCACACGTCGGCATCCATGTAACGGTGCCAGGTGGTGCTGAATGCTGCCGTGGTCTCGTGGTCCCCCGCGGCCAGGTAGACCGAGACGTTCAGCGGCCGCTCGACAGCGGCGAACTCGCGGGCGCGGTCGAACAGGTACGGTCGCTTCCACCAGTACGACGAGCCCACCGCCAGGGTGCGCCGGCAGCGGCCGGGGCGCGTGAGCAGGCAGTAGGTGGCGAACAGGCCACCCAGCGAGTGGCCGGCCAGCGTCCACTCGGCCGGGTTCACGCCCACCTCGGCCTCGACGAAGGGCATCAGTTCGTCGTGCACGAAGGCTGCGAAGGCCTCGGCGCTGCCCGACGGCGGTGCGGGTGCGCCCAGCAACTGGCCATAGGGCGCGTCCCATTCGGGCCAGGGTACGGGGGTCAGGTCGCGGTTGCGCGCCACCACCGCCGGGATGGCGTTGTCCAGCGGGTAGCCGATGGCCACCGTCTCCGCCGCGGGCATCTCGCCCATGCCCAGGTAGCCGGCGATCGACGACATCGCACCGGCCCCCAGGCTGCCGTCGGTCACCACGATGCCGTGCCAGCCCTTTTCGGGCTTGGGCGTCATGGGTGTGGTCACGTAGACCAGGAACGGGTGCTCGATGGCGTCGCCCTGCACCGTCCAGAGTTCGGTTCGGGCGATGGAGTTGCTGGGCTCGCGCTTGAGGATCTTCATGGGTGAGCTCCAGGTGGGGGTGCAGGGTAGTCGGAGGACTCGGAGAACTCGCTGATGACGCCGGCGGCATGCGCTGCTGGCACGGTGATGACGCCGTCATGCTCGACAAAGGTCACGCCACCGGTCTCCAGGCACTGGCGGCAGGCGTCGAGCCGCTGCACGCGGTAGCGCAGTGCCACCGGCCACACGGCGAACGGCGGTGTGGCCGGCTCCGGCACGGCAAAGCGCGCGCGCAGGGCGGCAGGGCTCAGCAGCTCCAGAAACTCGCCCTGCGGCGTGTGCCACAGACAGCGCTGCGCGGTGTGTTCTGCCGGCTCGGCGCACAGCATGTCGTTGATGTAGGGCACATCGGCCGCGAAGTCGTCGCTGCAGTAGGTGATGCCGGCCAGCGTCTGCACCGTGTTCGGGTGCGTCATCCAGGGCTCGTACCAGATGGTGTCCGGCTTGCCGTGGAAGCTGTAGAACAGGGTGCTCCATCGGCGCGGCGCGGCGCGCCAGTTCAGCATCGAGCTGCTGGCGGTGGCGTCCGCACGGCCGTCGGCCAGCACCACCTTGCGCGCCGAGTTCATGATGGCCGACGGGCCGTGGCCTCGTGCGATCAGGCGCTCGCGGTCTGCCGCCAGGTCGCTGCAGCTCAGCGAGAGCATCGACAACCCGTCCCCACCATCGAAGCGCGCGCTCATGAACTCGCGCATCGCCGGGTCGGCGTACTTGTGGAAGTCGCCCAACAGTTCGAAGTAGTTGTCGTGAAGCTGGATGATGAAGTTGGCCGTACCCAGGTTCTCGTGCACGGCTCGCGGCATCGCGGCAAAGCCCAGGCAACGGTAGGCCTCGGCCGCGGCATCGAGGTCGCGCACCGACACGATCACGTGGTCCAGATTGCGCTTCATGCTGCGGCCTGCGGCGGCTGGGCCATCACCACCGGCGGCATAGCGGCGTAAGCCTGCTGGATGCGCGCCTTGCCGGCGGCCAGCGCGTCGGGCCCGATGTAGTGCGCGCCGGCCAGCACCGCATGCACACGGCGGGTGTGGTGGATGTCGTCCAGCGGGTTGCCGTCCAGCAGCACCAGGTCGCCGATGCCGCCCACGGCCACCAGGCCGTCTTCGGCGCCGCCGCCGTGGTACTCGGCCGCGCGGCGGGTGCTGGCGTGCAGGGCCTCGTGCGGCATCAGACCGCACTGCTGCGTCAGGTGCACCAGTTCCTCGTGCAGCGAGTAGCCGGCCACCACGTAGGGGTTGGGGTAGTCGGTGCCGGTCAGCACACGCACGCCGGCGCGGTGGGCGGCGGCCACGGCCAGGCAGCTCAGCCGGTAGGTCTCGTCGAAGAGGTACTGCTTCTCGGGGTTGGCCGCCATCATGTTCATCATCGGGCTGTCGCGGTGGAACACCGTCTGGTGGAAGGTCGGCATGTGCGCCTCGTCGACCGAGCCCAGCGGCCTCCGGCCGCCAAGCGCCTCGACCCGTTCGCTCACCACCACCGTGCCCTGCAGCCAGGTGCCGTGCTCGGCCATCAGCCGCGCCAGGCGCTCCAGCCGCGCCGGGTCGTACCGCTCGGGGCCGCGCTCGTTGTAAAAGAGTTCGGCGCTGTGCGCGATGCCGTGCTGGCCGCGCCGCACGGCGGCTTCCACGCCCACCGACACCGGCACGTGGCCCATCACGCGCACGCCGCGGCGCTGCAGCACCTGCATCAGGCCTTCGTAGCCCTCGGCCGGCAGGTGGCTGTAGGGCTTGGCGAAGTCGTAGCCCAGGTCGGCGATCCGCTCGCCGGCCTGGCGGCCGCCTTCCAGGTCGGCCACGGCATAGCTCATCAGCGGGGTGTGGATCAACGGCGCGCCGTCCACCAGCGGGCTGCCCACCGCCATGCGCGGGCCGGCCAGCTGGCCGCTTCGTACGCCGTCGCGCATCCACAGAGCGTCGGGGCAACCGGCCATCACTTCGATGCGCGTGATGCCGCAGGCCAGCAGCTCCCACAGCTGCAGGGCATAAGGCAACACGTACCACTGGCCGTCGCCGCCGCCCTGCACCATGCCGGCGAAGGCCTGCGCCCAGGGGGCGGTGAAGGGGTGGGCGTGGATGTCCGACAGGCCGGGCATCAGCGTCTTGCCGCTGGCGTCGACCACCAGCGCGTGCTCGGGCAGCGCGCCGCCGGTGGGCTGCACCGCGGCGATGCGTCCGCCCTGGACCCACACGTCGTGTGCCGGCAGGGCCTGCCAGCCGCGCATCGTCAGCACGCGGGCGTTACGGAACACCAGCACGCGCTCGGCGTCCAGCCGCTGCATCAGGCCGGCGGTGAGCGCGGCGTCGGCGGTGCATATCGCGCTGCGGGTCTTCGGCGTCTGGTCCGAGAACGAGGGCAAGGCGGCGGCATCCGCCGCACCCGGGGCGCTGGCGAGCCAGCCTTGCCGGGCGTCGCGGTCGGGAGAGAACCCGCCCATGAAGTGCAGCGGGCAGCACCAGGTGCGCCAGGGTGCGGCGGCGTGCGTGCGTGCGGCGGTTTGCTGGGCCAGTGGCGACAGAGGAGTCATGGTGGTGGGGCTCCCGAGGTGGATGAGGTTCAGTCTGCGAACAGCTCGCCGTAGAAGCGCAGCATGCGGTCCATGGCGGTGCGGCCCGCCTCGGCCGTGGCGCGCGGCTGGCCGCCGCAGGCCAGCGTGATCTTGGCAAGCGGGTGGTACAGCGAGGAACACATTGCCGTGGGCTGGCCCGGCGGCACCAGGTAGTGGCCCACGTTCTCGAAGGCCAGATGCTCGGCGCGGTGCGCCAGGCCGTGGCGGCGCAGGCGGTCGATGACACGGTCGCCGCCATAGGCGCTGGGCCACATGGCATCTTCGCGGCCCGACAGCAGCAGCAGCGGCCCGCTGCAGCGTTCCACCGGGATGCCGCAGCGCGCGTCGGCCTCGGCGCTCGCGGCGTCACGCAGATAGTCGGGTGTGGCGGCCAGGCCATCGGGCGTGTACACCGCGTTGGGTCCGTCCAGGGTCAGCTGCACGTCGGCATAGGGCAGCGGCTGGCCGTTCAGCACCCAGCTCGGCTCCTCGTGCACGTTGCGCAGGTGGTCGAAGCCGGCCACCACGTTGTGGAAGGGCACCATGGCCACGCCGCCGCAGAACAGGTCGGGGCGGTACGACGCCAGCACCAGCGTCAGTTCGCCGCCGCGCGAGCCGCCCTGCACGGCGATGCGCTGCACACCGAAATGCTGCCGCATCCACAACGCCGCCTGCTCGAAGTACGCCAGGTCGATGTGCTGCATCAGTTCGGGTCTGCCCGGCCATGCGAAGGTGGCCGCACTGAGCACCGGGATGCCGTGCGAAGCCAGCAGCGGTGCCCAGCTGTTCTCGACGCTGCCGCCCGAGCCGGTGAGCGACAACACCGCGCCGCGTGCTGGCGCGGTCCCGGGCGCGGGGTGGAAGGCCAGGCCGCGCACGGGGCCCTCGGCCAGTTCCTGCACACGCACGCCCGGGCCCAGGCGCGTCTGGCTGAACTGGCCTTCAGCCAGCACGCGGCCGCCGTCCAGCACGCGCAGCGTGTGCTGGCGCGGCTGCAGCTTGTCGCCGCCGGGCTGGCCGGCCATGTGCATGAAGCTGCGGCCCCGCGCCATGAAGGCAGTGCGGTCCATGGCCCCGGCCGGGGCCATGGACCACAGCAGCCCGTCGCGGCTGGTGCCGAGGTAGCTGCCGCGGCGGCTGGGCGCGTCGGCGGTGTCGATTCCGCCCGTGGCATCGGCGCTCAGTTCGGCCGTGGCCCGCCAGCGCTGGCCGACGTCATCCACGTGCTCGAGTTCGAGCGTGACAATCTGTCCCGGCGCCAGGCCGCTGGCGCGCAAGGGCACCCATTCGTTGTAGAGGTAGGGCGCGGGGCGCAGGTGGAGTGCAACGGTCATGGGGCTCAGGCGTTGGAGTTGGGGGTGGCGCCGCGCGCATGCACCGCCAGACGGACGTAGTGGCCCTGCAGCCGCCACAGCGCCAGCACGCCGAGGGCCAGCGTGACCGCCGCGACGATGACCATGGCGTGCAGCAGGCCGCGGGGGTCGGCCGTGCCGAAGCGGTCCGACAGCCAGCCCACGGCCGGCGCCTGCAACCCGCGCAGCGGCAGTGCCACCAACGGAAACAGCGCGATCGAGCGGCTCAGCAGCGCTGGCGGCGACATCTGCTGCAGCAGCGCGGGCGCCTGCGACACGCCGATGACCAAGCAGGTCATGGCCAGGCCCGCCAGCAGCAGAAGCAGGCCGGCCGAAGGCGCCCAGGCCATGGCCACCACCAGCGGCAGCGCGGCCAGGCCGCCCAGCCAGACGAGGCGGAAGTTGCCCACCGGGTTGTCTCGGTTGGCCGGGCGCGTCACCCAGTACAGGCCGGCCACCGTGCCCACGGCGCTGGTCAGGGTGACGACGAGCCCGAAGTCCAGGCCCGCCCCACCCACCGAGCTGCCGAAACTGCGGCCCAGGATCGCCGGCGTCCACAGCATCAGCTGAAACCAGCCCAGCGTGATGAGCGACAGCGAGGCCTGCACCATCACCAGCGACAGCCCGTGCTCGCGCAGGTAGCGCCCGAACTGGTGGTGCGACAGCGAGCGCGGGGCGACCGTGCCAGAGGTCGCTGCACTCGGCGCTGCAGGATGCAGCCGCACCCCCAACAGCAGCAGCACCACGGGCAGGCCCAGCAGCGCCGTGACGAAGAACATCAGCCGCCACGCCGGCGTGCCTTCTGGCCAGGGCAGCCGTGGCCCATGGGCCAAAAGCGCCTCGTACACCGCACCGCCGGCCACCAGAGCCAGCCCGCTGCCCAGCACCAGCGTGGCGTACACCGCCGCATTGGCCACCGGCAGGCGGCGCGCCGGCACGACCTGCGGCGTGAGCGCGTAGACGATGGGCAGCAGCGCCGCCTCGCCGATGGCTAGGCCCACCATGGCCCACAGCAGGCCGTCGAAGCCCTGGCTGAGACCGCCGCCATAGGTGGCCGCCGACCACACGGCCACGCAATAGGCCAGCACCCAGCGCCGGTCCCATCGGTCGGCCAGCCAGCCGATAGGCCAGGCGGCCAGTGCTGCCAGCGTCACGACCGTCAGGCCGTGCAGTTGACCGAGTTGCAGGTCGCTCAGGGCCAGCTCGGCGCGGATGGGCTCCACCAGCAGCGTCTGGATCTGCAGGTTGGTGGACAGCAGCAGCACCGCCAGCAGCGCGCCAAGCCCGAACAGCGAGCGCGCCGTCCAGGCGCTTGCAGAGGGTGCGATAGGCAATCCAGAGGATGTACTTTGCGTCGTCATCGAGGGTTGCGGACTCCGTGCTGATCATGCGGAGTCTTATTGCTGCCGCGTGTGGCGACTACGCTACCGGGATTCCTAAAAGTTGACAATAGGTTAACTCGGTGGAACAGTCTCGGCACGCCCTGCCGCACCCTGAACGGGCCGGGACGGGCGGCGAACCCGCCGCCCTGTATCGCTGTCATTCCGGTCTGCACCCCCCTACAACCCCCGAGGAGTCTCCATGTCCCGCATCTACTCCCACCGCCGGTCTTCGTTCGTCCGTTCCGCGCCGCGCCTGTCGCCGCTGAGCGCCTGTCTGGCCGCCGCCCTTGGGGTTCCGCTGGGTGCCGCGGCACAGCAGGCGCCAGCGGCCAACACCGGCGTCGAGACCATCACCATCACCGCCACCAAGCGCACCGAGACGCTGCAGGCCGTGCCACTGTCGGTGAAGGCGATCACCGGCGACGAACTGGAGCGTCGCGGTGTGTCCAGCCTCGAAGAGGCGCTGCCGGGCGAGCCCAGCGTGGTGTTCAGCAAGGCGGGCACGCCGCTGTCGCGGAGCGTGGCCATCCGCGGCGTCTCCGACGGGGCGGCCGTCGGCCTGACGCAGTCCACCGTGGCCATGTACATCGACGACATTCCCACCAGCGTGGTGCAGGGCAACGGCAACATCGACCTGGGCCTGTTCGACATCGAGAACGTGCTTGTCATCCGCGGCCCACGCTCCACGCTGTATGGCTCGGCATCGCTGGGCGGCACCATCAAGATCACCACCCGCAACCCCAGCCTGAAGGCTATGGAGTCGTACGCGCGGCTGGGACTGTCGAAGACGAACGGCGCAAGCGACTGGAACAACGAGGCCGTGGCGGGCGTCTCGGTGCCGCTGGTGAAGGACGTCGTGGCCCTAGGCCTGACGGCCTACCGCACCGAGCAGGCCGGCGTGATCGATGCCGGAGCCCTGGGCAAGGATGTCGACAAGGTGGTCACTAGCGGTGCGCGCATCGCGCTGCTCGCAAAGCCGATCCCGCAGCTCAGCGTGAGTGGCCGCCTCTACCTGCAAGACCTGAAGCAGGATTCGTCCTCGGTCTACGACGTCGGCACCGATCTGCAGATCGGCAGCAAGGCCGTGCTCGAGCCGCAGAGCGACAAGCTGCAGGCCGCCAACCTGTCGCTCACCTACAAGATGCCGGGCTTCGACATCGTGTCGGCCACGTCTTACTTCGACAAGACGGCGCGTTATGTCAGTGACTTGACGGCATCCTTCGGGCCGTTCAACGGCGCCTTCGGATTGCCCGCCGACACGAAGTGGGTGCTCTTCGGCGGATTCGACTCGCGGGTCGCTGCCCAGGAACTGCGGCTGGTGTCGTCCGAGGTCAACACGGGGCTCACGTGGTCGGCAGGCGCTTTTTGGTCGAACGAAAAGACGAAGAACTTTGCTGACACACCCGTGCCCTTCCTGGGCAACGCGTTCGGCAGCAACACCATGGTCGACCGCACCCAGACAGCACTGTTCGGAGAGCTCGGCTACAAGTTCGCGAATGGCGTAGCCGTGAATGCCGGCCTGCGGCGCACGAGCTACAAAAGCGATGACCAGGTGAACCTGACGCAGTTCGGCGCGACCACGGTGAACAACTCCGTGATCAAGGAAACGCCGACGACGCCGCACATCTCGCTGAGCTGGAGCGACACGCGCAGCACCTACTACGTGCAGGCATCCAAGGGATTCCGGCTGGGCAAGACCAACTTCCCGCTGGCCATTCCGCCCGGCGTCACCTTCGTCGTGCCGCCGTTCGCCACATCGGACAGCCTGTGGACTTATGAAGCCGGCGCCAAGCTCTCGCTGGCCGACAACCGCGTCAACCTCAACGCGGCGGTGTACCAGACGAAGTGGAAGAACCCGCAGCTGACACTTGCTTCGCCGCCCGCGGTGGGTGGCTTCACCTATGTCGATTCGCTGGGCCGCCTGAACCCGGGCGCTTCGGTGGACGTGCAGGGCTTCGAGATCGAGGTGGTGGCGCGGCCCTCGTCTAACCTGCGTCTCTCAGCCGGCGTGGGCTACACCGACAGCACCTTCAGCCAGAACGTCGTGGGCCTGGACTCCACCGGCGGCGTGACGCCGGGCGGCACGCGCAGCGCCGGCATCCCGCGCGTCACGGCCAACGGCTCTGTGCGCTATGACTTCGACGTGGCGGGGCGGCCCGCCAACCTGGGCTTCAACCTGCAGCATGTCGGCGGTTACCAGAGCAGCTACACGCCGGCCACCAGGCGCACGCTGGGCGATTACACGGCCATGGACCTTCGTTTCGGCGTGGACATCGGCGATCTGACGCTGACGGCCTTCGTGAACAACCTCACCGACGAGCGGCCGCTGCTGTCGTCCACTCTGTTCGGGCCGGAGACGGTGTCGACGCTGCGGCCGCGCACGATTGGCGTGGTGGGCACCTACCGGTTCTGAAGCGGCGATCGGGACGCCATGCGGGCGGCACGGCTTAGTATGCAGGTGATGAGCGACCACGACCGCCCCGAACCCATCGACGACGTAGCCGACGACGGCCACTCACGCGTGAGCCACCTGCGCCACACGCTGGCGCGGCGGCTGCGCACCCACCGCATGCACCAGCACATGACGGCCTCGGCGCTGGCGCAGACCGTGGGCATCAGCAAGGCCATGCTCTCCAAGATCGAAAGCGCCGAGCGCATGCCCTCGGTGCCGGTGCTGCTGTTGCTGGCCGAGGGGCTAGGCATCGAGCTGTCCGACCTGTTCGGCGGTCCAGCGGCATCGATGGAGCCCGAACTGGTGAGCCGTGGGCAGGAGCCGGTGTTGCCGGGCGGCGACCTGCACGACGGCGTGCAGATCACCCTGCTGGGCTCTATGGAGCTGCCGGGCATGCAGATCCGGCTGCTGCGAATGCTTGCCGCGCCCGGTTGCCGTTTCCCGAAGCCCGTGCAGTTCGATGGCTTCTGGATCGACCACGTGATCCACGGCGAGTTGATCATGCAGATCGGGGAGCGGCGCTACCACCTGCGGCCGGGCGACTCGCTGACCTACCGCGGCGAGGTGCCGCACGAGATGGTCGACCTGCCCGCCGGGCCGCTGGAGGTGCTGGCGGTGGAGGGCTGGCTCACCTCGACGGGCATGAACCCGGGGCAGTTGGGCAAGGGCACGCGCGGCATCCCCTGAGGTCCTGCTGCCTGGGTCCGTACACCTGTTGGCCCTGGCTTGAGCCAGACAAGGCCGATGCCCGTCAGCCCGTCGCGGCGAACGCAGCCACGGCCTCGTCGAGATCGGCGTCGGTATGCGCCGCACTGAGCTGGGTGCGGATGCGCGCCCAGCCCCGCGGCACCACCGGGTAGGAAAACGCCACCGCGTGCACGCCGGCGTGGTGCAGCTGCTGCGCCAGCGACTTGGCGGTGTGCTCGTCGCCCAGCATCACCGGCACGATGGGGTGGCCGCTGCCGATGAGCGTGTGGCCCTGCGCCTGCAGCGCGGCACGGAAGCGGGCCGCGTACGCCTGCACGCGCTGCACGGCGGCGTCCGAGCGCTCCAGCAGATCGAGCGCGGCCAGCGCCGCGCCCACCAGCGGCGGCGCCAGCGTGTTGGAGAACAGGTAGGGCCGCGAACGCTGGCGCAGCAGCTCGGCCACGGGGCGGCTGCAGGCGGTGAAGCCGCCCGAGGCCCCGCCCAGCGCCTTGCCGAAGGTGCCGGTGACGAGGTCGACGCGGCCGAAGACGCCGCAGTGCGCCGCCGTGCCGCGGCCGTGCGGGCCGATCACGCCGGTGGCGTGGCAGTCGTCCACGCCAAGCAGCGCGCCGTGCTCGTCGCACAGGCGGCGCATCTCGGCCAGCTGCGCGATGCGCCCGTCCATCGAGAACACGCCGTCGGTGAACACCAGCACCGTGCGCGCGCCGCCGGCGCGGGCTTCCTGCAGGCAGCGCCGCAGGTCGTCCATGTCGTCGTGGCGGTAGCGCCAGCGGCGCGCCTTGCACAGGCGGATGCCGTCGATGATGGAGGCGTGGTTCAGCTCGTCGCTGATCACCGCGTCGGTCTCGTCCAGCAGCGGCTCGAACAGACCGCCATTGGCGTCGAAGGCGGCGGCGTAGAGCACGGCGTCTTCGGTGCCCACGAAGGCGGCGATGCGCGCCTCGAGCTGCTTGTGAAGATCCTGCGTGCCGCAGATGAAGCGCACCGAGGCCAGGCCCAGACCGTGGCTGCGCAACGCGGCCGCCGCCGCGTCGAGCAGGCGCGCGTCGCTGGCCAGGCCCAGGTAGTTGTTGGAGCACAGGTTGATGAGCTCGCGCCCATCGGCCAGGCGGATGCGCGCGCCCTGCATGCCGGTGATGACCTGCTCGCCCTTGTAGGCGCCGGCATCGCGCAGGCCCTGCAGTTCGGCCGCGATGCGGGCGGCGAAGGCAGGGTCGGTCATCGCGGGTTCCTGCCGGGTGGCGCCGTGCCCCCGTTCACGCGGCCTCGAACACCGTGACCACGCCGCAGGCCTGGGCGGCCGGCACCACGAGCGCGCCACCCACGGCGGCCACGGCCAGCCCCACGCCGCGCAGGTACTGCTCGCTCTGCGCCATCGAGCCCACGTGGTAGTGCAGCGCCAGCGGCAGCGCACCCAGGCCGGCCAGGCCCTGAACCGGCATAGCTGCGCCATAGCGTGCCCGTGCGGCGGCCGGAGTGATGACCTCGCTGACCTCGCCACGCGGGCCAAGGAAGCGGAAACCGTCCACCGTGCGGTCGGTTTCGGCGCGGCCGTACAGGCTGCGGAAGTAGGGCAGGTCCAGCGCCGGGTCTTCCGACTGGAACACGCAGCGGATCACCTGCTGCGCGCCGTTGGCGTGGCGGACGTGGCCGTCGACGAAGATCGTCTCGGGCCGGGCGTGGTGCGAGACGAAGAGCGAGAGGTAGCGGTGCTGCTCGCGCCAGCAGTACATGCACGAGCTCTGCGTCTCGTCCTCGCGCCCGTCGGGGTGCACCATGCGACGCCGCGCGTTGGTGATGCCGCCAGGGTTCAGGCCGGCGGCCCGCAGGCGCGCCTGGTCGTCCAGCAGGCTGGTACTGTCCAGGCTGACGTGGCACAGCCCGGGCCCGGCCTGCAGGCGCGGGCGGTAGGCGTCCTGGAACTCGGCCGGCGCCTGGTCGAGCGTGAACAGCTCCAGGTAGGTGTGGTGCAGGTGGATCACCGCGTTCTTCGAACCGACGCTCAGGTGCCGCGCGATGGGCCGCACGTGGAAGCCCAGGCGCTCGTAGTCGGCCACGGCGGGTTCCAGCGGCTCGACGAGGATGACGAAGTGGTCGAGGGTCTTGGGTGACATATGTCGTTCCTTCGGGTAGTGGTCAGGCCGTGGTCTCCGGGTGCTTCGGCACCGGCATCGCGTCGTACAGCGCCCGCACGCGGTCCAGGCCGCGCTCGATGGCGGCGCGGGTGAGCAGCGCATCGCCCATCAGCACGGCTTCGACCTGGCGCGTGGCGGCGATGTCGTCCAGCGGGTTGCCGCGCAGCAGCAGCAGCTCGGCACGCTGGCCGGGCTCGACGATGCCGGACTCGGCATCGTTCATGTGCGCGGCCGCGTTGACGGTGGCGGCGCGCAGCGCATCCACCGGGCTCAGGCCCACGTCCTGCACCAGCACCTGCAGTTCGTCGTGGGTGCTGTGGTGGCCGGCGGCGTTGCTGCTGGGGATGTCGGTGCCGGTGACCAGCCGCACGCCCTCGGCCTGCAGCGCGCGCAGCATGTTCAGCGTGTGGGCGATGCAGTCGCGGCCCTGGTACTGCATCTGCGGGTCCTGTCCGAAGGCCTTGAGGAAGGGCGAAGCCGGGTGCATCAGCCAGCGCAGCACGGGGTCGAGCAGGTCGTGCAGCGGGTAGGCCTCGGGGCCGACCTGGCCGATGTCGTACTCGAAGGCGCGCGACACGCAGAAGGTGGTCTGCACCGTCACGCCCAGTTCGGCGCACAGCTTGGCGCGCCGCTGCAGCAGGCCCAGGTTGGCGCGGCTCTCGGGCGGGTCGTTGTAGAACAGCTCGAAGGTGTGGGCCACGCCGCGCTGGCCGCGCAGCAGTGCCTCTTCCACCCGCACCTCGGCCGGGATGTGGCCGGTGCGCTCCACGCCCAGCGCATTGCACTCGGCGCTGAAGGCCACGTAGGCGTCGTAGGGCATGCGTGTGTAGGGCTTGGCGAAGTCGTAGCCAGCCTCCAGCACCTGGCGCGCGGCGGTGCGGCCGCCGGCGGCGTCGCTCACCTGCCAGGTGATGGTGGGCGACCAGACGGCCGGGTAGCCGTCGATCACCGGCGAGGCCACGCGCATGCGCGGCCCGCGCAGACGGCCGCTGCGCAGCGAATCGCGCAGCGCCAGGTACTCGGGCGTGCCGGCCATCACCTGGATGCGCGTGATGCCGCCGGCCAGGTACAGGAACATCTGCAGGTCGTAGGGCAGCGTCATGGCGTCTGCGCTCACGCCCAGCATGGCGCCCCACATCTGCGCCGAGGTGGACGTGCCCGGGTGCGTGTGCATGTCGGCCAGGCCGGGCAGCAGTGTCAGTCCGTTGGCGTCGATGCGCAGCGCGCCTTCGGGCACGGCGGCGCCCGTGGCCTGCACGGCCAGGATGCGGCCGTCGCGCACCAGCACGTCGTGCGCCGGCAGCGCCTTGGCGCCGCGCATCGGGAGGACCGTGGCGCCCTGAATCACCAGCAGCCGGCTCGGCGCCACGGTGTCGTAGAGGTCGCGCGTGGCCTCGTCGCCGCGCGTGGCGAAGGGCGAGAACGTGTGCACGGTGCCGTCGACGAAGCTGGGCACGGGGCCGGCGGGCGCGGCGGCCTCGGGGGTCTCCGTGGTGGCCCCCATGCCCATGGGCAGCGCCCAGGCCATGTGCATGGGGCAGCAGAAACCGCGCCAGCGGCCGGGGCGCTGCAGCAGAGCGGGCGGGTTGGGCGGGGTGGGCAGGCGGGTGGGGTGCATGGATGTCTCCCTGGAAGAAGCAGCGAAGGTTTTAAAACGGAGCAGGCGGCGGCTCGGCCGGGGCTGCGGGTCAGGCTGCGCTGGCGGCCATGGCCCGTGCCAGTTCATCGGCCGGGTGCCACACACCGGCGGCCACCACGCCCACCGGCTGGCGCAGCGCCTTCAGGCTGGCGGTGGGGTCGGCGCGCAGCACCAGCACGTCGGCCTGCTGGCCGGCGGCCAGCGTGCCGAGTTCGTCGCCAAGCCCGAGGAAGCGCGCTGCGTCCACCGTGGCCGCGCGCAGCGCGCGGCGGGGCGTGAGGCCGGCCTCGACGTACAGGTCGAGCTCTTGCAGAAGCGACTCGCCGGGCACCAGCCCGCAGCCGGGGCAGTCGCTGCCGGCCATCAGCGGCGCGCCGGCGCGGTCCAGCGCCGAGAGCAGCTCGTAGCGGCGGTAGCGGCCGGCCTCAATGGCCTGCAGGAACTCGGGCTTGAACACCGAGCGTGTGGTGTCGGCGTACAGTTCCTCGTGCAGCCACGTCGGCAGCCAATGCGGGCGGGGCGGTGGCTCGGCAGGCGGCGGCGTGGTCATGGCCTGCTCGATCACCAGCGTGGGCACGTTCCAAGTGCCGGCCTCGGCGGTGCGCTCGGCCACCTCGCGGATGCGTGCTGGCGTGGTGTGCAGCCAGCCAACGAAGCGCGCTCCATCGGGTGCCGGTCGCGTGTCAAGCGCGAAGTCGTACGAGCGGAAGTGCTCGATGGAATCCTGCCGGGCGGCCAGCGCGCCGGTCAGGCCCTTGGCGTAGGCCACGTGGCCCACCATCGGCAGGCCCAGCTCGCGGCAGGTGGCGGCGATGGCGTCGTAGACCTCGGCGTCGATGTCGTTGTAGACCTTGATGGCGTCATAGCCGGCGCGGTGCTGCGCCACGACGGCGGCGCGCGCTTCTTCCGGCGTTCGCACCAGCTGCCCGAAGCTGGCCAGCGCCGCGAACGTGAAGCGCGTTTCCAGGATGGGGCCGGTGGTGTGGATGCGCGGCCCGGCCACCCGGCCTTCGCGCACGGCCTGGCGCAGTTGCAGGTGCCAGGGCGTGCCGGCCATGTTGCGCACTGTCGTGACGCCGTGCAGCAGGTAGACCTGCAGCACCTGGGCGCTGCGTGCCAGCGCGGTGGCCTCGTCTGGGGCGAAGCCGTCGGCGATCCCCACGCCCAGCGGCGAGAGGTGCACGTGCATGTCGGCCAGGCCGGGCATGAGGTGCCAGCCGGTGGCGTCGATGCGCTGCGCGCCGGCGGGCACCGGCAACGCTGCCGTGGGGCCCAGGTCCGCGATGCGGCCGTCGCGCACGACCAGGGTGTGATCCTGCAGGGCTTCGTCCCCTGCCATGGTGTGTACGGTCGCGTGCTCGAAGGCGATGGCAGTGGACATGCGGTACCTGGGGCGCAGAGTCAGGAAGCGGAGGGTATCAAAGATTGACTTTTAGTCAAGTCGTCGCGAGGCGACTCAGCCTATCGAACGGCTGCCGGCATCGCGGACTCCAGGCGATAAAAAATTGTCCCGCCGCCTGGTGGCTTGCGCGAATGGCGCTGCTGTGGATGCGGGCCTCGCATGTGGTGAATTGACTTTAAGTAAAATACTGCGTCAACCTAACGGCGTTGCCTGGCAGCGCCACACCCTGACCGTCACCCAAGCCCGATTGCCATGCAAGCCCCGCCCTTCGATCACCTGGTCCATGCCGTTCCCGACCTGCAGGCCGCCAACGACGCGCTGGCCGCCGGCCTGGGCTTGACGCCGATCTACGGCGGCGAACACGCGGCCGACTACGGCACCTGCAATGCGCTGTTGTCGCTGGGCACGGGGTGCTACCTCGAGGTGCTTGCCCCTGCGCCAGCCGCGGGCACCGAGCGGCCGCCCTTCGCACAGAGCGTGGCCGCTCTGCCCGAAGGCGACGTGATCAGCTTCGCCGTGGCCACGTCCGACCTGCCGGCCGTGCATTCGCGGGCGCTGGCAGCCGGACTGGGCGTGCGCCCGAGCAAGGCCAATTCACGCGTCACGCCGCAAGGCCACACGCTGCGCTGGCAGGGCCTGTACCTGGACCACGAGTTGTACCGCGGCCTGGTGCCGTTCTACATCGACTGGATGGACTCGATACACCCTTCGGCCACGGCACCGGCAGGTGCGGTGGTGCAGGAGGTCTTCGTGGTGCATCCGCAGCCCGAGGGCCTGCGCACGATTTACTCCGCTCTGCGCCTCGACATCCCCGTGCATGCCGGCAACCGGCCAGCCATCGTCGTCACGCTGGCCCATGGGGCGCAGCGCTACACGCTGGTGGGTTCGGGCCGGGGCCTGGGTCTGTGAGCACATGACCATGTCAACGGCCAACGAAGTCATCATCCTCGGCGCCGGCATGGCGGGTGCATCGCTGGCCGCCGAACTGGCGCCGCACCGCAAGGTGGTTCTGGTGGAGATCGAGGACCAGCCTGGGCGGCATGCGACCGGTCGATCTGCGGCCATGTTCTTCGAGAGCTACGGCAACGCCACCGTGCGCGCCTTGACGCGCGCCAGCCGGGCCTTTCTGGAACGCCCACCGGCCGGGTTTGCTGCAGCGCCTTTGCTCTCGCCGCGCAGCGCGCTCTTCGTGTGCGACGCGCAGCGATTGGCGGCGCTGAGCGCCATGCTCGACGCACCCGATGCGCCAGCCACGCTGCGTGCCTTGTCGGCCGAAGCGGCGATGGGCTTGTGCCCTATCCTGCGGCCCGACTGGATCGCGGCTGCGGCCATCGACGAATCGGGCAGCGACATGGATGTGGCCGCCATTCACCAGGGGTACATCCGCCATGCGCGGCAGGCGGGTGCTCGGCTGGTGCTCGACGCCCACGAGGTCGCGATCGAGCGCGCCGCAGGTTCGTGGCGGGTCCGTTCAAGGGCCGGGGACTTCGAGGCGCCCGTCCTTGTCAACGCGACCGGGGCCTGGGCCGACAGCGTGGCCCGGCAGGCAGGTGTGCCGACGGTCGGTTTGCAGCCGATGCGTCGCACCGCGGTGACGCTGCCCGCACCACCCGGGCTGGACATCAGCGCCTGGCCCCTGGTCATCGATGTCGACGAACAGTTCTACTTCAAGCCCGATGCCGGGCAGTTGCTGCTGTCGCCGGCCAACGAGGACCCGATGGACCCTTGCGACGTCGCACCCGACGAGATGGACATTGCCATCGCGGTGGACCGATTCGAGACTGCGACGAGCATGCGTGTGCGCAAGCTCAACCATCGCTGGGCCGGCCTGCGCAGCTTCGTGCACGACCGCTCGCCAGTGGTCGGCTACGACTCCGCCGCCGAAGGCTTCTTCTGGCTGGCAGGGCAAGGCGGCTATGGCATCCAGATGGCCCCTTCACTGGCACGCACTGCGGCGGCCCTGCTGCTGGGCCGGCCGCTGCCGGACGACGTCGCCGGGCAAGGCGTGCATGCGCAAGACCTTGCGCCGACGCGTTCCGCCTTGACGAGGGGGCTGGCCGGCTGAGCCAGCTGCGTTGGAGTTCGGAGTCGACGCCTTGCAGCCAAGCGGCGCCTCGCTTCCCTGCTGTTCCTGAATCGGGCGTCGAAGCTGTAGATCGTCTGCCACTGTCTCGCCGGTCCGTGGTGGTGCTTGACCGAGGGAACACTTGGCCGCGCGCCCTGTGCCGACGCATGCTGGACCGGTTGGGTCTATCGTGAGATGAGCAAGGCGGGGCACCACAAACGTGCCTTTCGCCAATGTCTCCTGATGGCCGAAGCCGGGCACTCGCGAAGATCAGCTATCCGGCAGTTCGTTCGCGGTGTTGCCCGTTGCCAGCCCAGCGCGACGCTTGATCCACAGTGGTCGCGCCGCCGAACCGCTGATCCGGTCCCTTCGGTCAGCGATGCGCCAGGACGACGTGCATCTGATGAACTCCTGGAGACCGGCCAAGCGCTGTCAGCCGCACCAGGCGGCCCTGCTCTGGCAACCACACTCATCGAACCACCCGAACCCGGGGACACGCCACTTGCCCCAGCGCAGCAGCCTCGATGCGGCGCAGCAAGCGTTTGTCGGGCTCCCAGGAGCCGCCTCGGGCGACAAATCGATTGGCTGCATCGATGATGGGCCCCCCTCTGGCCTGAGCCGGCCCTTCAGGTTTGAACGGGTCGTCCACGCGGGCGAATTGCTGGGTACTCAAGCGCTCGGCATCCAGCAGACCGTCAACATCGATGTCGAGAACCGAGAACGTCCAGTGCACCATGCGCGACGGTTTGCCGCCCACCACTTCCACGACGATGCTGGCTTGGCGAACACGCTTTCCGGCGAAGTCGGGAACACGTGCGACCTCTTCCCGGCGCAGCATTCGCATGAAGGCCGTGCTGGCCAGCGCATGCAGCGTGTCGTCAGCGGCGAGCAGAAACAACTTCGATGACAGACCCATCATGTTCGCCTTCTGTGTCAACCGGGGGCCGACGGGCGGTCGCGCAGATCCCAGAGGCTCCCCTGCCAGTTCGAAATGCGCCCATCCGTGCGGCACCTCGGGCAAACCCACACGATAGCCTCGTCGTGGGCCCGGGCAGCCTCGACCACCCCCTTCTTGCACTTGAAGCACCTCGGCGCCGCTGGAGCGTCTGGCGTGGCATCTGAGGCATGGGCGACCACCTCGACATGGAACTGCGCCATCGCGCGGGCGGGACCTTTGACTGGGCCGAAGGCGCCAGACTTGTCGAGGAAGTGGGTGAGGTCAGAAACGCACATCAGGCGGGTGCTCTGCTTGTCGCTGCCGGCCCTGCAACGGCCCTGACCGCACCCGTCGACTGAAGCCGATCAAACTCGGCCAACGTGAGATCCACCTCACGCTCACCCAAGCGAACTCGGAACACCAGCAAGCGCCGCTCCACGAGATGCACGCCAGCCGGTATGCGCACCTGGACGCCCGCGGCAGTCAGGGCATCGGAGTCATCGAAGGTGTAGCTGGCAACAGTCATCGGAAATCAGCTGGGGCGCCGCAGGCTCCCTGTTGACGGCTGTCCACTATACGAACTCGCTGTCGCCTCGATTCGGTCAGCCGCCGCTCGCCGCGGGGCTGACATTCGGGGATCCCCTGACGCCACTTGTCGTTTTCTCGCCCAAGCCACCCGAATGCCCGCCGGTTGGGCGGGCGAGCGCGCAGCGTTCGCCCTCGGCCCTTGCCCGCCGCGATGCCTCACCGCACACTGATGCCGCTTCCTGCGGACAACTTCGTCTGCTCAGCCTTCATCGGTGGCTCCGGCCGCCCTGAAGTCCAGCCCAGCTGGCGTCGCAGTCGTTACCTGCCTCGTGTCCCGTCCGGCACCTCCGTGTACCGGGCCGATTCAGATCCCCGCGGATCCGAAACCTGGAACCGGCCGTGACCTCGCGTCGTGGCCGCTTCACGAACGCGCCCACCACGACCTCCGCGTCGTGACGCGCCCTGCGCTCATCAGCCTGGCCTGACCTCGATCAGAAGCCTGGCCTGACGCACGCATCTGCCCTGGCCCCGTCCCCACGGACGCGGACCTCTGCAGCTCGCGCACGCACCTGTGCGCGACGAAGCGCCTTGCCTTCCCGGCAGGGCATCCCAGACGGGGAACCCCAGTTCCCCGCCAGGGATGGGCGTTTCCCTTCACCCCTGAAGGAGAACCCCATGAGTCCCGTTCCCTGGAACCGCGCTGTCGCGCCGGTGTGCATGCTGCTGGGTGGTACCGGGCTTGCCCGTGTGCCCGCTCGGCGGCCTGTTGCCCTGCCGGTGCTGCTTCGGCCCTGGCCCTGCACGTCCCATGCGTCCACCCGCATGGTGTGCGAGGCTGCGGCCCCTCTGGCGTGCGCACCTTGCGCCACGGTGTGCTGACCATGACGGTCGACACCTACCGCAGTGGCATCGCCTCGACCGCCATCGCGAATGTTGTCGTGATGGCCCGGGAGGATCCCCTCCTGGTCAAGGAAGTTATCGCCCGGCTCCGTGCCTCGGGCGAGATCGCGGCCGACGACCTGGTCTACCTGGACCGGATCGCCGACCGCTGGATCGGCATTGCCGAGGGCCTGCGCCGCGGCATCGCTCCTGTCCTCACGACCTGATGGTCGCGGGCACGGAGTGGTCCGTCGTGGCATCGCTCTCGTGCCGATCGAGTCCTCGGGTTTCGGGGATGGTGAACCGACCGCCAGCCATGGCGTCGGTGCGCCATCACCCGACACCCCGTTTCTCTCGACATTCCCCCTGTCCTCGTCATCCACCCTCCGGGAGTCACCGTCTCCCGTCGGGGTCGGGGTTCCCTCGCCTTCTTGGAGAACCCCATGAGTCATCCCCTCCCTGACCGATCTTTCCAGAGCCACCCACCTCGGCGCGGCACCGTCGACGTCGAAGAGCAGCGCGCCTGGGTCGGCTTCTACAAGCGCGTCGGACGTGACGCTGCCCTCGCCGCCGAGGTGATGGCCCAGCTCGACGGCGACGCCGAGATGAAGCGCCGGCACCTGGCGCTGTACCTGTCCTGCAAGCAGTCGCTGCGCGTCCACAAGGTGCGCCAGGCCCGCGACAAGCGCATCGGGCAGTGGCTGCGCCTGCTGGTGCAGTTGACGCTGATGCGACCGGTGGCCTTCTTCGGCAGCGCCACGCAGCGGGGCTTTCACCGCAGCGCAGATCTCCTGGCCGAGGCCATCACGGCCGAGCCGCAAGCCGCCCCGGCGACATCGAAGCGAGGCGCACGCCCAGCTTCTGGCGCTGACTCGAACCGAACGGTCGAACCGGCCACCGCACAGGTCCGCAGCCTGTTGGCTGACGCCGAGTTCGCCGACGCGCACGCCCGTTTCCAGCAGCAGGCGGGCATGTCCTCGGTCGCAAGCCCCCAGCACGGCTCGGAGCCTCGCGACGAGAGCCCCGCACCCGCCGTGCAGGTCAGCCGGCGCTGATGCGATGGCCGGGCCCGGTGCAGCCCCAAGGGCTGCACCGGGCCTGAGACGCCGCCGTCCGGCTTCCAACCCGGGCGCGCCCGGAACCCCCTTCAACCGCCCGCGGGCCCGTCCCGCCAGGGCCGATGTCCGCCAACCATTCTCGAGAGAGCCCCCCCCCATGCGAGACATCACCCTGAACCTCGAGCAACGCCTGTACGTCATCGCCACCGATGGCGGCGTGAGCTGCTTCGGCTTCGACAACGCCCGTGATCACGCCCAGCAGATCGCGAAGCGCCTCGATCGCCCCGACCTGATGCCCGGCGCCGATGACGCCAGCAGCCTCACCGGCTACCAGAAGTACCTTGCCGCCGTGCGCGCCTGGGGCGAGTCCGCCCAGAGCGACAGCACCTACTACGACCCCGGCACCGACCCTCGTCTGGCACGGGTCCTGGAAACATGCCGCCGCGACGGCCGCAAGGTGCGGCTGGTGCTGGGCGACACCGGCACCGGCGCGAGCTGGCTGGACGAGTTCGACGTGGTCGGCACGGTCGGCCGCTCGACCGGCCTGCTGAAGGTGCCTCTGCTCGTCGAGCTGGGCGAAGCGGGCGGCACGGCCATCCTCTGTGCGCATGTGCTGGCGCTGATGGACTGGGACACCGGCCTGCCGCTGTACCGCCACGACCGCTGGCAGCCACCGGAGTTGCGCATCCGCGCCAGCGACCAGGCTGGCCGGCCCTGGGCCGTGGTGCTGTATGAGCAGCCCGTGGCGAGCTTCGACGACATCGGCAAGGCCGGTGCGTACCTCGCGTTCATGCGGGGTGCAAGTGTGGAGCCTCGTGTGTTCCGCTGAGCAGGTTGATGATCTTTCACAGCGATCGACACGGCGACTCACAACCATTGCCAAGCCTCTCCCGCAACGCCTCCGGTCCTGTACCGGGGGCGTTGTTCCTTCTGCGAGGACGGGCCCGCCTCAGGCCGTGGCCAGCGACTGCACTTCGCGGTCGATCAGCCAGTGCAAAAAGCGCGTGTCATCGGAGCTGCGCCAGTAGTGGGCCTTGCAGCGGCGGACGTAGGCCTGCAGATCCTCGACGCTGCGGATGGTGCCCGGCTCGATGGCGGTGATGCGGGCCAGCCGTGCCCGTTCGGGGCGGGTCAATCGGACCTGGTTTCCGTTGCGCAGCATGGCGGATCGGTGGTTGCAAAGGGCACGCATCTTCGCGCAGCCGCGCACGGCCGAGAGCATCTGCCGACGCCCAAGCTGAAGAAATTTCTGCAGTGACACTGGGGTGCGTCTGGGGTGTCACTTTTGCGGTCTCCCGGCCATCAGACCCGGCCGGGCCGTGGTCTTTGCGCCACGATCGGCACCGTCGATGCTGCTTGCCAAATGCTCGCCATCCACCCTGTTCACCGTTGACCGACCAAGGCCCGGCCCCTGGCGGCGCTTGCGCGGGCGCTGGCACCACCCAGGTTGAAACCCCGGCGCCGATGGCGCAGACTTGACGTGCTCACCCCCACTCCCGACAGGAGTGTTTCCGATGCCGACCAAACCGGCGGCAACGGCGTCGCAGTCGTTACCTGCCTCGGATGACCACCTGAGCCACCGTGCCGGCCACGTTCCTTCGTGCGTCAGCACATCCTTCCCTTGCGGGGACACCAGTCCCCCACGCAATGGAGGGGACCGGCGTTCCCGTCTTCCTTTTCGCCACGAGAGGAGAACGCCATGAACTTCCACCCCTTGCCAGACCTGCCCGATGCCGCCCATGCGTCACGGGAGGACCTGGAGGCAGAGATGCTGGGCCTGCGAATCCACGCTGCCCCTAACCCCCACCCGCACCTGGTTGCGCTGCACGTCAGCGACCGGGAGTCGCCGAACGACGACGCATCGACGCAGCAACTGCTGAAACGCCGACTCGGTGTCGCCCGCGAGCTGCTGATGCGCGAGCTGCGCGACCATATGGCGCAGGGCCCGGTGATGTCCTCGCCGCAGGTCCTGCGCGACTGGCTGCGACTGCGGTGCGCCGGCTTGCAGCACGAGGTCTTCCTCGCGCTGTACCTGGACGCCAACCACCGCCTGATCGCCCATGAAGAGGTGTTCCGGGGCACGCTGACCCAGACCTCGGTGTACCCGCGGGAACTGGTCAAGAGTGCCCTGGCACGCAACGCCGCCGCGATTGCCGTGGCCCATAACCACCCGAGCGGCCAGGCCGAGCCGAGCCGCGCGGACGAGTTCCTGACACAGACGCTGAAGACCGCGCTGGCGATGGTGGACGTGCGCCTGATCGACCACTTGGTCGTCGCTGGCGACCAGTGCGTCAGCTTTGCCGAGCGAGGACTGCTCTGACGCCATGTGCGGCAGCCACGCTCTGCACGACACAGCCGCGAGAAGCGCGCCGCCCACGCGGCGCGCCTCCCGCCGATCCAAGTTCAATCAAGGATGCCCATGTCGGACAAAACCCCCCCGACCTGCCCCTGCTGTGCCGGCGACGGCGTGCCCTTGGGCGCGCTCGGACGCCTGCACTGGTTCCGCTGCCGCGACTGCGGCATGACGTTTGCCCGCGCTGGACGATCGAAGGGCGCGACCCGTGCACCCCTCGCGCGGCCGGCCGACGGGCGAACGCCTGAGTCCCCCCATCTCCCATTTCAACCCGAGGAGGAAGCCACGATGCCAACACTGCCCGTCACCGGCCTGCAACAGCAAGCCGAGATGCTGGCCAGCCTGTCCCTGAAGCATCTGAGTTCGGCGACGCGCCACAAGCTCGCCGATGACGACCTGTCCGTGAACGCCTATCCGACCGACTGCGGCGGATTCGTCTATGTCGGATCACCGAAGTACCGGGTTCCGTCCGAACCCGACCTGGCCACGCTCTTCGAGGTGGCCGAGTCCGCCGGCGTGGCCTGGCTGATGTTCGATCGCGAGGCTGCGGTCATCGAGGGCCTGCCGGTCTTCGAGATCGCAGAGCCAGGACCATGAGCCAGCACCTGGCGACGGCCACGATCAACGGCCTTCCGGTCGAGGTCGTGGCCGGTTTCGACCGGCGTCTGGGGGACTGTTTCCTACAGGTCGCCAACGGGCCAGACGACACGCTCTACACGAGCCTGCAGGAGCCTTTCCTGGATTGGACTGACATCGAGACCTTGCGCGCCAAGGTCGCCGAACTGGGTCTTCTGTTGCCGGCGCGGCTGGTCGACGAAGTCGAAGGCGATGGCCGTCGGCGCGCGGGCAACCGCATCGTCCGCCACCTTGTCGACGGGCCACCGGTCACGCTGATGGCCGGCTGAGGCAGAACACTGACCAACCACGGCGCCGCGCTCTCATCCCTGCAGGGATGGAGCCGGCGCCGTTTCTCTTGGGCAAGTGGGCCTCAGTGTGACGGCCTTGGTTCCATCTCCGGTCGTCGGCTTACAGACAAGCCGTGAGCGTCTGCGGCGCAGCCGATGCTGTCGTTCGCGGGTGGTCGTCGTACTGACCTTGACGGCCAGTTCCCGCCGTTCCGGCTTACCCCAGTTAGCTGCCGTTCGGCGCTATGCCAGCGGGCCATTCACGCGGTCGCTGTTCACCGCACCAGCTTGACACTGCGCGCCGGCCGCTTCAAGGTCACCTTCGACTGGGACTTCGGCCCCGCCACCTGTACATCGATGCGCTGGATGCGTTTGTAGGCGTCGAAAAGCCCGACGTCCAGGCTGCGCAGTTCGGCAGGCTGAGCACAGCTGAACTCGTAGCTGGCATCCAGGTCGGCATGTTCGTCCTTCGGTGCCGGCTTGGCGCCGGGCTCGAGCACCGGCGCCTGCACGTCGGCCTTGCTCAGGGTGCATTGCGCGGCGGCGTCTGCGCTGAACAGCGCTTTGCCCTGGTTCGGGCTGCGCAGCCGGGCCAGTACCTCGGCGGCCGCCTTGCGCTCGGCGTCGGTGCGTGGCGCGCGTTCGAACCCGAGCAGGTTGTCCAGCGGTGCTTCCATCGCGATCGTGAGCTTGTTGCCTTCGATCGCCACGTCGAGCTTCAGCGCGCCGTGTTCGTGCGCCTTGCCCGCCGACCAGGCTGGGGCCGCAGCGAAGGCCAGGCAACTCATCCACAAAACAACGGTCGGTCGGTTCATAGGATCTCCTCAGGTGGGTGGCGGTGGTGATTCAGGCCTGCAGCGCGGCAGCCAGGCTGCGCGCGTTGTGTTCGATCAGGCGCAGGTAGGTCGGCGCAGGCCCGTCGGGTTTGGAGAGGGCGTCGGAGTACAGGGTTCCGCCGATGCGCACACCGCCTTCGCGGGCGATACGCTCGACCAGCCGAGGGTCGCTGATGTTTTCGATGAAGATCGCGCGCACGCCGTCCTTCTTGATCTGTCGGATCAGGCGCGCCACGGCAGCGGCTGAAGGTTCACTGTGCGTGTTCCAGCCCTGGGGCGCCAGAAAGTCCACTCCGTAGGCCGCACCGAAATAGCCGAAGGCGTCGTGCGAGGTGATGACGCGGCGCTGGGCGCGCGGCACCGCATCCAGCCACTCGCGCACCTGCTTGTCCAGGCCATCGATGCGGGCCAAGTAGTCCGCGCCGCGCCGGGCGATCTCGTCGCGCTGCGCAGGCCAGCGCTGCGTGAAGGCGGCGCTGATGTTGGTGGCGTAGCGCCGCGCCAGCGTCAGGTCTTGCCAAGCATGGGGATCGGCATCGTGGTGACCGCCGGTTCGTGCGCGGATGCCCTGGCTGGCCACCGCGACCGTACCGCGGTAGCCCGACACTTTCACCATGCGCTCGATCCAGCCCTCGAAGCCCAGGCCATTGATCAACACCAGGTCCGCCTGGGCAAGGCGTTTGCCGTCGGCAGGGCTGGGCTCGTAGACATGAGCGTCCGCGTTGGGCCCGACCAGCGCGGTGACCTGGACACCGGCGGGCGCCAGTTCCTGCGCCATGTCGGCCAGCAGGGAGAAGCTGGTGACCACGCGGCGTGCCGGGGCTTGCGCGCGGGTGGCCAGGGGATGCAGCGCGGCGAGGGCTACACTGCCGAGCTGGAGGGTTTGACGACGGTTCAGAGTCATTTTTTTCAACGGGTGAGGTGGGACGCAGCCAGAAAGCGTCGCGTGACGATGCCGTCGCGAGCGCCGAACAGAACCGAGGCGATGTAGGCACCGCCGCAAACCAGCACGATGCAAGGGCCGGACGGCAACTCTGCGTGGTAGCTAAGCAGCAGTCCGGCGGCGCCGGACACCGCGCCGATGGCCACCGACAGCACAGCCATCGCCGGCAGGCTCGCCACCCAGAAACGGGCGGCGGCTGCCGGCAGCATCATCAAGCCCACCGCCATCAGCGTGCCCAGGGCCTGGAAGGCGCTGACCAGGTTAGCCACCAGCAGCACCAGCAGCATCATGTGCGCGCGCGCACCCGGGCCGCCCACGCTGCGCAGGAAGCCGGGGTCGAAGCTCTCCAGCACCAGCGGCCGGTACATCAGCGCCAGCGCCCACAGCGTGAGGCTGGCCACCACGGCGATCTGCAGCAGCGCCGCGTCGTCCACCGCCAGCACGCTGCCGAACAGCATGTGCATCAGGTCGATCTGGCTGCCGCGCAGCGACACCAGCAGCACACCCAGCGCCAGCGCGATCAGGTAGAAGGCCGCGAAGCTGGCGTCCTCACGCTGCGGTGTGCTGCGGGTGACGAAACCGGCCGCCAACGCCACCGCCAACGCTGCGACGAAGCCGCCCGCGCTCATGGCCGGCAGAGACAGCCCCGCCAGCAGAAAGCCAGCGGCTGCCCCGGGCAGCACGGCGTGCGCCATCGCGTCGCCCACGAGGCTCATGCGTCGCAGCACCAGCACGCAGCCGATGGGCGCGCAGCCCAGCGACAACGCCAACGTGGCCACCAGAGCCCGGCGCATGAACGGGAACTCGATGAAGGGATCGAGCAGCGAAGCAGCAAACCCGGTCATGCCGACACCTTGCAGGCCGGTGCCGATTCGTCCCAGGCTTCGGCCATTTGCCGCGCCTTGAACAGGTGCTCGGCCTTCAGCACCTCGGCCGTCGGCCCCCAGACCACGCGTTCGCGGGCCAGCAGCAGCACCTGCTCGAAGTGCTCGCGCACCTGTTCGATGTCGTGCAGAACGGCAATCACGGTCCGCGCCTCTTGCTTCCAGCGATGCAGCAGCGCCAGCAAGTCGGCCGTGGTGCGTGCGTCAATGGCATTGAAGGGTTCATCCAGCAGGATCAGCCCGGCGTCCTGCACCAGCACCCGCGCGAACAGCACGCGCTGGGCTTGGCCAGCAGAGAGCTCGCCCAACCAGCGCTGCGCAAAACCGATCAGACCCACGGCGGCCAGTGCTTCATCGATGCCGCTTCGGTCTTCGGGCCGCAGGCCGCCAAAGCTGCCTATGCGTGACCACAAGCCCATGGTCACCGCCTCATGCACGCGCACCGGAAAGCTGCGGTCCAGCGACGAGGCCTGCGGCAGATAGGCCACGCGCAGCGACGAGTCGCGCTCGATGCGGCCTTCAAAGTCGCGGATCGTGCCGCCGAGCGCGCCCAGCAAAGTACTCTTGCCCGCGCCGTTGGGGCCAACCACGGCAGTCAGCGCGCCGGCCGCGAAGGCGCCGCTGAGGTGATGGACTGCCGGGTGGCCGCGGTAGGACACCGTCAAGTCGCGTACGGTCACGGCGGCGTTCATGTGATGGCCCACGCGACGGCCAGCCACAGCAGGGCGATCGCCGCGCTGGCCAGCAACAGGCGCGTCGCGGCGCTTGCCGTCAGCACGGCGTCGCGCCGCGGGTCAGCCGCGGTGCCGATGAGTGGCTGTGCGCGCCGTTGCACTCGCGCGCTTGGCGCGCTTGCCAGCCGGCGCCACGCAGTCCATGCAGCGGCCGTACAGCGTCAGATCGTGGTCTTCCACCGTGAAGCCCTGCGGCGCCAGACCTGACAGGTCGCCGGGGCACGCATGCACGTCGAACACCCGCTGGCACTGCCGGCACTGGAAGTGGTGGTGGTGTTGATGCCCCACCAATTCGTAGCGCGGGTTCTCGCCGGGCAGGTTCACCGCCTGCAGTTCGCCTTCCTCGACCAGTGCTTTGAGGTTGCGGTAGACGGTGGCGAAACCAAGGCCAGGCACCTCCTTCTGGGCGGCGTCCAGCACCTCCTGCGGAAGCAGCGGGCGGTCGGCTAGCGCGATGGCGTCGCGGATGGCGCTGCGCTGACGGGTGTTGCGTTCCATGCATCAAGGGTACCGGAGTTGGGAGGGGGTGACGCTGGGCGAATGTGCTGCGGGGCCAGCGGGCGAGGCGGAAAGTTGCATCGGTCGGGTTTCGGTGACCGTTTCAATAATGATAATGCAGTACCATTACGACCAACGCGTTGCATCGCGGCATTTCGAACATGAGCCCTCCACGCCTTCCGCTCAGGGCCTAGCGGACACACCCATCCATCTCACTCGAAGGAGAAAACCCATGATGACAAGCACGATCCGCTGCCGTCGGTGGCTGCTGAGCAGCCTAGCCTCTGTATGCATGCTCACCGCGTGCGGCGGCGGAGTCGAAAGCGAAGCAGAACACGAGCACGAGAACACTGCCATCGACACCGCTGGGCGACTGGCGGTCACAGAGGTGAACACCGCCACGCTGCGCATCCACGACCTGGACAGCGGCACGGTCGAGGCCAGCCACGTCATGCAAGGCGCCCCCTCGGCGGTGTACGCCAGCCCGGGCGGCCGCTACGCGGTAGTCCCGCAACGCACGCAGGACCGGGTGCAGTTCGTCGATGGTGGGATCTATCAAGAAGATCATGGCAACCACCTGCACGACTACAAGCAGGCCTCACGCGCGGTGAGCTATGTGCTCGCAGGCGCGCGTCCCACCCACTACGACAACCAGGCGGGTGTTCAGGCGGCCTTCTTCCTTGATGGAAACAGCGCGGCCACGCCGGTGCAAAACGCCGGCGTACGCCTGTTTACCGACGCGTCCATTGCCGCTGGCAACCTTGTCGCCTCGCTTGACTTGAGCACGCCCATGCACGGCCTGGCCGAACCGGTGGGCAACAAGCTGCTGGCGGGTTGGAGCGTAGGCACCGACACCTTGCCCACCAAACTGGCGCTGCATCAGCGCAACGGCGCTGCCTACACGCTGGTGCGCGAACTGCCCACAGTCTGCACTGGCATGCACGGCAGCTTCAGCGCAGGCAGCAGCACGCTGGTGGGCTGCACATCCGGCATGATGCTCGTCAAGCACCCCACCGCCACCACGGTGAGCGACGGCCAATTGCTGGTCACCGCGCTGCGCGTGGGCACGATCGCGGGACATCCGCGTCTGCCGGACCACTTCATTGGCATCGCCACCGAGGGCACAGCCCCGGCGCCGGTGACCACGCGCTTTTACGCCGTCAATGGCGAGACGGCAACCGTCAGCGACTTCACGCCCGAGGGCTGGGCCACTTCTCGCGTGCGGCGCGCACATGGATTCGATCGCAGCGGCCAACGCTTCTTCATCGTCGACGACCAGGGCACATTGATCGTCGCGCAGCGCCAGGGCGCGGGATGGGTCAACCTCCTGCGAGTGACAGCGGCCATCCCAACCATGCCGACGGCAGCGCCCTGGCCTGCGATGGCGGCCAACGGCGCCAAGGACGAGGTCTACGTCACCGATCCGGTGGCCAGACAGCTCGTGGTCGTCAACAGCGTCACCGGCGCGGTCGTGACGCGCCGCGATCTCGGCTACACGCCCTCCGCCCTGGCGTGGCTCGGCATCATCCGATGAGGCCATCTCGATGACAACCACATCCACGCTTTGTGCAGTGCTCGCGCTATCGGCCGCCTGCACCCATGCATCGGCTCAGACCACCGGCGGTTGGCAGTTCGGCGCCGTGTTGGACGTCGGGCTGACTTCTAGTGCGTTGGCGCTGGGCAGCCGTGACAAGGGCCTTCAACTGGGGCACAGCGACCTTACAGCCAGCGGACCTGTGGGCGCGCTGTTCAAGGCGCACCTCGGCGCCATGTTCGAAACGCACGACGGCAAGCTGGAGAAGAGCCTGGAGGAAGCGTGGATCGAGACCACGCGCCTGCCCGCTGGCTTGCAGGTTCGCGGTGGGCGTTTCGCGTCGCAGATCGGCTACCTCAACCAGCAGCATCCGCATGCCGACGACTTCGTCGAGCGGCCTCTGCTGTATCGCGGCTTCTTCGGTGGACACTGGAACGACGACGGTGTGCGCCTCAACTGGACCGCGCCGACACCGTTCTACCTTCTGCTTGGGGTCGAGGCCTTTGGTGGAAAGCGGCTGGTGGAAGAAACGGTGCGCCCTTCGCGCAACCCAGGCATCGCTACGCTCGTGGTCAAGACGGGCGCTGACCTGAACCGCTCGCAGAGCTGGCAGCTGGGCCTGTCGCGCATCCGCAGCCGACGCGAGGCGGTTGTGGAGGAACACGGGCACGAAGAAGGGGGCGAAGAGGCTCACGGACACCACGACCATGAGCATGCCCACGGTGCGCAGTTCAGTGGCCGCAAGACGTGGATGATCGACGCCACATGGAAGTGGGCACCCGGCGGCAACAACCGCGACCAGCAGGTGCGCGTGGGTTTTGAGGCAGCGCGCATCACGGGGCTCGGCCAGTTCGCCACGTCACGGGACAAGCACGAGGCCAATGCCGTCACTGTGGTGTGGCGCTTCCGCCCGGACTGGGAGATTGGTGCGCGGGCCGATTGGCTGCGCGCGCGCATGCCGCATGAGGATCACTTCGACAGTGTGCTGCTGCGTGAGCGCGCGGTGATGGTGGCCTGGAAGCCCAGCCACATGCAGTCGCTGCGCCTGCAGTTCACCACGCAACGCGACGCCGTGGGGTTCGAGAACCCGGCCAAGCGCTCGGTGCAACTGCAGTATGTGCTGGCCTTTGGGGCGCATGGTGCCCATGCCTACTAGCCGCCGCCTGAAGGCTTTTCGCGTGGGTCTGTCGGGACTCGTCGGGACGTGGCTGGTCACACCCGCGGCCGCGTTCACGGTGTTCGCGTGCGAGCCCGAGTGGGCCGCGCTCACACGCGTGCTGATGCCTGCGGCGCGTGTGCATGTGGCCACGCATGTGGGGCAAGACCCGCATCACATCGAGGCTCGACCCGCCCTCATTGCCCAGCTGCGCTCTGCCGATCTGGCGGTATGCACCGGCGCGTCGCTGGAGTCGGGTTGGTTGCCCACCCTGCAGGAGCGTGCCGGCAACGCCCGCGCGCGCGATGTCTTCTTTGCGTCGGACCACGTGGTGCTGATTGATCCCCAGCCCGGCGCCATCGGCACGCCTTGGGCCGGTGACGTGCATGCCGAGGGCAATCCACACCTGCACGTGGATCCTCGCAACTTGCTCGTGGTAGCGCGTGAACTGAGCGAGCGGCTTGGTAACGAAGCGCCGGCCGAGCGCGCCGCCATCGAGCAGCGCCGCATGGGCTTCGAGACCCGCTGGCGCCTGCAGGTGACCGAGTGGGAAGCGCGCGCCGCGCCTTTGCGCGGGCAGCAGGTGGCGGCTCAACACACGGGGTTCGGATACCTGTGGCATTGGCTTGGCATCAAGCAGGTGGCCGACCTCGAACCCAAGCCTGGCATGTCGCCCACACCGGGGCATCTGCAACGGCTGCTCGAGGGTCTGCGCGCAAAGCCACCGCTGGCCGTGGTGATCTCCGCCTACCAGGATCCACGCCCGGGCCGGTGGCTGACGGCGCAGTTGGCTGCACACGGTACGGCAGTGGTTCCTTTGCTGGTACTGCCGGCGACGGTGCCTGAAGGCGCGGGTGAGAAGGAGTTGGTTCAGTGGATGGACGGCCTGCTCCGCGAGCTGCTGCAGGCGGCCAGACGATGAATGACAGTACGCTAGCCTTGGACACATGGTTCCTGCTGCCGGTGGCCGCGTTGATGTTGGGTGTGCTGGCCCTCGCACCCTTGGGCGCGCAGGTGCTGGCGCGTGGTGTTGTCTTCATCGACCTGGCGGTGGCGCAGGCTGCGGCCGCCGCGGCGCTCTGGGTCGGGGCTCTGGTCGACCACCCCGACTGGTTGACCACCCAGGCCTTGGCCATCGGTGGTGCGTTGACATGCGCCGGTGCAGTCGCCTGGGTGTCGCGGCGTTGGCCCAGCCAGCGCGAGGCGCTGATCGGCTTGCTGTACGTGCTAGGCGCCAGCATCGCACTGCTGGGCTCGCGGCAGGACCCGCACGGCCGCGAGCGCATGTCCGAACTGCTGGCCGCCGACGTGCTGTGGGCGCAGTGGCCGCAGGTGGTCGTGCTGGCCTCCTGTGCCGCGGTTGTGCTCCCGCTCGGCCGGCGACTCGCACGCGACGGCATCTTCTTCCCGGTTTTCGCTGTTGTGGCGAGCCTGGCCGTGCCCGTGCTCGGCCTGTTCCTGGTGTTCGCCACGCTGATCGCGCCAGCGCTGTGGCAGCGCGCCGGCGCCTCGCGTGTCCTGGCCTGGGCTGGCGCGGTGGCGGCCTGCGGCGCGGGCCTGGCCGCGAGCTGGGCCTTCGATGCACCCAGCGGCGCCTGCGTGGCACTTGCACTGTCGGCCTATGGAGCCCTCAGCGCACTGCGCAGCGGCAGCTCCGACCTTCACGCCCCTTCGGAACACGCAGCAGTACAGGAGAAAGCCCGATGAACCTTACGCCCGTCACCATCCTCACCGGCTTCTTGGGCAGCGGCAAGACCACGCTGCTCAACCGCATCCTGAAGGAGCAGCACGGCCACCGCATCGCTGTGATCGAGAACGAATTCGGCGAGGCCGGCATCGACAACGAGCTGCTCGTGCAAGACCGTGACGAGCAGATCATCGAGATGAACAACGGCTGCATCTGCTGCACCGTTCGTGGCGACCTGGTGCGCATCCTGGGCGAGCTGCATGCGAAGAAGGCCGCCGGCGAGCTGCATTTCGACCGCGTGATCATCGAGACCACCGGGTTGGCCGACCCTGCGCCCGTGGCGCAGACCTTCTTCGTCGACGAGGCCATCGGCCAGCACTACCTGCTGGACGCCATCGTTACCATGGTCGACGCCAAGCACGCGCCGCAGCAGCTGGACGAACACCACGAAGCACAGGAGCAGGTGGGCTTTGCCGACCGCATCCTCATCACCAAGACCGACGTGGTGCAGCCTGACGACGTGGCACAGCTGCGCCAGCGCCTGGTGAAGATGAACCCGCGCGCCAAGATCGGCGAGGCCAAGCATGGCGTGGCGGCCATCGACGACTTGCTGGACATCCGTGGTTTCAACCTCAACGCCATTCTGGAGATCGAGCCCGAGTTCCTGACCGACGTGGACCACGAGCACGACGACGACGTGACCTCGTTCGTCTTTCGCGAAAGCCGGCCGCTGAACCTGGAGCGCGTCGAGGACTTTCTGAGCGGTATCGTGCAGGTCTATGGCACCAAGCTGATGCGCTACAAGGGCGTGCTCAATATCCGCAATGTCGAGCAGCGCGTCGTCTTCCAGGGGGTGCACATGCTGATGGGATCTGACATCGGCAGCGCCTGGAAGCCAGGCGAGAAACGCGACAGCAAGATGGTCTTCATCGGGCGTGACATGCCCAAGGACGTGCTGCTGGACGGGCTGGCGCAGTGCGTGACCTCTAGGGTCTGAGTGATGTCAATGACTGACTGCTCTTCGCATTTTGCTGGGACGGCTTTGGGTCGTCAGCAGGTATAGCCCGCCAGCATCTGACCGACTGCAATCAGTCTGGTCCGGGTGCCCAACCCAAGAGCGGCGCCCCTCAACTCCTGCTAGGGCGCGGCCAGCCCTTGCACCCGTTGGCATCAATCCAGGCGGCGGCGCCAGGGGGCCCTGCCACCCAGAGTGCCCGCATCATCTGCTGACGCGCTCTTTTCCTACCCGGCCATCACCTCCAGATCGATCACCGCGTCAGCCATCGCCGTCAGCTCCGGCGTCTGCGACACGAAGAACTCCCGTGCATAGCCACCCAGCTCCAGCACGCGCCGCTTCATCGCCATGAACATGCGCTTGCGCTCCGGGTCCAGCGGCCCATCGGTCTCGTCGGAGAACTGTGGGCGCCGGTGCGAACGTGTTGAGTTCTGGCCGGTTTCGAAATGCTGAGGGGATCGCGGAGGGAGTGGCGTGATGCCGGCGCTGACGCGGCACGCAGTGGATGCCGGCGTGCTTCAGATCTCGGCGTGTGACTGGCCGCGGTAGCTCTTGCCTTCGATCACGACGGTCTCGACGTGGTGCAGCAGCCTGTCCAGGAGTGCCGAGGCCAGGGTCGCGTCGTTGTTGAAGATCCCGGCCCATTGCTTGTACGGGCGATTCGTTGTCAACAGCGTGGTGCCGCGCTCGTAGCGGTGGCTGATGATCTGGAACAGGCAGTCGGCGCCGAACTTGTCGATGGGCAGGTAGCCCAGCTCGTCGATGCACAGCACCTCGGGCTTGACGTAGGCTGCCAGCGCCCGCTTGAGGCCGCCGGCGGCCTGCGCGGTGGCCAGCGTGTTGATGATGTCGATGGCGCCGGTGAACAGCACCGAGTGCCCGCGCTGGCACGCTGCATAGCCCAGGGCCGTCATCAAGTGGCTCTTGCCCAGGCCGACGCCGGAGATGAACACCACGTTGGCGTGCCGGGCCACGAAGTCCAGGTGGAACAGGTTCTGTATCTGCGGCCGGTTGATCTTGGTGGGCCAGTTCCAGTCGAACTTGTCGATGGTCTTGAGCACGGGGAAGCGGGCCTGGCGGATGCAGCGCTGCACGCGTCGGTCCTCGCGCTGGGCGGCCTCGCCGTTGAGCAGCTCGGCGAAGTAGGCCAAGTGCGACCACTGCTTGTCGGCGGCGGCCTTGGCCAGTGGCTGGTAGTTCTCGCGCATGAACGGCAGGTTCAGCGCGGTGAGCTTGGCCTGCGCGGACAGGGCATCGGGGTGGGCGTGGCGTGCTCGCATGGTTGTCGCTCCTTCACTCACGGTCGTAGATGGACAGGTCGGGCGCGGGGATCTCGATGTCGAGCAGGTCGGCACTGCGGGTGAGCTGCAGGGCGGCGGGCTCGGCCCCGATGCGCCGGCGCGCGGCCAGGATGTGGGCGATGTACTCGGCGCTGAAGGCCTGCAGCTCCAGACCGTCGTCGATGGCGCGCTCGACGGCCTCGCGGCCGTGCATCTCGGCCAGGGCGAGGATCTGGCGCAGGTGCACCCGGGCGTTCACACGCCGGGCCTCCAGGCCCTCGCGGTAGGCTTGGGCGCGCGGCGACAGGGCCAGGAACTGCACCAGCAGGCGTTGCTCGCGGGCGCTCTTGCGCTGCTGGGCGAGTTGCTGGGCGTGCTCGGCAAGCTCGAAGTCCTTGTTGCGCTGCATGCTTCGCGCGTGGAGCGCGACGAGTTGGTCGTGGGCATAGATGCACAAGCGGTCGGCCCAGGCCTTCAGGGTCAGGCGTTGACCCACATGGCGCGAGGGCACGGAGTAGGTGTTGGAGTCCAGCGCGACGCGGAACTGCTTGTTGACGCTTGCCGTGCGCACGCGTGCGAGGTCGAACCCGACGGGGTTGAGCCGCTTGAGGCGGGCGCGCTCTTCCTCGAACATGTCCACGGGTCGGCGCTGGGTGGCGCCGTGCACGCGCACGTCGGCCACCGTGTCCACCCACAGCTGCGCGGCGGGCTGCACGGCGCTGAAGTCGATGAACTCCTGGCCGGCCAGGAAGTTCTTCTTCACGTAACCCACGCCGTTCTCCACGCGTCCCTTCTCCCAACCCGAAGCCACGTTGCAGGGGGTGATCTGGAAGCCCCAATGGCGCGAGAAGTCGAGGTACTTGGGGTTGAACACCGGCGCCTCACCGACCAGGCGCTTGAGCACGGCGGACTTCAGGTTGTCGACCATCAGCCGCGCGGGCACTGAACCGAAGGCGGCGAAGGCGTTCTCGTGGCAGGCCAGGAAGAACTCCATCTCCTGCGACACGGTGAACTCCAGGTACATGCGCCGGCTGTAGCACAGCACCATCACGAAGAAGCTCAGGCGCCGGCGCGTGTTGCCCACGGCGACGGTGCCGAACTCACCCCAGTCGAGCTGCGCGCACTCGCCCGGCTCGAAGTCCAGCTTGAGGAAGGCCGGCCGCTGTCGCGGGCGGATGCGGTGCACGTAGTCCTTGACGATGGTGATGCCGCCGCCGTAGCCGGCCTCGAGCAGCCGCTGGTAGATCTGCTGGGCGCTGTACGGGTGGGCGTCGAGCCAGCGCACGATCTGGCCCTTGAAGGCGTCGAGCTTGCTGGCGCGCAGCACGGCCTTGCGCGCTCGGAACTGTTCGGCCTGCGCCCACCGGGCGACGGTGCGTACATCCAGGCCCAGCGCTCGCGCGGTCTGCGCCACCGTGAGTTGCTGGCGCACCAGGTGGTCACGGATGCGGCAGTAGGTCTCGTAGTCAACCACGGCGCGCTCGAGCCTGCTGCAGCAGCGCGGCCAGGCTCACGGGCTGGCCGCCGGTGTTGGCCCCGGCAACGCCCGGTGGACGCGGCGCCGGGCGCTGCGCCGCCACGGTCCCCGGCAGGGCCAGCACCTGGTACAGCGGCGAGCGATAGGCGATGAGATCCAGCTCGATGAGCTGCTGGCGTGCCGCGGCGAACTGCTCGTCACTCAGGTGCAGCCGCCGGGCGAGCGTGGCCGAGCCGTAGTAGCTCAGGCCCTGGGCATCGGACACCGTGACCAGGAACAGGTACAGCGCCGCCGAGCGGGCCTCACAGCGGTCGATGAAGTGCTGCTGCACGAGCGCCTGGTCAACCCAGCTGAACTGCTCGGGGACCTGGCGCAGCCGCTCGGGCCGAAGTAGCTGCTTGATGGCCTTCACCGCACCTCCCGTTGATCACGTCGCGCCCAAGTTGTACGAGGCGCCGGGTGGTGCTGGCCATGTCATCTTGTAGCGCCGGCTGGAACAGATGGGCCACAAGCCCCGCCAGCAAAGGCGATTCGGCGATCAAGAGATCTTGTAACGCCACGGTCGGGGGCGCCCCGGGAGCCTCGACACGATTGGCCGATTCCTCAATCGAATCAGGCACTTGCAGCGGCAAGAGATCTTGTAACGCCCGCGGCGGGCGCACCCGGTCGCAGCTGTAGCCGGGATGCGCGGCGCGCCAAGCCTGGACGCGGGCGACGTGCACGGGGCCGCTGAAGTAGTCGCGGTTGGATGGCTTGGACAACCAGGCGGCCTGGCTGGCTGCCTTGCTCGCGCGCCGGCAATCGACGGCGCAGCAGTAGCGCTGACGTTCACCGCTGCGATGGTCGGGGAGGAAAAACTCCCCGCACGACATGCACTTGCGCTGTCCCGCCTTGGCCATCGTCGCTCCCCAACGAACCCGTCGAGCGCGACAACCACCTCGAGCGAACACTCGTCGGCGCAGAGTCTGAAGAAGAAGGAGAACGGAGCTGAAGAAGACCGTCAGAGACGGTGATCCGAAGAAGACGGATCAGCAAGAACACGCACGTTCAGACCGGCTGAAAGAAGACAAATTCAAGCCGGCGCCCACAAGAACAGGGTGTCGTAGCGCCGCCCGGTGTTCTGCGCCAGGTACAGCGCCACGGCGCGCACCAGGCACTCGTTGATCCAGACCCGTTCGCCGCCACTCATTGCCGCGACGCTCTTGTCCTCGCCCGACTCCGCGTCGTAAACGCGGATGTCGAAACCCTCTCGCTGCTCTCCCTTGGCCGTCTCCTGCAAGGTCTCGATGGCCACCGTGAAGCGCCGGCCATAGCAGGCCAGCAGCAGGTCGTTCACCAGGCCTGACAAGGTCGGCCCTGCATCGTCGCTGGCCAGCGCGATCAGGCCGTCGTTGCCCATGCAACGGGCGAACAGCAGCCAGTTGGCAAGTTCCTGCTCCACGCGTGTCGTGCGCGACGCGGCCGCGTCGCGTCGGCGTTGATGCTCCGCCGCTTTAGCCGTCAGCGCTGCCAGGGCATGCGCGTCACGGACTGCGGCCAGATGCGCCTGCTCCGCCTCGGCCACGCCACCTTGCGAGCGCTCAACCTCGGCCCGCGCACGAATGAGTTGCTCTGCGTCCATCGGCGCAGGCAGTGCCTCGATCGTGGACTGGAGTCGCTGTATCGAAGCCTGGGTCTGCCCTTCCTGAAAACACAGGCGCTCGGCAATCCGCAGGCGGCTGGCCATGATCTGCTGGCGCTCGGCGGCCTCGGTCTCGGTATCGACCGCGATGCCCGCCGGTTCTGACCGGCCAGGAGCCACCGGCAGCGCGGCAAGTTCGTCCGCCGCGCCGCCAAGACCTGCTCGGGCCTGGGCCATTTCCGCATGGCGCGCCGCCAGCGCCGCATAGGCAGCCTGGCGAACCTGGGCTTGCCGCAGCCAGCGCTCGGCCCAGCTCAGATCCTGCGGTGCACCGAGGCTGGCGGTCACCGCTTCCTGTGAGGACTGGAGTAGAAGCCGAAGCCCTTCCCGCTCAGCGGCCAGTTTGCGGATGCGCTGCTGCGCGCTTGGCGCCAGCGCGGCAGCCTCGTGGGCGTCCGACAGCAGCTGGCATTGCCCCTGCATGGGCGTGCCGCTGCAGGGCACGCGGTTGCTCAGGGCCAGCCGGCGGTTCAGGTCTTCGGCCTGCAGGGCGGCCTGCCCCGCCTCACGTTCGAGCGATGACAGGCGCTGCTCGAGCCCGGCGACGGCATCGCGCCGACGCGCGAGGGCCTCGACAGCGTCGCGCGCCGTCTGCACACACTGCTCGCGGCGACGCGCCACCTCGGTGGCCAACGGCAGCCGGCGGCCGGCACGGGCGACCGCAGCCTCATCCTGCAGCGCACGCTGCAAGGACAGGACGCGGGACTCCAGCCGTTGTCGCTGCGCCCTGACCTGCTCGCCCCGGCTGCGCGACACGCCGGTCGAGCCGTGCGAACTGGTCCGTGGCCTCCCGGTCTTGCGCGCGGAGGTCTTGCAGCGCGCGGTCACCAGCGGCACGGGCGCGGGTCAGCTCCTCCATCAACTGCGCGCGCCGGCTCTCGACGGCCTTTGCCTGCTGGTGATGGGCCAGCAAGGACGCTTCGCGGGATCGCGCCGACTCCAGCTGGCTCTGGGTTGCTTGCCGGCGGGTCTGCGCCGCCTGCATCCGCTCGTCCGCGCCACTCAATCGACGGGCCTCATCCGCCAACCGCTGCTGCTCGGCATCGAGGGCAGCCCCATCGGCCCGCAGCGCGGCCAGCGCCGCCTTCAGCTGCCGCGCCGTCTCTCCCGCCTTCTGGCCGAGCGCGCGGATGTCATCCTGCCCCAGCAGGTCGGCCAGCAGCGCCTTGATCTCACCGTTGCGATAGGCGCTGAGCTGCCGCTTGCCCTGGGCCGAGAAGACCGACGTGAAGAAGGTGTCCGCCGGCCCGCAGATGGCCTCGACGCATCGGGCATAGGTCTCGACCTTGCCGTCGGAGACGGTGCCATCGGGCAGCGCGGCGGGGCACCATGTGCCGGCGTCGTCCAGCGTCAGCAGGTAGGCCTCGGTCTTGCGGCGGCTCGCGGTGCGGCCGTTCATGCGGATGACCACCTGGGACCGGTAGCTGCGCCCGGCGTGCGCCCAGTGCAAGTCCTTCTCGTTCTCCGGCAGGCAGACCTGGTCGTAGTACGAGAAACCGCCCGGCCCGGCCTGCGCCGCCCGCGACGGCATGGTCAGGTAAGGGTGCAGGTTGTCCATCACCGTGGACTTGCCGCGGCCGTTGGCGCCAGCGATGGCGACCAGCGCGGCACCCTCGGCCAGCCGCTGCAGGTCGAGGGTCAGTTCGTCGAGCCCAAGGCCGTCGCGGATGCCCCGGAAGCCCCGGAGCCTGAGTGAAAGAGCTTGCATGGGATGACTCCAGCGCCGCTGTGCGGCGCGGTGGGTGTTGCCGGAAGCGAGGCAAGCCTTGGCGCGGACCTGGCGCCGGTTCAGGCCGCCTCGAAGAGGTCCAGTCTCGGGCTCGCCGCGGCCGGGTCAAGGCCGCTCGGCGCAGCCGCATTCGGGCGCGCCGCGCTGCCATCGGGCGTCGCCAGCACTGACGCAACGATGTCCTCGGGCTCGGCGGTCGTCGCCCGCTCCAGGCACTCCAGCAGCGGCGCCGCGTTGACCTCCGTGGCCTTGGCCCAGGCCCTTACCTTGTCGGCAAGGCTGACGAGCTGCGAGATGCCCGGTGCGCGGGTGCGCACCACCGGCACGATCCGCCCTTCCAGTTGGACATCGGCGGCGCCGGACAGGGCGCGCTCGATGGCACCGCGATCCACCTCGTGCCGGTCCTCCTCGGCCACGGTCCATCGGACCCGCACGCTGACGCCGGCCAGTTCCTGGGCGCGAACGGTCTCCCGCAGGTGGTCCAGATCGGGCCGGCCCTCGAAAACGATGTCCAGGGTCCGCCGCGCGGGTGTCGGCTCGAGGCGGCAGTCCACCCCGTCCGGTCCCACCTCCCACAACAGGAACCCTTTGTCGCCCTGCTCTCCATGGTGGAAGCGGCCAATGGACCCGGCGTAGGCGATGCTCTGGCGCCGGTCGCCCTGCCCTTGCGTCCAGGCCTGGTGCCGGTGGATGTGGCCGAGCAGGAAGGCCTGTGCCCCTGCGCTGAACAGCGCGCCGGTGGTGAACTCGTGGTCGAAACCGGCCATCGGTACACCGTGCTCGGTCAAGCAGCCGCAGACCGTGCCATGCGACACCGCGAGCGTCGGCACGCCGGCAGCTCGGGCCGCGCCATGGATGCCGGCGTAGCCCTGCAGCAGCAAGGCCAGTTGCTCGCCCTGGGCCTGAGCGGCGGCCGTGGCGCCCACCGATGCCGCCACGGCCGCTTTGTTGATCGAGGGGATGCAGGTGAACAGCACTCGAGCACCGGCAGGAACCTCGGGGAAACGCGGGCCTTCGGACGGCAGCCACAAGTCGGCGGCAGGCGCATCGGCCCCCGACATGTCCGGCGGCGACGAGTTCGCCATCAACGCGACTTGTCCGATCCGGTCCGCGACGAAGACCCGATGCCGGCTGCCCAGCATCCGGAACACCGACAGCGTGCCCGGCGGCTCGTGCGACCACGTGCCCTGCAGCATCAGCACCGGGCAATGGTCGGCCAGGCGGCGCACCTGCGTCAGCAGCCGCAGCGCCGCCGGTGCATGCAGGTCGAGCGCATGGTCGGTGGCATCCCCGGAGAGCACGGCGACGTCGACACCAAGTTCGATGGCGCGGTCCACCGCCGCCGCGAAGCAGCGGTCGGCCTCTTCGAGATGGCGCGGGCCGTAGTGCAGGTCAGACATGTGCGCCACGCGCACCTGATGCGACTGGCGACCTGACGCGTGTCCATGCCGATGCCCTTCTGCGCAGCGTGAAACCTCCGTGCAGTGCACGCCGCTTCCGCCCTGACGGTGACCCTGCCGACTCACGATGCCACCTGCTGCAGTTCGGCGTTGATCTTGTCGGCGTATCCCTGGGGATCGTTCCGAAAGCGCTCCAGCTCGCCAAAGGCCCGTTGCCGACCCTGCGGATTGAGCTTCCAACCGGGGCCCCAGCGCGTGGCCGCATAGCTTAGCCAGGTCTGGGCAGGCACGCCCATGGTCGCCAGTTGCGCCAGCACATGCTCCAGCGTGGGCGGCTCATCTTGTCTGGACGATCTGCCAGGCTGCGGATCACCCGCCGCCGCAGGTTCGCCAGTGGGATCGGGCACAACCTCTGGCGTCGACGAAGCGCTCCCCCGTTGGCCCTGGAGCACGCGAGATGCGACATCGGCCTGCAGGAGCACAGTGTCCTGATCGTCCTGCTCGCGCATCAGCGTCGCCACGTCGACCGGCGCCTCCAGTTCGATGATCCATTGGGGCACCCTGGCAGGCCGCCCGTGGTCGTCGATGTGCACCACCTCCATCAACCGCTTGGTCAGGTAGAACGGCGTGCCCTGGCGGTCCAGGAAGCCGGCAAGCCGGCCACCCAGCAGGAACGCCACGGTCTCGAAAGTGCGGATCGCCGCATTCATCGCATAGAAGCTGCGCGTGTGCAGTTCGAAGGCGCTGATCGAGCGGATGCCGGGAACGAAGAACAGGAAGCGTCCGGTGAGGTTGCACTGCCGCTGCTGGTACTCGGGGCAGGACTCCGGCTGGCAGAGCCCGCCGTTGTCCTCGCGCGGGATCGCCTTGCGACCACCGAACAGGCGCACCGTGCGGCGCCCGGTCGCGTCCACCGGCACCGGCGCGTGCGTCATGCAGTGGCGCCATCGCTGACCGTCTGAACCAGGGGCTGAATACTCGGACCAGAAGCGCTTGTCCTGCGCACCCCAGGTGGCCAGTTCGTGCGGCATCACGCTTTGCCAGCGATCGGTCGGGAACACCACCGGAAAACGGTAGAGGCGCCGGCCGTCACCGCGGTCCTGCCCGTAAAGGTCAATGATCTGCGTCGCCAGTTCCGGGTTCGGGAAGTCCTGCGCGCGGACGGTGAACCACGGCACATTGCGCGGAACGAGCGGTGTCTTGAGGTCGGGGCAGGCGTCGGCCAGGGCGCGCTCGATCTGGTCGAAGGAATGGCCCTGCGTCAGACCCTGCTCGTAGATCGCCTGCGCACGCGGCACCTCGGCAGCGCGGCGCGTCAGAACCTTGATGCCTGCGCGGATCTTGCCGCCGGTAGGTAGGCGGGGTACGCCCTGCCCCAGCAGGGTCGGCGCAATGGAGGGCCCGCCGTGCAGCACGACGGCGGGTCGGGGGTCGGGGGATGGAGACGAGGCCATCGGCGTTCCTCGGTGGACGTCGGGAGATTCCGACGAACCATCGTCTCGCGGCGAAGCTCGCTTTCAACCCCTGCCAGAGCAACCTCGCTGAACCGATCCACCCCCGAACGGCCGCTTGGCGCTACTGCTGTCGTTCATCTCGCGGTGACACGCACCTGCTTCCGACCCTCAGCCGCCCTTCGAGCTTCGACAAAGCTGCCCGCCGGCTCGGCCAACGTTCTTCGCGTCGCGCATCCGCATAGCGTCCGTTCGCGGACTTCAACAATCGGTCCGTCCTCCGCGTGCCAACGCCTAGCGGCACACCAACCTAAATGCGCCAATGCGTAGAGACCCGCCAGACGACAGTGCTCCCCTGGGTGCAGCGTGTCCCAGGGCTAGTTCCGTGCGAATGTCGAACGGTCCGCTTGGTGCGCTACTCGGCCCCGGCCGGTGGCGCTAGTGCCGAAGCCTCATGAGAAACAAAACTTTCCGCATTGCGAAACGGCCGGAATTCAGCCGTTTCTCCGCGAACGCCGGGCGCCGCCAGGGACCTGGGATGCTCTCAGGTGGCCTGGGTCGCGCTGCCGCCGAGCCTCTCGCAGGCACGGCGCAGGCGCTGCTCTGCCGCATCGGCCACCAACCGGTCCTCCGGCTTGCCAACCAGGTGCACCATGATCTGCGGATCGAGGAAGCCGACGACGACACGGCCAGGCACCTCTTACCGGACGATTGCGTTGCAGAGCAGCAGCAAGCCGATGTCCGGCACGGCCGTCACGGCCTGGTGCGCCAGCGGTGGGTTGCACGCGCCGAGGATGCGGTAGGGCTGCATCTCCTGGTCCAACTTCTCGACAGGCGGAGGTCGGGTTTGACTGGGGTCATGGTGATCTGCCTGGAAGCAACGCATATTTGATAAGTCATCCATTACTTACCACTTCACGCCGCACCATGCAGACACGCCTGTCCACCGAAGAGCGCCAGACGGAGATCGTGGCGGCTGCACTGCAGCTGGCACACGACACGAGCCCGGCGCAGATCACGACGACTGACATCGCCTTGGCCATCGGCGTCACACAGGGTGCGGTGTTCAAGCATTTCCCCACCAAGGACGCCATCTGGGTAGCAGCGGCGCGGTGGGTCCGCGAAGCGCTCATGCAGACCGTGAGCCATGCAGCCGCCGATGCGGTTTCGCCTGTGGATGCACTCGCGGCGATGTTCCGCGCGCATGTCGACTTCGTCATCGCGCACCCCGGCGTGCCGCGTCTGATCTTCCATGAACTGCAGCAACCCGCCGACTCCGCGACCAAACAGGAGGTGCGCTTGCTGCTGCAGGGCTACCGCAAGCTGCTGCTGGACACCCTTGAGCGAGCTGTGAGGCAGGGCCAGGTGATAGGCGACCTCGACCGCGAGGCCGCTGCGACCACCTTCGTCGGCCTGATCCAGGGCTTGGTAATGCAGGCCATGCTGGCCGGCCGGCCAGTCGCGATGCGCTCACAGGGCGAACGTGTATTCACCCTGTTCAGGCGCAGCCTCGGGGAGATCTCATGAAGCTGTCGTCGATTGGATTGCGCCGGCTGGTGTTGGTCCTGCTCGGCCTGGGCCTAGCGGCGGCTATGGCATTCGTCGTGATGCGCTCCGGGCCGCTGGCGCCCACTCGCGTCACTATCATCAAAGCCGCCGAAGGCCGGCTCACGCCGGCACTGTTCGGGATCGGCACCGTCGAGGCCCGCCGCAGCTACCTGATTGGGCCCACAGTCGCGGGTCGTGTTCGTTCGGTGACCGTCGACGTGGGCGACCGGGTTAAGGCTGGCCAGTTACTCGCCGAGATGGACCCCGTGGACCTGGACGAGCGCACGGCTGCCCTCGACGCTTCGGTGGCCCGCGCCGGTAGTGCCATGGCCGCGGCGGACGCGCAGCGCCGTGACGCGCTGGCCCGCAAGGAACTCGCGGCGGTCAATGCGCGCCGCTACGTCGAACTGGGTGCTCAAAACTTCATCAGCACCGGCGCTGTCGAAGCGCGCCTGCAAGAGCAGGCATCGGCCGATGCCATCGTCAGTGCGGCCGATGCCAATCTCACTGCAGCCCGGCAGGACCAGCAACGGCTGGCGGCCGAACGCGCCGGGCTTCGCCAGCAACGCGCGAACGTGCGCCTGCTGGCGCCGGCCGACGGCGTGGTGACCAGCCGTGACGCCGAACCGGGATCGACGGTGGTGGCTGGCCAGGCGGTGCTGCGCGTCTTCGATCCCGCGTCCCTTTGGATCAAGGTGCGCCTGGACCAGGGCCGCTCGTCAGGGCTCGCCGCCGGGCTGCCGGCGCAGGTGGTGTTGCGGTCGAATCCGGGACAGTCATTCGCTGGAAAGGTGGCCCGCGTCGAAGCCGTCAGCGACAGCGTGACCGAAGAGCGCGTGGCCCTTGTGAGCCTCGACCAGGCGCCGGCCAGCCTGTCGATGGGCGAACTGGCCGAGGTGACCTTGTCGCTACCCACGACCGCCCAGGCTGTACTGCTGCCCAACGCCGCCGTCAAGCGCGTGCAGGCACAGACCGGGGTGTGGACGATCGAAAGCGGCGCCCTGAAGTTCGCGCCGGTCCGCCTGGGCCAGACCAGCCTGGACGGCCAAGTGCAGGTGCTCGAAGGCATCAAGCCTGGCGCGTCGGTCGTCGTGCGCAGCGAGAAGGACCTCGGCGCCAAGACCCGCATCACCGTCGTCGACTCGCTCTCAGGGCAGCAGCCATGATCAGCCTCGCAGGCAGGGACATCCTCCACTCCTGGGGCAAGTTCGTCCTGACCGGCATCGGCCTGGGCCTGTTGATCGGCGTGACGCTGACCATGGCCGGCGTGTACCGCGGCATGGTCGACGACGCGCGCGCGCTGCTGAACAACAGCGGTGCCGACCTGTGGGTGGTGCAGCAGGACACGCAGGGGCCTTATGCCGAGTCGTCCAGCCTGCGCGACGACGCGGTGCGCAGCGTGCTGGGCATGGCGGGCGTCGCGCGCGCCGCCAACGTGACCTACCTGACGATGCAGGTGAGACGCACCGCCACGGTGGGTGCCGCCGCGGCGGAAGGCGCCGACGACGACGTGCGCGCCATGGTGGTCGGCTTCGAGCCCGGACAGCCCGGCGAACCGGGCTACTTGGTGGCCGGCCGGCACATCACGCGCAGCCACTACGAGGCCGTGGCCGACGTGCGAACCGGGTTCGCGCTGGGCGAGCGCATCCGCATCCGCCGCCACGACTACACGGTCGTCGGTCTGACCCGGCGCATGGTGTCCTCGGGCGGTGACCCGATGGTCTTCATCCCGCTGAAGGACGCACAGGAAGCACAGTTCCTGAAGGACAACGACGCCATCGTCAACGATCGCGCACGCACAGCTGCCAACCCGAGCCTCAACCGGCCCGGCGTGACCGGTCTGCTGGAGGCGATCCAGGCGTCGCAGGCGAACAACCGCAACGTCAACGCGATCCTCGTGCAGGTGCAGCCCGGCACCGACGCCGAGAGCGTGGCCGAACCGGTGCGCCGATGGAAGCACCTGGAAGCCTTCACGCGCGCGCAGATGGAGGAGATCCTCGTCGCCAAGCTGATTGCCACGTCGGCCAAGCAGATCGGCATGTTCCTGGTGATCCTGGCCATCGTCAGCGCGGCCATCGTCGCCTTCATCATCTACACGATGACGCTGGGCAAGATCCGCGAGATCGCCGTGCTGAAGCTCATCGGCACGCGCAACCGCACCATCGCCGGGATGATCCTGCAGCAGGCGCTGGGCCTGGGTCTGATCGGCTTCATCGTCGGCAAGGTGGCGGCCACCTTCTGGGCGCCCATCTTTCCGAAGTACGTGCTGCTGGAATCGGGCGACGCATTGCGCGGGCTGGTAGCCGTGGTGGTGATCTGCGCGCTGGCCAGCACGCTGGCGATTCGGGTGGCGCTGAAGGTCGACCCGGCTGCGGCGATCGGGGGCTGAAGTGGGCGAACTCGGCATCCGCATTGAACACCTGCGCAAGCGCTACGGCGAAGGCGACACCGCCGTCGACGCACTGAAGGACGTAAACATGACGGTGGCGCCGGGCGAGGTGGTGGGCCTCATCGGCCCGTCCGGCTCGGGCAAGAGCACGCTGCTGAAGTGCCTGGGCGCCGTCATCGAGCCGAGCGGCGGCAAGATGGTGCTGGGCGGCGAAACCATCTACGACGACGGCTGGAAGATCCCCGATCTGCGCGCGTTGCGGCGGGACAGCATCGGCTTCGTGTTCCAGGCGCCCTACCTGATCCCGTTCCTCGACGTGACGGACAACGTGGCCCTTTTGCCCATGCTGGCTGGCCGGCCGAATGCCGAGGCACGGGAACGCGCGCGGGAACTGCTGACCGCGCTCGATGTCGGCCACCGCGCGCAGGCGCAGCCTTCAGAGCTGTCGGGCGGTGAACAGCAGCGCGTGTCGATCGCCCGGGCGCTGGCGAACCGGCCCCCGGTCATCCTCGCCGACGAACCCACCGCACCGCTGGACAGCGAGCGGGCCTTGGCCGTGGTGCGCATCCTCAACCAAATGGCCCTGCAACACCACACGGCCATCATCGTCGTGACGCACGACGAGAAGATCATCCCGACCTTCAAGCGGCTGTACCTCATCCGCGATGGCAGCACCCACGAGGAGGCGGGCGAAGGTCGCAGCCTCTGACCTGCGCCGTGGTTCTCAGCGCGGCACGAAGAAGGCCGACTTCTCGAATTGGGTGGCCGATGTGCCCGCGCCATCGCCTGCTTCGGGCACCGCGGCCTTCACCTCGAAAACCACGGGCACCGACCGGCCCGCGAGCCCCTGTGCCACGGCGAAAGGCAGGCGCAGGCTCACCGACACCGACGCCACATCGGCTGGGCCGGCATGGGCCGGAGCGGCCAATACCTGCAAGCCCTCGATGCCGGAAGCGGACACCCGGTACGTCTGCGTGCCCTCGGTGCGGTTCATGATCTGGGTGCGGTAGACGTTCTCGACGGTGCCGTCCCCCACCACGCGCGCCAATGCACCGCGGTCCTTGACCACATCAGACTTGAACGGGCTGCGCATCGCGACGCTGGCCGCGAAGGCGATGCTGGCCGAGGCCAACACGGCTCCATAGATCAGCACACGGGGCCGCAGCGCACGCTTGAACATCTGCAGCCGCGTCCAGCCGTTCACGACACCGTTTTCGGTGGAGTAGCGGATCAGCCCCTTGGTGTAGCCCATCTTGTCCATCACGTCGTCGCAGACGTCGATGCACGCAGCGCAGCCGATGCACTCGTTCTGCAGCCCATTTCGGATGTCGATACCCGTGGGGCACACCTGCACGCACAAGGTGCAGTCGATGCAGTCGCCCAGTCCCTGCACGGCGGCGTTCGTCTTCTTCGAGCGTGAGCCGCGCGGATCGCCGCGACCGGCGTCGTAGGCGATGACCAGGGAGTCCTTGTCGATCGGCGCGCTCTGGAAACGCGCATAGGGGCACATGTACTTGCACATCTGCTCGCGCAGGAAGCCGGCGTTGCCGTAGGTGGCGGCGCCATAGAACAGCACCCAAAAGGCGTTCCACGCCGACATGTCCAGGGCCATCGCGGCGACGGCCAGTTCCCGGATTGACGTGAAGTAGCCGACGAAGCTGAAGCCGGTGATCAGCGCGATGGCCAGCCACACCACCTGCTTGGCGCCCTTGCGCAGGATCTTGTTCACGCCCCAGGGCGCCTGGTCCAGCCGCATGCGCGCGATGCGGTCGCCCTCGATCTGGCGTTCGGCCCACATGAAGATCTCGGTGTAGACCGTTTGCGGGCAGGTGTAGCCGCACCACAGCCGGCCGGCCACCGCGGTGAAGAAGAACAGTGCCAGGGCCGACAACACCAGCAGCGGGGCCAGGAAGATCAGGTCCTGCGGATAGAGCAGAAGGCCGAAGATGTAGAAGCGCTGCGCCTCCAGATCGAACAGCACGGCCTGGCATCCGCCCCATTGCAGCCACGGCAGGCCGTAGAACAGCAGCTGCGTGAGCCAGACAAAGAACCAGCGCCAGGTGGCAAACCAGCCCTTCACCGCACGCGGGTAGATCGTCGCCTGCTTCTGGTACATCGAGACGAACTGTGTGCCGTCGTCGCTCGCGCCCGATACCGGCGTGATGGGGATGACCTTCCTGGAACTTGCCACGCTCAGGGCGCGCCGGCCAACGAGCGGTCACATCGCGTCCGGGCTGTCATCGCTTCAACTCGCCAAGCTTGTGTTCTATCTTGCTCCAGGCTTCGGCATCCGGCAGCGCGAGCTTGGTTTTTGTGATGGGTCTCCATTCGCGTGACAGCTCGGCGTTCAGCGACGTGAAGTGCTGCTGGCCGGTGGCTACGTCTTCTTCGGCATAGATGGCATTCACCGGGCACTCGGGAACGCAGACCGCGCAGTCGATGCACTCATCCGGGTCGATGACCAGGAAGTTCGGCCCTTCGCGAAACGCGTCGACCGGACACACGTTCACGCAATCGGTGTACTTGCACCGGATGCAGGCTTCGGTGACGACGAAGGTCATCGCTGCGCGAGCGCGATGTCAACCGCAGCAGGCGCCGCCTGAGCAGCAGGAGTCGCCCTTGGCGCCTGCCGAAGGCGCGACGGCGTCAGCGATGCGGCTGATCTGGATGCGCCAGACCGACGGGCCGGCTTCCAGCGTGGCCCATTCGAACTGTCCGAGAGCGCGGTCCTCGAACTGATAGCGCAGGGGCTGCGGGTTGTGGTCGTTCACGAGTTGCAGCGCCTGGCCGGTGGCCAGGGCATCGAAGCGACCGAAAATCAGCGGGTGACGATCACGCGGCGCGATGATCCGCAGGTCCAGCTCGAAGGTGGGTTGAATCAGGGTTGCAGTCATGGGAACCTTTCAGGGGGAAGTGAGCACCTGGGCGCGCAGAACAGATGAAAGCGGGCGCGCCGTGGGCACGGTGAGGGAACGGGAACGCTCAGCCGTCCTTGCCATCGAGACGGCTGCTCAGCAGCCAAGGCGTGAAGACCCACAGGTAGAGGGCGAAAGCCGCGGCCCACGCGGCTGCGGCCACCACCAGCCAGTTGGCCGTGTGTGCCGGTGACACCAAGGGGAGCAGCACGCGGGCGACGGCGGCACCCGCCACCAGCAGGTAGGCGGCCACCTCCAGACGCGACACCTTCAGCGGGCGACCGGTGTGTCCCCTGGCGGTGCGGGTGACCATGCCGACGATGAGCCCGGCCGTAGCGCCCACCGCCAGGGCATGAATGCCGGCTGAAGCGGCCACGCCACCCAGCTGCGCCCATGCCAGCAGCAGGAAGCCGACGGGCAACCAGGCATAGGCTGCATGCAACACCCACAGGATGGGTCGCGACCGTGTGCGCCACGGTTGCCAGTGCCACAAGCGTGCGGTATGCAGCAAGGCCGCCAAGGCAAAGCCAGCCGCCGTGACCAGGTTGGCGGGCAGCAGCACCCAGGCCGCCAGCGACAGCGCCGTCCCCGCCAGCGTGCTGCGCTCCAGCCAAGCTGGCACCTTCAGCTGTCGGCCTGGCAGCGCCGACATCGTGAAGGCCGGAATCACCCGCCCCGCGATCACGCATTCGATCATCACGACCAGGGCCAACCCAGCATGCAGCGCCCGCAGCGGATCGATGTCCAGCCAGCCCAGCACCGCAGCGTGAAAGGTGAGATTGGCTGTCGCCAGCAGCAGCAGGATCGCGCCCAGTGGCAGGTTGCGGCGGTTGCCGGCTTTCAGCAGCACCCTGATCAGCACGAAGGCCACCCAAGGCAGCAGCACCACGTCCAGAACGGCGTAAACCGCGTACGGCGCCCCCACGGCGGACAGCCGCGCTGCCAGCCATAGCCCCGCCATCACCGCCAGCGTGGCACCGCGCGGCGTGGCCAGGCCCGTCCAGGCCTTGCCGGCCGTCAGCAGGAAGCCGACGATCACCGCCACGGCAAAGCCGTAGAGCATCTCGTGGGCGTGCCACAGCAGCGGCGGCATCGTCGAAGGCAGCGCCATCAAGCCCAGGAGGCCCGCGATCCAGTACGGGACCGCGAACAGGGCGAACGCGGCCGCACCCAGGTAGAACGGCCGGAATCCGAGGCGAAACAGCGGCCAGCCAGGCAGCGGGAACTGTACGTTCGAAGCGGCCGCCGAGACGGTCTGGGGGGCGCCCGTGGCGACCAGGCGGATGTGTTCCTTCATGGCCGTGAACGCCATCCCTGGAGCCTGCAAACTGGGCTGTCGGTCAAAAGATGCAACATGCGTACATGTTAAGGACTTGCCGCCCTTAAAGCAATACACTGCGTGCATCTTTAAGGATTGCCATGCGCCTGTCCGAATACACCGACTACACCCTGCGGGTGCTGATGTACTGTGCGGCGCACCGAGACCGCCTGGTGACGATCGGCGAACTGGCTGAGCACCACGGGCTCTCAAAGAACCACCTGATGAAAGTCGTCAACGACCTGGCGCGGCAAGGCCTGCTCGAAACCACCCGGGGCCGCGGCGGTGGCCTGCGGCTGCTGGCCGAGCCAGAGACCATTCGCATCGGCGATGTGGTGCGCGCCACCGAGACCGACTTCAGGCTGGTGGAGTGTTTCGACGCCGCCACCAACGCCTGCACGCTCACGCCGAGCTGCCGGCTGAAGCACCTTTTCGATGACGCGCTGGCGGGCTACTTCAAGGCGCTGGACGGCGCCACGCTGGCGGACATGACGCAAGGCCTGTCGGCGGCTGGCGCCAAGTTCAACCGACAGCCTGCAGGCCGCAATCTGCCTGCAGTGGTGGCCGCACCGACCCCGCGGCGCGCCTCACGCCCGGGCCGCGGCGCCTGAAGGCCCACAGAAGAAACTCACCATGGCCCTGACCCTGCCCGGCCACAGCGCCCCTGCCGTCGGCTTCGAAGTCCCGTTGGAAATGCTGGCGGCCTGCCATGGGCGGGTGCAGCATCAATGCGAAACCCTGCTGCGCCTGGTCACCCACCTGCAGACCCATGGCGCGGACCGCCCTGCGCAAGAGGCCGCGAGCGCCGTCATGCGCTACTTCGATACTGCCGCGCGCCACCACCACGAGGACGAGGAGCAGGATCTGTTTCCCGCCCTGCTGGAGTCCATGGCCGGCTCCGATGCGGTGTGCGTGCGCGAGCTGACCGCGTCGCTGTCCCGTGATCACCGTCTGCTGGAGCAGCGCTGGGCTTCCATGCGCCAGCGGCTGTTGCAAGTCGCCAAGGGCGCCGCTTCAACGCTGGCCGACGCCGATGTACCGGGCTTCGTGCAGCTGTACGAGCAGCACATCGCTCGCGAGGAAGACGAACTGCTGCCCATGGCGACCCGCTTGCTGAGCGATGTCGAACTCGATCGCATCGGCCTGGCCATGCGCAGCCGGCGCGGCGTCGTCATCGTGACGACCGCAGCGACCGTGCCTCAGGCTTGATCCATCCGCCAGCCGCTGATGACGGCTGACGCTTCGGCCCCAGCCTTCGGATGCGCCGCACGGACAGGACGGCCCGCGATAACCCAGTTGGCAAGCCGTTCTCCCGGCCCGCAGAACGCCGTGTGCACGGCCGGGTCGGACACCGAAGCACCGCTCAGCGCCTTGGCACCAAAGCCCATCAGGTGCAGGGCATTCATGAAGTTCATCAGCGCTGCGCCGACGCACAGCCACTGCTCGTGCGAGGGGACATCGGGCACGTCGTCGCGCACGCGGGCGACCAGCGCGACGAGCCCAGGGCCGTTGGAGGCTCGCGCTCTGGCGCGCTCGACTTCTTCGGCGGCCTGCCCACGTTGCAGCGCACCCGTGGCGAACATCTCAGCCAATGCAAGGCGCTGGCTGTCACCGACCACGACAAACCGGAACGGGCGCAGACCGCCGTGGTCGGGCGCACGCAAAGCCAGGTCCGCGGCGCGGGCCCACTGCTCTGCGCTGGGCCCAGGAGGCGCCAGATACTTCGGCCCCACGGAGTAACGCAGCGCAAGCAGGTCCAGCAGATCGTCCCCGGCGTTCACCCCTGCCGCCCTGCCAGGTACACCGCTGCCTGCACACGCGAGCTGAGGTTCAGCTTGCGCAGGATGTGCTGGACATGGATCTTCACCGTGGCTTCGGCGATGTTCAGGTCGCGTGCCAATTCCTTGTTGCTGGCGCCCTTGGCGATCAGGGCCAGGATTTCGCGCTCCCGCGGCGACAGGCTGTGGATGGGGTCGGTGTCGACGGCCGGCGGCGGAGGCGTGGCAGTGCCCTGCCCCGTCTGGAAGGCATTGACCAGCTTGCTCGTCATCTCGGGGCTGACGACCGATTCGCCTGCCATCGTGCGTTGGATGGCCGAGGCCAGCATCTCGCTGTCCATCGTCTTGAGCAGGTAGCCGCGGGCGCCGCCGCGCAAGGCGGCCGCCAGGTCTCGCTCGTCCTCGCTGACGGTCAGCATCAGCACCCGGGCCTGGGGCGCCGATGCCTTGAACCCGGCCAGCGCGTCGACGCCGTTGACGCCAGGCATGTGGTTGTCCAGCAGGATCACGTCGGGCTGGGTTTGCGCGGCCCGCTGATGCGCCTCGTTGGCGTCGCCGGCCTCGGCCACCACCTGAAAGCGGGTGTCGCCCGCCAGCAGCGAAATCAGTCCACGGCGGAACAGCGTGTGGTCGTCGACCACCAGCACGCGAATGGGCTGTGCAGCGATCATGCGGCCAGCCCCAAACGTTCGGGCAGCTTCAACACCACGCAAGTGCCCGAGCCTGGCACCGAGGCCACCTCCACCGTCGCGCCGATGTTGTGTGCCCGTTCGCGCATGATGCGCAGCCCGACATGGGTCTCGTCGGGGCCGGCGCCATCGGGGTCGAAGCCACAGCCGTCGTCGCGCACCTCCACGCGCCACTGCGGCGTTTGCTGCACTTCCACCCACACCTTTCGCGCCTGCGCGTGTTTGCGCACGTTGGAAAGAGCTTCCTGCACCACATGCAGCACCTGCACCTGCACGTCGGCAGGCAGCGGCATCCCGTCGCCTTCGATGTCCAGGTGGGTGGCCAGGCCGGTCTGGTGCTCGAACTTCTGCAAGGTGGTCTTCAAGGCGGGTGCAATGTCTTCGCTGTTGGTGCGGGTGCGGAAGTGCACCAGCAGTTCACGCACGTCGCCGAGACTCTCGTGAACGCCGGCGTCGAGTTCGCCCAGGGTCCTGTCGATGCGGGCGGCATCCGTGCTTTTGATGTCGCTGCGCAGCAGGCCAAGCTGGATCTTCAGGAAGGCCAGGCTCTGGGCGATGGAATCGTGCAGTTCCCGCGCGATGAAGCTGCGTTCTTCGGCCACGGCGGTCTCGCGTTGAAGGGCTGCTGCACGCAGGCCCTCGATGGCGCCCGCCAGATGGCTCGCGATGGTCTCCAGCAAGGCACGGTCGTCGTCGGATAGTGCCCTGGGTTCGCGGTAGAACAGGTTGAGCTCGCCCACCATGCGCTCGTGCAGCCTGACGGGCACGCTGATGACGGTCTGGAAGCCTTCGCGCGCGCAGTGGCCGAGCCGCGACGCCGGGCCGTCCGGCAGTATGGGAATCACCCGTGTCATGGCGCCCCCCTGAGGCTGGCCGCACAGGCAGTCGCCCGTGGGAATGCACAGTTCCTCGTCGATCACGGCTTGCGGCAAACAATCCGACGCTAGCAACAGGTACTTGCGGTTGGCCTCGTCCGACCAACGCACGGCCGAAGCGTCGGCGCGGGCCACCTGGCGCACCTGCTTGGCAATGCCCTGCGCCAGCGCCTCCAAGGTTTCGGCACGCGCCACGAACGCGGCCGAGTTGTACAAGGCCGCCAGGCGCGCTCGCTGCGCCTCCAGATGCTCGGTCTTTTCCTGCACCTTGGACTCGAGGTTCTGGTACAGGCCCTGCAGGGTTTCAGCCATCCGGTTGAAACCGGCCGCGAGCGCGCCAAATTCGTCGTTGGCGCCTGGATCGACCCGCGCGCCCAAGTCGCCCGCCTCGACTCTGGCCAGCCCGGCCTGCAACCGAGACAGCGGGTTGAAGATGAACAGCCAGGCCGAATACAGCAAGGCAATCGCACTGCCGATGGTCAGGGCCACCATCACGAACTGCACGGCATTCAGGATGGCCGTCAGTCGGGACAGGTAATGCTCGATCGCCGACACGAAGGTGTCGATGCGGAAAACAAAGGCATCGGCCTGCTGCCCTGACAACTCGGCACCCGGTCCAGGCAATGCGGTCCACCTGGCCTTGAGCTCCAGCCAGTCGCGCTGTACAGCCGCAAAGGCCTGCTGCGACAGGGCGTCGTGGGGAACGAGCAGCGGACGTGCCGGGTCGCCCGTGCGCAGCACGCTCACGCTTTGGTCGAACTGCGCCGCCAGCCCTGCGATCTGTTGCTCGTCCGAGCGGGCCAGCGTCTGGGCCATGCGCCAGGTCTGCATGCGCATCCGGCCGGCCTCGTTGACAGCCGCCGCACCACCTTCCAACTGCCAGGTCACCCAAAGCGTCAGCCCGATCGAGGCAAACGCCATCAGCAACAAGGTGGCCCCGATGGCACCAAGCTTGGCAGACAAACTCCAGGACCGACTCATTCGTCCACTGTACCGGACACCCCGCGACGGGCCGCTGCCTGACGCGAGCCACAGGGGCCCGGCGGCTGGCTCGTCAGCAACTCAACCGCACTGACCAAGGGCACCGCAGGCCGTGCAGAACTCGCAGCCGCCCTTCTGGATGACGGTGGCGTTGCCGCACTCGGTGCAGACCTTGCCGGCGAGCACGTGGTCGCGTGCCGGGCCGTCGCCCGACGGTTCGAGCACGCCCATGTCGCGCAGCGGGAAACCCGCTTCGTCCAGGACCCCCAGCAAGGCGTAACGGTGGACGATCAGGCGCGCCATGTAGGCCACCGTCGACGGCCACACCTGCTGGCGGCGTTCGCCGTTGGGCAGGCCGGGCACGAAGGCCATGAAGTGGCCCAGCGGTTCGGCGTAGTTGAGCAGCTTGCGCAGCTTCATGCCGATCCAGGCCGGGTCGATGACGCGCATGTCCAGCGACAACAGGCGGGCCAGGCCGTCCAGCGCACGCGGGTAGTTGCCCGAAAAGCCCACCGCGCAGGGCCGCGTCACCACGCTGCCGTCGGCGCTGGGCAGCGTCACCTCCTTCAGCGTCAGGGTGAACTGCTCCCCAGTGCCGGGGTTGTCGATGTCGACGCACCAGGCCAGCGTGCCCGAGGGGCCGGTGTGCGGCTCAGTGATGCTGAACATCGCGTCCATGACCGGCGTCGGTGCGCTGCGGCCAGGCTGCGGCAGCGCGTTCAGCTGCTCGCAGCGCCAGCGGATCACCGCGGCCGTGGCCGCGACCACGCCGGGAAACAGCCGCCGCTCACCATGTGGCGGGAACGGCATCTCGAAGGACCGCTCCTCGGCCACCGTGGCTAGCGCGCCGAGCTTGAGCTGCAGCCAGGCCGCGTCGTTGGCGCGCAGGTCCATCGACAGCGTCTTGGCGAGCGCGCCCAGGCCACGCGGTTGTTCGGTGCCGTTGACCCAGACCTCGAAGGGCTGCGCCGAGCGGCCATCGGCCGCGGCCAGTTCACCCACGAAGAGCGCGAAATCGCCGAAGGGGTGGTGGACCATGAAGGTCCAGGCCGTGTTGCCTGCGGGCAGTTCAGGCCGGCCCGGCCAGCGCAGCGACGACAGCACCGGCGCCGGCAGGCGGTCCAGCGCCAGACGGCGGTTGGCGCCGGCGATGTGCAGCGTGGTCTCGGGTGCCGCCTCGGGCGGGGGCGTGACGCTCAGCACCGACCCCAGCACGCTGTTCGGCCGGTAGGTGGCCAGGCCCTTCAGGCCCGAGCGCCAGGCTTCGAGGTAGAGGTCCTGGAACTCGGCGTAGGGGTAGTCGGCCGGCACGTTGACGGTCTTGGAGATCGCCGTGTCGACGAAGGGCGCCACCGCCGCCACCATGGCGCTGTGCGACTGCGCGCTCATCTCCAGCGCCGTCACGAAGGCCGGCGTCAGCGCCGCCGTCTCGCCGCGCAGGTGGCGGTACAGGCGCCAGGCGTGGTCTTCCACGGCATAGGCCTTGTGGCTGCCGTCGGGCATGCGCTTCTTGCGCGTGTAGGTCCAGCTAAAGGCCGGCTCGATGCCGTTGCTGGCGTTGTCGGCAAAGGCCAGGCTGATGGTGCCGGTGGGCGCGATGGACAGCAGGTGCGAGTTGCGCAGCCCCTGCGCGCGGATGCGCTCGCGCAGCGCGGCCGGCAGGCGCGACGCAAAGGTGGCGCCACTGAGGTACAGGTCGGCGGTGAACAGCGGGAAGGCGCCGCGCTCGGCGGCCAGATCGGACGAGGCCTCGTAGGCCGTGTCGCGCAGCAGCTCGGCCATGCGGCTGGCCATGCCGCGTGCGGCCTCGCTGTTGTAACGCAGGTTGAGCATGACCAGCGCGTCCCCCAGCCCAGTGAAACCCAGGCCGATGCGGCGCTTGTTGCGCGCTTCTTCCTGCTGCTGCGGCAGCGGCCAGACGGTCACGTCGAGCACGTTGTCCAGCATGCGCACGGCCACGCGCGCCACCTCGGCGAAGGCCGCCTCGTCGAAGCGCGCGTCGTCTTCGAAGGGCTGGCGGATGAAGCGTGTCAGGTCGATCGAGCCCAGGCAGCAGCAGCCGTAGGGCGGCAACGGTTGCTCCGCGCAGGGATTGGTGGCGGCGATGGTTTCGCAGTACGACAGGTTGTTGTCGCGGTTGATGTGGTCGAGGAAGAGCACGCCGGGCTCGGCGTGGTCGTAGGTCGACCGCATGACCTGGTCCCACAGCTCGCGCGCGGCCACACGGCGATAGACCCACAGCCCGCCGTCGGCCGCGCCCAGCTGGTGGGCGCCGGCTTCCTTCTGCGCCACGCCGGGCTCGGCGGCGTGCAGCAGCCTGACCTCGCCACCGTCCTGCACGGCGGCCATGAAGGCGTCGGTCACGCCGACCGAGAGGTTGAAGTTCTTCAGGTCGCCCCCGTCCTTGGCGCGGATGAACTCTTCGATGTCGGGGTGGTCGCAGCGCAGCACGCCCATCTGCGCACCGCGCCGCGCGCCGGCCGATTCGACGGTCTCGCAAGAGCGGTCGAACACGCGCATGTAGCTCACCGGCCCCGAGGCGCTGCTCTGCGTGCTGCCGACCCAGGCGCCGCGCGGCCGGATGCGCGAGAAGTCGTAGCCCACGCCGCCGCCGCGGCGCATGGTCTCTGCCGCTTCGGTCAATGCGGTGTAGATGCCAGGGTGCCCGTCCTCGCCCTGCGAGATCGAATCGCCCACCGGCTGCACGAAGCAGTTGATCAACGTCGCCGCCAGGCCCGTGCCCGCCGCCGACTGGATGCGGCCGGCCGGCACGAAGCCCGCGCGCAGCGCCTGCGCAAAACGCGACTGCCAGTGTTCGCGCTGGGCCGGCAGCTCGGCCTGCGCCAGGGCGCGCGCGACGCGCTGGCTCACGTCCCCGATCGAGGTCTCGTCGTCCTTGGCGTACTTTTCCATCAGCACCTCGGTGCTGATGTCCTGCGCAGGGAGCGCAGCGCGCTCTGTGGCAGGCGTGGCCACGGTGGTGAGGGTGGGGTCGACGGCATGCGATGGCATGGGAGCAGGTTCCGGTTTAGGGTTTCAGGCAAGGACGGGCTCGGCGCAAGGCGTCAGGAGCCGCGTCATCAGCGCGTGCACGCTGCAGATGTCGTGGCCGAAGGGCAAGGCGCCCACGCCACGGAAGAACAGACCCTTCTTCACGTCGCCACGAAGGGCCGCGGCCAGTTGCTTGTCGATGCAGAACTGGCCCCAGCCGGCCAGGCCGTCGCGCAGCCCGCACTGCGCCAGGCAGTCGAAGGCCAGTGTGCAGCGGGGCTTGACATGGGCCACGCTTTGCAGCTTCGCCTCGGCGGCCAGGTAGTTGCGCAGCCAGGGCGTCAACACGGCACGCGCCGGCAGCCCGGCGACGCTGGTGAATTCGACCATGTCGTCATCACCGGCTTCGGCCAGCACGCGCTTGAAGGCCGGGTCGGCGTCGCACTCCTGTGTGACGGCAAAGGGCGTGCCCACCTGCACGGCAGCAGCACCCAGGGCTTGCACGCGCGCGATGTCCTCGAAGCAGCGGATGCCGCCGGCGGCGATCAGCGGCACGTTGGCTTCCAGGCCCGCCGCACGCAGGAATTCGAGCGCCTGCGGGATGACGTTCTCGAACTCGAAGCGCGGGTCGTTCAGATCCTCGACCTTGGCCGCGCCCAGGTGCCCGCCGGCCAGCTGTGGGCGCCGGCTTGAATTTGTCTTCTTTCAGCCGGTCTGAACGTGCGTGTTCTTGCTGATCCGTCTTCTTCGGATCACCGTCTCTGACGGTCTTCTTCAGCTCCGTTCTCCTTCTTCTTCAGACTCTGCGCCGACGAGTGTTCGCTCGAGGTGGTTGTCGCGCTCGACGGGTTCGTTGGGGAGCGACGATGGCCAAGGCGGGACAGCGCAAGTGCATGTCGTGCGGGGAGTTTTTCCTCCCCGACCATCGCAGCGGTGAACGTCAGCGCTACTGCTGCGCCGTCGATTGCCGGCGCGCGAGCAAGGCAGCCAGCCAGGCCGCCTGGTTGTCCAAGCCATCCAACCGCGACTACTTCAGCGGCCCCGTGCACGTCGCCCGCGTCCAGGCTTGGCGCGCCGCGCATCCCGGCTACAGCTGCGACCGGGTGCGCCCGCCGCGGGCGTTACAAGATCTCTTGCCGCTGCAAGTGCCTGATTCGATTGAGGAATCGGCCAATCGTGTCGAGGCTCCCGGGGCGCCCCCGACCGTGGCGTTACAAGATCTCTTGATCGCCGAATCGCCTTTGCTGGCGGGGCTTGTGGCCCATCTGTTCCAGCCGGCGCTACAAGATGACATGGCCAGCACCACCCGGCGCCTCGTACAACTTGGGCGCGACGTGATCAACGGGAGGTGCGGTGAAGGCCATCAAGCAGCTACTTCGGCCCGAGCGGCTGCGCCAGGTCCCCGAGCAGTTCAGCTGGGTTGACCAGGCGCTCGTGCAGCAGCACTTCATCGACCGCTGTGAGGCCCGCTCGGCGGCGCTGTACCTGTTCCTGGTCACGGTGTCCGATGCCCAGGGCCTGAGCTACTACGGCTCGGCCACGCTCGCCCGGCGGCTGCACCTGAGTGACGAGCAGTTCGCCGCGGCACGCCAGCAGCTCATCGAGCTGGATCTCATCGCCTATCGCTCGCCGCTGTACCAGGTGCTGGCCCTGCCGGGGACCGTGGCGGCGCAGCGCCCGGCGCCGCGTCCACCGGGCGTTGCCGGGGCCAACACCGGCGGCCAGCCCGTGAGCCTGGCCGCGCTGCTGCAGCAGGCTCGAGCGCGCCGTGGTTGACTACGAGACCTACTGCCGCATCCGTGACCACCTGGTGCGCCAGCAACTCACGGTGGCGCAGACCGCGCGAGCGCTGGGCCTGGATGTACGCACCGTCGCCCGGTGGGCGCAGGCCGAACAGTTCCGAGCGCGCAAGGCCGTGCTGCGCGCCAGCAAGCTCGACGCCTTCAAGGGCCAGATCGTGCGCTGGCTCGACGCCCACCCGTACAGCGCCCAGCAGATCTACCAGCGGCTGCTCGAGGCCGGCTACGGCGGCGGCATCACCATCGTCAAGGACTACGTGCACCGCATCCGCCCGCGACAGCGGCCGGCCTTCCTCAAGCTGGACTTCGAGCCGGGCGAGTGCGCGCAGCTCGACTGGGGTGAGTTCGGCAC